>NZ_CP027236.1:648803-1297606 GCF_002999235.1 Actinomyces sp. oral taxon 897 | reverse complement strand
ACGAGGAGGTCGTGGCCGCGGCTTCAGCCGCGGGCATCCACGACCGTATCGCCGCCCTGCCCCGGGGCTACGACTCCGTCGTCGGGGTCGATGCGCTGCTCTCCGGCGGGGAGGCGCAGCGCGTCACCATCGCCCGCGCCCTGCTCGAGGACGCCCCCGTCCTCGTGCTCGACGAGCCCACCTCCTTCGCCGACCCCGAGAACGAGGTCCGTCTCCAGGCGGCGGTCGCGCGCGCGGCCGAGGGCAGGACCGTGCTGGTCATCGCCCACCGGCTGACGTCGGTCACCGCCGCGGACCAGATCGCGGTCATGGAGGCGGGCAGGGTCGTCGAGGTCGGCACCCACGCGGAGCTGCTCGCCCGGGCCGGGGCCTACCGCAGGCTGTGGCAGGCCGGTCACGTCAAGGAGAACGCAGCATGACCCGCACACTCGTCAACCTCGTGCACGTCGCCCGCGGGAGCGTCCGCCTCCTGCCGTTCCTCGTGCTGGTTACCGCCTTCGCCCTCGCCCAGGGGCTCGCCTTCCTGGCGCTCATCCCGGTCGTGGACGCCGTCGTACGCGGCGACGTGCACGCGGCGTGGCCCGCGGCGGGAGCCCTGGCCGCGGCCGCGGCCGGGGGCGCGCTGCTGTACTTCCTCCAGGCGCGCACCGGGTACGGCATCAGCCTGGGGCTCATGCACAGCCTGCAGCACCGCATTGGCGACCACGCCTCCGTCCTGCCGCTGGGCTGGTTCGACCGCGCCCGCGCCGGGGAGCTGGCCCAGCTCAGCAGCAAGAGCGCCGAGGACGCGGGCTCGGTGACGGCCCACCTCCTGCAGCCGATCGTCTCGGCGGTCCTCACCCCCCTGACCGTGGTCGTCGGCCTGCTCTGGTGGGACTGGCGCGTCGCCGCGGCCGGCGCCGCCTTCCTCCCGGTCGCCGCGCTCATCGGGTGGCTCGCCCCCAAGCGGACCGCGCGGCTGGACGCCGTCCTGGACCGGTGCACCGCCGAGGTCAACGAGCAGGTCGTCGACTTCGCGCTGGCCCAGCCCGTCCTGCGGTCGGCCGGGCGCACCGTCGGGAGCTACCCGCCCCTGGACGAGTCCCTTAACCGGCACCACCGGACGTCGGAGCGCATCTTCTGGCGCACTATCCCCGGCGTGCTTATCAGCACGGTCGCCGTGCAGCTCTGGCTCGTGCTCCTGCTGGTCACCGCGGTCGGCCTCTCCCTGAGCGGCCGCCTCCAGGTCCCGGCGACCGTCGGGCTGCTCGTCGTCTGCGTCAGGTTCGTCGGCCCGCTCGCGGACCTCTCGGAGTACACCACCGCCATGCGCACCGTCGGGGACAGCCTCGAGCGCATCCGCGCCCTCCTGGACACGCCGACGCTGCCCGAGCCGGCCAGCCCCGCCACCGTGGCCAGGACCGGCCTGTCGGTGGAGCTCGACGAGGTCAGCTTCAGCTACGGGGCGGGGGACGTCCTCCACCGGGTGTCGTTCCGGCTGGAGCCGGGGACGTTCACCGCCCTGGTGGGGCCCAGCGGGTCGGGCAAGACGACCGTCCTGCGTCTGGTCGCCAGGTTCTGGGACGCCACCAGCGGCAGCGTGCGCCTGGGCGGGGTGGACGTCCGCCAGCTCGGCTCCGAGCAGGTGATCGAGCGCGTGGCGGTGGTCTTCCAGGACGTCTACCTGTTCGAGGGCTCCATCCTGGACAACGTCCGCGTGGGCCGCCCGGAGGCGAGTGACGAGGAGGTCGCGCAGGCGATCTGTGCCGCCCGCCTCCAGGAGGTCGTGGACCGTCTTCCGGACGGGCTGGACACGCCGGTCGGCGAGGGCGGCGCACGGCTCTCCGGCGGTGAGAGGCAGCGGGTCTCCATTGCCCGCGCCCTGCTCAAGGACGCGCCCGTCGTGCTGCTCGACGAGGCCACCGCCGCGGTGGACACCGAGACCGAGGCGGCCCTCGCGGACGCCTTCGCCGCCCTGGCCACGGGCCGCACGGTGATCGCGATCGCTCACCGGCTCGAGACCGTCACGGGCGCCGACCGCATCCTCGTCCTCGACGACGGGGCCATTGTCGAGGACGGCGACCACGAGTCCCTGGTGAGGGCGGGCGGACGCTACGAGGCTTTCTGGCGGGCCAAGACGGGCTCGGCGGGCTGGCGGATCGTGGGGGACACGCGGTAGGGCCACCCGCCCGGCGGTCACCCCGAGGACGCCGTGAGCTCGGCCTCAATCCCCGCGAGGATAATCTCGAGCTTGTCGTCCGACCACACGTTAGGGCCAGCCGAGAAGCGGTCGTGGAACGCCGCGCGCAGCCCGGGGTCATGGGTGCCGTCGGGGTCCGTGAGACGGGTGAACCCGTCCTGCCCGGCATGCCGGGCGATACGGTCGCGCCGGATACGGCTGTCCGCGGCGAAGTCGGCCACCATGTCGGCGGCGACGAGCGCGAGCTGCCGGGGGAACCCGAGGGCGACGAGATTCTCGGCCATCTCGATCGCGGCCAGGATGAGGCGCTCGGGCATGGGCCACACCTGGTTGTAGATCAGGTCCATCATCCCCGGGTAGCGGCCGCACTCGGTGTCGATCGCGCAGGCGACGGCACGCAGGTAGTCCTGCCAGCTGCCCACCGGATCGGGCCACCTCGTGGTCTCCATAAAACGGTCCGCGACGGCGCGCAGGAGGTCGGGGCGGCCGTTGACGTGACGGTACAGCGCGGGGTGCCTGACCCCTAGGCGGGCCGCGAGGGCCTGGAAGGTGAGGGCGTCGACACCGGCCTCGGCAATGAGCTCGATGGCGGCGTCGGCAATGGTCTCCCGGTCAATGCGGTTCGGGCGGCCCGGCCGACGGCGTGGTGTCGTTCTGTGCGCCATGACCCGACCCTACCCGGCCGTCCTGGGCGACAGTGCCGGTGCCGGCAGCGCCCGTGCCGTGCCGCTCGCCGTGCCGTCTCCCCGCGCGCCGGGGCACGACGCGCACCGCGACGGCCTTAATGACGCACCACAGCTCCTGGCCCGGCGCTATCCCCATCTCGGCGAGCGCGCCCGCGGTCACGGTGGCGTGGACGACCTGGCCAGGGGCCAGGGCCACGTCCACGCTCACCAGGGCACCAGAGCGCTCCACCCCGGTGACCGTGCCGGGCAGGACGTTCCGGGGGGAGCCCTGGGGCGCCTGACGGTACAGGGCCACGGCGTCGGGCGGCACTAGGGCGATACCGGGGCTGGTGGGGGCCGGTACCGCTGGCCGGGGGACGTGGCCGGCCGGGGCGATATCGTCCTCCCAGGGGCGCCCGTAGAGGGTCACCCCCCGGGGCAGGACCAGGGCGGGGGCGTCGCCGTCCCCGGCCAGGTCACCGGCCAGGACCGCGGTCCCAGTCAGGCGCGCGGCGAAGTCGGAGCTCGGTGAGGCCAGGACCTGCGCCGTACCGCCTTGCTCCACCACGCGCCCCGCCTCCAGGACGACGACGTCCTCGGCCAGGGCGGTCATGTCCAGCACGTCGTGGGTCACCAGCAGCAGGGTCAGGTCCTCCTGCGCGGTGCGGCGTGCCACCAGGCGGCGCATCTCCTGGCGCGCGGTGACGTCCAGGGCGCTCATGGGCTCGTCCAGGACCAGCAGGCGCGGGGCGGTGGCCAGGGCCCGGGCCAGGGCCACGCGGGCCGCCTGCCCCCCGGAGAGCGCCCCGCCGGAGCGGGAGGCCAGGTGGAGCGCCCCCACGGCGGCCAGCTCGGCGCGGGCCCGCACCCGGGCGGCCGAGCGCCCCACCCCCTGGCAGCGCAGGGCGAAGACCACATTGCCCAGGACCGACATGTGGGTGAACACCCCCGGGTCCTGGCTGAGCAGGGCCACTTCACGGCGTCCGGCGGGCACGAACCCCTCCGGGCCGTCCAGCACCCGCCCGCCCAGGGCCACCCGCCCGCCCGCGGCGTCCAGCAGGCCCGCCACCACCGAGCAGACCGTGGACTTGCCCGACCCGTTGGGCCCGATGAGGGCCACGGTCCGCCCGGCCGGCACGGACAGGGAGACCATGACGTCGCGCGAGTCCAGGCGGAAGGAGACCTCCAGGTCCCTGCCCCGCCCCTGGCCGTCAGGCACGGCGGGGGAGGTGGCGTGCACGCCGGTGGTGGGCGCGTCAGGGGCCCCTGGTGCCGGTACCTCGTCCTCGGCGTCCCCGTGCCCGGCAGCGTCATAATGCCCTGGGCGCCACAGTGTACCCAGAGTGCCCCAACGCACGTTAGTGGCACCGACGATAATGAAGGACAGTACAATGAGTACCACAGTCAGGGCCAGGGCGGTGGAGGTGTCGCTCTCCCGCTCCAGGTAGATGGTCAGCGGCATGGTGCGGGTCACGCCCTCCTTGGAGCCGGCGAAGGCGATGGTGGCGCCGAACTCCCCCAGGCTGCGCCCCAGGGCCAGGGCGGTGCCGCGGGCCAGGGCCGGGGCCGCCAGCGGCAGGGTAATGCGCACCAGGACCCGCCACGGGCCCGCCCCCAGGGTGCGGGCGGTGGTCTCGGCACGGGTGTCACGGCTGCGCAGGGCCGCCTCCAGGGTCACCACCAGGTAGGGCATGGACACGAAGACCTGCGCCACCACCACGGCGGTGGTGGTGAAGGCGATACCCACGCCCCAGGCGTCCAGCCGCGCCCCCAGGACCCCCTTGCGCCCCAGGGTGGACAGCAGCGCGATACCGGCCACCACCGGGGGCAGCGTCATGGGCAGGACCGCCAGGACGCGGGCGACCCTCACCCCCGGCCAGCTCCTGGCCAGCGCCAGGGCCAGGGGCACGCCCAGGAGCACGCTGACGGCCGTGGAGGCCAGGCAGGTGCGTACCGACAGCCACAGGGCCGCCTGCGCCGACGGCGTCGAGAGCAGCTGGGGCAGCTGGCCCCAGGCCACACGGGTGCCCAGCCCCACCAGGGGCAGCACGATCGCGCAGCCCCCGCAGGCGGCCAGGACGGCGACGAGCACGGGCAGGGGCGCGCGGGCGGCCCGCGCCCGCCCGGCCCGGCCGCGTCGGGCGGGCCGGGCCGGGGACGGCGTCTGGTCCACGACCGTACGTCCGTTCACCACGGGCAGGGTGCCGACGGCGTCAGCTGCTGCCGGCACCCTCCTGGTGCGTACGCCGACCTCACGGCGTGCTGGTCCCGGTGGGGGCGGACCCGGCCTCGGGGTCCTTGGAGGTGGGCGCTGCGGCCGGGGTCGCCGGTGCGCCCGAGGCCGGGGTGCCGGTGGGGGCGCCGAAGCCGTACTTGGCCAGGACCTTCTGGCCGGTCTCGCCGGTGACGGCGTCAATGAAGGCCTTGGCGCCCTCGGGGTTGGCCGGCTTGGCCGTGGGGGCGATCGGGTAGTGGTTGACCACGGTGTTGTCGGGGATGTCGATCTTGTCCACCTTGTCCTTGGCGGTGGTGGCGTCGGTGACGTAGACCAGGCCGGCGTCGGCCTCACCGGACTCGACCTTGCCCACCACGTCGGTCACCTTCTGCTCCTCGGAGACCGGGTTGAGGGTGACCCCCTTGGCCTCGGCCAGCTCGCGGGAGGCCTTGCCACAGGGGACCTCGGGGGCGCAGATGACGAGGTCGACGCCGTCCAGCGAGGAGTCCAGGCCGGTGATCCCCTTGGGGTTGCCCTTGGGGACGATGAGGGTCAGGACGTTGGTGGCGAACTCGGTCTGCTCGCCCACCAGGTGCTTCTCGACGGCCTTGGTCATGGTGGAGTTGTTGGCGGTGGCCAGCACGTCGGCGCTGTTGCCCTGGTCCAGGGAGGTCACCAGGTCCTGGGATCCCTGGAAGTCGAACTTGATGGTCAGGTCGGGGTTGTCCGCCTTGAGCTGGTCGCCGATCTCCTGGAAGACACCCTTGAGGGAGGCGGCGGCCAGCACGGTGATCTCACCGCTGAGCTTGCCCGCTGCCGCGGTGGTGGACGGGGCCTCGGCAGGGGCGGAGGAGGAGGTCGTGGTCGAGGAGGTTCCCCCGCACGCGACGAGCGAGGCGGCGGAGAGGAGGGAAAGTGCGGTCATAGCCAGGCGTCGCGAGAGGCGCATGGGGATCCTTTCGGGTTCAGTAGGGTTGCGAGGCCGGGTCCGTGGGCTCCCGCCCCGGTGCCGGGCCCCCCGGGCTCCGCCCCCCGCCGTGCTGGCGTGCACGAGGCCGGACGGCGCCGTCTCCATCGTAACTGACGGATCCGGATAAAATCCGCGTCCTGGTGGGGGACGTGAGCCGTCCGTACGCCGCGGCGGCGTGGGAGCTTGAGCCCGGGCCCTCAGGCCCCCTGTGAGGGGGCGACGTCGTCGGCCCCCTGGTTGCCGGTGCCCTGGGTGCGCACCGGTGCCCACCCCCGCCGGGTGCGCGCCGTGGAGGTGGCGCCCTCGCGGGAGCGGTAGACCACGTAGGGGCGGGTCACGTAGCCCACGGGCGCGGAGACCGCGTGGACCAGGCGGGTGAAGGGCCAGATGGCGAACAGCAGGAACCCGGCCACAATGTGCAGCTTGAAGGCCAGGGGCACGTCCGCCATGAGCTCGGGGCGGGGGCTGAGCAGGAAGATCGAGCGGAACCAGGGGCTAATGGTCTCGCGGTAGTCGTATCCGCCGTGCAGGCCGCCCAGCAGCTGGGTGGAGATAGTGGCCCACGCCCCCAGGCAGATGGGGACGGTCAGCAGCACGTACATGACCTTGTCGTTGCGCGTGGTGGCCAGGCGCACCGACTTGACCACGAAGCGGCGGTAGAGCAGGCCGGACAGGCCCACCAAGGTCATGAGCCCGGCCAGGGAGCCGGGGATGACGGCCATGAGGTGGTAGACGTGCTCGGGGACGCCAGCGGCCTCGGTGAGGGACTTGGGCACCGCCAGGCCCATGACGTGCCCGGCGGCCACGAACAGGACCCCGAAGTGGAACAGGGGGGAGGCCCAGCGCAGGATGGTCGACTCCTGCCACTGCGAGGAGCGGCTCGTCCACCCGTACTGGTCGTTGCGCCAGCGCCAGGCCAGCCCCACCACCAGCAGGACGAGGGAGACGTAGGGCAGGGCGGTCCACAGGACGGACTGCTCGAGAGCGCTCATTAGCGGGCCTCCTGGAGGGTGACGGGGCGGGGCAGGGTCGGCAGGGGGTTGTGTACCGGCAGGCTGGGGAAGGGCAGGGTGTCGGTCACGCCCACCGTCTCGGTGGGTGGCCCGGCGGCCACCAGGGCGCGCACGCGCTCGGCGGTGGCCTCGTCAATGCGGGGCAGGGTCGCTGAGACGGCCTCCACCAGCCCCGCGTAGGGGGAGCCGGCGTCGACCAGGGCGGCGCGCAGCACCTCAATGCCCTCCCGGTGGGAGGACAGGAGCACGTCGGCCACCTCGTCGCCGCTGCGGGCGCTCAGCTCCAGGACCACCGGCAGGTAGTCGGGCAGCTCGTCGGCCGCCATCTCGTAGCCCGCGGCCGCCAGCGCCTGCTTGAAGGCCAGCAGCGCCGCCCCCCGGTGGCGGGTGTCGCCCACCGTGTAGTAGGTCAGGTACAGGCAGCAGCGCCGACGCCGGTCAAAGGTCTCCACGTAGTGCTCGGCCAGGCGCCGCGCCCCCCAGGCCCGGGCCGTGGCCACGAACTCCTCGATAGGGGTGGCCACCGCCGCGGGCGGGGCCTGCGGGCCGGCCAGGGCCGCGCTGGTCGCCGCCAGGGACGTCCCCAGGCGGTCCTCGTCCGGGTAGTCCAGCAGCAGGGACGCCGCCATGTGCACCACCGCCCGCTGGGGCGTGGTCAGCGCCACCGGCTCCGGGGCCGGCAGCCGGCGCGGGGCGCGCACGAAGGAGGGTGTGCGGGCCACGTCAGCGGCCCCTGCCCGGGGCGCCCGCGCCAGCCAGATCCGGACTGGTGGCCAGCCCCGGGCCGGCGGCCGGGACCGGGGGGCGACGCACCGTCGGCATGGGCAGCGCCACCGGGGCGGAGGCGTCCTGGCCGTGGAAGGCGGCGACGTCGTGGCAGCCCGCCGGCGCGCCCTGGCCCAGCAGCGCGCGCACGTCCCCACCCATGGCCTGCATGCCCCGGGGGACCTCCGGCTTGGTGGTGGGGATGACGTAGCGGTCGTCGTACTTGGCAATGGCCAGCAGGCGGTACATGGCCTCCAGGCGCTCCCCGCTCGTCCCCACCGAGGCGGCGACAGCCGGGTCGGGCTCGCGCCCCAGTCGGACGTCGCGCATGTGGGAGCGCATGGCGGCCAGGCGGCGCAGCACGAGCTCCACCGTGTTGGTCTCACCGGCGGTGAACAGCCCCGCCAGGTACTCCAGGGGGATGCGCATCTCGGACACGGCCGTCAGCAGCACCCGGTGGTCCTCCCCGTCCAGGCCCGCGGCGGCCACCTCGTCCACCACCGGGCTCAGCGGCGGGATGTACCACACCATGGGCATGGTGCGGTACTCCGGGTGCAGGGGCAGGGCCACCTCGTAGGTGTCAATGAGGTCCCACACGGGGGAGGCCTGGGCCGCCTCGACCCAGGTGTCCGGCACGCCCTCGGCGCGGGCGGCGGCCACCACCTGCGGGTCGTGGGGGTCCAGCAGGATCTCGCGCTGGGCCGCGTACAGGTCCTGCGGGTCCTTGACTGCCGCCGCCTGGGAGACCCGGTCGGCGTCGTAGAGCAGGACCCCCAGGTAGCGCAGGCGCCCCACGCAGGTCTCCGAGCACACCGTGGGCTCGCCGACCTCCAGGCGCGGGTAGCACAGGGTGCACTTCTCGGCCTTGCCGGTGTGGTGGTTGAAGTAGACCTTCTTGTAGGGGCAGGCCGACACGCACATGCGCCAGCCGCGGCAGGCGTCCTGGTCCACCAGCACGATGCCGTCCTCGGTGCGCTTGTACATGGCCCCCGACGGGCAGGCCGACACGCAGGTGGGGTTCAGGCAGTGCTCGCAGATGCGCGGCAGGTAGAACATGAAGGCCGACTCAATGTCCGTGCGCACCCTGGTGCTCATGGCCTCCAGGACCGGGTCCTGCTGGAGGGTCTCCGTCGAGCCGCCCAGGTCGTCGTCCCAGTTGGGCCCCCAGGTAATGGTGGGCATGTGCTCGCCCGTGATCTGGCTCCTGGCCCGGGCCACCGGCAGGGCCGGGGAGTCCTTGGGGGCCGAGAGCAGGCGGTCGTACTCGTACGTCCACGGCTCGTAGTAGTCCTGGACGCCCGGCATGTCCGGGTTGGCGAAGATACTCGCCAGGCGGCGCAGGCGCCCCCCGGAGCGCGGCCGCAGGCGGCCTGTGGCCGTGCGCTCCCAGCCTCCCCTCCACCGCCCCTGGTCCTCCCAGCCGCGCGGGTAGCCCACCCCGGGGCGGGTCTCGACATTGTTGAACCACATGTACTCGGTGCCCTCGCGGTTGGTCCACGCCTGCTTGCAGGTGACCGAGCAGGTGTGGCAGCCAATGCACTTGTCCAGGTTCATTACCATGGCGACCTGGGCCATGACCTTCATTAGAACGTCACCTCCTGGTTGCTGCGACGGCGGATGAGGGTGACCTCGTCGCGGTTGTTGCCGGTGGGGCCGATGTAGTTGAAGGCGTAGGACAGCTGGGCGTAGCCGCCGGCGAAGTGGCTGGGCTTGAGCACGATCCGGGTCAGGGAGTTGTGCGTCCCCCCGCGCCGCCCGCTGCGCTCGGTCAGGGGGGTGTTCATGGTGCGCTCCTGGGCGTGGTGCATAAAGACCATGCCCTCGGGAATGCGGTGGGAGACGATCGCCCGGGCCGCCACAATGCCGTTGCGGTTGTAGGCCTCCACCCACTCGTTGTCCTTCACGCCCACCTTGTCCGCGTCCTGGGGGCTCATCCAGATGGTCTGCCCGCCCCGCCCCAGGGTCAGCATGTAGAGGTTGTCGTAGTACTGGGAGTGGATGGCCCACTTGTTGTGCGCGGTAATGTAGCGCACCGCCACCTCGGCGGTGCCCTCAGGGCTGGTGCCCACCTGCCCCGGGGCGGCCTCCCCGTACAGGGCGTGGAAGTCCAGCGGGGGGCGGAAGACCGGCAGGGCCTCGCCCATGTCCCGCATCCAGTCGTGGTCCAGGTAGTAGTGCATGCGCCCGGTCAGGGTGTGCCAGGGCTTGGCGTGCTCCACATTGACCACGAAGGCGCTGTAGCGCCTCCCCCCGTGCTCGCTCCCGGACCACTCCGGGGAGGTAATGACGCCCTGGGGCTTGACGCGGGTGTCGGCGAAGGTAATGAGCTTGCCCGCCTCCTCCTCGCTGAGCTCCACCAGCGGGGTGCCGGTGCGCCGGGACAGGGTGTCCCAGCCCTCGGTGGCAATGCGCCCGTTGGTGGTGCCCGACAGGGCCAGGATCGCGTCGGCGGCCCGGACGTCGGTGTCCACCAGCGGCCGCCCGGCCGCCACGCCGTCAGTGGAGAGCCCGTGGTTGCGCCCCAGGCGCCTGATCTCCGGGCCCGGCTTGAGCGCAATGCCCTTGCAGGGCAGGCCCAGCTTCTCGGCCAGGGGGCCGACGGCGTCGAACTTGGCCCGGATCTGGGTGTAGTCGCGCTGGGTGGGCACCAGCTTGGGCATGGTCACCCCCGGGATCCACTCCTGGGGCAGCCCGGAGACGTCCCCGTGGGCCATGGTCAGGGCGTCGGGGGTGTCGTGGGTCAGGGGGGCGGCCACGACGTCGGTCTGGGTGCCCAGGTAGCGCGGCGCCCAGTCGGAGACGAGGCCGGCCAGGGCCTGGTAGATCTGGAAGTCGGTGCGGGCCTCCCAGGGTGGGTCGATGGCCGCGTTGAAGGAGTGCACAAAGGGGTGCATGTCCGTGGAGGAGATGTCGTGCTTCTCGTACCAGGTGGCCGCCGGCAGCACGACGTCGGAGTGCAGCGTGGTGGAGGTGTTGCGGAAGTCCGCCGTCCACATGAGGTCCAGCTTGCCCACGGGGGCCTCGTCACGCCAGGTCACCGAGACCGGACGCTGCCCCGGCGGGGTCTGGACGGCGTTGACGTCGTTGTCCGCCCCCACCATGTGGCGCAGGAAGAACTCCGTTCCCTTGGCCGAGCTGCCCAGCAGGTTCGTGCGCCAGGAGGCCAGGATGCGCGGGAAGTTCTCCGGGGCGTCGGGGTCCTCGGCCGCGAAGCGCAGCGTGCCGGCCCTGAGCTCCTTGACCACGTAGTCGGCCGGGCTCATGCCCGCCTCCGCGGCCTGCTGGCCCAGCAGCAGGGGGCTGCGGTTGAAGGTCGGGTAGGACGGCGTCCAGCCGCGCTTCATGGCCTCCACCATGACGTCCGTGGTCGTCATCCCGGCCAGCGTCCCCGCCCCCAGGGGGGAGGCCAGGCGCTCGGCGCTGGTGGCGTCGTAGCGCCACTGGTCGGTGGTGATGTACCAGAAGCCGGTGGAGATCATCTGGCGGGCCGGACGGTGCCAGTCCAGGGCGAAGGCGTACTGCTGGAACCCGGACAGGGGGCGGACCTTCTCCTGGCCCACGTAGTGGGCCCAGCCGCCGCCGTTGACGCCCTGGGTGGCGCACATGGAGGTCAGCGCCAGGATGGTGCGGTAGATCTGGTCGGCGTGGTAGTAGTGGTTAATGCCCGCGCCCATGACGATCTGGGAGCGGCCGCCGGACTCCAGGGAGTTGAGCGCGAAGTCGCGCGCCACCCGGATAACGGCGGGCCCGGGCACACCGGTGACCTCACTGGCCCAGGCGGGCGTGGCCGGCACCGTGGCGTCCTGGTAGTCCTCGGGCCACTGGCCGGGCAGGCCCGGGCGCCCAACCGCGTACTGGGCCAGGAGCAGGTCGTAGACGGTGGTCACCAGGCGGTCCCCGACCCGGGTGACCGGCACCCCGCGGCGCACCGTCCCGCCGCCCACGCTGCCGGTGGGGGTGGTGGAGCCCGGCAGGTCGAAGCGGGGCAGGAGGACCTCGGCGGCCTGCACCCTGGGGGCGCCGGGCAGGCCACGCAGGTCCAGGATGCTCATGACCGGGTCCACGCCCTCCATGAGCAGGTTCCACCTGCCCTCGCCCTCGGGGGTGAAGCGGTCCGCGAGCGTCCCGCCGGGGTCGGCCGGGCCGCGCTCGCGGTCCCACACCAGGGGCCGGAACTCGTTCCTGGGGGCGTCCTCGGCCACGCCGTCGACGTCGGAGGCGGTCAGGAAGCGGCCGGGCACGTAGGCGGTCCCGTCGGGGTGGAGCTCCAGGCCGACCAGGAAGGGGGAGTCGGTGTGGCGGCGCATGTAGTCCAGGAAGAAGGGCTCACGCCGCTCCACGTGGAACTCGGAGAGGATGACGTGGCCCATGGCCGTCGCCAGGGCGCCGTCGGTGCCCGGGGCCACCCGCAGCCACTGGTCGGCGAACTTCGTGTTGTCCGCGTAGTCGGGGGAGACGGCCACCACCTTCTGGCCGTGGTAGCGGGCCTCGGTCATGAAGTGGGCGTCGGGGGTGCGGGTCAGGGGCAGGTTGGAGCCCCACATAATGAGGAACTGGGAGTTGTACCAGTCGCCGGCCTCGGGCACGTCGGTCTGGTCGCCGAAGACCTGGGGGGAGGCCGGGGGCAGGTCGGCGTACCAGTCGTAGAAGGAGAGCATGGTGCCGCCGATGAGCTCGTGGAAGCGCCCGCCGGCGCCGTAGGAGACCTGGGACATGGCCGGGATGACGGAGAAGCCGGCGCAGCGGTCCGGGCCCCAGGTGCGGATGGTGTGCACGTAGGCCGCGGCGATGATCTCCAGGGCCTCGTCCCAGCCCACGCGCACCATGCCGCCCTTGCCCCGGGCCGACTTGTAGGCCCGGGCGGTAGCGGGGTCGCCGGTGACCTGGGCCCAGGCGGCCACGGGGTCGCCGTCGGTATCGGCCTTGGCGGCGCGGAAGGCGTCCAGCAGCACGCTGCGTACGTAGGGGTAGCGGATGCGGGTGGGGGAGTAGGTGTACCAGGAGAAGGCCGCGCCGCGGGGGCAGCCGCGCGGTTCGTACTCGGGCATGTCCGGCCCGGTGGTGGGGTAGTCGGTGATCTGCTTCTCCCAGGTGATAATCCCGTCGGTGACGTAGACCTCCCAGGCGCACGAGCCGGTGCAGTTGACCCCGTGGGTGGAGTGGACCATCTTGTCGTGGCTCCACCGGTGGCGGTAGAAGGCGTCGGCCTGGCGCCCGCCGGTCAGGAACAGGCGGCGGGCGTCCGAGCTGGCCCGCCCCCGGCGCAGGTAGGAGCCCAGGGTGAGCAGGGCGGGCGCGGTCTCGACCTTCTGGTCGGGCCCGGGGACGATGCCCGGGCCGGTGGGCTGGGAGCCGATGCTCATTGCTCTCCTTAGGGTCTCTTCCGGTGGTCTGCGGTGGGGCCCGCGGCGGGCCGGGTGCCGGGCTGGTTCCCGGGCCGGCCCGGCGTCGGGGTCAGCCCGGGAAGGGCGCGCCGGGGCGGGCGTAGCGGATCCAGCAGATGACCGCGCACAGGACGCAGTAGGCCACGGAGATCCAGTACCAGGTGGTCGCTCCCAGGGAGGCAATGGCCACCCCCACAATGAAGGGGCCCAGGGAGGCGATGGCGGCGGTGAAGCCGATGGCGCCCCCGGCCTGGCGCTTGGGCATGATCATGGGCATCTGCTTGAAGGTGCCGGCGTTGCCCAGTCCGGAGAAGAAGAACATGGCCAGCATCGCCCACAGGAAGCCCGGGAACTGGGAGGGGTCGGTGGGGTGGAGGAAGAAGGTGGTCGCCGCCAGGGTGGCGCCCATGCCGAGCAGGGAGACGAAGGTCCAGACGGCGCCGCCGAACCTGTCGCACAGCGGCCCCCAGCACATGCGCACCACCGAGCCGATGAGCGGTCCCAGGAAGGCGTAGGTGGCGCCCAGCGGCAGGAGGGAGGCGTCGAAGGTAGCGGCCAGGGCCGAGCTCGGCCCGTAGGTGTTCTTGATCAGCAGGCCGAACTGGGCCGCGAACCCGGAGAACAGCCCGAAGGTGGCCACGTACATGAGGGTCATGTACCAGGTGTCGGGGTTGGAGAAGATGTCGATCTGCTGGCGGACGTTGGCCTTGACCGGGACGTCCTTGAGCAGGGTGAAGGCCAGGAGGGCGGCCAGGATTGTCCAGGGGACGAAGAAGACGGCGACGTTGTGGACCCACACCGGGCCCCCTTCGGCCGTCTGGGGGGCGATCCAGGTGATTCCGAACAGGCCGAACCCCATGAGCCAGGGGCCCATGAGCTGGATAATGCTCATGCCCATATTGCCCACGCCGGCCTGGATGCCCAGGGCTGTTCCCGACAGGCGCTTGGGGAAGAAGTAGCCGGTGGAGGGCATGTAGCCGGAGAAGGACCCGCCGCCGATGCCGCAGGCGAAGGCCAGGGCCAGCAGCACCCCGTAGCCGGTGGTGCTGTCCCGGACGGCGAAGAACCAGCCCAGCATGGGCAGGGCGTAGAGCAGGGAGGAGTAGGCCACGAGCCGGCGGGTGCCCACGATGGGCGGCAGGAACATGTAGACGAAGCGGATGAGGCCGCAGGCCAGGCCCGGCATGGCGGCCAGCCAGTACAGCTGGGCCTCGCTGAGGCGGAAGCCGATCTCGGTGAGCTTGGGGGCGATGGCGCTGGGCAGGAACCACACGCAGAAGGCCAGGACCATTGAGTAGGTGGTAATGACCAGGGTCCGCCAGGCGATGGCGGGGGACCAGCGCTGCGGGTCCTCTGGGTCCCAGTCCTGGAGGACTCTTCCGCTGGCGGCGGGGGCGGGTCGGGCGCTCATGGGGCTCCTGCGGGCTTGAGGTGACGGATGACGTCTCGACGGCGGTGTAACTGGCGTCCTCACCATGATGCAGGTCCCGGGAGCCCGGCGGGGGCAGGTTGCGTTCTGCCTGGAACGACGGGGTGCCGGGGGACAGAGTTTGTTATGGGACGAGCCATATAAAGGAAGGGTGGTGTGGCGTAATTTACCCCGACGTCGGCCCGGGCCCGGGGTGCCACCGGGGCCGGCCGGGTGCGGCGGTACGCACTGGGACATCGACTACCGTATGCACCATGAGCCACACCACATCATCCGAGGGCGCCGCCTACGCCCCGATCGCCCAGAAGGGCCTCCACCCCCTGCCCGAGCCCGTGCGCGGCGCCGTCATTACCGTCTCGGACCGGTGCTGCGCCGGGACCCGCGAGGACGTCTCCGGCCCCCTGGCCGTCCGGCTCCTGGCCGAGCACGACGTCATCGTCAACGAGGTGGTCCTGGTGCCCGACGGTGCTGACAGCGTCCGCCAGGCCATTGAGGCGGCCATCGCCCAGGGCGCCCGGGTGGTCCTGACCACCGGGGGCACCGGCGTCACCCCGCGCGACCTCACGCCCGAGGGGACCGCCCCCCTGCTCGAGGTCCGCCTGGAGGGGCTGGAGGCGCAGATCCGCGCCCACGGCCTGACCAAGACGCCGCTGTCCGGCCTGTCACGGGGCCTGGTGGGCGTCACCAGCCGTGAGGCCGACGGCGTCCTGGTGGTCAACGCGCCGGGATCGCGCGGCGGGGTCAAGGACACCGTGGCCGTCATCGGCCCGCTCGTGCCCCACGTCCTGGAGCAGCTCGGCGGCGCCGACCACTGACCCGCCCGCCCAGCCGCCCCGCCCCGACCCCGGCCCACCCCACAGACCGTGAGAACGGTACTTGTTCGTCGCGAGAACGGTACTTGTTCGTCGCGAGAACGGGTCCGGGGCCGCCGCTCCTACCTGGCACGAGCACGGCCGACTGGTCAGCCAGGCCAGCGGGTCGGGGCGCCGGGCTCCTGCTCGGTACGGCGGATTCGAGACCTGCTCAACGCACCTGCCGATCCCGCTCCCACGCCCGGATGGTACGGCGGATCAGCGTGGTTCCCCCATCCGCGCCTCCGGGGCCGCGGGCCGCGCCTCCGGGGCCGCGGGGAGGGCCGGCAGGCTGGCCCCGGGACCCGCCGCCTGCTCCTGGTCCCACCGGGCCACGTCCTCCCAGGTGTCCAGGTCGCGCAGGATCCAGGTGTCGGCGGGGGTGAGCGTCTTCAGTGACAGGACCGCCATGGCCCGCCTGACCGACACGTCACGCAACGGCACGCCGCCCGGGGCCACCCCGGCCGCCAGGGGAGCCGGACGGTAGACCCCCAGGAGGTGCTGGACGTAGCCGCCAGCCCCCGCGGTCCTCACGCAGACCCCGTCGGTGCCCACCCCGGCCCGGGCCAGGGCGTCCAGCAGCCCAGGCAGCGCCCTCCAGGAGCCGGGCGCGTCGCAGGTCAGCAGGGCAACGGCGGGGCCGGGTGCGGCAGGACCGGTCCCCGCACCCGTCTCGGCACCCGTCCCGGGCGTGCCCGCTCTGGCGCCCCCCGACCCGGGAGCGCTCGCCCCGGATACCGCTGTGCCGTCGGCACCGGACACGTACCTGGTCCTGCTCCCGGACCCGGTGCGGGGGCCCAGGAGCCCCAGGGCCCCGAGACCCGCAGCCACCCCGGCTACCGGACCTCCCAGCGGCGGATCCTCCAGGGCGCGCAGGACGCCGTCGGGCAGCGCCACCTGCTGCGGCGCCACGACGACGACGCGCCCGTCAGGCAGGCCCCGGCCGCGGAGTCCGGCCACGCCGTCGAGCACGTGGTCCAGCATGCGCCGCCCCGCGACCAGGACATCGGGCTTGCAGGCCCCGCCCAGACGCCGCCCGGTGCCCCCCGCCAGGACAATGACATCCAGGACGCCCCCGGTCGTGTCCGTCGTGTCCGTGCCTCCGCTCACGCCTGTGCTCATACCTGCGCCCCGCTCATACCCGCGCCCCCTGGGCCGGACGCACCCACGTCCCTGAACGGCCCCCCGACTTGGCCGTCACCATGGCACGGCGGAGGGTCACCTCCCGGTCCACGCCCTTGACCATGTCCACCACGGCCAGGGCCGCCACCGTCACCGCCGTCAGGGCCTCCATCTCCACCCCGGTGCGGTCCGCGGTACGCACCGTCGCCTCAATGCGTACGCCCCAGTCCTCCACGCCCAGGTCCACCCGGGCCCCGTGGACGCCGATAACGTGGGCCAGCGGCAGCAGGTCAGGCACCTTCTTGGCCGCCGCGATCCCCGCGACCCGGGCCACGGCCAGGACGTCGCCCTTGGGGACGGTGCCCTGGCGCAGGGCCGCCACCACCTGCGGGGAGCAGGCGACCTCAGCGCAGGCGGAGGCGGAGCGGACGGTCGGGGTCTTGGCGGTGACGTCAACCATGTAGGCGGCGCCCTCGCTGTCAAGGTGGGTCAGGCGGATCGGGGTACTCATGTCCGTCAGGCTCTCTGCCACGGGGCGGTCAGGGACGGGCGGGGGCGGGCAGGGGCAGGAGGCGCAGGGGCTGCCCCAGCTCGACGGCGGGCACATCCTCGTCCACCACGGCCAGGGCCTGGGCCTGGGGCAGGGAGGCCACCAGGTGGGAGCCCGAGCCCAGCCGGTGGGTGGGAGCCACCCAGGTGTCCTCCTGCCCGGGGTGCCCCGCAGGCGCGGGGACCAGGCGCACGGGCACGTGCTGGCGCCGTCCTACGGGGGACGACCAGGCGCTCGCGGCACGCGCGTACCCGGGCAGGACGGCGGGTGTCAACGGCTGGAGCCCCGCCAGGCGCGCCAGGGCCGGACGCACGAGGCTGGTGAAGGACACCAGGACGCTGACCGGGTTGCCCGGCAGGGCCAGGAGCGGGACCCGGCGTCCCCTGACGTCAATGTACCCGTGGGCCTGGGGCTTGCCCGGCTGCATGGCGAGGCTGGCGAAGGTGAGGTGGACCCGGGCGGACTGCCCGTCCGTGGCGGCCCCGGCAGGCTCCTGGTGCTGGGCGGCCAGCATGGTCAGGGGGTCGAAGGCCCCGGCGGAGACGCCGCCGGAGGTCACCACCAGGTCCGCGTCGGCGGCTGCCTGGAGCAGGACCTCGGCCAGGGAGGCGGAGGTGTCAGCGGCGCGCCACGTCCCGGCGCAGTGCGCCCCCACCTCCGTCAGCAGGCCCGCCAGCAGGAGGCTGTTGGAGTCGGGGACGTGGCCCGGCGCCAGGGGCTGTCCCGGCTCACTCAGCTCGGCGCCGGTGGACACCACGGCGACGCGCGGCCGGGGGCGCACCAGGACCGTCCCGTGACCGGTGGAGGCCAGGGCGGCCAGCTCACGGGCCCCCAGGAGCGTGCCCCGCCCCAGGACGGGGGCCCCGCAGACCGTGTCCTCCCCGGCGTGCCGGACGTTGGCGCCCGCCTGGGGCAGGACGCGCACCGTCACCTGGTCGGGCAGGGGCCGGGGGCCGGGCTCCTGGTCGGTGTCCTCGACCCTGACCACGGTGTCGGCGCCGGCTGGCAGGGTCGCGCCGGTCATAATGCGGGCGGCCGTGCCTGGCTCCAGGGGGGTGGGGACGCTGCCGGCGGGGACGTCCTGGGACACGGGCAGGACCACGGGGGCCGCGCCGCCCAGGTCCTGCCGGCGCAGCGCGTAGCCGTCCATGGCGGAGTTGGTCCACGGCGGCACGGCCAGCAGCGCCCGGACGTCCTGGGCCAGCACGGTGCCGTGGGCCCGGGCCAGGGGCAGGGTCACCGGGGCCAGGGGCTCCAGGGCGGACAGGACCGTGCGCAGGTGGTCCTCGACAGGTGTCAGCGGTGACATGGGGCCTCCCTGGGTGGGTCGGTTCGACGGCGGTACAGGGCCTATCATGCCGCCCGGTAGCGCCAGGACGCGCCTAAGCTGGCCAACCGCCGGGCGATTGAGCTCTTCGTGCCGCCCGGTGGCGCCGGGACGCGCCTAAGCTGGCCCGACCGGCCGGGCGATCGAGCTCTTTATGCCACCTGGTGGCGCCGGGACGCGCCTGGTGGCAGGCTACGGAGCGTCCTCGGCCGGTACCCCAGAGAGGCCCCAGCATGCCCGTCACCGACCCCGCACCCTGGTCCCGGCCGCCCACGGCCGGGGAGGCCGATGGTGCTTCTGCAGCTACCGCCGACGGATCTGGCGCGGCCAGCGTGGGCAAATCCGGCGCGGTCATTGTGTGCTCGGGGGTGACGATGCGGCCGGTCAGCGCCACGGAACTGGCTCGTCAGGTCTCCTGTGCGGCCGCCGGGGCCGTGGTTACCTTCGAGGGCGTGGTACGTGACCACGACGACGGACGGGGAGTGAAGGGCATTACCTACAGCGCCCACCCAGTGGCCGCCGACGTCATGACCCAGGTCGCTGCCGACGTCGCCGCGCACCCGGGCCTGCGGGCCCTGGGCGTGGTCCACCGGGTCGGTGACCTGGTCGTGGGGGATACCGCCCTGGCGGTGGCCGTGAGCGCTGACCACCGGGCGGAGGCCTTCGCGGCGGCCAGCGCCCTGGTGGAGCAGGTCAAGGCGCGCCTGCCCGTGTGGAAGCACCAGCTCTTCGCCGACGGCACGGCCGAGTGGTCCAATATGGCCTGAGCCGAGTGCCTCCGGCGGGGCAGACGAGCGGGGCGGTAGGTGACTAGGACGTCCCGCCCTGGTCCTTGAGAGCGTGACGGGGCGCTCTGCCGACCTCAGCCTCCGGTAAAGAGCGGCAGCTCGGCCTCTGGTTAGGGCCGGTAGCGAGGCCTCCGGTGGAGGGCCAGCAGTGCGGCTTTTCGGACGCACCGGGTGACCGGAGGCCAGGACCCGGGGGCTCACGCACCCCACCGGCGCCCCCTGGACGCACCGGGTGACCGGCGCCTCAGCCTCCGGCGAAGGGTGGCAGCACGTCGACCCGGTCGCCGTCGGCGAGCTCCTGCAGGCCGTCGGCGGGCGCGCTCAGGGAGTTCACCAGGTAGCTCGACAGCCCGATGACGCGCGCCATCTGGGTCCCGCGCCCGGCCAGCGCCTCGCGCAGGGCCGCCAGGGTGGTACCCGGTGCCACCTCCAGGTGCTCGTGGGTGGTGCCAGCGGCCTCGGCGGCGGCGGCGAAGTAGCGGATCTCAATGGCGTTCACGTCTCTCCCGGGCTGGTGGGTGCAGTAGACGGGGACGAGGCTACCCGGAGCCTCCGCGGCGCGGCCTCCCAGGCCGGCCAGGGGAGCGACCCTCGACCCCGACGCCCCTGCCTCCCATGACCGGCCACACGGGGGCAGCACGCCAGCCACACGCTCGGACCGTCCACGCCCCCGCCCCTGACCGGCCACAAACAGGCGGCGTTGCACATTCATCTTGGGGGCGGTGACGAGGCGTTGGCGTCATTCCAACGTTTTGTCCCCCGGGTACGGGGCCCAGGACAAGATGAATGTGCAACGGTGCCCGCGTTGCACATTCATCCTTGTTTTAGACCCCGGACCGCTGACATGATCCGCGTGATCTCGCGCTTCATTAATCGCCGATTGTAAAAAGAATGTGCAACTCCGCGCCTGGCCCGCCCGGACCTGCCCGCCTCAGCCGCCGATGGCGCTCATGGTCCGCCCGGGGCGCTCAAAGCCGTCGGGCGTGCGGGCGGGCGTGTCCGAGCCGTGCGCCAGGGGCTTGGTCCAGGTGGCCTGGCGCCAGGCCCCGATAAGGTCCTCGTCGCTGGCCCCGCCGCGCAGCAGGGACCGCAGGTCGGTCTCCGTGGGGGAGAACAGGCAGGTCATGAGGCGGCCGTCGGCGGTGACACGGGTGCGGTCGCAGTCGGCGCAGAAGGGCTGGGAGACCGAGGCGATGACACCCACGCTCCCGGCGGGGTGGTCCGTCCCGGCGGCCACGTGCCACAGGGCGGCGGGACGGCGGTCGGGGCGGCCCGCCGGGGTCAGGGTGAACCCGGCTCCGCGCAGGACGTCCAGGATCTGCTCGGCGGTGACCACAGACCCCGGGCTCCAGGTCTGGCGCGGCCCCAGGGGCATGTGCTCGATAAAACGCAGCTGCCACCCCCGGCGCAGGCACTCACGCAGCAGGTCGGGGGCGTGGTGGGTCAGCCCGGGCTGGGCGACGGCGTTGACCTTGACCGGGCACAGGCCCGCCGCCTGCGCCCCGGCCGCACCGGCCAGCACGTCGGGCAGGCGGTCCCGGCGGGTCAGGGCGGCGTAGGCGTCCGGGTCGAGGGTGTCGATGGAGACGTTGACACGTCGGAGCCCTGCGGCGCGCAGGGCGGGTGCCCGCCTGTCCAGGCCCAGGCCGTTGGTGGTCAGCCCCAGGTCCACGGGGTGCCCGGCAGTGGTGCGCAGGGGAGCGAGGGTGCGGACTATCTCCTCCAGGTCGCGGCGCATGAGGGGCTCGCCGCCGGTCAGCCGGATCCGCTCCACCCCCATGCGGGTGACGGCCAGGCGCGCCAGGCGGGCGATCTCCGCGGTGGTGAGCAGCTCAGGTGTGGGCAGCCAGTCCAGGCCCTGGGCCGGCATGCAGTAGGTGCAGCGCAGGTTGCAGCGGTCGGTGACCGACAGACGCAGGTCACGCACCGTGCGCCCGTGGCGGTCCAGCAGGGGGGCCACCGGCCCCCGGACGGAAGGGGCCCGCTGGGGCGGGGCTGGGAGCGTGCGGACGGGGGCCGCCGGCCCCTGGGCGGTCGGGGCCACGGGCTGGCGGACGGCTGGGACGGGGCGCAGGGAGGGCAGGCCCAGGAACGTCGTCGCCCGGGTCGTGGGAAGCGGCCGGGTCGAGGGCACCGTGTCCAGGGCTGTCATAGCGCAGAGGATAGCGGGGCCGCCGCCCGACGGGGGCTGGCGTTGGGCGCTCCTGGGCCGCCCGACGCCGCCCACCGGGCACGCCACCTGCCCGGGGGCGACGTCGGGCTGGCGGTGTCCGTGGCGATGGTCCCGTGGGCACGCCACCTGCCCAAGGGCGGCGGGCTCTGCCCACGGCCTCCAGGGGGCCCTGCGGCAGGCGCGCCACCTGCCGGAGGGCGGCAGGCGACGACCCGCGGGCGGCAGAGCGTGGGCGCGCCACCTACCCGGGGCCGGCGGACCGCGCGCCGCCTGCCCGGGGGCGACGGGGCGTATCTCAGGCAGTGCGCAGGATCTCCACGCGGGCGTAGCCGTCCTCGGCCTCCAGCAGGGTGTGCTGGAAGGTCATGGGCAGCTGCTGGTCGATCTGGACCAGGAGCGGGGTGGGCACGTGGGGCGCCACCAGGTCGAGGCCCTCACCCACCTGCAGGCTGGAGACGGCGCCGATGACGGCGGCGTGGCGCAGGCGGTGGGGGATCGCGCGGGCGTCCAGGGTCAGGCGCTCGGGGTCGTGCTCGCCGCAGCCACAGCTGTGGCCGGTACGACGGATCTCGGTCACGGGGATGAGGTTCGGGTCCTCGCTCATGGGTGCTCCTTACGGGAGGTCAGGCACATAGTGCTCGGTGCTGGCCGACGGGCCGGGGCACCTGCGTCCGGGTAGGACGTTGAAAGGTGCGGTCGCAGTTTATTACGGTTGCCGTTGTGGATAACAAGGCCGACCTGGTGCGGGCCCTGACGGCCCTGGGGGGACCGGGGTGAGCCCCGCGCCGTCCTCACCGCCACGTCGTCCCCACCGCCGCACCACCCAGGTGCGCCGCAATGCCGTCGTGGTGGGCTGGCTGGTGAGTGCCGCCGTCCTGGCCGTGCTGGTCCTGGGCGGGCCCCTGGCCTCGTGGGGGACCTGGCTGCCCCTGCACGCCCTCCTCCTGGGCGGCATCGGCAGCGCCATCACCGTGTGGTCCGCGCACTTCGCCGACACCCTCCTGCACCGCCCCGCCCTGGGCGGCGCCGCCCTGGTCAACGTCCGGCTGGGTGTCCACGGCCTGGGGACGGCCACCGTCCTGGTAGGGATTACGGCGGCCCGTCCGGGGCTCGCCCTGAGTGGGGTGGGGCTGGTGGTCCTCGCCGCGCTCACCGGTGTGGCGGCCATAAGCGTCCAGTACCGGCGGGCCGTGGCCCCGCGCCTGGGCACCCTGGCCCTGGCCTACGTGGTGGCCCTGACGCTCCTGGCGGTGGGTGCCACCCTGGGATACCTGACGAGCTGGGCCGAGGACCGCGGTGCCTCCGGGACCGCCGACCGCCTCTACGTGGCCCACACCATGACCATGCTCCTGGGGTTCGTGGGGACCACGGTCCTGGGCACGCTCACGGTCCTGTGGCCCACCATGCTGCGCACCAAGATGCAGCCCGAGGCGCCCCGGTGGGCCCTCCGGGGGCTGCCCCTGCTGGTGGCGGGGACAGCGCTGGTGGCCTGCTCCGGGCTGTGGTCGCCCCTGGGCGGTATTGGCGCCCTGGTCTACCTCACAGGAGCAGGCGGGGTGGTCCTCCCCGCCTGGCGCACCGCCCGGCGCGTGCCGCCGACGTCCTTCGCCACCGCCTCGGCAACCGCGGCCGTGACCTGGTTCCTGGGCTGCGTGGTGGTGCTCGGGGCGGGGATCACCGTCGCCGGTCCCGACGCCGGGGCGTCGGGGGCCCGTGACCTCATCCACGCCCTGCGGGTGGCCCTGGGGGCGGGCTTCGCCCTGCAGATTCTCGTCGGTGCCCTGAGCTACCTCACCCCGGTCATGCTCGGCGGCGGCCCCAAGGCGTCGCGTGCCACGAACCTCGTCATGGACCGGGCCGCCGCCTACCGGGTCACCGCGGCCAACTCCTGCCTCCTGCTGGCCCTTATCCCGGCACTGCCCTGGGAGGCGCGTCTGACCTGCGGGGCCACGGCGGGGTGCGTCACCCTGTACGCCCTGGTGGGTATGGTGCTCTCCGCACGTGAGGTGCGTCGTCGCTCCCGGGACGGTGCGGCCTCGCGCTCCCGTCGTCAGCCCTAAGGACCACCATGAGTGACAAGCACGAGCCCGACCCCCGTGGACCAGGGTCGGTACCGTCTGCGGGCGCCGGGCCCGGCCCGGCCAGCGGCACCGGTCCTGCCCCGGCTGGCGACGCGGCTGGTAGCGCCAGCTCTGTCCCGGCCAGCAGCACCGGTCCCGCCCCAGCCCGCGGTGCGGCCAGCAGCACCGGTCCCCGTCCCGGCCGGACGCCGTCGCCACCCCGCCGCGCGGTGACCGCCGGGACCGCACCGGCCACCGGCAGACCGGCCACGAGCAGGCCGGATGCGGCGCGCGAGGCCGGGAACCAGGGCGCGTCCCGTCGTCAGGCCACCTCCCCGGAGCAGGAGCGCCTTCGGGAGGTGGACCGGCGTGGGGTGGTCCTGGGCCTCATGACCGCCGGGGCGGCTGTTGCCGTCGGGAGCATTATCGCCCTGTGCTCCCAGGTCGGGGGTCCCGCGGTCGATGAGTCCATACCGGCCACCGGCCGGGTGGTGGAGGCCACGGTCACCGTCTCGGGCATGCGGTTCGTGCCCGACACCGTGGACGTCGCCCCCGGGGACCGCCTGGTCATCACCCTGGACAACACCGCCAACATGGTCCACGACCTGGTCCTGGAGAACGGCGCCACCACCGGCCGGGTGGCCGCGGGACAGCGTGCCGAGCTCGACGCGGGCGTCATTAGGGGGCCGGTGGAGGGCTGGTGCTCGATCGCCGGGCACCGTGCCCACGGCATGGTCTTCCACGTCACCACGGGCGCCGCACCCGTGGCGGCGCCCGGTGGGAGCGCGAGCACGCCCCCCGGCGCCGTCCCCGACTACGAGGCGCCCCTGCCGCAGGGCTTCACCGCCTTCGACGCCGCCCTGGCACCCGCGCCCTCCCAGACCACCCACCGCCACACCTTCACCGTCACCGAGGTCCCCATGCCCGTGGGCTGCGGGGTCACCCAGACCCGCATGACCTACAACGGGCAGGTCCCCGCGCCGGTCCTGCGTGGAAAGGTGGGGGACACCTTCGAGATCACCCTGGTCAACAACGGGACCATGAGCCACTCCCTGGACTTCCACGCGGGCGTGGTCTCCCCGGACGCCGCCATGCGCTCCATCAGCCCCGGTGAGAGCCTGGTCTACACCTTCACCGCCCAGCGCAGCGGCATCTGGCTGTACCACTGCTCGACCATGCCCATGAGCCTCCACCTGGCCAGCGGCATGCACGGGGCCGTCATTATCGACCCACCCGCCCTGGCGGAGGTGGACCACGAGTACCTGCTCGTCCACTCCGAGATCTACCTGGGCCCGGAGGGCGGTCCCACCGACGCCGCCAAGGTGGTCGCCAAGACCCCGGACCTGACCGTCTTCAACGGGGTCGCCTTCCAGTACGTCCAGCAGCCGCTGACGGCACGCACCGGTCAGCGGGTGCGCTTCTGGGTGCTCGACGCCGGCCCCTCCCTGCTGTGCTCCTTCCACGTGGTGGGCCTCCAGTTCGACACGGTGTTCTTCGAGGGCGCCTACCAGCTCGGGGGTCCCGAGGGGATCGGGACGGCGTGGAACGGGGGCTCCCAGGCCCTGGGACTGCACCCGGCACAGGGCGGGTTCGTGGAGACGGTCGCCGGGCCGCCGGGCAGCTACACGTTCGTCAACCACTCCTTCGCGGACGCGGAGAAGGGGGCCACGGGGATCCTGCGCGTCAGCGAGTGAGTCCCGCGCGCTAACTCCCCACGCCCGCAGGGCTGAGCGGCCGTTTACGAGGTGTGTGAGTCCCTCGCGCCCTAGCTCCCCACCCTAGTTCCCCACCTGGAAGCTGGTGCCCCGCACCGCGTCCGGGCTCACCTCGGTGACCCGCACCCCGGTCACCCTGGACCACCGGGGCCCCCGGTGGAGCCAGGCGATCAGGGCGTCCACCCGGTGCCGGGGCCCGTGGGCGAGGACCTCGACGTCGCCGTCGTCGAGGTTGCGCACCGTCCCGGCCAGGCCCAGGCGCTGGGCCTCCTCCTGGCAGTAGTAGCGGAACCCCACCCCCTGCACCGTCCCGGAGACCAGGACGTGGACGCTGCGGGTCCCCGGCGCCCGACCTGCCCGCCCCGCCGTCGGATCCTCCTGCCCGGGCCCCTGCGCCGTGGTGGCCCCAGGGCCCTCCGGCATCGGTACCTGGGCGTCGGGTTCCTCCTGGGGTGTCCGGGCCTGGTGCCCTCGTCGCCACCAGTGGCTCATGCTGCCTCCTTACGGGAATCAGTTCCTGGCTCCAGGCGCACGTGGCAGCCGTCGGCCTCCATGACGGTGAGTGTGAGCCGGTCCCCGACGCCGTCCTGGTCGTCTCCCGCCTCCCGGCGGCCCTCCTCGGCCGCTGCGTGCAGGTAGCCCTCGTGCATGGCGCACACCAGGGGGTGGGGGCGTCGGTCCCGTGCCACCAGCGGGCAGGTGGTCAGGACGACGTCACCGGTCCCGTCGTCCACGTGCGGGGTGAAGCCCATGGACATGAGCCCGGGCATGAGGGAGGCCAGGGGCTCGGGGAGGTCATCCGTGTCGGCGGGCCCGGCCGCGGTGCCGGACTGCTCCACGGTGCCGGACTGCTCTGCGTCACCGGGATCCGCCGAGTCACCGGACTGCTCCGTACCGTCAGGTCCTGGGGCCGGGGCCCCCGCATTGCCGGGAGCCACCGCGTCGGCGCCGGGATCCGCCATACCGTCGGGAGCCGCCGCGGCGTCGGCGGGCCCTGCCGCGGTGCCGGACTGCTCTGTGGCGCCGGGCTGCGCCGTACCGTCGGGATCTGCTGTCACCCCGGGCTGCGTGGCGCTCTCGGCCGCCCAGCGCCGCCCGATGGTCAGGGCCACCTGCCGGGCCTCCTCGCCCTCGCCCAGGGTCCGGGCGACCGCGTCCAGGAGCGTGGTGTAGGACACCAGCACCTCCACAGGGTCCGGTGCCGTGACCTGGTAGCGCAGGGTGGGCCGTCCCCGGCGTCCGGTAGAGACCGGGGTCATACTGACCATGCCCTGCTTGACCAGGGACTCCAGGTGCTCGCGTACCGTGTTGTGGTGCAGGCCCAGATCCTGCGCCAGCTCTGCGGCGCTGACGGGCGACGCCGACTCCTGGACCGCCCTCAGCACGCGGCGCCTGGCGGGGGAGAGGCCCGCGCGTGCTACGAGACTGGCCCAGGCAGGCTGGGGAGCTTGCTGGGCTTGCGACTCGGTCATGGTAGGAGAATATGCCGTGGCGCAAGGACCTTGTCGCCCCGGCGTAGTCTGCGCCTCATGCGTATTGCCACCGTCAACGTCAACGGTATCCGTGCTGCCGCGCGCAAGGGCATGGACCAGTGGCTCCGCTCCAGCGGCGCGGACGTCGTCCTGCTCCAGGAGGTCCGTGCCGAGGAGCCCGTCGCCGCCTCGCTCCTTCCCGGTTACGAGGCGGTCACCTGGCCCTGCCGCGTCAAGGGGCGTGCGGGGGTGTCCGTCGCGGTGCGCCAGGGTGGTCCCGTGCGCCTGGGCCAGGTGCGCTACGGCGTGGCGCCTCCCGGCACCCAGGAGCCCGACGTCGACTCTGGCCGCTGGCTGGAGGCGGACCTGCTGCCCGCGTCCCCCGGACCTGACCACGTGGACGGACCCGACCCGGCTCAGCACCCGGTCGCGGGGCGGGCGACGCGACCCGGCCCGGGTGCTCCCGACCCGGCTCCCGGCCCGGGTGCTCCCGGCCAGGACCCCGGTGGTCCCGGTACGCCCTCCGAGTCGGCCCGGCCCCTGCTCACCGTTGTCTCCGCCTACTTCCACGCCGGCCAGGTTGGCACTGAGAGGATGGGCCAGAAGTACGCCCACCTGTCCCTGGTGGACGCCCGGATGTCCGCTCTCCTGGCGTCCGCCGCCGACGGCCCACAGGTCCTCGTGGCGGGGGATCTCAATATCGTCCACACCGCCTCCGACATTAGGAACTGGCGCTCCAACCACAACAGGACCTCCGGGGTCCTGGACGAGGAGATCGCCTACCTGGACACCTGGTTCTCCTCGGGCTGGGTGGACACGGTGCGCCGTCTGGCGGGTCCGGTCCAGGGGCCCTACACCTGGTGGTCCCAGCGCGGTTCCGCCTTTGAGAACAACACCGGCTGGCGCATTGACTACCACCTGACCACCCCGTCCCTGGCCGTTCTGGCCCGTTCCTTCGCTATTGACAAGGCCGACCGGCGCTCCGGGCGCTGGTCCGACCACGCCCCCCTCGTCGTGGACTACGACCTCTGAAGACCGCTCAGTGGCGTGCGGGAGAGGGGCGGGGCCACACCTGGTGCGCGCCCCGGCCTGCGTCCCGCGGGAGGGTCGGGCCGTGGTCGGGTTGTGGTCGGGCCGTGGTCCGCAGGCGTCCAGGTGCGGGCTATTCTCGTGTCTTGTGCCCTAGCCCCTCAGGGCCCGACCGAAGGAATCCCGTGCGCATCGTCATCGCCCTGGGTGGAAACGCCCTCCTGCCCCGCGGCGCCACCCCAGACACCGCCATCCAGGTGGCCAAGGTGCGTCTTGCCGTCGCCTCCCTGATCCCCCTGGCCCAGGAGCACGAGCTGGTGCTCACCCACGGCAACGGCCCCCAGGTGGGGCTGCTCGCGGCGGCCACAGCCTCGGCGCAGGTGCCTGCCGACGCCTACCCGCTGGACACCCTGGTGGCCCAGACGCAGGGCATGATCGGCTTCTGGATCCTCCAGGCCCTGGCGGACGCCCTGCCCGGGCGTCAGGTGGCGGGCCTGCTGACACGGGTCCTCGTGGACGCCGACGACCCGGCCATGAGCCGCCCCACCAAGTTCGTGGGCGCCGTGCTCACCGAGTACGACGCCCAGCACCTGGCCTCGGAGCGCGCCTGGTCCATGGCCCGTGACGGGCGGCACTGGCGTCGGGTGGTGCCCTCCCCGGCGCCCCGCCAGGTCCTGGAGGCGGGGAGCGTGCGTACCCTGCTCGACGCCGGGGCGGTGGTCGTGTGCACCGGCGGTGGCGGGGTCCCGGTGCGGGCCTGGCCCGACGGCACCCACGAGGGGGTGGAGGCCGTGGTGGACAAGGACCTGGCCTCAGCCGTCCTGGCCCGCCAGATCGGGGCGGACCTGCTTGTCATCCTCACCGACGTCCCGGGCGTGGTGGTGGGGTACGGCACGCCCGAGGCCCGGCTGCTGGACGCCGTCACCCCGGCCGGGCTGCGTGACCTGGGGCTGCCTGCGGGCTCCATGGGGCCCAAGGCGGAGGCGGCCGCGTCCTTCGTGGAGGCCACCGGCGGGCGTGCCGTCATTGGCAGCCTGGGGCAGGCCGAGGATCTTGTGGCCGGTCGGGCAGGTACCCAGGTCCGCCTGGGCCCCGGTCCGGCCCTGTCGTAAAGGCCCTGACCCAAGAGGGGGTCAGGCCCGGGCCTGCCCGGCCCCGCCCGCCACGGGAGAGTCCGTCCGGCCCCGCCCGCCACGGGCGGCCCCGACCGCGCAGCCCACGGCCACCCGGAAGGCCGCCAGGCACCGGGTCCGTAGCCGGGTGGGCGGCGTCCTCACCTACGCTCAGGGGCGCGCTCACGGCCGACCCGGTCCGTAGCCGGGCGTGTGGCACCGTGTCCCGATTCGCACCGGGTGCGGGCCCTCGGACCCGTCGGGCCAGCCCTGACCGGGGGCACCATAAGCCCGTGAACGCATCACTCCCGAACCCGAGCGACCCAACGATCACACCTCCCCCTGAGGGCACGACCGACGCCGCCGTCCCCGGCCCGCGGGCCACCGGCCCTGAGGGCAGCGCGGCCGACCACCAGCTCGACGCCGATCGGCTCATGCGCCAGTCCGCCGTCGTGCTGCGCCTGGGACGCCTCATGCTCGCCGCGGGGGCCGGCTCCTACCGGGTCAAGTCCTCCATGGCCCGGGCCGCCGCCGCCGTCGGCCTGGACCGCCACACGGCCACGGTCACCATGACCGAGATCGTCACCTCCTCCTACGTGGGGGACCGCTTCCGCACGGAGGCCGCCGAGGTGCGCCTGGTGGGGGTCAACGTGGACCGCCTGGAGGCCCTGCGCCGCATTGTGCACGACCTGCGCCACCACGAGCGGGTGGAGGAGCTCGACGCCGAGCTCGACCGGGTGTCGGCCATGCGCGGCCTCTACGGGCCGCTGACCAACGCCCTGGCCTCCGGGGTGGCCTGCGCGGGGTTCTGCTTCCTCAACCACGGCGGCTGGGTGGAGTGCCTGGCCGTGCTCGTGGCCGCCTGCCTGGGGCAGGCGGTGCGCCGCTACATGCTGGTGCGCCACTTCCAGCACTTCTTCACCTGGCTGGTGTGCGGCCTGGTCGCCTCGGGCCTGTACATGTCGATCGTCTCGGGCCTGGCGGCCAGCGAGCTGATCGCGAGCACGCACCAGGGCGGCCTGGTCTCGGCGATCCTGTTCCTCATCCCCGGGTTCCCCATGGTCACCGCCATGCTGGACATGATGCGCCAGGACTTCTCCAGCGCCATATCCCGCTCCGCCTACGTCATGCTGGTCATGGCCGCGGCCGGGGTGGCGGTGTGGACGGTCAGCTTCATCTTCTCCTGGGACCTGGTGACGGTGTCCTCGGCCTACCCCGACGAGGGCGTGGTCCTCTACGTGCTGCGCGCCCTGTGCTCCTTTATCGCCGCCTACGGGTTCGCCATGCTGTTCAACGCCGGGGCGCGGGCGGCGGCGCTGGCGGCGGTGGTGGGCGCGGCCGCCAACACCGGACGCATCCTCCTGGTGACCGAGTGCCACGTGCCCTGGCAGCTCGCCGTGGGTCTGGCCGCCGTCGTCATCGGCCTCATGGCCCAGCTCTTCGTCTCCCGGGCGAGCCTGTCGCGGGTGGCCCTGTCCGTGCCGGCCGTCGTCATTATGATCCCGGGCGTGCCCTTCTACCGGGCCCTCTCCGCGCTCAATGACTACGGCGTGTACGGCGACGACGTCGGCGTCGCCCTGCGGGAGGCCGCGGCCAGCATTGTGGAGGTGTTCTTCGTCATTACGGCTATTGGTATGGGACTGGCCCTGGCCCGCATTATCACCGACCGCAACTGGCGCCACGACGTCACCCCCAAGGAGCTGGTGGACGTGGAGTGGGCCGAGGACGACGTCGAGACCGCGTGAGTGCTACCCCGCCGCGGCGGGACCGGGGACGCCGGTCGGGACCGGGCGGGGCTGGCGGCAGGCGTGCCCGGAAGCGGGCAAGCCGCCCCGCGCCCTGGGAATAAGCAAGTGCCCGGCGGCGGGCGTGCCCGGGAGCGGCCCGGGCTACGGGGTGGTGGGCGCCGCCTGCACCGCCTACGCCAGGCCGCCCAGGATCTGGGCGATAAAGATCTTGGCGACCATGGCCACCGGGTAGACCATGGCGTAGCCCAGGGCCACGCGCGGGTCGGAGCCGGTGCGCTCGTTGGCGAAGGCCAGGATGGCCGGCTGGGTCTGGACGCCTCCCAGGAGCCCGGACAGGCGTGTGCCGCCCATCCCCACCACCCAGCGCATGGTGACGTACAGGCTCAGGCCCACCATGGTGGTGACGACGAACCCGGTCAGGAGGATCTTCCACCAGTCGTCGCCGGCGAAGGCGCTCTCGATCTGGCTGCCGGCCTTGGTGCCGGCCTGGGCCAGGAACACCAGGAGCCCGAACTCGCTGAGCACGGCGGTGGCGGTGAACGGCAGGGCCGTCACGAAGCTCCCAATGCGCCCGATCTTGCCGAAGACGAGGCCCACGATCAGCGTGCCCGCGGCCGAGCCGATGGAGAAGGTCGCCCCGGTGGGGGTGAGGAACTCCCACTCGCCGATAATAATGCCCAGTGCCATCCCCAGCCCCATGGCCACCGGGTTAATGGAGGACAGGCCCCGGGCGGAGTCGCCGAAGAACCTGGTGATCTCCGCCATCCGCCCGGTGGGGGCGACGACGCGCACCCGGTCGCCGAGCTGGAGGACCAGGTCCGGGGTGCCCACCATGTCCACGTCACCGCGGCGTACCCGGGAGATGGTGGCCCCGTAGCTGGCGTCCATGGCGAGCTCCCCCACGGTGCGCCCGGCGACCTTGGGGTCGGAGACCGTGATGCGGCGGAAGTCGAGGTACTTGCGGTCCTCGATCAGGGAGTGGGAGGAGCCGTGCCCCAGGTCCCTGATGACCTGGTTGACGGCGTCCTTGGTGCCGACGACGGTGACCAGGTCGCCCGCGTAGACGTGGTCCTTGGGGGTGGGCCGGGTAATGGGCCCGGTCTCCCCGCGACGTAGGCGGGAGAACTTCAGCTCCCCGGGGATGACCTCCAGGATGTCCTCGATACGGGGGCTGTCGCGCCGCTCCACGCGGATGGTGCGGTTGATCACGGGCGAGGGGGTGTCGTGGTCGGTACGCCGGTAGCGCAGCGCCAGCAGGCAGAAGAACAGCATGCCGACCACCCCGTAGAGGTAGGCGACGGCGTAGCCCACGGTGGCGATGCCAGCCCCCTCGGGGTTGCCCGCGGCCGTGGCGGCGTTGCCCGCGGCGGCCAGGGCCGGGGTGTTGGTGACGGCGCCCGCGAAGGTCCCGGCAATGAGCGTGGGGTCCATGCCCAGGGCGTGCCCGACCCCCAGGGCGGCCCCGGCGGCGGCCACGAGGATGGTCAGCATGATGACCAGGGGACCTGCGGCGTTGCGGATGACGTGGAAGAAGTTGGGGCCGGACTGGACCCCGATGGCGAAGGTGAACAGGGCCAGGCCGAAGGTGCCGATCTCCGGGGGGATGGTGATGAAGGTGGGCCTGCCCGTGTCGGGGACGTCCCAGGCCGCGCCCCAGGCGGCCAGCGCAATGCCCAGGAAGAGGACGGCGGCCGCGCCCAGGCTGACCCCCCTGGCCTTGACGTGACCCACGAGCATACCCGTGCCGACCAGGAGGAAGAGGACGAGGACGGGGTTCTTGGCCAGGTGGGCGAGGAGGTTGGTGACCAACAAGACGAGGACTGCCTTCCGGGTGACTGCACGACGCTGGGCAGCACACGTACCAGTGTGCTGGAGCCTGGCATTGTGTCACAGGGTCCCGGTGCGTCTCCAGACGGGGTACTGCGTGCGCCCCCAGGGCCGGGGCACCGCGGCCAGCGCGGGCGCCTCGCGCGGCGGCCCAGAGGGGCGCGAGCGGGGCCGTTCGTCCCTCCCGGCACTCTCGTGGTCTCACGATGTGAGACAACCTCGGTTCCGGGGTGACTCCTGACGGTCCCTGTCCTACGGTGGGGCGGTCGGCGCCCGGCCGACGTCACCGAGTCCGCACAGGAGGGCGACCATGGGTCAGCGCACCGACCACCACGCTCCCGCAGCACCCAGCCAGGAGATGACAGGGGCCCAGGCGCTCGTGCGCGTCCTGGAGGACCTGGGGGTCACGGACATCTTCGGTATGCCCGGAGGCGCCATCCTCCCCTTCTACGACCCCCTCCTGGCCTCTACGCGCATCCGCCACGTCCTGGTCCGCCACGAGCAGGGGGCCGGTCACGCGGCCGAGGGCTACGCCATGGTGACCGGACGCCCGGGCGTGTGCGTGGCCACCTCCGGCCCCGGCGCCACCAACCTGATCACCGCCATCGGGGACGCCCACATGGACTCCGTGCCCATGCTGGCCGTCACCGGGCAGGTCGGGGCCCGCGCCATCGGGACCGACGCCTTCCAGGAGGCGGACATCGTCGGGGCGACCATGCCCTTCGTCAAGCACTCCTTCCTGGTCACCTCCCCCGACGACGTCGCCCAGGCGGTGACCGAGGCCTTCTACATCGCCTCCACCGGGCGGCCCGGGCCGGTGCTGGTGGACGTCACCAAGGACGCGCAGGTCGGTACCACCACCTACCGCGGCCTGCCAGAGGTCGACCTCCCCGGCTACCACCTGCCCGGCCGCCCCAACGCGCGGCGCCTGGCCCAGGCCGCCGAGGTCCTGGCGGCCGCCGAGCGCCCGGTGCTCTACCTGGGGGGCGGCCTCAACCGCGCCCAGGTGGATCCCGCCGAGCTCCTGGCGCTGGTGGAGCTCATTGGCGCGCCCTGTACCACCACCCTGACCGCCCTGGACGTGCTGCCCTCCGACCACCCCCTCAATATGGGCATGCCGGGCATGCACGGCACCGTCACCGCCGTCGGGGCCCTCCAGCGGTCCGACGTCATTGTCAGTCTCGGCGCCCGCTTCGACGACCGCGTCACCGGGCACTTGGACACCTTCGCGCGGAGGGCCGCCATCGTCCACGTGGACATCGACCCCGCTGAGATCTCCAAGGTCCGCGCCGCAGACGTCCCCATTGTCGGTGACCTGGCCGACGTCGTCCCCGCCCTGATCCGGGCCTTCCGGGAGCAGGTGGCCGCCGAGGGGCGCCAGGACATTAGCGGCTGGCTCCAGGAGGTGGAGCGGGTGCGCGCCACCTACCCCACCGAGTGGACGGACACCGACGACGGCCTCCTCCAGCCCCAGGAGGTCATTACCCACCTGGACCGCGCGGCCCCCGAGGACACGGTCTGGGTCACCGGGGTGGGCCAGCACCAGATGTGGGCGGCGCACTTCCTGCACTTCCACCGTCCGCACTCGTGGCTGACCAGCGCGGGCGCGGGGACCATGGGCTATGGCGTCCCGGCTGCCATGGGGGCCAAGGTGGCCCTGCCGCAGCGCCCGGTGTGGCTCATTGACGGCGACGGCTGCTTCCAGATGACCAACCAGGAGCTGGCCACCTGCACCCTGAACGAGATCCCCATTAAGGTGGCCGTGATCAACAACTCCTCCCTGGGGATGGTCCGCCAGTGGCAGACCCTGTTCTACGGGCAGCGCTACTCCAACACGGACCTGCACACGGGCGCGGGCACGCAGCGGGTGCCGGACTTCGTGACCATGGCCCAGGCCTACGGGGCCGTGGGGCTGCGCTGCGAGCGCCTGGAGGACGTGGACGACGTCATCGCCCAGGCCAACGCGATCAATGACAGGCCCGTGGTCATTGACTTCATCTGCTCGGCGGACGCCCAGGTCTGGCCCATGGTGGCCGCGGGCGTCTCCAACGACGACATCCAGCACGCGCGGGGCATGAGCCCGGTGTGGGAAGAGGAGTGAGGGCATGAGCAAGCACACCCTGTCCGTCCTGGTCGAGAACAAGCCCGGCGTGCTGACGCGCGTCTCGGCCCTGTTCACCCGCCGGGGGTTCAATATCCACTCCCTGGCCGTGGGCCCCACCGAGCACGAGGACATCTCGCGTATTACGGTGATCGCCGACGCCGAGGGCCTGGCCATGGAGCAGGTCATCAAGCAGCTCAACAAGCTGGTCAACGTCCTCAAGATCGTCGAGCTGGACAGCCAGACCTCCGTGGAGCGCGAGCTCTACCTCATTAAGGTCCGCGCGGACGACGCCAACCGTACCTCCGTCCTCCAGATCGTCGACCTCTTCCGCGCCCACGTCGTGGACGTGTGCCCCACGAGCGTGGTCATTGAGACCGTCGGCTCACAGTCGAAGGTCAATGCTCTTCTGGAGGCCCTGCGCCCCTACGGGGTCAAGGAGATCGTCCAGTCCGGCGCCGTGGCTATTACGCGCGGCCCCCGATCCATCACCGATCAACTCAAGGACAAGTGAGACACCATTATGGCAGCTGAGAAGTTCTACGACGACGACGCGGACCTGAGCGTCATCCAGTCCAAGAAGGTCGCGGTCATCGGCTACGGCTCCCAGGGCCACGCCCATGCCCTCAACCTGCGGGACTCCGGCGTGGAGGTCGTGGTGGGCCTGCGTGAGGGCTCCCGCTCCGTCGCCAAGGCCGAGGAGGCCGGGCTGCCCGTCAAGCCGATCGCCGAGGCCGTGGCCTGGGCCGACGTCGTGACGATCCTGGCCCCCGACCAGGTCCAGGCCGAGCTGTACCGCAACGAGATCGAGCCCAACCTCAAGGCCGGTGCCGCGCTGCTCTTCGCCCACGGCTTCAATATCCACTTCGGCTACATTAAGCCCGCCGCCGACCACGACGTCATTATGGTCGCCCCCAAGGGACCCGGCCACACCGTGCGCCGCGAGTTCGAGGCCGGGCGCGGCGTGCCGGTGCTGGTCTGCGTCGAGCAGGACGCCTCCGGGGCCGCCTGGCCGCTGGTGCTGTCCTACGCCAAGGCCATTGGCGGCACCCGCGCCGGGGCCATTAAGACCACCTTCCGCGAGGAGACCGAGACCGACCTGTTCGGTGAGCAGAACGTCCTGTGCGGCGGCGTCTCCAAGCTCATCCAGTACGGCTACGAGGTGCTCGTCGAGGCCGGCTACCAGCCCGAGATGGCCTACTTCGAGGTCTGCCACGAGATGAAGCTCATTGTGGACCTCATTAACGAGGGCGGTATCTCCAAGCAGCGCTGGTCCTGCTCCGACACCGCCGAGTACGGTGACTACGTCTCCGGCCCGCGCGTCATCACCCCCGACGTCAAGGAGCACATGAAGGAGGTCCTGGCCGACATCCAGGACGGTTCCTTCGCCAAGCGCTTTATGGAGGACCAGGCCGCCGGCGCCCCGGAGTTCAAGCGCCTGCGCGCCGAGGGCGAGGCCCATCCGATCGAGAAGACCGGGCGAGAGGTCCGCTCCATGTTCGCCTGGCGCTCCGACATTGACAAGGACTACCAGGAGGGCTCCGTGGCCCGCTGAGGCCGGCACCCGGGCTGGCTGCGCCCGGGCCCGGGCAGGCTCGAGCTCGAACCGGGCCCGGGCAGGCTCGGGTCGGCCCCGGCCCCACAGGGCTGGCTGGGGGCCGGACGGATCCGGCGCCTCCCCGGGCGGCGCCCATTGCCTTGGTCCTGTGTCCCTGTTTCTACGCCGTGGGCGTCCTCGGCACCTGGCTGCCGAGGACGCCCACGTGTAGGACCGGGGACATGCTCGACCTCCTCAGGCTGGCGTGAGGGGAGGGGCGTCCGGCCGGTCTCGCGTGGGGAGATCGCCGACTTCCTTCACGGCCTGCGCGAGTGGTCGGGGTGAGGCTGATGGAGTGGTACTGCTGCCTGCTTCGTGAGGGGACCTCTGACGATCCGCTCGCCGAGTCGCTTCAGAAACTTCTCGTGTCGTTGACGGGAGATCCTGTCACTATGACTATCGGGCCCGGCCGCCAACCGGGAGCGCACCGCCAGCCGGTTGACCAGAATGCGGACTACGTGTCTCACATCCTGGCTGGTGTCCGTACCCTGGGGGCATGACCCAGCACCAGACCGTCAAGCTCGCAGTGATCCCCGGGGACGGGATTGGCCAGGAGGTCGTGCCCGAGGGCCTCAAGGTCCTCCAGGCCGCCCTGGCCGGTACCGACGTCGTCGTGGAGCCCACCACCTTCGACCTGGGTGCACGGCGCTGGCACCGCACCGGCGAGACCCTGACCGACGCCGACCTGGAGGCCATTAAGGCCCAGGACGTCATCCTGCTCGGCGCCGTGGGTGACCCCTCGGTCCCCTCCGGGGTGCTGGAGCGCGGCCTGCTCCTGCGCCTGCGCTTCGCCCTGGACCACTACGTCAACCTGCGCCCCTCCCGCTACTACCCGGGGGTGCCCACCCCCCTGGCCGACCCCGGCGACATCGACCTCGTGGTGGTGCGCGAGGGCACCGAGGGCCTGTACTGCGGGAACGGGGGAGCGGTACGCACCGACACCCCCCACGAGATCGCCACCGAGGTCAGCGTCAACACCGCCTACGGGGTGGAGCGCGTGGTGCGCTACGCCTTCGAGCTGGCCGCCTCCCGGCCCGCCCGGCACCTGACCCTGGTCCACAAGCACAACGTCCTGGTCCATGCCGGGCACCTGTGGCGCCGCACCGTGGAGGCCGTCGGGGCCGGCTACCCCGGGGTGCGCGTGGACTACAGCCACATTGACGCCGCCACCATCTACCTGGTCACCGACCCGGGCCGGTTCGACGTCATTGTCACCGACAACCTCTTCGGTGACATCCTCACCGACGAGGCCGGGGCCGTCACCGGCGGTATCGGGCTGTCGGCCTCCGGCAACCTCAACCCGGTCGGGCGGTTCCCCTCCATGTTCGAGCCCGTCCACGGCTCCGCCCCCGACATCGCCGGCCAGGGGCTGGCTGACCCCACCGCCACCATCAGCGCCGTCGCCATGCTGCTGGAGCACATCGGACAGGCTGGTGCCGCCCGCCGGGTCGAGGCCGCCGTGGGCGCCGACATGGCCGCCCGTGCCGCTGCCGCCGCAGCAGGCCGGCCCCTGGTCCGCTCCACCAGCGAGATCGGCGACGACGTCGTGGCGGCGCTGGGCGCCTGAGCGCCAGGCGGCAGGCTCCCCGGCGGCACCGGGGCCGGTTCCTGACGCCACCTCCCGTGAGGTCACCATGTGAGAACCTCGGGTTCACCTGGTGGGCTCAGCGGTAGGCTGCACGTATGTCTGAGGCCACCACACCCACCCACGACTCGCTGGACACGCCCCTTGCCCGCGCCGCGGCGCTCCCCCTGCCCCCTGCCGACGCGCTCGCAGGGCGCTTCCCCCTGACCCCGAACCCTCACGCGGCCACCTCGGCCCAGCGTGACCGGGCGCTACGGGACCTGCACTTCGGCAGTGCCTTCACCGACCACATGGCCCACGCCCGGTGGACCCGCGGGGCCGGGTGGGGCGACTACGGCGTCGTCCCCTTCGGCGACCTGTCCCTGTCCCCGGGCGCGGCCGTGCTGCACTACGGCCAGGAGGTCTTCGAGGGCATTAAGGCCTACCGCCACGAGGACGGCTCGGTGTGGACCTTCCGGCCCCGCTACAACGCCGCCCGCCTGGCGGCCTCCGCCCGCCGCCTGGCCCTGCCCGAGCTGGACCAGGAGGACTTCGTGGCCTCCCTGGTGGACCTGGTCCGGGCGGACGCCGCCTGGGTGCCCTCCGGTGAGGGGGAGTCGCTCTACCTGCGGCCCTTCGCCTTCGCCTCCGAGGCCTTCCTGGGGGTCCACCCGGCGGGGGTCGTGGACTACTACGTCATCGCCTCCCCGGCGGGCGCCTACTTCACCCACGGCCTGGAGCCCATCTCCATCTGGGTGACTACCGAGTACCACCGGGCCGGCCGGGGCGGTACGGGTGCCGCCAAGACGGGCGGCAACTACGCCTCCTCCCTGCTGCCCCAGAGCCTGGCCGCCGACCAGGGCTGCGACCAGGTCTGCTTCCTCGACGACGTCACCCAGAGGAACCTCGAGGAGCTCGGTGGCATGAACATTATGGTCGTGGACGCTGACGGCACCGTGCGCACCCCCCGCCTGACCGGCACGATCCTGGAGGGCTCCACCCGCAGCGCCATTATCCGCCTCCTGACCGACGCCGGACGCACCGTCGTCGAGGAGACCATTAGCCTTAAGGGCCTGCTGGAGGGTATTGGATCCGGCAGGGTCACCGAGGTGTTCGCCTGCGGGACCGCGGCGGTGGTGGTGCCGCTGGGCCGCCTCAAGGGGGAGGGGTTTGACGTGGGTATTGACGGCAACGAGGTCACCCACCAGATTCACGACCACCTCACGGGTATCCAGTACGGGCGCCGTGAGGACCCCCACCACTGGATGTACCGCCTCGCCTAGGACCAGGACGTCCGTGGCGCGCGGGAAGCCGGTTCTCGCGGTTACCGCGCTCGGGTTACCGTCTCGCGCGTCCACGGGCTGCCCCGGGTGCTGGTCACCGTAATGTAATAGGGAGTACCTGGCACTGCACCTGCACTGTCCCCCCGGAACTGGTGGCGCCCCCGCCCGGACTCGAACCGGGAACCCGCGGATTAGAAGGCCGATGCTCTGTCCATTGAGCTACGGGGGCTTACCTGAGAAGTTCCTGTGACCTGGTGTATCCTACTCCCTCATCTCACCCTGTGGTCAGGTGCGGTCGCTGGTACGACGGTCCCAGTTACTGCCTCGCGGTGGGCAGGAGTCTACCCGTTTTCCGAAGGCAGGAACCTGGCCCGTCACGGAGGTGGTCGCGGCCTGGCGGACGAGCCCGCCGGCGGCCCACCGCGCCCCGCCGTGTCACGCTCCGCCCCGCCGAGCGCCCCGGAGCCACTACAGTGAGACCAACGTGATTCCCAGCGTACCGAAAGGGCCTCCGTGACTCAGAACCCCGCGCAGCCGTCTGCTGCCAACGGCCTTATCGTCTCCTCACTGTCGGCCCAGGGCTCCCAGCCTGCCCAGCAGTTCACCACCGCCTTCACCGTCGGGCGCTCCCAGGAATGTGATGTGCGCGTGGTCCATCCCGTGGTCTCCCGCAGGCACCTGGAGGTGGTGCCCGAGGGGCGGGGCTGGAGAGTCAGGGCAGTGGGCCGCAACGGCATGATCGTGGACGGGGTGCTCTGCCGGGAGACCTTGGTGACCCGTCCGGCACGTATCCAGATCGGGGACACCTCCGGCCCGGGGATCGCCCTGACGCCCGCGCGCCTGCCAAGCGCCGCCAGCGCCGTCTCCGCGACTACCACCACGACCGGGATCCCCTCGCAGGCCGCGCCGAGGCCTGTGCCCACGGTCCCGCCCGGCAGCGCCCCCTCCGCGGCCACGGTCCCGCCTGCCAGCGCCCCCTCCGCGGCGACGGGCCCGGTGGGCTACCCGCCCCGGTCCGGCCCGGGACCCGCCCCGGCCTCCTACTCCGCCCACCTCCCCCCGGCTGTCTACGGGGCCTCACCTCAGACCTCGCAGATCCGGCCCCAGACCGGGAGCATGCCGCCGGTGACCCAGACCGGGAGCATGCCGCCGGTGACCCAGACTGGGAGCATGCCGCCGGTCCGCCACGCCCAGAGCGCGCCCACCGCGGTCCGCTCCTTCCGGGTCACCGACACCGCCACCATCGGGCGCGGACGTGACAACGCCATCCCCCTGCCCGACCCGCTGGTCTCCAAGCACCACGCCCGGGTGGACGCCACGGCCCAGGGCATTGTCGTCACCGACCTGGGCTCTACCAACGGCATCTTCTTCCGGGGCGTGCGCGTCCCCAGCCTGGTGGTCACCGAGCCCGTGGTCCTGGGTATGGGCTCCAACTTCGTGGCCATTAACCCCGATGGCCTGATCCAGGTCCAGGCGGCGGCTGGCTCCACCGGTGACCTGGTGGCCAAGGACATTGTCTTCACCGTCGACAACGGCCGTATGACCCTGCTGGACCAGATCTCCTTCTCCCTGAGCGGGCACGAGCTCCTGGCCGTCGTCGGCCCCTCGGGCGCGGGCAAGTCCACGCTCCTCAAGGCCCTCACCGGTGAGCAGAAGGCCCAGCACGGCGAGGTCCTCTTCGACGGCCTCAACGTCTACGAGCACTACCCGATTATGCGCAACAAGATCGGTGTGGTGCCTCAGACGGACGTCATCCACAGCGCCCTGACCGTGCGTCAGACCCTGAACTACGCCGCTGAGCTGCGCTTCGCCAAGGACGTCACCAAGGCCGAGCGCACCGCGCGCATTGACCAGGTCCTGGAGGATCTGGACCTGACCCCCCACGTGGACAAGCGCGTCAAGAAGCTCTCGGGCGGACAGAAGAAGCGCGTGTCCACCGCCATCGAGCTGCTCACCAGCCCCTCCCTGCTGTTCCTGGACGAGCCCACCAGCGGCCTGGACCCCCAGCTCGACCGTGACGTCATGCAGCTCCTGGCCAGTCTGGCCCACGGCACCCGCCCCGGGGACTCCGGCCGCACGGTCGTGGTGGTCACCCACAACGAGACCCACATTGACCGGGCCGACAAGGTCCTCATCCTGGCCGCCGGGGGCAAGCCCGTCTACTACGGCCCGCCCAGCCACGTGCTGCCCTACTTCCAGGAGCGTCTGACCGAGATCGCCGCCCGGGGCGAGCTCATGCCCAACCCCCCGCGCGGGACCCTGGCCGACCCGACCGCCATTAACGGCTACGCGGACGTCTACGCGCTCATGCGTAACCACACCCCCTCCCTGCGGGCGCACCTGGAGGCCACGGTCCCCTCCACCCGGCGCGGCCAGAGCAGCCAGTCCAGGCCGGTCGGGCAGCAGGGCCCCACGGAGCCGCCGCCCCGTCCCCTGGCGCGCCAGATCTCCACCCTGGTCCGCCGCCAGCTGCGGATCGTCCTGGCCGACCCCTCCTACCTGGGCTTTATGCTCATCCTGCCCGTCATCATGGGCCTGCTCACCAAGGTCATCGAGGGCAAGACCGGTTTCGCCCTGCCCGATCCCCCCAAGCCCTCCGGGCAGGCCCGTATGCTGCTCGTCGTCATGGTCATTAGCGCCATCTTCGCGGGCATGTCGGCCACTATCCGCGACCTGGTCAAGGAACGGGACATCTTCCTGCGCGAGGCCGCCGTCGGGCTGAGACCGGGGGCCTACATGGGCTCCAAGACGGTCATGCTCGCCCTGGTCGTCACCGTCCAGACCTCCCTCATGGTGGGTATCGCGCTGCTGCTCAACGACGCCCCCAGCGGGGCCGCCGCCCTGGGCGGGGCCAGCCTGGAGCTGTACGTGGACTGCTGGCTCTCAGGCTTTGTCGCGGGGATCCTGGGACTGGCGGTCTCGGCCCTGGTGTCCACCTCCGAGCAGGTCATGCCGGTCCTGGTGGTGACCATTATGACCCAGCTGGTGTTCTCCGGGGGGTTCGTGACGGTGACCGGCAGGGCCGTGCTCGACCAGATCAGCTGGCTCATGCCGGCGCGCTGGGGCTACGCCCTGGTCGCCTCCACCGTGGACATGAATGGCATGACGCCCAGCCCTGACGCCCTGTGGAACCACAGCGCGGGCCAGTGGTGGTGGGACGCCCTCGTGCTCCTGGTGCTGGGGGCCATTGCCGCGGCGGCCTGCCTGAGGGTCCTGGTCCACCAGGCCCGCCGGTGACGGCCTACCTCCTGAGGACGGTGTAGACCACCAGGTCCCCGTAGCTGCCGCCCTGGGTTACCAGGAGACGTACCTGGCTGGGCTGACCCGGCGCGGCGACCACGCCCGTGTAGGTTCCCCGTACCTCCCACACCGGCCGACCGGTGGCCGTGGAGTAGGCGACGACCCTGTCCCCGGCGGCGTCCGAGCCGGAGTCGGGCTGGCCCACCTGCATGAGCAGGTCCTCGCCCAGGGTGCCCAGGGGCCTGAGGAGGCAGACCTCCTGGGAGCCCCGCCGGGGGAGCGCCAGCTGCGTGCCTCCTGCCGAGGCCGTGCAGGCGCTGGTGTCCACGGTGACGTCCACGACGCGGTCAGGGCCGATGGCCTGGAGCGCCGAGGGGTTCTTGGCGGCCGCGGTGTAGGCCTGTGCCAGCCTCTCGGCGTCCAGGGGGGCCGAGGAGGCCCAGGTCGGCGGGTTCCTGAAGGTCCCCGGCACGCTCCTCACCTGGCTGCCGCTGGCGTTGTAGACCGTGGCGCCCTCGGAGGTGACGCGGGAGAAGGCCGCGGTCCCGGTGCCGATATTGAAGCCCCCCGGCCAGGCGCGGTCCTCCGGGTCGAAGTCGGGCTCCTTGTCCAGGGCGGAGACCAGGACCTCACCGGTGGCTGCTGACAGGACCTGCACCGAGTCGGAGTTGTCCTCGTAGGTCAGGACGAAACCGTTGCGCACCATCCCCTTGGAGTAGGCCCCGGCGGCCCGCCACACCTCCTTGCCCTGGGCGTCCAGGGCGATGAGGTCGCCGTTAGAGCGGTTCCTGGCCTTGTCGACGACGACGGCGTAGTCCTGGGTGGCGCCTACGTACACCGTGTCCTTGGGGCCGGGGACGGCTGTGGTCCCACCTGTACTGACCAGGACGCTCCTGCTGGAGGAGGACTGCTGGCACAGCAGGGTCCTCGCGTTCCAGAAGGCGGCCTTGTAGCAGTCCCCGCTCCAGACGGGGGCCTTGTCACTGCTGGTGAGGTCGTACAGGGACCACGTGCCCGAGGACCTGGCGGCCAGCATGCCCCCGCCCGGGGCCAGGGCGGCCTCGGAGACGTCGGCCAGACGCTGGTCCTCCCGGGCGGAGTTGCCTACTGGCAGGGCGGCGAGCCAGCCCGGGTAGTCCCGGGTGCTGCTACCCCACCACCACGCCCCGGCCCCTGCCGCGGCCAGGGCGAGTACCACCAGCACCACTGTCACGCCGACCCACCGGCGCCTGCGGCGGGGCCCACCGCGCCGGGGGCCGCCTGGGGGCCGGGAGTTGGCCGGGGAGCCCCCGGGTCCAGGGGCCGGGGCGATGCCGTACCCCTGTACGTCCGCCATGGGGGACGTGCGGTCCTGCGGGGTCACGAGAGTCGGCCCGGCCTGTGCCCCAAGGGCCGCGGGGGCGCCCGCTGCCGGTGCAGTCCCCCCGGGGGAGCCTCCCGCCGGGCCCGGCCGCGCTGGTGGGCCGGAGCCTGCCGGTCCCGCGCCCGCGGTGCCAGGGGCCAGGGCCCCGGGGTAGTCCCAGTCGTAGGGGAGGGCTGAGGGCGCGGACGGGGGAGGGGCCGGGAGCCTGGGGGTGGCGGGCAGACCTGCCAGGGCCGTCTCCATGACCTCCAGGCTCCGGGCCACCACGTCGGCGTCGGGACGGTCCTGCGGGTGCTTGGCCAGCATGGCGGCCATGAGCTCCCACAGGGGGTCCGGGACGCCGTCGGGCCGTCCGGGGTCACGGCGGGCGTGCTGGTGCAGCAGCTGGGCGGGCTCACCGAGGAAGGGCGGCACGGCGCAGGTCATGACGTAGAGCATGACCCCCAGGGAGTAGACGTCCGCCGCGGGGGTGGGGGCCTGCGGGGACAGGATCTCGGGGGCCATGTACAGGGGGGTCCCGATGGCGCCCGTGGCCTGCGCGGCGGTGAGGGTGTCGCAGATGCGGGCCACCCCGAAGTCCCCCACCCGGGGTACCACGGCGCCCTGCCCACCGCCTGCGGGCGTGCCCCGGGGGGCTGGCGCGACGCCGTCGTGGCCTGGGCTGGCCGCGCTCAGGAGGATATTGGCGGGCTTGACGTCCCGGTGGACCACCCCGGCGTGGTGGACGGCGGCCAGGCCCCGGGCGATACGTGACCCCAGGGCGGCCAGGCGTGCCGGCGGCAGCGGGCCCTCGGTGCGCAGCAGCCCGGACAGGTCCCCGCCGTCGACGTAGTCCATGACAATGGCGAAGGTGGATCCCTCGATGACGACGTCGCGGATGGCCACCACGTAGGGGCTGCGCACCCGCAGCAGGGTGGAGCGCTCCTTAATAAACCGCTCCACCACGGCGGGGTCGTCCACCAGGTCGGCCCGTAGGACCTTGAAGGCCAGGGGCTCGGTGGAGTCCACGTGGTGACCGCGCCAGACCTCCCCCTGGGCGCCCGCGCCCACCCGCTCCGTAAGGACGTAGGAGCTTCCGAGACGGCGGGCGGGGGTGTCGGTCATGGGGGCTCCCGGGTTCGTGGTCGTGGGCAGACGGCTCGCTTACGTGTACGCGACCCTACCCGCCAGGCACGCCTCCTGGCGGGTAGGGTCGGGGGCTGCTAGTTGCCCTTGTTGAGCTCGTCGAGGCTGGGCACCTGGTCGGGGCTGCCCTCCAGGGCAGCGTCCCCCAGGACCACGCTGGCGTTGTTCCCCGTGGTGCGGGTGACCACGATCTTGAGGCGCAGGACGTTGGTCATGTCCAGGTCCAGGTCGGTGAACGTCCCGAAGGAGACGGTCTCGGTCTTGAGCAGCGTCTGGTCGGCGTAGAAGTCCACCGTAAAGGTGGCGTCGGCGTCCTTGGAGTTGTCGCTCAGGCCCAGCTTGCCGGACAGGTGGGTGAAGTGGCGTCCCAGGTTCCACTCAGTGCTGCTATCCCTGGCGTATTCCGCGTTGTAAATGGAGTGGGCGTACTTCTGCCCATTGAGGGTCGCCGGGTTTGAGGAAAACGCGTTGGAGGTCACTGCCTTGAGGTCGGAGAGGTAGATAGTGGCCACCTTGGCGCCAATGGTCAGGGTGACCTCGGTGGGCACGGCCGCCCCGGCGGCCGGGTCGGTCTCCAGGACCTTACCGACCTTGGAGGCGTCGGAGACCGACTTCTGCTTGATCTTGACCGTGATACTGCCAGGCAGGGCCTTCTTGGCCTCGGCCTCGGTCTTGCCCACCAGGTCGGGCATGGAGGTGAGCTTTGAGGGCGTGGCCGACGCCGTGGCCGACGCCGTGACCGAGGGCCTGGTCGAGGGGGTGGGTGAGGGCGTCGGGCCGGGATCCGTGGTGGTGACCGGTGCGGGCCCGGCCTTGTCCTCGCCCGTGTCCCTCAGGAGGTAGAAGGCGCCCGCGCCACCGGCTCCCAGGAGCACGAGTGCCACCACCAGGGCCACCACCAGCCCCCGCCGCCGCTTCTTGGCGGGCGCTGCGGGGCCGGCAGCGGCGTCAGCGGCCTCCGGCGCACCGGGGGCACCTGGGGCTCCGGGGGCTCCGGGGGCCGGCACCCCCGGGCCCGCTGGCATGCCGGGGTAGGAGGCGGCGCTGGCGGCGGAGCCAGGCACCCCCGGACCTGCTGGCACCCCCGGGTAGGAGGCGGCGCTGGCGGCGGAGCCAGGCACCCCCGGGCCTGCTGGCACCCCCGGGTAGGAGGCGGCGCTGGCCGCGGAGGCTGAGGGCACCGCGGGCAGGACCCCGGTGGCCGGGATGCCGGCGACCATGGTCTGGTCCCCGCTGACCGGCGTCGCGGCCGGCAGGGCCTGCGGGGGCTCGGTGAGGGCGGGGGCGGGCGGGAGCTGCGCGAGCGTGGTGACCAGGGTGCTCAGGGCCTCGCGCACGGCGGTCATGGTGGGACGCGCGGCCGGGTCCTTGGCCGTCATGGCGGCAATCAGGTTCCACAGGGCGTCCGGCACGCCCTGGGGCCGCCCGGGCAGGAGGCCGGCGTGGGCCTTAATGAGGTAGGCCGGGGTGCCCACGAACGGGGTGACGCCGCAGGAGAGCTCGTAGAGCACGATCCCCAGGGAGTACACGTCCATGGCGGGGGAGGCGGGCATGCCGTCAGCCACCTCCGGGGCCATGTACAGGGGTGTGCCCACGAACATGGTCGATCGGGTGGTGGAGGCGGAGTCGCAGATCCTGGCCACGCCGAAGTCGGCCACCTTGGGCGTAGGCGGGTCGGTGGCGGGGTCCAGGAGGATATTGGCGGGCTTGACGTCCCGGTGGACCACCCCGGCGGCGTGGATCGCCTCCAGGCCCACGGCGACCGAGGCGCCGATCCAGGCCACCATCGCCGGGCTCTGGGGGCCCTCGTGGTGCAGCTTCGCCGTCAGGTCGCCGCCTCCCACGTAGTCCATGACCAGGGCCAGGGTCTCCCCCTCGGCCACGATGTCGCGGATGCTGACCACCGCGGGGCTGGCGACCCGGCGCAGCGTCTCGCTCTCCTTGAGGAAGGCGCTGACCACCGAGCTCTCCCTGGCCAGGTCACGACGGAGGACCTTGAACGCCAGGACCTCCTGTGACCCGTCCGCGTGCCCGCGCCACACCTCCCCCTGAGCGCCGCTGCCAATACGCTCATCAAGGGTGTAGATGCTACCAAGCCTTTGCATAGTGGGCCTTTCCGTGGGGCCGGTACGGGGAACGGCTCTGACGGAGCCGGGACTATCGTAGACGGAGTGTGGTCTGCGACGAGACCGTGGGGCGGGACAGGTTACTGCCTCGCCTGCCGGGCACCGGGCGGGCCGTCAGGCTGGGTGGTGGCGGGGAGGCGCCGTCACTGCGTGGGTGAGGTTGCCCGCCTGCCGCCTCCGGGGACGACGTAGTGGGGAGGCGTCGTCGCTGCGTGGGTGAGGCTGCGCGGACGGCCGGAGGATAGACTCTGTCCGTGAGCAAGCAGAGTACCTCCGACCCCCTGGTGTGGATCGACTGTGAGATGACCGGCCTGGACCTCGACGCTGACGCTCTCATTGAGGTGGCCGTCATTGTCACCGACTACGAGCTGCGCCCCCAGGGTGAGGGGATCGACGTCCTCATCCGTCCCCCGGCCGCCGCCCTGGAGCAGATGAACGACTTCGTGCGGAAGATGCACACCTCCTCGGGGCTGCTGGCGGAGCTGGAGGGCGGGCTGCCCCTGGAGCAGGCCCGCAGGCAGGTCCTGGACTACGTGCGCTCCCTGGTGCCCGAGCCCCGTACGGCCCAGCTCGCGGGCAACTCCGTGGGTACCGACAAGGCGTTCCTGGTGCGGGACATGCCCGAGCTGGTGGACCACCTCCACTACCGGGTGGTGGACGTCTCCAGCATTAAGGAGCTGGCCAAGCGGTGGTACCCGCGCACCTACTTCCGCTCCCCGGAGAAGCGCGGGGGCCACCGGGCCCTGGCGGACATCGCGGAGTCCATTGACGAGCTGCGCTACTACCGGGCGGTGCTCTTCCCCGCCGACGAGGGGCCCACGAGCGAAGCCTGCCAGGCGGCGGCGGAGCAGGTGCTCGCCAGCCCGACGGCGGAGGTCATGAGGCAGGCGGGTCCTCGCTGAGAGGCTGCTGCCCGGTGGACCGCCCGGCCGGGGCGGGCGGCACGTGCCAGCGCTCGGCGTCCTGCACCCTGTGACGCCGGTACGTGATGCAGTCCACGGTGGGCGGATTGGTACCTCACGGGGTGAGTCGATAAAGTACGGCTCGTTGCGATTGCCCGCACGCTGGTGGCTGTAGCTCAGTTGGCAGAGCGCCTGGTTGTGGTCCAGGAGGTCGCGGGTTCAAACCCCGTCAGCCACCCCGAGTAAGGGGACGGCCCCGTACCGCCGGAAGGCGTGTACGGGGCCGTCTGCCGTACCGCGGCCTCCCGGGCCCAGGGCCACGCCCGGGTCCCTCCCGGCCAGCGGGGCCGCGGTAGGCGCATTGTGGGCCCGATCCACCGCGGGAGGCCGCGTGCACGCCCGGGCGCGACGGGCCCGGGTCGGGCGGGTCGTGCGTGCGGGCATTTCCTCTCTGCGCGTGCGCCCTCCCCGTCGAGGTCCTTCCGACCTTAAAGTATGTTGTATGGCCCCTCCTGCCTCCCCAGTCCCCTCCAGCGGGGAAGCGTCCGTCAGCTCACTGAGCCGCAGCCAGCTCATGGACGTGCTCACGGACACCGCCCGTGACCTGGATAACCTCGACCTCAGTCTGACCGCTCCCGGGGTCGAGGCCGCACGTCGTGCCCGGGCCAGCCTGGTCGCCCAGATACGCGACCACGTCCTGCCCCGCCTGGCGGACGCGGACATCCCCGCCATTGTCGTGGTCGGTGGCTCCACGGGCGCGGGCAAGTCCACGCTCGTCAACTCCATCCTGGGCGCCGAGGTCTCTGAGGCGGGCGTCCTGCGTCCCACCACCCGGGTGCCCGTCCTGGTCGTCAACCCCGAGGACGCCCAGTCCCTGGCGGACCACCCGGTCACGGGGGTCTCACGCCTGGTCACCTCCGAGGCCGTGCCCGCCGGCCTGGCCCTCGTGGACGCCTCCGACCTGGACAGCGTCCAGGAGGCCAACCGCACCCTGGCCTCGCGCCTGCTGGAGGCGGCGGATCTGTGGCTCTTCGTGACCACCGCCGCCCGCTACGGGGACCAGACCCCGTGGACCACGCTGGAGGAGGCGGCCAGGCGCCGTACCTCCATCGCCGTCGTCCTCAACCGGATCCCGGCCTCGATCCTGGCCGAGGTGCGCACCGACCTGGTGGCCCGCCTGGCCGGGCTGGGGCTGAGCGAGTCCCCCCTGTTCATCGTCCCCGACGCCGGCCCCCACGAGGGCCTGCTGACCGCCTCCTCCGTGGCCGAGCTGCGTACCTGGCTCCAGCTCCTGGCCGGGCGCCACCGCGCCGCCGGGCTGGTGCGCCGCACCGGACGGGCCCAGTGGACGGCCCTGCGCGCCGAGCTCACCCAGCTCGCCGAGGACGTGGACACCCAGGCCGACGCCGCCGCCGCCCTGGAGGCCGAGACCAGGATCCTGCGTCAGTCCCCGACCTCGGACCTCGCCCGTGACGTGGAGCTGGGCTCCTGCGGCGAGGGCGCTCCGACGACCCGCTGGCTGACCTCCGCCTCCGCCGGCGGCCCCCTGGCCTCCCTGGCCCAGGGCGGGCGCCTGGGACGCGGCTGGTTCGGACGGGCCACCCGGTCCCGTGCCGCCGCCCTGGCCGAGCTGGCCGTGGAGGTACGTGCCTGCGTGGCCTCCCGCCTGGAGGCCACCGTCGTGGCGGCCTCCGACGACGCCACCCGGGTGTGGCAGGAGGCCGGGGCCGGGACGGCGGCCGAGCGCCTGCTGCCCCGGACCGTCGACGCCGTCGACGTCCTCAGGACGTGGTCCGATAGTGTGACTGAGACCACTGTGATGGCGCCAAAGGGGCTGACCCCTGGCGCCACCGCCGACCTGCTGATCGCCGCCGCCGCCGGGGTGGAGGGGGCTCGTGGCGCCGCGGAGCGCCTGGGACTGGGCCAGGAGCTGGAGCGCGCCCAGACCTCCCTGACCCAGGCCCTCGGCGGTGCCCTCGCCGTCCTCCTGCCCGAGGGGGCGGCGGCCAGCCTGGCCCCTGACCCCTCGCTGGCCGCGGCCCTGCGCCTACGCGCCAGCGAGCTAGCTCCCTTCGCCCAGCCCGGAGGAACTGGAGGAATCGGCTATGACTGACACCGTGCTGGACGACCAGCACCTTCAGGAGCGCCTGGCCCGCATGAGACAGGCGCTGGACGCCTGCCCCACCGAGGTCCCCGCGAGCCTGGCCATCCCCGCCCGCACCGGGATGGACGAGGTCGCCAAGCGCCTGGCCCTGGGGGTGGACCACACCGTGGTCGCCTTCTTCGGCGGCACCGGCTCGGGCAAGTCCTCCCTGTTCAACGCCATCACCCAGCTGGACTTTGCCGACGTGGGGGCGCGTCGTCCTACCACCTCCCGGGCGGCGGCCTGCACCTGGGGCGACGACGCCGTCGCCCTCCTGGACTTCCTGGGCGTCAACGAGGACCGACGCATCCGCCGTGACTCCCTGCTGGACGCGACCGACCAGGACGACCTGGAGGGGCTGGTCCTCCTCGACGTGCCCGACTACGACTCGGTGACCACCGCCCACGCCCTCCAGGTGGACCGCCTCGTCCCGCTGGCGGACATCCTGGTGTGGGTGGTGGATCCCCAGAAGTACGCCGACGCCGCCCTGCACGAGGGCTACCTGCGGGGTCTGGGCGCCCGCCAGGAGGACATGCTCATCCTGGTCAACCAGATCGACACCCTGCCTGCCACGGGCGTGAACACGCTCCTGGCCGACGTACGTGAGCTCCTGGACGCCGACGGCCTGCGTGACGTGCAGGTCCTGCCGGTCTCGGCGGTGCGTGGGGACAACCTGGGCACCTTCCGCACCCTGCTGCGTGAGCGCGTCGCCCGGGAGTCCAACGCCGCCCGGACCGCCAGCGCCGAGATGGACGCCATTGCCCGGCGCCTGCGTCCCACCGTGGCGGAGCGCCTGGTACGTGTGGAGCCCGCCCTGGTGGCGGAGACCACCACCGCCCTCATCCAGGCCTCCGGCGCCGCCGCCGTGGAGGACTCCGTGCGGGCGGCGCTCGCCCACGCCCTGCCGCGTTCCCTGGCCCGTCCGGAACCCCCCTCCCGGGCGACGGTGGCCTCCATCCAGACCACCTGGCTGCGCCGCACCACCCACGGCCTGCCCCTGGTCTGGCTGCGCAGCGTGGAGGAGTCCGTCATCTCCCCCGAGGCGCTGGCCGCCCAGAGCACCGAGGCGGTGGGCAGCGTGCCCCTGCCCGGCCACCGTGCCCCGCTCATTGACCTCAGCTGGTGGGGCGGGATCCTGCTGTTCGTCATCGGCCTGGTCTGGGGCGGGATCGGCCTGTCCCAGGGCACCGTGGAGCCCGCCGCCGCGGCCGTGGGGCTGGTCGGCCTGCTCATGCTGAGCTGGTCCGCCTACCAGCGGCGGGTGCGGGCCCGCCGGGAGGCGACGCACTACGGCGAGCAGGTGCGCAGCCGTCTGGACACCGTGGTGGGCCGGGGGCTGGAGGCCCCGGCCACCGAGGTCCTGGGGCGTCACCGCCTCCTCCAGTCGGCGCTGGGGCTGCCCGAGACCCCCGGGCCTGAGGGCACCCGGGCCTGAGAGGATACCGGCTCGGGCTCGCCCTAAGACCCCCGGGCCTGAGGGCACCCGGGCCTGGGGCCCGTCTCACGGTGCCGTGGCGTGCGGGCCGGGCCGGCTCAGCAGCCAGTCCAGGTCAGCGGGGTGGGGGACGCGCAGGGTCTCAATGAGCAGGCGCGTCACGGCCTGTGCGGTCGTCGCGTCGTCGGCAATGAGCCGGCTCATGACCTCACCCCCGGCCCACCCCAGGAGGGACAGCTCACTGCGGGCGGCGTCGCCCAGGAGCGCACGGCCCTGGGAGTCCAGGACCGGGACGCTCACCTCGGTGCCCTCCCGTCGGCCGGTGAGCACCACGCCAGGCGCCTCGGGGGAGGGCAGCAGCGCCCGCCTGCCCATGAGGCGCCCCACCAGGCCGGGGACGGCCAGCTCCGAGGCGCTGACCGCGGGCGCGGGCGCCGTCAGCAGCAGCGTCGGGCGGGCGGCGTCGTCCTGGCCGCCGCGCAGGACCTGCCCCACCAGGCGCTCCAGGCCGGGGGTGAAGCGTGCCCAGGAGCCGCGGTCCACCAGGGCGTCGAGGTCCTGGGCGCCCTCACCCGGGGCGGTTTCCCCGCCCGGGCCAGCTTCCCTGGTCACCCCGCCCGGGCTGGCTTTCCCGCCCGGGGCGGTCACCCCGCTCGGGGCGGCCGGGGCCGGACCGGTGGGCTCGGGGACGTGGGGGGCGGGGGCGTCTGTGGTCACGCTCTGAGGGTATCGGGGTGTGGTACACACCGGCCCCGGGCGTGTCTGCCGGGAAACACTCAGGTTGGCTGCGTACGGTGACGGCGGTAGGGGGACACGTGTGTGCGTGTGTCCGCGGCAGCGAGGGAAGCATGCGATGATCCGATTCGACCACGTGTCCAAGGTCTACAAGCGGGGGGCCCGGCCGGCGCTCGACGACGTCGAGATCAGGGTCGAGCGCGAGGAGTTCGTCTTCCTGGTGGGGGCTTCGGGCAGCGGGAAGTCGACCTTCCTGCGCCTGGTCCTGCGTGAGGAGCGCCCCACCTCCGGCTCCGTCCACGTCCTGGGGCGCGACCTGTCCCAGATCTCCACCTGGAAGGTCCCCCAGCTGCGGCGGCAGATAGGCTTCGTGTTCCAGGACTTCCGCCTGCTGGAGAACAAGACGGTGCTGGAGAACGTGGCCATTGCCTCCCAGGTGATCGGCAAGCCCCGTCACTACGTCCTCTCCGCCGTCCCCGAGGTGCTCAAGCTGGTGGGCCTGGCGGGCAAGGAGAAGCGCCTGCCCCACGAGCTCAGCGGCGGCGAGCAGCAGCGCGTGGCCATTGCCCGCGCCATGGTCAACCGTCCCAAGCTCCTGCTCGCCGACGAGCCCACCGGGAACCTCGACCCCACCACGTCGGTAGGCATTATCGGCCTCCTGGACCGTATCAACCGCCAGGGCACCACCGTGGTCATGGCGACCCACGACGACGAGATCGTCAACCAAATGCGTAAGCGCGTCATTGAGCTCAAGGCCGGTCAGGTGGTCCGCGACCAGTCCCACGGCTTCTACGGCTCGGACCGCTGAAGGAGAACCACAATGCGACTGCGCTTTATCCTGTCGGAGACGTTCAAGGGCCTGAGCCGTAATATCGCGATGACCATCTCGGTCATCCTGGTCTCGTTCGTGTCCCTGCTCTTCGTGGGCTCCTCCGCCCTGCTCCAGGACCAGATCTCCACCATGAAGGGGGCCTGGTACGACAAGGTGGAGGTGAGCGTCTTCATGTGCCCGCCCTCATCCTCGTCCGCCAACTGCGTCAACGGGGAGGCCACCCAGGAGCAGATTGACGCGGTGGAGAAGCTGGTCAACTCGGACACCCTCAAGCCCTACGTGAAGCACTACGAGATCGAGTCCAAGGCCCAGGCCTACGCGAACTTTATGAAGGCCTATGGCAAGTCGGCGATCGGCCGCAACGCCACTGAGGCGATGATGCCGGTCTCCTTCCGTATCAAGCTCCACGACCCTGAGAAGTACCAGGTGGTGGCCGAGCAGTTCGCGGGGCGCGACGGGGTGGAGCGGGTCGTGGACCAGGGCGACACCCTCGAGCCCCTGTTCCTGGTCATGAACCGGGCCTCCTGGATCACCGGCGGCCTGGCGGCGGTCATGGCGGTGGCCGCGGTCCTGCTGATCTCCACCACGATCCGCCTGTCCGCCATGAGCCGGTCCAAGGAGACCGGCATTATGAGGCTGGTAGGGGCGTCGAATCTGTTTATCCAGCTTCCCTTTATGCTGGAGGGCGCCCTGGCGGCGCTCGTGGGCGCGCTCCTGGCCGTGGGCGCGCTGTGGGCCGGGGTGAACACTATTGTGGAGGGCTGGCTGGCCAAGTCCATCAAGTTCACGACGGCCTTTATCGGTACCGGTGACGTCCTGCGCCTGGCACCCTTCCTGGTGCTCGCCGCGATCCTCCTGGCTGCCGCGTCCTCGGCCTTCTCCTTGTCCAAGTACACGAGGGTCTGATTCTCCATGCTACCGACTACCCGTTTCACTGCGGACGCCCTTGCCCGACGGACCCGGCGCCTCCGACGCCGGGGCGTGGCGGCGGCCATGGTGGCGCTCACCGTCATGGTCCTCGGCGTCGGGGGCGGGGCGCAGGCCGACGACCGCTCCGACGCCGCCGCGGAGCAGGCGGAGGCCGAGCAGCGCAGGGCCGAGCTGACCTCCTCCCTGGAGGGGGTCAGCGCCGAGCTCGGGCAGGCCTACCTCGACCTCCAGAACGCCAAGACCGCCCTGAGCACGGCCCAGACCGACCTGGCCACGGCCGAGGCCGACCTGGCCGCCAAGGAGCGCGAGCAGCAGACCATTACCAACCAGCTGGCCGTGGCACAGTCCACACTGACCACCCTGGAGCAGGAGGCCACCGGCTCCCAGGCCGCCACCCAGCAGAGCACCAGCTCGATCGGCCAGCTCGTGGTCTCCACCTACCAGGGGGAGAACTCCCTGACCTCCTGGACCTACGTGCTCTCCTCGGACTCCGTGGAGGACCTCACCCAGCGCGCCTCGGGCGTCGAGATCGGCTCCGCGGTCCAGGAGTCCGTCCTGGCCGCGGCCGAGACCGAGCGGGTCAAGGCCGAGAACCGCCAGGCCAGGCAGAAGGCCGCCACGCAGCGGGTGAGCGACCTCAAGAAGGACGCGGACGACGCCGCCGCGGCCGCCCAGACCGCCAAGGACACGGCACAGCAGAGGCGTGACGCCGTCGCCACCCTGGCGACCCAGAAGGCCAACGCCGCCTCCGTCCTGGAGACCCAGAAGGCGGGGCTGGAGGAGCAGCAGGCCCAGGCCAGTGCGGACGCGGCCGCGGCGGCGTCGCGGGTGGCCGAGATCGACGCCGCCAACCAGGTCGCCCTGAGCGAGGGCAGCGTGTCCTCCGTGCCAGCCTCCTCCATCCAGTCCGACTCCCTGGGCGAGGGCTACATCGGCCACCCCATCCCGGGGCCCCTGAGCGTCACCTCGCCCTTCGGGTACCGGATCCACCCGGTGACCGGCGTGGCCACAGGGCACCAGGGCGTGGACTTCGCGGCCAGTGAGGGCACCCCCCAGTACGCCGCGGTCTCCGGGACGGCGACCTACTGGAACTCCGCCTCCTGCGGCATCGGCATTGACATTAACGGCGGCTACATTGACGGGCACTCCTACGTCATCACCCTGTGCCACCTGTCCTCGCGCACCATTGCCGACGGGCAGTACGTCAACCGGGGCGACGTCGTCGGCCTGACCGGCTCCACCGGCTACGCCACCGGCCCCCACGTCCACTTCCAGGTGGCTCGGGACGGGGTCTACATCGACCCCATGACCCTGCCGGGCTTCTGAGCCGACGCGCCGGGTGCCCGGGGCGCGGGGGCGGGTGCGCCGGGGGCGTGCGGTCCGCTCTTGACGTCTCGCGTACCCTAGGTCATTGCGGTGCCGCCAGGCCCGCCACGCGCCGACGCAGCCAGTGGAAGGAGACGCTCGTGCCCAGCAGGCCCAGCAGGCCCAGGAAGCCGACGGCGGGGGAGCGCGCGAAGGCCGCCTCCGACGCCCACAAGACGGTCGCGCGCAACCGCAAGGCGACCCACGACTACTTTATCGAGGACCGCTACGAGGCGGGACTGGTCCTGACCGGCACCGAGGTCAAGGCGCTGCGCATGGGCCGGGCCTCCCTGACCGAGGCGTGGATCGAGATCGACCGTCACGGTGAGGCCTGGCTCCAGGGCGCGCACATCCCCGAGTACCTCCAGGGCACGTGGAACAACCACTCCCCCCGGCGCAAGCGCAAGCTCCTGCTCCACCGCGCCCAGCTGGAGCGGCTGGCGCAGCGGGTGAGCGCCAAGGGCTACACGGTGGTGCCCCTGGAGCTGTACTTCCTGGGGGGCCGGGCCAAGATCGAGATCGCCCTGGCCCGTGGCAAGCAGGACTGGGACAAGCGCCAGTCCCTGCGCGAGGCCCAGGACAGGCGGGAGGCCGCCCGTGCCATGGCCTGGGCCAACCGGCGTCGAGGATGAGACCTATCTCACTTGACGGACGGTAGGCGTTTTCTTATAATCTGTAGTGGCTGGTTTCGGCTGGCTGACAACTCCACAGGGGATGATCGGTTTCGACGACGGTCGTGGGTTCAGGAGAAGCGGGTCGAGGATGCACAGTCATCTCGTCAACGCTCTGTGCGAACCAATAGGTGCCGATAACACTCGCACCGACTTCGCCCTCGCCGCCTGAGCGAGCCTCGAAGTCCGTCAGCCCGGGGAGCGCTTCCGCCCCGGTTCCTGGCGTCATCCAGGGAGCCACTGCCACGTCGCCCTGTCGACGGGTGACGTGGGACTCCTAGTCGGCTGAGCCCGTCGGCGTCCTTGTCCGCGTGAGACGCCGGGGCTGAGAAAATCGCTAGCGGACTGCACCCGGAGAAGTCCTGTTGCACCACCGTCGGACGGGGGTTCGATTCCCCCCATCTCCACCACTCCACACGGTCCCAACGAGAACCCCCGCCACGGGGGCGTGCGTGGAACGCACGCGGGACGTGTGGATGCCGGCGGCCCAGTGGCCGCCAGTCCGCGGTGTCCGCGGGCACGGCAACCCGTTCCCCCGTGCCCGCGACCCGCTCTTCCCCCCTCCTGCCTCGCCCCCCGTCCTGGGGCCACCGCGTGGCAGGCCGCGGGCGTCCGCACGGCACGGGGGCTCTGCGTCAGTGCGCCAGGTCCCGGGCGAGGCCACCCAGCACCTGAGAGGCGCCGCCCTCTATGCGCAGGTCGGCGACGTCGTCGACCATGGTGGGACCGCGGTTGATGACTGCCAGCGCCGCGCCGCACCCTACGGCCTGGCGCACCACCCACATGCCGGTGGACACCACCAGGCTGGTGCCCACCACGAGGACGACGTCACAGTGCCGGGCAGCCTCAAGGGACTGCCCCAGGGCCTCGGGGAGCCCCTCGCCGAAGAAGACAATGTCGGGCTTGAGCAGGCCGCCGCAGGTCTCGCAGTTGACGGCCCGGAAGCCGCACCCCTCGGCGGCGGCCCGGTCGGCCTGAGGGGTGATGGCGACCTGGGCGGGGTCGGTCTCACGGGGGTAGTCAGGGTTGAGCTGGCTCAGACGCCTGTCCAGGGCGGCGCGCGGGGTCAGGGCGCCGCAGGACAGGCACACGACACGGTCGTAGGCGCCGTGGAGCTCGTAGACGGTGCGCTGCCCGGCGCGGGAGTGGAGGCGGTCCACGTTCTGGGTGGACACGCCGGTGACCAGGCCGACGTCCTCCAGGCGGGCCAGGGCGCGGTGCGCGGGGGTGGGGGTCAGGGGCTCCAGGAGCCGCCACGTGGCGTGGTTGCGAGCCCAGACCCAGCGGTACCAGACGGGGTCGGTCACGAACTGCTCGTAGTCCACCGGGGCCACGGGGGTGGTGCCCACGCCCCGGTAGTCGGGGATCCCGGCGTCGGTGGAGACGCCCGCCCCGGTCACCACCAGGGTGCGCGCCCCGCGCACGACCTCGGCAAGGCGCCTCGTGGCGGGGTCCGGCTCGGTGTGGGTGCTCATACCCCAGGTGTACACCACCCACGACGCGCGAGTAGGGGCGCGGGTCCTGACGGAGTGGCTCAGGGCCCGACACCACCCACGACGCGGGTAGGAGGACTGACGCAGTAGGTGCAGGACGGGGGCGAGGGCGTTAGGGGAGGATGACGCCCTCGTGGGCCAGGAGCGCGGCCTTACGCCATACCCCGCCGGCGTAGCCGGTCAGGGACCCGTCGGAGGCGACCACCCGGTGGCAGGGGACAATGACCGACAGGGGGTTGTGACCCACCGCCCCGCCCACGGCCTGGGCGGACATGGTCGGCCGCCCCAGCCGGGCGGCCGCCTGCCGGGCCAGCTCCCGGTAGGTCAGGGTGGTGCCGTAGGGGATCGTCTCAAGCAGGCTCCACACCAGCTGGCGGAAGGCGGTCCCCTCTGCCAGCAGCGGCAGCTGCGTGGGGCGGGGGCGCTCACCGGCCACGTAGCGTTCCAGCCAGGTGACGGCGTCGCGCAGGACCGGGTGGTCCGGTGCGGGGACGAGCGGGCCCCGTAGGGTGGACAGGGCGTGGGCCTGCCCCTTGAACCAGGCGCCGACGAGGACGCCCTGAGGCCCCTGGTCCCGGGCGGCCAGGGTGATGTCGCCCCAGGGCGAGGTGTAGACGGTGCTCCAGGTGGTCGGGATCTCCATAACGGGCCCCTCAGCTCTGCGGGCCCACGCCCAGCAGCCGCAGGACCGCCTCGTCCTCCTTGTCCGAGGCGACCAGGTCCACCAGGAAGGTCAGGCGCCAGTCGTGGTCGCCCTCGGGGTCCTCGATAATCTGCGTGGCCAGCCACACCGGGCGCCCGGAGGCCTCCAGGGCCTCACGCAGCCGCTCACTGACCCCGGCGGCGGCCAGGGCCGTCTCGTCCGGGTCCTCCTCCAGGGGCGCCAGCGCCGCGCTCCGGGCCGCCTGGTCGGTGCCGATCCAGTCGTACTCCTCCCAGTAGCGTCCCAGGACCTCGTCCCAGCGCCCCTGGTCCCAGCCCGAGCTGGCGTCCAGGCGCGCCAGGCCCGCCACGTCGTCGAGGTCCATGAGCTCGACGTGGCGGAACATGGCCCTGCGCACGGCCACCCGGAAGGCGTGCCGGTTGCGGGTGAAGGCCACGTGGCCGGTGGCGTCGGCCCCGAAGGCCCGCTCCGCCCCCGTTGAGTCGTCAGCCCCGGGCCGGTCTCCTCCCCCCGGCCGGTCCCCGCCCAGCAGCGCGGCGCCCTCCTCGGCCCGCCCGTCCTGGGCGGCACCAAGGGCCTCCCACTCGTCCAGCAGGGAGGAGTCCACAGCGCGCACCAGTGCCCCCAGCCAGTCAATGAGCTCGACCACCTCCGGCGTGCGGTGCTCCTCGGGCACCACCTGGCGCAGCGCCCGGTAGGCGTCGGTGAGGTAGCGCAGCACCACGCCCTCGCTGCGTCCCAGCTCGTAGCGGGAGACCAGGTCGGAGAAGGTCATGGCGTTCTCCACCATCTCGCGCACCACGGACTTGGGTGCCAGCTCGAACTCCGCCACCCAGGGGTTGGCCTGCCGGTACGTCTCCAGGGCCGGGGCCAGCAGCTCAGCCAGCGGCCGGGGCCAGGTGACCTCCTCCAGGGCCTCCATGCGCTCGTCGTAGTCCATGCCCTGGGCCTTCATGGCGGCCACCGCCTCGCCACGGGCGGCCCGCTGCTGGGCGTACAGCAGCGGGCGCGGATCGTCCAGCGTGGCCTCGACCACGCTGACCACGTCCAGGGTGTGCTCGGGGGAGTCCACGCCCAGCAGGTCCATGGCGGCCAGGGCGAAGGGGGCCAGGGGCTGGTTGAGGGCGAAGTCCCCGGGCAGGTCCACGGCCAGGCGCAGGCGGGGGCGCCCGTCTGCGGCGGCCACCGCGCTGCTCACGTGCTCCAGGACCCCGGCGGTGCGCAGCGAGCGGTAGATGTCCAGGGCACGACGCACGTGGTGGCGGCGCTGCACCTGGGTGGACGGGACACGGGCCAGGAGGGCCGCCATGGCCTCCACCGGGTTGCCGGGCCGCTCCATGAGGTTGAGGACCATAGTGGTGGTGACCTGGAACTGGCTGGTCAGGGTCTCGGGGGTGGCGTCACGCAGGCGCAGATAGGTCTTGTCGGTCCAGTTCACCCGCCCCTCGGGGGCCTTCTTGCGCACGATCCTGCGGCGCTTGCGCTCGTCGTCACCCGCCCTGGCCAGGGCCTTGGCGTTCTCAATGACGTGCTCGGGGGCCTGGACGACGACGTAGCCGCGGGTGTCGAAGCCCGCGCGCCCGGCCCGCCCGGCGATCTGGTGGAACTCCCGGGCCGTCAGGTGGCGCTCCCGGGCGCCGTCGAACTTGACCAGGGAGGTGAGGACCACGGTGCGGATGGGCACGTTAATGCCCACCCCCAGGGTGTCCGTGCCGCAGATGACCGCCAGCAGGCCCTCGCGTGCCAGCCTCTCCACCAGGCGCCGGTAGCGCGGCAGCATGCCGGCGTGGTGCACCCCGATGCCTGCGCGCAGCAGCCGCGAGAGCGTGGCCCCGAACCCGGCGCCGAAGCGGAAGCCCCCCAGGGCCGCCACGATCGCCCGCTTGCGTGAGGCCAGCCCCAGGTCCACGCTGAGCAGGGAGGTGGCCCGCTCCACCGCCTCCTTCTGGGAGAAGTGGACCACGTAGACGGGGGCCTTGTCCTGGGCCACCAGGCGGGTCAGGAGGTCGCCAATGGCCTCCACCGAGTACTCCATCTCCAGGGGCACCGGGCGCACGGCGTCGTCCACGACGGCGACCTCGCGGCCGGTGCGCGCCTGAAGGTCCTTGACGAACCAGCTGACGTCCCCCAGGGTGGCCGACATCAGCACCATCTGGGCCTGGGGGAGCTCGAGGTAGGGCACCTGCCAGGCCCACCCCCGCTGGGGGTCGGCGTAGTAGTGGAACTCGTCCATGACCACGGTGTCCACGTCCAGCCCCTCGCCCTCGCGCAGGGACTGGTTGGCCAGGATCTCCGCGGTGCAGCAGATAATGGGGGCGAGGGCGTTAATGGAGGTGTCCCCGGTGACCATGCCCACGTTGCTGGCCCCGAACAGGCGTACCAGCTCAAAGAACTTCTCGCTCACCAGGGCCTTGAGGGGGGCCGTGTAGTAGGAGCGCCCCCCGCGGGCCAGGGAGGCGGTGTGGGCGGCCAGGGCGATCATGGACTTGCCCGACCCGGTGGGGGTGGCGGCAATGACGTGGCGGCCCTCCAGGATGTGGCCCAGGGCCTCGTCCTGGTGGGGGTAGAGGGGCCGGCCGGTCTCCTCGGCCCAGGTGCTAAAGGCCAGGTAGACGTCCTCCGGGGCGGGGACATGCTCGGGGTCCGAGGCGGGGATGAGGGAGTCCAGGAGCGCGTTGAGGGCCGGGACGTGGGCCGAGGAGCCGGAGGGAGCCATGGCCTCATGCTCTCACGACCGGGGCCGGGCTCCCTTGCTGGCTCATCCCGGTGGTCTTACCGGTTCACGTTCTCGCGACCGGAGCCGGGCCCTCCGACCGCCTACCGCGGCGGGTGCGCTCTGCGTACCTGCTCAGAGCAGTTCCCGGCCTCTGTAGCGCGGGCGGGATAAAGGGCCACATCCTGCGCCCGCAGGACGACGTCTCCCTGTGTAGTGCGGGCTGGATGCCCAACTGGTTGGGGGTCTCCGGGGTGCAGTGACCGGTGCCTTCCGTTGCTGGGTCTGGGCGGTCTTGGGCGGGCCGTCAGCCGGTCCGGTGGCGGCAGGCCGCGTCGCGGCGGCTGTCCGGGGATGCGGCGGTCCTCCTGTCTCCTGGTGGAGTGGGCCGGTGCGGCGTCCAGGGGAACATTTTGCGCAGAGGGTAACCGATTGCGCAGAAGGTGACCTGGATTCGTTACCTTCTGCGCAAGACGTCACCCTGCGCACAAAATGTCCCGCCCTGCGCAGGACGTCCCCGCACGCCGCCCTCTGGGCGGTCTGCCGTCTGTCTGCCGACCCGGTTTCGTGCGCGTGTCGCAATCTGAGGATCAGAACGAGGGCCACCTTTGGCCGCGCCAAGTCCCAGGCCCCTGACCTGCGTGGACATTGGATGCACAAAGGTGAGAACGGGGTGGGGTCGGCTCTGATCCTCAGATTGCGACAGAACCGTCCGCCCAGCACTGCCAGGGCCGCGCATAAGCGCCGCGTATAGCCTCCTCCCGGGGCGAGACAGGCCACCTCGGCTTTGTCCATTCGCCCCTGCCGCCCTCCCCCCGGAGCGGGGCAGGCCACCTGTTGCGACCAGGGCCATCCGCGCGCCAGCTCCTCCCCACCCGGGCCGGTGGCGTGCCAGAGGCACAGGCTGGCACTCACCCGCACGGCTGGACCGGTGTGCTCAGTGAGCACCCGGCTGCGCCCGAGTCGGGCCAGGCCCCTGAGGCGGCTACCTGACGGCACCAGGGTGCGCCCGGTCGGTGCCCGGGGCCGGCAGTGACGTGGCGACCCCGCCCGGGCCCAGCCGGTGCCCAGAATACGGTCAGGTGAGCAGGGTGCCCCGGTCCGTGCGACTATGTACCAGCCCCTGACCACCGCCGGGAGGGCGCACGGACCGGCAGCAGCGGAGATTGAGAGCAGATGAGCACAGAAACGACCCCCACCGGGCTCAAGGAGATCGGGGACGCGCTCAACCAGGTCGACGACGTCTTCTACACCTACGTCCTGGCGGCGCTCCTCATTGCGGTGGGCCTCTACCTGACCGTGCGCACCCGCGGCGTCCAGATCCGCCACCTGGGCACCATGCTCACCTCCCTGACCCTCTCGCGCCGGGGGGCCGACGGCGGTATCTCCTCCTTCCAGGCCTTCGCCATCGGTCTGGCCGCGCGCGTGGGCATCGGCAACGTGGCCGGCGTCGCCCTGGCGGTGGTGGCCGGCGGCCCCGGGGCGCTGTTCTGGATGTGGGTCGTGGCCCTCATCGGCATGGCCACCAGCTTCGTGGAGTCCACCCTGGCGCAGATCTTCAAGGAGCGCGGCCGTGACTTCACCTACCGCGGGGGACCGGCCTACTACATGAAGAACGGGCTCGGCTCACGCGCCTGGGGCCGGGTCTTCGCGCTCCTGTTCATCGTGGCCGTGGGGGTGACCGTGGTCATGGTCCAGACCAACACCCTGGCCGAGGTCGTGGGCGCCACCGTGTCCTCGGTGCGGCCCTGGATGGTAGGGGTCTTCCTGGTCATGCTCACCGCCCCGGTGGTCCTGGGCGGGCTGAGGTCCGTGGCCCGGGTCACGGAGTGGATGGCCCCGGTCATGGCCGTGGTCTACGTGCTGGTGGCCCTCCTCGTCCTGCTGACCCACCTCGGCCAGGTCCCCACCGTCCTCAGCCAGGTCGTCCGCGGGGCCTTCGGCGCCGACCAGGCCCTGTACGGCACCGCCGGGGGCGTGGTGGCCGCCGTCCTCAACGGCCTGCGCCGCGGCCTGTTCTCCAACGAGGCGGGCCTGGGCACCGTCCCCAACGCGGCCGGCACCGCCACCACCCGCCACCCGGTGCGCCAGGGGCTCATCCAGTCCTTCGGCGTCTTCATCGACACCATGCTGGTGTGTACCGCCACCGGCCTGCTCATCCTCCTGGCCACCGGCACCTACCACCCCGGTGACAAGCGGGCCCGGGGCGCGGTGCTCACCCAGCAGGCCGTCGCGGAGCACCTGGGGGGCTGGACCACCTGGCCCATGGTGGTCCTCATCTTCGTCCTGGTCTTCTCCACCGTCCTGGGCTGCTACTCCTACGCCCAGGTCAACGTCAACTTCCTGGGCGGCGAGCGCCGCGGTGAGCAGGTCCTGGGGGTGGTCCTGACGGCGGCGAGCTTCGGCGGCTGCATGCTCTCCCTGCCCGTGGTCTGGGCCCTGAGCGACATCGCCCTGGGGCTGCTGGGTATTGTCAACCTGGTCGTCATCGTGCGCCTGACGCCGTGGGCCGTGGGTGCCCTGAAGGACTTCGAGGCCCAGAGCGCCGTCGGCGTGGAGCCGGTCTTCGTGGGGCACGGCAACCCCTACCTGCCCGGGGACGTGGTGCCCGGGATCTGGGAGGCCGACGACGCCGTCCGCCTGACCGCCGACCCCCTGGCGCGCGGGACGCAGGACTGAGCCGCCTCGCACGACCGACAGCCCACAGGACCTTTACGCGAGCGAAACATCCGGGCACCTACGGTGGGGGAGTCCCTACCGGCGTCGTACGGCCCCGGACCGGTTCGCGCGCCCTCGGCCCCCCGGGTCCGTGCCCGGCGCGGTCCTGGGCCTGCGACCTGGTCCTATCGCACCCAGGAGGCCATGTGCACCCCGGATCCCTGACGTCACCCCTCATTGCGCCCGCTGCCAACGACGACCTGCTCACCCGTGCCACCGCCCTGCTGGGCGACGTCGGCGACAGGTTCTACGGCGGGCTGCTGGCCTGGCTGCTCATAGCCGCCGGCGTCTACTTCACCGTACGCACCCGCGGCGTCCAGGTGCGCCACCTGCGTAACATGCTCGTGACCATCCTGGGCTCGCGCGGCGGGTCCCGGGAGGGCATATCGTCCTTCCAGGCCTTCGCCGTGGGCATTGCCTCGCGCGTGGGCACAGGCAACATTATCGGCGTGGCCATTGCCATCACCATGGGCGGGCCCGGGGCCGTGTTCTGGATGTGGGTCGTGGCGCTGCTGGGCATGGCCACCGGGTTCGTGGAGTCCACCCTGGCCCAGCTCTACAAGGTCCCCGCCGGTGACGGCTCCTTCCGGGGCGGGCCCGCCTACTACATCTCCCGCGGCCTGGGCTCCCGGACCTGGGCCGGGATCTTCGCCGTCGTCATCACCTTCGTCTTCGGCTTTGCCTACGAGGCCACCCAGGCCAACGCCATCTCCTCCATCCTCTACGACACCTACAAGATGCCCAAGTGGGTCACCGCCGTGGGCCTGCTGGTCCTGACCGCCCCCATTATCTTCAAGGGCATCCGCCGGGTGGCGCGCATAGCCGAGTGGGTGGCCCCGCTCATGGCGCTGGCGTACGCGCTGCTGGCCCTGGCCGTGCTGGCCGTGCAGGTCGAGCGCATCCCCGAGGCCCTGGCGCAGATCTTCCAGGGCGCCTTCGGTCTCAAGTCCGCCTTCTACGGTATTGGCGGCGGCCTCTACGCAGCCGTGCTCAACGGCGTCAAGCGGGGGCTGTTCTCCAACGAGGCCGGTGAGGGGTCGGTGCCCAACGTCGCCGCCACCGCCACCACCTCCCACCCGGTCAACCAGGGCTTTATCCAGTCCATGGGCGTGTTCGTGGACACGATCATCGTGTGCACCGCCACCGCCCTCATTGTGCTGCTCTCCGGGGTCTACGACCCGGTGCGGGCCCTGTCCAGCCCCGAGGCCGCCGCGGCCGCCAAGGCCGCCGCCTCGTCACTGACCTCCGACTCGGTGGCCAGCGTCCTGGGCCCGTGGGCCTCCACCCTCATGGTGCTGATCGTCTTCGTCTTCGCCTACTCCTCGCTGCTGGGCAACTTCACCTACGCCGAGATCAACGTGGACTTCCTGCGCGGCAGCAACAAGGACCACACCTGGCTGCGCTTTATGATCCTGGTAGCCACGGCCGTGGGCTCCATGGCCTCGCTGAACTTCGTGTGGAACCTCTCCGACATTGCCATGGGCCTCATGGCGATCATTAATATCGTGGCCATTACCCTGCTGGGTAAGTGGGCCCTGGGGGCACTGCGCGACTGGGAGGCCCAGAACCGGGCCGTGCGCGCCGGCCTGCAGGACGAGATCGTGTTCGTGTCCACCGCCAACCCCTGCATGCCCGGTGAGCTCCCCGGGGACGTGTGGAGCCTCGACGGCGCCGCCCACGCCGGGGCCCCGGCAGTCCGCGAGGTGGTCGCCGAGGGCGCCGAGGTCGTCAGGTAGCCCTCCGGCCGCCCCGCCACCGGCCCTGTCCGCGACTGCCGGCGCCAGTGGCAGGGTGTGCCAGTGATCCTGATCCCGGGGTGCGCCAGTGATCCCACGGGCGCGCCGGTGGGGCCGCGGCGGCGTGGCGTGGGTCCGGAGCTGTGGGAGGCGCCGGTGGCGGGGCACCGGTGGGTCCGCGAGCGCCAGCGGGTCCGCGGGTGCCGGTACCCCGCGGCGTGGTCCCGCCTCACCGCGAGAGGCGCGCGTCGCACCGTGTCAGGACCCGGGGACGGAGCCTGACGGGGCTAGGGTGACGGCCATGAAGATCGCACGTTTCACCACGGGGGACGAGCCCCGCTACGGCATCGTCCAGGGCCTGCCCGCGGACGAGGCGGCCCCCACCGGGGAGTCGGAGGGCTACCTCCTGGTGCTCAAGGGTGACCCCCTCTTCTCCGTGCCCAAGGCCACCGGCGAGGTCGTGCCGCTGAAGGAGGCCCGGCTCCTGTCCCCGGTCATCCCCCGCTCCAAGGTGGTGGGCGTGGGCGGGAACTACGCCGCCCACGCCAGGGGGACGGGTGCGACGGCGTCGGGCCGGGACGAGCTCCCTACCCTCTTCCTCAAGCCCAACACCTCGGTCATCGGCCCCGACGTCCCGATCGTCCTGCCTCCCTGGAGCGATGAGGTCTACTACGAGGCCGAGCTCGCCGTCGTCGTACGGACCCTGGCCAAGGACGTCCCCACCGAGCGGGCGGCCTCCGTCGTCCTGGGCTACACGGTGGCCAACGACGTCTCCGCCCGCGACCGCCAGCCCGGCGAGACCCAGTGGGTGCGGGCCAAGGCCTTCGACACCGCCTGCCCCCTGGGCCCCTGGATCGAGATCCCCGAGCGGGGGGCGGCCGGCGCCTTCGACCCCGCTGACGCCGTGGTGCGCACCCGCCTGGACGGGACGCTGGTCCAGCAGGGGAGCACCAGCGACATGGTCCGGGGCGTGCCCGAGCTCATTGCCTACATCTCCAGCGTCTTCACCCTCCTGCCCGGGGACGTCATCCTGACCGGCACCCCCGCGGGCGCGGGGCAGATCCGCCCCGGACAGCGGGTGGAGGTCTGCGTGGAGGGGGTCGGCGCCTTCTCCAACCCCGTGGTGCGGCGCTAGGGCGGCCCGGGCCCTCGCGGGCGCTACTCCCAGTGGCCCAGGGCCGGGTCCGCCACCTGCCGGAGGCGTAGAAGGCGGCCCCGGACCGGGTCGAGGTCGATGGTGCCGCCCGCGCTGAGGCGGCCTCGGGCGCTCGCGGGCGCTGGTCCCGGTGGTCCTGGGCGGGCTGAGGTCCGTGGCCCTGGTGGTCCGACCCTGCTCCCAGTGGCCCGGGGCCGGTTCAGCCCAGGTCCGCCACCGCCTGGGCAATACGGGCGGTGGCCTGCGCGGCCACGCCCCGGCCCATGGCCAGGTTGAGGCGGCAGAAGCGCTCGTACCCCGCCCCGAAGGCGGCGCCGTCGTTCATGGCCACGCCCGCGCCCAGGAGGTAGCGTGCCGGCGATCCGGCCGCCTCCAGGGCGGCGCCCTCCAGCCCCGAGCAGTCCAGCCAGGCCAGGTAGGAGCCGCTGGGCACCGTCAGCTCCAGGCCCGGCACCTGCTCCAGGTCGTGCGCCACCTGCCCGGCGGTGCCCCACAGGTAGGCGCGCACGGTCTCCAGCCAGCCCAGCCCCCGGCGCAGGGCGGCGACGGCGGCCTGGACGCCCAGGAGGGTCGCCTCGTGGGAGAGCCACCGGCTGGGTCCGTCGGCGTCCCAGGCTGCCCTGCCCGGCCCGGTGGCAATGAGCTGGGCGCAGCGCAGGCCGGGGACGTTGAAGGCCTTGGAGACCGAGGTGGCCGTGAAGGTCAGGGCCGGGTCCGCCCCGGGACGGCAGGCGTAGGGGGTGTGGGTGGCACCCGGGTCGATCACCAGCATGGCGTGGATCTCGTCGGCGAAGACCGGCACCCCGTAGCGGGCCGAGAGCGCGGCGACGGCGTCGAGCTCGGAAAGGGACAGGACGCGGCCCACCGGGTTCCACGGGTTGCACAGGACCAGCAGGCCCCCGCCGCTGGCCATGGCGGCCTCAATACCCTCCAGGTCCAGCTCCCAGGTGGGGTGCCCGCAGGCGTCACGGCCCCGTAGCGCACGCACCTGGAGGCAGTCGCGGCCCACTACCCCGGGGATGGACAGGAAGGGCATGTAGGCGGGCGTGGGCACGATGACGGGCGAGCCCGGCCGGGTGTGCCGGGTAATGAGCGTCATGAGGACCGACAGCACGTCAGGGGCCAGGGAGACGTCCGGTTCGGCCACCTCCCAGCCGAAGGCCTGCTGCTGGTAGCGGGCCACCTCCTGGCGGACGGCCCGGGCCAGGTGGTCGGGGGTGTAGCCCAGGGAGGCGTCCTGGACGGCGCGCTGGAGGACCTCGGTGACGGCGGGGGCGGTCCCCAGGTCCATCTCCGCCACCCACGCCCCGATCGCCTCGGGGTAGCGCACCCACTTCAGGCTGCCGCGTGCGCGCATGACCTCCGGGGTCAGGGCGTCCCAGGAGGCGGTCAGGGCGTGGGCGGCGGAGGCGGTCACCCCCGCAGTCTAGGCACCGCGGGGCCTCAGCCGTCCATGTCCGCCGGACCGGGGTCGTTCAGGGCGGTGCCCTTCATGAGCGTCTCCAGCTCCGTGGCGGAGTAGGCGCCGGCGGGGCAGGCGTACATGACCCGCATGAGCACCGGCACGTGCGTGGTGGTGAAGACCCGCAGGTACATGGTGCCCCGGTAGTCCTGCTGGTCGGCGCCGGTGTAGGTCCACTCCAGGTGCCTGGTCTCAATGGCGTTGCCCGCCCCGTTCTTAACGGCGGTGAGGTCGTCCTGCGCGGGGCTGAAGGAGACGTTGGTGACCTTGGAGCCCTCGTAGGAGTGGGTGGTCTTCTCGGCCTGGAGGTCGGTCTCCTCGCGGTCGGTACGGCCGCTGGTCTGGTAGGCGTCCTGGGAGGTGGTGAACAGGCACCCGACGGCGTTGCCCAGCTGGTTCTTGCCGTCCTGGTCCATGGTCCTGACGCTCCACCCGGGCACGTCCGTGGGGACGCTCCAGTACGGGGCGCCGTCGACGTCCCCCGGGGGCCGGGTGCTGGCGGCCGGGCTGGAGGAGGTCGGTGCGGGGGCAGGGGAGGGGGAGGCGGCCGAGGGCTCCTGGCTGCCGCAGGCGGTCAGGGTGGGCAGCGCCAGCGCCAGGCTGAGGCCGGCGGCCAGGGCGAGCCTGCGGGCGGGTCGGGACGGGCGGGGACCGGGGGACGGGCGTGGGGTCGGGGACATGGCTACCTCCGGGATCGGACTGGCAGGTGGTCGAGGTCGGCGTCACGCGGGAGCGGGGACGCCCGGTGGAGGACGGAGCAGGCGGGGGAGCGGTCGAGATCTGGACCACAGCCAGGCCTACGGTAGGCCATGGTAAGCGCTGCCACGTCGGCTGGCAATGGTGCAAGCGGTCCCTGGCGCTACGCTGGGCCCATCATGCCTGACACTCCTGACAACACCGCCGTCTCCCGCCCCGACGCCCCGGCCCGCACGCCCCTCCCGGCACCCGGGTCCTCGCCCGTGCGCGTGCGCTTCTGCCCCTCGCCAACCGGCACCCCCCACGTGGGCATGGTGCGTACCTGCCTGTTCAACTGGGCCTGGGCCCGCCACACCGGGGGCACCTTCGTCTTCCGCATCGAGGACACCGACGCCGCCCGCGACTCCGAGGAGTCCTTTAAGGCCATTATCGACTCCCTGACCTGGCTGGGCCTGGACTGGGACGAGGGCGTGGGTGTCGGCGGCCCCCACGAGCCCTACCGCCAGTCCCAGCGCATGGACCTCTACCGGCAGGTCGCCGCCGAGCTGCTCCAGGCCGGGTACCTGTACGAGTCCTTCTCCACCCCCGAGGAGGTCGAGGCCCGTCACCGGGCCCGGGGCGAGGACCCCAAGCTCGGCTACGACGGCTACGACCGGGACCTGACCGAGGCCCAGAAGGCCGCCTACCGGGCCGAGGGCCGCCGCCCCGTCCTGCGCATGCGCATGCCGGATGAGGACATCACCTTCACCGACCTGGTGCGCGGCCCCATCACCTTCAGGGCCGGCTCGGTCCCCGACTACGTCGTCGTGCGCGCAGGCGGGGACCCCCTCTACACGCTGGTCAACCCGGTGGACGACGCCGCCATGGGGATCACCCACGTGCTGCGCGGGGAGGACCTGCTGTCCTCCACGCCGCGCCAGATCGCCCTGTACCGGGCGCTGACGCAGATCGGCCGCGCCAGCGCGGTGCCGCGGTTCGGCCACCTGCCCTACGTCATGGGGGAGGGCAACAGGAAGCTGTCCAAGCGCGACCCGCAGTCCAACCTGCTCATCCACCGCCACCGCGGCATGCTCCCCGAGGGGCTGATCAACTACCTGGCCCTGCTGGGCTGGTCCCTGTCCAGGGACCAGGACGTCTTCAGCCCCGCGGACATGGTCGAGGCCTTTGAGGTGACCGACGTCAACCCCAACCCGGCCCGCTTCGACCCCGTCAAGTGCGAGGCCATTAACGCCGAGCACATCCGGCTCCTTGAGCCGCAGGACTTCCGCGACCGCCTGGTGCCCTACCTCGCCGACGTCTACCCCGACCCGGCTGACCCGCACTGGGTGCCCCGCCCCCTGGTGAGCGCCACCACCTTCGGGGCCCTGACCGCCCGGGAGCAGGAGATCCTCACCGCCGCCGCCCCCCTGGTCCAGACCCGCGTCCAGCTCCTGGGCCAGGGGCGCGACATGCTCGGCTTCCTGCTCGTGCCCGACGACGCCCTCCAGCTCGAGGAGAAGGCCGTGGCCAGGCTCAGGGACTCCGCCCCGGCGGTCCTGGACGCCGCGCTCAGCGCCCTGGAGCCCCTGGGGGACCGGGAGTGGACGACGGCGCGGCTGGAGGAGGTCCTGCGCGCCGCCATTGTGGAGGGCCTGGGCATAAAGCCGCGCCTGGCCTTCGGGCCCCTGCGCGTGGCCGTCACCGGCCGCCAGGTCTCCCCGCCGCTGTTCGAGTCCATGGAGATCCTGGGGGCCGTCAGCTCCCTGGCCCGCCTGCGCTCCCTGCGCGCCCGCCTGGGCTGAGCCTGCACGGTGAGGTGGTGGCGGGCGCGCTGGGTCAGGAGTGCGTGTCCGCCCGGGCTGAGCCTGCGCCGGTCCCTGACTACCGGGTCCTGACTGCCGGGCTTTGACCACGGGGTCCTGACCGCTGGCGGCGCCCGGCGGCGCGGGCGGGCGCGGCACGACTGTGGCTGTACTCACGCACCAGGGATTTGTCAGGGGCGCGGGTGCCTGCGTAGAGTACTTCCCGCTGCTCCGGACGGTCCTCGTTCCGGGACACAGCCCATGGGGTATGGTGTAATTGGCAACACTGGTGATTCTGGTTCATCCATTCTAGGTTCGAGTCCTGGTACCCCAGCGAGGAGGGAACTCCTTAATCAGGGACTTCCCTCCGCAGGAGGAAAGCTCCGCGCCCCCATCGTCTAGCGGCCCAGGACACCGCCCTCTCACGGCGGCAGCGCCGGTTCAAATCCGGCTGGGGGTACTGGCCAGGCGGGTCCTAACCCGCTGAGCCCGTGGGCCCCCATCGTCTAGCGGCCCAGGACACCGCCCTCTCACGGCGGCAGCGCCGGTTCAAATCCGGCTGGGGGTACGGAGCCGGGATGTCCCGGACCTTAAGTCAAGGATCCTCAGGATCTACGCCCCCATCGTCTAGCGGCCCAGGACACCGCCCTCTCACGGCGGCAGCGCCGGTTCAAATCCGGCTGGGGGTACCACGTACCTCACGCGCAGCCACCCTGTCGGGCCCCGCGCCCACCAGGCCAGTCCGCCAGCCACCGGGTGCCTAGGACGACGCGGCCGCGTCCAGCCTCAGCAGCTCCGAGACTGTCACCAGGGCCAGCCCCTGGTCCCTGACGGCCGCCGCGGCGGCCACCACCGCCCGCACGAGCGCCTCGGTGGGCTGGCTGCGCGCGTCGTGGCTGAGAATGATCCCACCCGCCCCCACGCTGCCCACCAGGCCCTGGGCGGTGGCCACGTCCGGGGTGTGGTGGCCCCACAGGACCACGTCCAGCCCCCGGCTCGCCGCCACCATGAGCGCCGGGGCGTCCACGCGCCCGTAGGGGGGCCGCCACAGACGGGGCGCGGGGGCGCCCGCGGAGGTGATGGCCGACATCGTGCGGTCGATCTCGTCACCGAGCTGGTCGTACTCCTTGGAGTACACGTCCTGGTGGTCCCAGCCGTGGACGGCGACCTCGTGCCCCGCGCCCGCCTCACGGGCCACCAGGTCCGGGTGGGCGGAGGCGCTGGTGCCCAGCAGGAAGAAGGTCGCCGGGATCCCGGCCTCGTCCAGCAGGTCCAGCACCAGGGGCGTGAACTCCCCGGGGCCGTCGTCAAAGGTCAGGGCCACCGCGCCCGAGCCCGGTGAGGCCTGGAACACGGTGCGCGCCCCCAGGTACCCCGGTGCCACCGGGCGCGGGGCCACCCGGTCCGTGGGGGAGCGGCGCTGCGCCAGCACCCTGCCTCCCACCACCCCGGCCGCCCCGCCCGCAGCCGCACCGGCCGCCCCGACGGCGCTGGTGCGAAGGACCTGACGGCGGCTGAAAGACCTCATGGGCCTCTAGGGTAGCCCCCGGCAGACTGCCGTCGGCCCTCGCCCGGGAGACGTCGGCCTCGGCCCCGCCCGGGTGGACCTACCTGCCCCGGCCCGCCTGGGTGGACCCGTCCGCCCCCCGGTAGGCAGCTGGCGGCCCGCACTCCCCGGCCCCGCTAGACTCAGCTCCGTGACGACGTTCGAGACGCTCAAGCCCCCCAGCCCCCTTGCCGACGGCGCCATGCGCGTCACCCCCCTGGGTGGCCTGGGCGAGGTCGGCCGCAATATGACTGTCTTCGAGGTGGACGGCAAGCTCCTCATTGTGGACTGCGGCGTCCTGTTCCCCGAGGAGAACCAGCCCGGCGTCGACCTCATCCTGCCCGACTTCGAGCCCATCCGGGACCGGCTCGACGACGTCGTGGCCCTGGTGCTGACCCACGGGCACGAGGACCACATCGGCGGCGTGCCCTACCTGCTGCGCCTGCGCCCCGACATCCCCCTGGTGGGCAGCGAGCTGACCCTGGCCTTCGTGGACGCCAAGCTCAAGGAGCACCGTATCCGCCCCGTGCTACGCCAGGTCGTGGAGTACGAGCGGGTGGTCTACGGCCCCTTCGACGTCGAGTTCGTGGCCGTCAACCACTCCATCCCCGACGCCATGGCCGCCATGATCCGCACCCGCGCCGGAAACGTCCTGGTCACCGGCGACTTCAAGATGGACTCCCTGCCCATTGACGGGCGCATTACCGACCTGCGCTCCTTCGCCCGGTTCGGGCAGGAGGGGGTGGACCTGTTCTGCGTGGACTCCACCAACGCCGAGGTCCCCGGCATGATCGGCCACGAGGGGCAGATCGGCCCGGTGCTGGACAACGTCTTCGCCGAGTCCGGCGGCCAGATCGTGGTGGCCTCCTTCTCCAGCCACGTCCACCGGGTCCAGCAGGTCCTCGACGCCGCCGCCCTCCACGGGCGCCGGGTGGCCCTCATTGGGCGCTCCATGGTGCGCAATATGGGCATCGCCGCCGAGCGTGGCTACCTCAAGGTGCCCGACGGCGTCCTCATCGACGCCCGCGAGGTCACCTCCCTGCCCCCCGACGAGCGGGTCCTCATGGTCACCGGGAGCCAGGGGGAGCCCATGGCGGCCCTGAGCCGCATGGCCCACGGCGAGCACCGCAGCGTGACCGTGGAGCCGGGGGACACCGTCGTCTTCGCCTCCTCCCTCATCCCCGGCAACGAGAACTCCGTCTACCGGGTCATCAACCAGCTCATGCGCCTGGGGGCGCGGGTGGTCCACCAGGGCAACGCCAAGGTCCACGTCTCCGGCCACGCCTCGAGCGAGGAGCTCCTGCACGTCTACAACATCGTCCAGCCCGCCAACGTCATGCCCGTCCACGGGGAGATCCGCCACCTGGTGGCCAACGGCGCCCTGGCCGTCAAGACCGGCATCGCCCCCGAGCGGGTCATGCTGTGCGAGGACGGGGTCACCGTGGACCTGGCCGCCCACACCGCCCGCATCTCCGGGCAGGTCAGCGTGGGCTACGTCTACGTGGACGGCTCCAGCGTGGGGGAGATCGACGAGACCGAGCTCAAGGACCGCCGTATCCTGGCCGAGGAGGGCTTCGTCTCCGTCTACGCCGTGGTGGAGACCAAGACCGGCACCATCCTGGCTGGCCCCCACATCCAGGCCCGGGGCATGGCCGAGGACGACTCCGTGTTCGACGAGGTCCTCCCCGACGTCACCAACGCCCTGGCGCAGGCCCTCAAGGGGGGCAAGGCCGACTCCCACTCCCTGGCCCAGGTCATGCGCCGCACCCTGGGGCGCTGGGTGGGACGGCGCCTGAGGCGCCGGCCCATGATCGTGCCCGTGGTCATCGAGGCCTGAGCCCACCGGTCCAGGGCGCGCTTCTCCTCCCTGCGAATGATGCGCCCAGCCCCTGACCAGGGAAGAATGCCCTGTCGTGAGTACGACCCCGACACCTGCACCCAGCTCACCCACGCGCCCGGCCCGACGGCGTATGGGGCCCCTGACCCGTACCTGGGTGGACGTGGTCCCCAACGTCATGGCCAAGGTCCTCCAGCTGGACGCCTTCCTGTGCCTCATCGGGTGGGCGGGGCTGCGGCGGTGGGAGGGCTACGACGCCCTGCTCGAGCCCTTCGGGTGGCTGGGGGTGCCCGTCGGCGCCTCCCTGTTCATCACCGTCTTCCTCTACGTGTGGGCGGCCACGGCGCTGCGGCGCAAGTACATGGCCTGGTGGCTGGCAGTCATACTCCAGGTCGTCAATATCGTGGGCCTGGCCGTCCCGTCCTACGTGCTCCTGCGTGACCACGAGTTCAGGCCCGCGGACTGGAACGAGCTGGGGATTATGCTCCCCGGCTCCATCCTGGTCCTCATCATCCTCCTGCTGTCCCGCTCAGCCTTCCCGGGGCGCCTGGTGCCCGGCGCCTGGATACAGGCCCTGGCGGTCCTCGTGGTGGGCTTCGCCTCGGTCACGGTGGTGGGCCTGGGGCTGCTGGCCCCCATGCGCCGCCTGCACCTGGACTTCGACGAGCGCGTGTGGTGGGTGCTCTCCAGGATCATGGGCACCGACCTGGCCAAGGCCTTCGGCCACGTCCCCTACAACGGCCCCAGGTGGGCCTCCTTCCTGCTGTCCTTCCTGGCCGCCTGCGTGGCCCTGGCGGCGGTGGGGGTCTTCCTGCGCTCGGCCCGGCGGCCCCCCGTGCCCGGCTCGGACCTGCGGGTACGGGCCCTGCTGCTGGAGGACGACGGGGACTCCCTGGGCTACTTCGCCACCCGCGCCGACCGCCTGACCTCCTTCTCCCCCGACGGCAGGGCGGCGGTCTCCTTCGGGGTCACCATGGGGGTGGCCCTGGCGGCGGGCGACCCGCTGGGGCGCCGCTCCTCCTGGGAGGGGGCCATCCTGGCCTGGCTGGAGGAGTGCCGCGACTACGGCTGGATCCCGGCGGTCATCTCAGCGGGGGAGGAGGGGGCCCGGGCCTACAAGGAGGCGGGCCTGAGCGCCCGGCGCATGGGTGACGAGGCCATTGTCAAGGCCGCCAACTTCGACCTGCGCGCCCACCCCGCCGTGGCCAAGGCGGTCCGCCGGGTGCGCTCCTCGGGCGCCACCGTGGAGGTCCGCCGCCTGGGTGACATTATCCACGAGGAGCGCGAGCAGCTGCGCCGCGCCGCCGACGACTGGCGCAACGGGGAGGAGCGCGGCTTCTCCATGGCCCTGGACCGCACCCTGGCCGACGTCGACGAGCGCGAGGTGGTGGTCACGGTCAAGGACGTGGACGGCAACCCCGAGGCGCTCCTGGGCTTCAGCCCCTGGGGCATGCGCGGTGCCTCCCTGGACGTCATGCGCCGCAGCCCCACGGCCACCAACGGGGTCAACGAGGCCATGGTCACCGCCCTGCTCACCGAGGGCCCGGGCATGGGCATTGACGTCGTCTCCCTGAACTTCGCCATGTTCCGCTCCATCTTCGTGGACGGGCTCGCGGTCGACGCCTCCCTGACCGCCCGCGCCCTGGCCAAGGTCATGCGCCTGGCCTCCCGCTTCTGGCAGCTCGAGCAGCTCTACGAGTCCAACGCCAAGTACGGTCCCACCTGGAGCCCCCGGTACATGTGCTTTATGGACGCCACCCAGTTCGTCCAGGTCGCCCTGGCCGCCGGGGTCCTGGAGGGGTTCGTCCCGGTACCCCGCTGGTGGTCCCTGCGCAACACCCCCGTCAGCACCGACCTGACGGGGGAGGACTACGTGCGCGCCGTGGCCGAGCAGGTCGCCGAGCACGTCAGGGCCCTCATGCCCGCCCGGCGCCTGCCCTACGAGGAGCGCCAGCGCCGCGCGGCCCTGGAGGACCTGACCCGGCGCGGCGTGGACGCCTACCCGGTGGGGGTCGCCCCCGGCCTCCACCCCGCCCAGGCCCGCGCCCGGGTGTCCGCCTGGGCGCAGCAGGTCGGCACCCCGGCCGCCCACGCCGGGGACGGCCCCCGCCTGCGGGTGGAGGGGCGCGTGGGCCTGGAGCGCGACCACGGCGGCGTGGTCTTCGTCGACCTGGTCCGTGGCGACGACAGCCTCCAGCTCCTCCTGGACGCCTCCGTGGTGGACCTGCCCACCTGGCGCAGGGACATGAGCCGCGGCGACATCCTGGTGGCCGAGGGCACCGCGGTCCTGACCCGTACCGGGGAGCCCAGCCTGGCCGTGAGCAGCTGGACCATCCTGTCCAAGGCCCTGTGCGGGCTGCCCCGCCCCCGGCCCGACGGCCAGGGCCACCGCCGCAGCCCGGTGCCGGCGTCGGCCTCCCGCACCGCCCAGCTCCTGGGCGACCCCGAGGCCCTGGCCCTGCTGAGCCAGCGCTCCGCCGTGGTGGCCTCCCTGCGCGCCACCCTGGGGCAGGCTGGCTACACGGAGGTGGAGACCCCCATCCTCCAGGCCGTCCACGGCGGGGCCAACGCCCGCCCCTTCGTCACCCACCTCAACGCCTACGACGCCGAGGTGTTCCTGCGCATCGCCCCCGAGCTCTACCTCAAGCGCCTGGCGGTGGCGGGCATGGAGGCGGTCTTCGAGGTCGGCCGCAACTTCCGCAACGAGGGCGTGGACTCCACCCACAACCCCGAGTTCACCTCCCTGGAGGCCTACGTGGCCCACGGGGACTACCACACCATGCGCCGCCTGGCCCAGGAGCTCATCCAGCAGGCCGCCACCGCCGTCCACGGCGCCCCCATCGCGCTGCGCCCGGCCGGCAGCCCCGGCACGCAGGGGGCCCAGGTCGTCACCCGCCGCCACGGGGTGGACTACGTGGGGGTGGACATCTCCGGGGACTGGCCGGTGGTGAGCGTCCACGAGGCGGTCTCGGCGGCCCTGGGCCAGCCGGTCGGCGTGGACACCCCGGTCCCCGAGCTGGCCCGGATCGTGTCCGACCTGGACCTGGACGCCCCCGCGGGCGCCGGTGCCGGGGACCTGGTCGGTGTCCTGTACGACGAGCTGGTCGAGGCCCGCACCCTGGTGCCCACCTTCTACACCGACTTCCCGGTGGAGACCTCGCCCCTGACCCGCCACCACCGCCGGGACCCGCGCCTGGCCGAGCGCTGGGACCTGGTGGCCTGGGGCGCCGAGCTGGGCACCGCCTACTCCGAGCTCACCGACCCCCTGGAGCAGCGCGAGCGCTTTACCGCCCAGTCCCTGCGCGCCGCCGCCGGCGACCCCGAGGCCATGAGCCTGGACGAGGACTTCCTGCGCTCCCTGGAGCTCGGGCTGGTGCCCACCGGCGGCCTGGGCCTGGGGGTGGACCGTGTGGCCATGCTCATTACCGGGGCCGCCTCCATCCGCGAGGTCATTGCCTTCCCCTACGCCCGGCCGGTGTCCTGACCTCGTGGGCCCGGTCCCGGGCGGCGGGGACGGCGGCCCGAGGATTATGACGCCGCGTCAGCATTAGGGCGCGAAGGTACCCGGCAGGTAGCATGGACGACGTGACCACGGCCAGGCCGCCCGGGGGCGACGTCGCGGACCGGTGCCGCTGCGCCGGGACGCGACGGCGTCCGCCACTAGCAACAAGGACGGTGCGCTCACCATGACGCCTCGACGCCCCGCGTGCTTTATCTCGACCGGTTCCGTCCTCATCGACCTCCCGCTGCGGCTCAGCCACATCCCCGCCCCCGGGGGGGCCGTGACCGCGGTCTCCTCCGGCCCGGCCGTGGGGGGCGGGTACACGGTGGTCTCGGCCGTGGCCCGCCAGGGCCTGCCCGCCGCGCTCGCGGCCACCATCGGCACCGGGCCCAACTCCAGCCAGGTGCGTGAGTGGATGGTCCTGGACGGCGTCGAGCTCCTGGTGGAGGAGCTGGTGGGGGACATCGGCAGCTGCACCACCCTCATTGAGCCCTCCGGGAGACGCACCTTCATTACCACCGAGGGGGTCGAGGCCGAGCCCCAGGCCGAGGACCTGGAGCGGCTCGGCCTGCTGGCGGGGGACTGGGTCTACGCCACCGGCTACGACATCGCCCACCCCTCCAGCCGCCCGGTGCTGGTGCCCTGGCTCCTGGAGCTGCCCTCCGGCGTGAGCCTGGTGCTGGACCTGGGGCCCGTCCAGCCCGAGATCCCCGACGACATCCTCCTGCCCCTGCTGCGTCGCACCAGCCTCCTGACCGGTAACCACCTGGAGATGACCCAGCTCATTGGGCGCCTGGGCAGTCCCATGGCGGTGCGGGCCGCCTGCCCCCAGGCCCTCATTGTGCGGCGCACCGGGGTGCACGGCTGCGACCTGTGGCCCGCGGGCGGGGACGAGCACATTGAGGTCCCCGGGTTCGCGCGTGAGGTGGTGGACACCACCGGGGCGGGTGACACCCACACCGGGGTGCTCGTCTCCGGCCTCATGGACGGCCTGGACGTGGTCGCCGCGGCCCGGCGCGCCAACGTCGCCGCCGCCCTGGCCGCGGCCCGCTCCGGACCGGCCCGCTCCCCCAGGCGCAAGGACATTGACGCCGTCCTGAGCGCTGAGCCCCCGCGGTGAGCCCCGGGCCCGGGTCGGCCTAATGACCGCACTGCGGGGCCCGGGTGCGCGGTGCCGAGCCTCCTCGCGGCGGTGCGGGCCCCCAGACGCCGTCGCGGCGCCCGGGTGCGCGGTGCCGAGCACCTGCCCGGGGCGGCCTAATGACCGGGCCCGGTTCTGGGTAGGGCCCGGGTCGGGCCAGGGCCCGGCCCAGGGCGTCCACCAGGATCTCATTGAGGTAACGTGGCGGCGTGGCTGGGGCGGTTTGCCGGGGCGGGCGGATAACGTCAGGGCATCATGGTCAGTTCTCGCTCCTCCGCGTCTTCCCCCCGTGGTACCGGCGCCCGCGGGCCTCGTGGCACCACCTCGCGCGCCCCCCGAAAGGCGGGCCCCTCCCAGCGGCCCCCTGCCCCCGAGCCCACTGCCTCGACGGGGTACCGGCGCACCGGCGGGGCCTTCCTGCTCATCGCCCTGGGGATCGTCATGGGCCTGCGCGAGTGGTTCGGGATCTCCGGCCTGGCCGGGGGTCTGCTGCACCACATCGCCGCCGGACCGGTGGGGATCCTGGGGCTGGTGATCCCGCTGCTGCTCATCGCCCTGGGCGTGGCCATGCTGCGCGCGCGCCAGCTCGGTGCCGTCCACGCCCGTATCTCCGTAGGCTGCCTGGGTCTGCTCACCGGGGTCACCGGCATGATCCAGGTCGGCGTGGGCAACCCCTCGATCAGCCAGGGGGTAGGCGTCCTGGAGAGGGCCGGCGGGCTCCTGGGGTGGGTGGTGGGCTACCCCCTGGCCACCCTGTTCAACTCCGTGGGCGCCATGATCCTGTTCGTCCTGCTCATTGCCTTCTCCGCGCTGGTGGTCTCCGGCAAGACCATCCCCGACCTGCTGGAGGTCGCCGCCGCCAGGCGCGCCGAGGCCGACGACTCCGGCGAGCCCGCCGAGGGCCTGGCCGCCCGTGCCCTGGGGCGCCTGCGCTCGGGCCTGTCGGGCCGCTCCGGCCAGGACCAGGACGACCAGGCCACCCGCCTGCTGGACTCCTACGACGGTGACGAGGCCTTCCGCTCCGCCCTGGAGACGGACTCCGAGCAGCCCCGCCGACGCGGCAACGGCCTGCGCAGGCGGGTCGAGCCCGGGACGCCCCTGGAGGCCACCGCCGTCCTGGGCAGGACCCCCAGCGACGCCGTCACCTCGGTCATGCCGACCGCGCGGTCCACCAGCCCCGCCGACGCCCCGGGGCGGGTCCCGTCCGCCTCCGCCGCGGCGCCCGTGCGCCCCAGGCAGCCCGCCGGGCGTGGTCGTCCCACCCCCGACGACGCCGTCGAGCAGGCCGTGCGCGCGGCCGCCGCGGCCCAGGCGCCCACCGAGGCGACCGCCGTCGTGGCCGAGGACGGCGCGGACCTGGGCCAGGAGCTCGACGCCGCCATGCACCCCATGTCCCTGCCTGACGGCTCCACCTACCGGCTGCCCGCCCAGGACCTGCTGGAGCCCGGCCCCGCGCACGCCACGCGCACCGAGGCCAATGACGCCATCGTGGACGCCCTGCAGAACGTCTTCGTGGAGTTCAACGTGGACGCCACCGTCACCGGCTACACGCGCGGGCCCCAGGTCACCCGCTACGAGGTTCACCGGGGGCGGGGCGTCAACGTCTCACGCATCACCGGCCTGGAGAAGAACATCGCCTACGCGGTGGCCAGTGACGAGATCCGCCTGCTCACACCCATCCCGGGCAAGAGCGCCATCGGCATCGAGATCCCCAACTCCGACCGTGAGATGGTCAAGCTCGGCGACGTCCTGCGCTCCCAGGCCGCCCGCAAGCAGACCCACCCGCTGGTGGTGGGCCTGGGCAAGGACGTCGAGGGCGACTACGTGGTCACCAACCTGGCCAAGACCCCCCACATGCTGGTGGCCGGCCAGACCGGGTCGGGTAAGTCCTCGTTCGTCAACTCCATGATCACCTCCATTATGATGCGCGCCACCCCCGAGGAGGTCCGCATGGTGCTGGTGGACCCCAAGCGCGTGGAGCTGACCGTCTACGAGGGCATCCCCCACCTCATCACCCCCATTATCACCAGCCCCAAGAAGGCCGCCGAGGCCCTGGAGTGGGTGGTGCGGGAGATGGACGCGCGCTACGACGACCTGGCCTCCTTCGGGTACAAGCACATTGACGACTTCAACAAGGCGGTACGTGCCGGAGACGTCCAGCCCCTGCCCGGCAGCCAGCGGGTCATCACCCCCTACCCCTACCTGCTGGTGGTGGTCGACGAGCTCGCCGACCTCATGATGACCGCCCCCAAGGACGTGGAGGCCTCCATCCAGCGCATTACCCAGCTGGCGCGGGCAGCCGGCATCCACCTGGTCCTGGCCACCCAGCGGCCCGTGGCCCAGGTGGTCACCGGGCTGATCAAGTCCAACGTGCCCTCCCGCCTGGCCTTCGCCACCGCCTCCCAGCTGGACTCCCGGGTCATCCTGGACCAGAACGGGGCCGAGACCCTCACCGGCCAGGGCGACGCCCTCTACCTGGGGCCGGGCGCCTCCGCCCCGGTGCGGGTCCAGGGCTCCTGGGTCACCGAGTCCGAGATCCGCTCGGTGGTGGAGCAGGTCAAGTCCCAGCTGACTCCCGAGTACCGCGAGGACGTCGTCGTCCCGGAGGCCAGGAAGCAGATCGACGAGGAGATCGGCGACGACATGGACCTGCTGCTGCAGGCCGCCGAGCTGATTATCACCAGCCAGTTCGGCTCCACCTCCATGCTCCAGCGCAAGCTGCGGGTGGGGTTCGCCAAGGCCGGGCGCCTCATGGACCTCCTGGAGTCCCGTGAGGTGGTGGGGCCCTCGGAGGGCTCCAAGGCCCGTGACGTGCTGGTGTCCCCCGAGCAGCTGGAGGAGACCCTGGCCTGGATCAAGGGGGAGGGGACGGTGCCGGGTCCGGACGCCTCCGGGACCGCGGGCGGGACCGGGACGCCTGGCGGGGACGAGAGCGGTCTGGGCGCGGGCGCGGGCGGTCCGGGCGCGGAGGGGGACGGCGCCCACCTGTCTGACACGGGCGAGAAGCAGTAGGGGCGCCCGGGTGCGGAGGGGACGGCGCCGGGCCGGGTCCGGCGTCCGCCCTTCCGTGAGAACGGTACTTATTGCTCGCGAGAACGGTACTTGTTCGTCGCGAGAACGGTACTTGTTTGCCGTGAGAACGGGCGGTGCTCGCTGTTGGGACCCTGTCCGTGGGCGATGCGTCCTGGTTGCGCTTTCCTGGGCGGCTGGGTTGGGGGTCCCCGGCCTGGTATCTGGTGTGTGTCTCGTTGTGGACGTTGTGGCGGTTGAGTTGAGGGGGGGTCTTCGGCTGGGTGTGGGTTGGCGTGTCTGCGTCACCTTCCCGGAGACCTTCGTGACCTGTGCTGACGTGCTGCTGGCCCCTGGGGGACGACGCCGCCTGGCAGGCAGCCTGCGTCGTCGACGGGGGCTGGCCGCTGTGGTGGGGCCACACGCCCTCAGGTGAACGTGCTCTTGGTCGGGTGGACGTGCCCCGAGGCTGGTGAACGTGCTCTTGGTCGGGTGGACGCCGTTCTAGCTGGCGTTCACTGGCACGGAAGCGCGTTCATACCCGTGAGATGGCGTCTACCTGCCCCAGAGCGCGTTCACCTCCACTCGGTCCGACGCACGGGCACGCCCCCTGGGTTGCCCTGGGGCCGTGCGGGAGCGGACCCGCACCCGGGTCCTGGTGGTGGCACGCCCCCTGGGTTGCCCTGGGGCCGTCCGCCAGGGCGCCTCAGCCCAGCCCGACGCGCGGGCGCACCGGCAGAGCAGGCGGGGCCCGGCGTCTCCCGGGACGAGCCCGCCCACCGCCACCAGCTGCGGCCGTCTGTGGGCGCTGGCACCGGGCAGCCGGGCCCACGCGGTCTCCGGCACCGCGCGGACAGCACACCCAGAAGACGAGCACACCAAGAGGTCACCCGGTACCCGGCGCACCCACCCCGACCCGCACCCACCAACCAGCCCAGGCAGGACCACTGCGAGCACCCCCCGTTCTCACGAACAATAAGTACCGTTCTCACGACGAACAAGTACCGTTCTCACGAGCAATAAGTACCGTTCTCACGACGAATAAGTACCGTTCTCGCGGACACAGAGAGGCGAGCGGGACAAGGCGAGACAGGACGGGGGCGGGACAAGGCTGGAAACAGGGCGGGCTAGGAGCGCGGTACCACCGTCGGTTCGGACCCCGTGGGTGCCGGTACCGTGTCGGAGTAGGTCTGCGGGTTCATGATCTCCGTCACGGTCTGCCAGCGGTAGGCGATCTCCTCGGCGGACAGCGTCGTACCGGCGGGGACCTCACCGCGCGCCAGGGCGGCCAGGTCCAGGACGCGGTGCCCGCCGTCGAGGTCAACGGTAAAGGGGTGCCAGTGGAGCGCGTCCACGCTCACCTGCCCCTGGGCGGTCACCGTGACGTCAACCCACACGAAGACCCCGATACAGGCCATGACCGTGCCCTGCGCCTCGGACTGGTTGGACAGGTAGTTGCCCGCCGAGTACGACACCCACATACCGCGCCCGCCAGGGCCCCCGGGCAGGAGCTCGTTGGTCTGCGGCACGTGCGGGTGGGCGCTGAAAAGCACGTCGATCTCGCCGGTGGCCGCGATCGCGTTGGCGTAGTCGGTCTGGGACTGGACCGGGTCGCGGGTGTACTCCTCACCGATCTGGGAGTGCAGGACGACGACGTCGGCGCCAGCGTCCCGGGCCGCCCGGGCCTGGGCGGCCGCCCACTCCACGCTGTTGATCTGCACCGCCCAGCCGGTCTCGTCCACCAGGCCGTTGAGGCTGTAGGTGGAGGACAGCTGGGCGACGGTCACTGTGCGCCCCTCGCGCTCCAGCCGGTAGAGCTGGTAGGGGGTGGCCGCCTCGGCCTGCGAGCGGTTAGTCCCGGCGAACCCCATGCCGTTGGCCACCAGCGTGTCCGCAGTGGCCACCACCCCGGCCAGGCCCTGGTCGTAGGCGTGGTTGGACGCCGTCGCGCAGCCGTCCCAGCCGCTGCCCCTAAGGGCCTGGACCACCGGCGGCAGGGTCCCGAACATGGGGTAGCCGCTGGCCACCCCGTCAGGGGCGATAGGGACCTCCATACCGCACAGGGCCAGGTCCACCCCGGCGACCCAGGGCTGCTCGCCGGCGATCATGCCGCTAATGTCCCCCTGCCCGCCGGGGGTGTCGTCCATGACCGGCATGTGGGGCAGGACGTCACCGGCGTAGCCGATGGTCAGGTGGACGTCGGGCGGGGGAGCCTGACTGGGAGAGGGGTCGGAGGCCGGTTCGACGGGGGCCGAGGAGGATGTGGCAGCGAGGACTCCGGCGGGGGGTAGGGAGGACGCGGCGGGCGGTTCGGCCTGCTGTGCCCCGCTCCCGTAGACGGTCAGGACCAGTGCGAGAAGCGTCGCGGCCAGGAGCAGCACCGTACGACGTCGGCCTGCGGCCAGGACACGACCAGGGCGGTGGTACGGGGAGCGCATAGGTGAAGCATAGGTCACATGTGATGCGTAGCTGGTACTTATGGCGGGGTGCACGTGGTCGAGGTCGAGCACGTGGCCCCGGGCGCGGCGGGGGCGGTCTGCCCGGACACGCACCATGATCTGACACAATCAGGAGCCGCTGGCGCCTGCCAGCCCGCAGAGAGGAGCCCACCATGGCCGACGCCGCCCGCGCCCGCAAGGTTGCTGACCGTATCCACGAGACGGTCGCCCGCCTGCTCCAGGGACGTGTCAAGGATCCCCGCCTCGGCATGGTCACCGTGACCGACGTGAGGGTCACCGGTGACCTCCAGCAGGCCACCGTGTTCTACACCGTCTACGGCACCGACCGCGAGCGCTCTGCGAGCGCCGCCGCCCTGAGGTCGGCCACCGGGCTCATCCGCTCCGAGGTCGGCAAGGTGCTGGGTATCCGCCTGACCCCCACCATTACCTTCCAGCTCGACGCCCTGCCCACCACGGCCAAGACCCTTGAGGACGCCCTGGCCCAGGCCCGGGCCAGGGACGAGGAGATCGCCCGCAACGCCCAGGGTGCCACCTATGCCGGCGACGCCGACCCCTACCGGCACGATGACGAGGACGCTGATCAGACCGGGGACGCTCCCGAGCGCCCGGGTGACGGTGTCGTGTCCCGGGGGCTGGCAGGGGGCACCCAGGACGCCGGTGCCCAGGATCCCGAGTACCCCGGGGAGCTGTGAGCCCCGCCCAGGTCGGGCCCGTGTCAGCTGAGTCCGGTCCGGCTGGAACCGGTCCCGCCGCGGCCGTCACCCACCGCCGTCCGCGGGTGCCCCGAGGGGCCGTGACCGCCGGGGACGGTCTCCTGGTGGTGGACAAGCCGACGGGGGTGACCAGCCACGACGTGGTGGCCGCCGTCCGCCGCCTGGCCGCCACCCGCAGGGTCGGGCACGCCGGGACCCTGGATCCCATGGCCACTGGCGTGCTGGTGCTGGGGGTGGGGCGCGCCACCAGGTTCCTGACCTACCTGGTGGGGGCTGACAAGACCTACGAGGCCACCGTGCGCCTGGGCCAGGAGACCTTGACCGAGGACGCCCAGGGGGAGGTCACCGCCTCCCGTGGCTGCGCGGACCCGCGTACCCGGCCCGGGGGGCAGGCCGACCTCGACTCCCGCCTGGCGGCCGCGCTGGCGGACCTGACCGGTGAGATCATGCAGGTCCCCAGCGCCGTGTCCGCCGTCAAGGTCAACGGCGTGCGCTCCTACGCCCGGGTGCGGGGCGGGCAGGACGTGGTCCTGGAGGCGCGCCCGGTGACCGTCTACGAGCTGGGCCTGCGCTCCCACCCGCGTCCTGCCCGGGCGGAGGATGGGACCGCCGTGGTGGACGTCGACCTGCTGGTCACCTGCTCCTCGGGGACCTACGTGCGGGCCCTGGCCCGGGACCTGGGGGCGGCCCTGGGCTGCGGGGGGCACCTGACGGCGCTGCGCCGCACCCGGGTCGGCCCCTTTGAGGCCGGTCAGGCCGCCGACCTGGGGGCACTGGGCGCCCAGGTGGAGGCCGACGCCGCCTCCGCCGCCCCGCGCGGCCTGCGGCTGCTGGGGCTTGGCGAGGCGGCGCGCCGCTGCTTTGCGGCCGTGGCCCTCACCGGGGACCAGGCCCGTGCCCTTAGCCACGGCCAGCGCCTGGACGCGCAGGTCCTCCAGGGGGCGCAGTCCCCGCCGCACCCCGTGGTCCCGCGGGCCGGGGGTGGGGCAGTGACCGCCGGCTTCGCCCCTGACGGCACCCTGGTGGCGCTGCTGGCCCCCCAGGGGCGGTGGGCCCGCCCGGTACTGGTCCTGGCCCCCGCGTGACCGACCCCGACCCCCGCTGCCAGCGGGGTACGGGCCGGGGTTCGACGCCGGCTCCTCAGACCGTACCGCCCCCGCTGCCAGCGGGGCATGGGCCGGGGACTGGTTCCGACCCGGCGTCGCCCGGCGTCCGGGGCTCACACCGAGTGGTGCTGGAGGGCGGCTGAGACGGCAGGCGCCTCCAAGGGCTCCTGCGCCTCGACGACGGCCCCGCCCAGGATCCGGCGTCGGGCGTGGGTGAGGACCGCCAGGCCGGTGGTGACCACGCCGGCCAGGACCACCAGCAGGGCGGCGCCACGGCCCGTCCCGGTGCCCATGAGCGTCCCCAGGCTGGGGGCCAGGGCGCCGTCGGGCTCCATGAGGGGGGCCAGGAGGCGGTCGGCCAGGGGGCTGGCGGCAAGGTAGGCCAGCAGGTAGCCCAGCTGGGTGACCAGGCTGATCGTGCCCCAGGCCCGGGCCTGGTGGTCCTTGTCAATGCTCAGGCGCACCAGGGTCTCGGCCCCGGCGTTGCACAGGCCCAGGAAGGTGAACACGGCGAACCCGGTCAGGGCCACCCACCAGGGCCACACGTGCAGCCCCAGGAGCACCATGGACACGCCCGTACCGGCTGCCCCCAGGCTCAGCAGGGTGGTGGGGCGCAGCCGTCCCAGGGCGGTGACCAGGCCGGCGCCGGCCAGGATCCCGACGGCGGCCACGGTCTCCAGGCGTCCCATGGCGGCCGTGCCGACGTGGGGCAGCATAATGGGCTTGAGCAGCACCTGCAGCATGCCGATGGTCAGGGTCATGAAGGTCATGAGGCCCACCAGGGAGCGCAGGCCGGGGCGGACCGACAGCGCCCGCCAGCCGCCCAGGAGGTGGTGGGCCAGCCCGGCCCCTTCCCACTGGTCGGTGCGACGTCGTCCGACGGAGCGCATGACGGCCCCCGAGCAGGCCGCCGTCACCAGGCAGGTGGAGGCGTCCAGGACCAGCAGCCCCCGCAGGCCCACGACGGGCAGCAGGAGGCCCGCCAGCAGCGGGGACAGCAGGTAGCGGGCGGAGGAGGCGGCCTGGAGCATCCCGGCGCTGCGCACGTAGTCCTCCTCGCCCACCAGGTCGCTCACCGAGGCGCGCAGGGCGGGCTCGGTCAGGGCCGCGAGGCAGGAGGAGGCCGTCACGCCCGCCAGGACGTAGGCGAGCCGGGGCGTCGGCGAGCCCAGGGCCACCATGACCACGCCCAGGCCGATCACGGAGCAGCCGTCCCCCAGGAGCATCATGAGCCGGCGGTCGAAGCGGTCGGCCAGGGCGCCGGCGAGCGGGGCCAGCAGGACGATCGGGGCGAAGGCGCACAGCTGGACCAGGGCCACCGCCGAGGCCGTGCCGTAGGTGTTGTAGGCGAAGACGCCCAGGCCGAAGGCGGTCAGGCCGCTGCCCACGGAGTTGACCAGCGCGCCTACCAGCAGCAGGGAGAGGTACCTCATGACAGGCCCTCCAGGGCGGGTGCGAGCGTGCCGGGGCGGCAGCCCAGCAGGGTCTCGGCGGCGTAGGCGACCCCGGCGGCGCGGCGGGCCAGCTCGTCCTGCTCGCCGGTGAAGACGCCGTCGTCCAGGAGCATCCCGGCGCTCACGAGGAGGATCTCGACGACCTCGTGCGGGTGGTCGGTGTCAAAGACCCCCTCGGTCACGCCCTGCTCGACGATGCTGGTCAGGGCCGGGGTCAGGGCGCGGACCATCTCCACGATGGACAGGATGTGGAACTCGGCGTTGCCGCTGGCGTGGAGCTCCTGGGCCAGCTCCAGCTCGGGCTCCGCCACACGGCCGGCGGCCAGGACGGCCAGCAGCCTGGGCACGGCTGGCCCCGGCTCCTGGGCGGCGGCCCGGGCCTGCTGGGCGGCCCGGGTGGTGGTGCGGGAGATGAGGGAGCGCAGGATCTCCTCCTTGGAGGAGAAGTGGTAGTACAGGGTCCCCTTGGCGATACCCACCTCCTTGAGGATGTCCTCTACCGACGTCGCCTGGACCCCTTTGGTAATGAAGAGGTTCTGTGCGACGTCGAGGATCTCGTCCCGTCGTTGGGCTGCTGGTTTGGATGTGCGTGTCATGGTCCCTCGCGTGGGTCTCGTCCGGGTGGGGGCCGGTGGAACAATTACCGACCGACCGTCGGTCGAGAAACAGGGTAGGCCCTCCCGGCCCGGTGCGCAAGGGACGGGGTGTGGGGTTCGGCTCGCGCGGTACGGGGGTGCGTATGGTCGCGCCCTCGGTAATGCGGCGCAGCGCCGTTCGGCTCGCGCGGTACGGGGGGTGCGTGGCAGGGTTGACCCGCAGGACCGGCGGGAGCCCGCCGGGTGGATCGAGAACAGGATTGTCCGCGGTGGAGGTCTGGTACGGCGCCGAGCAGGTGCCCGCAAGTCTGGGGGCGGCCGGGGGGCCGGGCAGTGTGGTCACCATTGGTGTCTTCGACGGGGTGCACCGGGGGCACCAGGCGGTCCTGGCCCGGGTGGTGCGGCGTGCCCACCAGGCGGGGGACGGGGGCGTCCGCCCGCTGGCCGTCGCCGTGACCTTCGACCCCCACCCCCGTCAGGTCCACCAGCCCGACCGTGACCTGCCGCTGGTGACCTCCCTGACCGACCGCCTGGTCTCGCTGGGGGACGCCGGGCTGGACGCCGTCCTGGTCATCGCCTACGACCTGGGCTTTGCCGCACAGACCCCGCAGGAGTTCGTCCGCACGTGGCTGGTGGGGCTCCTGGGGGCACGGGCCGTCGTCGTGGGCGACGACGTGCGCTTCGGGCGCGGCAACACCGGGGACGCCGCCGCGCTCCGGCAGATCGGGCGGGCCGAGGGCATTGAGGTCGAGATCCTGCCCAAGGTCCGCTCCGGGCAGGGCCGCCGCTGGTCCTCCACCTGGATCCGCCGGTGCCTGGAGGACGGTGACGTGCGCCAGGCCGCCGAGATCCTGGGGCGGCCCCACCGCCTGCGCGGCACCGTGGTCCACGGCCTGGAGCGGGGGCGCCGCCTGGGCTTCCCCACGGCCAACCTGGAGGCTGCCACCGCCGGGGTGGTCCCGCCCGACGGCGTGTACGCGGGCTGGCTGGTGCGCGACGACGGGACCGGTCACCAGGAGCGCCTGCCGGCCGCCGTGTCCGTCGGCACCAACCCCACCTTCGACGACGTCCCGGTGCGCACGGTGGAGGCGCACGTCCTGGGGCGTGCCGACCTCAACCTCTACGGGGAGGAGATCGGTGTGGACCTGGTGGAGCGGCTGCGCCCCATGCGCGCCTTCGACGGCCTGGAGCCGCTGCTGGCCCAGATACGCGCCGACATTGAGCGTACCGCCGGGATCCTGGGCGTGCCCGTGCCCGAGCCGATCCGCCCCGAGGACGTCACCGCCCACTGAGCCCAGGACCCGCCCCCGCACCTCCCCGCGAGAACGGTACTTATTGCTCGCGAGAACGGTACTTGTTCGTCGTGAGAACGGTACTTGTTTGCCGTGAGAACAGGGGGCCTGGACGCCGTCGGCGGTGGGAGGCCGGGACGGTCGCAGTGTGGTGGGATCCACAAGGTAGGTGGTTTCCTGCTGTTCCGCGGCCGGGCGGGGCCGTGAGTTCACGCAGCGACCGGTGCGGCCGAGGCGCTCGACCCCGCCCGCCCGGGAGGGAGCCTGTACCTGACGCGAGCGGAGCGGCAGCCCCGCCCCGCCTGCTACTGGCCCGCCTCTAGACGCGGCCCTCTGGTTGGAGCTGCTACTTACCCCGCCCCGCCTACCGCCAGCCCGCCTGCTACTGGCCCCGGGCCAGCTGCGCCCGGCAGCCAGCAGGTGCGGCAGGGCGCGGGACGCTGGTAGGGTTGGCGCGCCGTCGATCGGCCGCGGACACGTCATGCCCGGGTGAACCAGCCCCGGCGCTCCGTGCAACGAGAAACGAGGAGCCACCCATGTCGGTTACCCCCGAGCGCAAGCAGCAGATTATCGCCGAGTTCGCCACCCACGAGGGTGACACGGGCTCCCCCGAGGTCCAGATCGCGGTCCTCACCGAGCGCATTGCCAACCTCACCGAGCACTTCAAGAGCCACACCCACGACCACCACTCCCGTCGTGGCCTCTACCTCCTGATCGGTAAGCGCCGTCGTCTCCTGGACTACCTCATGAAGGAGGACATCGAGCGCTACCGCAGCATTATCGCCCGCCTGGGCATCCGCCGCTGAGCGCGGGCCCCGGCCCCGCAAGGAGACGGGCCTCGGGTACGGCGACGGCCGGCGGGCCCGCCCTCGAAAGCAGGCGCGGGGCCGGGAGCCCGGTGCGAGGAGGACGGTCTGAGAACAGACCCGGCCCCGCAAGTGGCCCCCGGGGCGCCGCGACAGGAGGGCGGTCCGGCCCCGGTGGCGGGCGACGTCACGCCGCCGCCGGGGCACGCGGATCCCCTCACGGCGCCGTTCGCGATAGGATCGGGTGCGTCTACAGAGATCACAGAAAGAGACGCATCAACGATGTTCATTGATGACCCCGAGGTCACCGCCGCCGAGGCAGTGATCGACAACGGCTCCTTCGGTAGGCGCGTGGTCCGCTTCGAGACCGGGCGCCTGGCCAAGCAGGCCGCCGGAAGCGCCATGGCCTACCTCGACGGGGAGACGGCCATCCTGTCGGCCACCACGGTGGGCAGGCACCCCAAGGACCAGTTCGACTTCTTCCCGCTGACCGTCGACGTCGAGGAGCGCCAGTACGCCGCCGGGCGCATCCCCGGCTCCTTCTTCCGCCGCGAGGGCCGCGCCGGCACCTCCGCCGTCCTGGCCTGCCGGCTCATTGACCGCCCCCTGCGCCCCTCCTTCGTCAAGGGCCTGCGCAACGAGGTGCAGGTGGTCGAGACTGTCCTGGCCATCCACCCCGACGACGCCTACGACGCCCTGGCCATTAACGCCGCCTCCATGTCCACCCAGATCGCCGGCCTGCCCTTCGCCGGGCCGGTGGCCGGCACCCGCATCGCCCTCATTGACGGGCACTGGGTCGCCTTCCCCCGCTACTCCGAGCTCGAGCGCGCCACCTTCCAGATGGTCGTGGCCGGCCGGGTCCTGGAGAGCGGGGACGTGGCCATTATGATGGTGGAGGCCGGGGCCACCGAGAGGGCCTGGGGTCTTATCGCCGAGGGCGCCGTCGCCCCCACCGAGGCCGTTGTGGCCCAGGGCCTGGAGGCCGCCAAGCCGCACATTAAGGCCCTCGTCCAGGCCCAGACAGAGGTCGCCGCGCACACCTCCCGGCCCACCGCCGAGTTCCCGCTCTTCCTGGACTACTCCGACGAGCAGTACGACGCCGTCGAGCAGGCCGCCACCGCCCACGACCTGGCTGGCGCCATCGCCACCGAGGGCAAGCACGAGCGCGACGAGGCCATTGAGGCCGTGCGCGACGCCGTCCTGGCGGACCTGGCCGAGCGCTTCGGCACCGAGGAGGACGTCAAGGCCCTCAAGGCGGCCTTCAGGTCCGTGACCAAGAAGCTGGTGCGCCACCGCACCCTGACCCAGGGCGTGCGCATGGACGGGCGCGGCCTGAAGGACATCCGCACCCTGGGCGCGGAGGTCGAGGTCCTGCCCCGCGTGCACGGCTCAGCCATCTTCGAGCGCGGCGAGACCCAGATCCTGGGGGTCACCACCCTCAATATGCTGCGCATGGAGCAGCAGATCGACGACCTCTCGCCGATCACCCACAAGCGCTACATGCACCAGTACGTCTTCCCGCCCTTCTCCACCGGCGAGACCGGCCGCGTGGGCGCCCCTAAGCGCCGTGAGATCGGCCACGGGGCCCTGGCCGAGCGGGCCCTGGTGCCGGTGCTGCCCGGCCGCGAGGAGTTCCCCTACGCCATCCGCCAGGTCTCCGAGGCCCTGGGCTCCAACGGCTCGACCTCCATGGGCTCGGTGTGCGCCTCCACGCTGTCCCTGCTCAACGCGGGCGTGCCGCTGCGCGCCCCGGTGGCCGGCATCGCCATGGGCCTCATGCACGAGGAGATCGACGGCCAGACCCGCTGGGCCACCCTGACCGATATCCTGGGCTCCGAGGACGCCTTCGGCGACATGGACTTCAAGGTCGCCGGCACGCGCGACTTCATCACGGCCCTCCAGCTGGACACCAAGCTCGACGGCCTGCCCAGCGACATCCTGGCCGGGGCGCTGGGCCAGGCCCGTGACGCCCGCCTGTTCATCCTGGACGTCATGGCCCAGGCCATTGACACCCCCGACGAGATGGCCCCCACGGCCCCCCGGGTCCTGACGGTGCGCATCCCCGTGGACAAGATCGGCGAGGTCATCGGCCCCAAGGGCAAGATGATCAACCAGATCCAGGAGGACACCGGCGCGGACCTGACGGTGGAGGACGACGGCACCGTCTACATCGGCGCCACCGACGGCCCCAGCGCCGAGGCCGCCCGCGACGCCGTCAACGCCATTGCCAACCCGCAGATGCCCGAGATCGGCGAGCGCTTCGTGGGTACCGTGGTCAAGACCACGACCTTCGGCGCGTTCGTGTCCCTGACCCCCGGCAAGGACGGGCTGCTCCACATCTCCCAGATCCGCCGCCTGGTGGGCGGCAAGCGCGTGGAGAACGTCGAGGACGTCCTGAGCGTGGGGGACAAGGTCGAGGTCGAGCTGGCTGAGATCGACCAGCGCGGCAAGCTGAGCCTGCACGCCGTGCTGAACGAGGAGCAGCTGGCCGCCGAGGCCGAGAACGGGGCCCGGCGGGCCCGGGACGGGCGTGGTGACGAGGAGCGTCGCGAGCGCCGCCCCCGCCGTGATCGCGGTGAGGGTGAGGAGCGTCGTGAGCGCCGCCCCCGCCGCCGTCGCACCCGCACCCTGGAGGAGGAGACCGAGTGAGGCGCTGAGCGCCGCCTCCGCGACCGCTCGCGACCGCCCGCGTCCCCCTGGCCGCGCGGGCGGTCATGAGCGTCACGTCGACGGCGTTTCGCGCCCGGCGGCGTGCCGATCTAGGCTCGCGTGGTGACCATCCACAGCACGGACGAGACGAGCTACACCGAGGTCGAGTTGGCCGCCGGTGCCGCGGGCACCCCGGGTACCGACCTCACCCTGACCGACGACGGCGCGCTGACGCGACGCTGCGTCCTGCCCGGCGGGGTGCGGGTCATTACCGAGGCTGTGCCCGGGCTGCGCTCTGCCGCCCTGGGCGCCTGGTTCGGGGTGGGCAGCCGCGACGAGATCCCCGGCCAGGAGGGCTCCACCCACTTCCTGGAGCACCTGCTGTTCAAGGGCACCGCCACCCGTGACGCCCGGGGCATCGCCGAGGCCTTCGACATGATCGGCGGGGAGTCCAACGCCGCCACCTCCAAGGAGCACACCTCCTACTACGCCCGCGTCCAGGGCAAGGACGCCTCCACCGCCCTGGAGGTCCTGACGGACATGGTCACCTCCTCCCTCCTGGACCCGGCGGAGGTGGAGACCGAGCGCGGGGTCATCGTCTCCGAGCTCGCCGACGCCGCCGACGACCCCGCCGACGTGGCCCACGAGGCCTTCGCACGCGCCGCCTTCGGGGAGGGAACCCCGCTGGGCCGCCCCATCGGGGGCACCCCGGCCACCGTCACCGCCGTGCCCCGCGACGCCGTCTGGGACCACTACCGTCGCACCTACGCCGCGGACACCCTGGTCGTGGCGGCGGCCGGCGCGGTGGACCACGAGGAGATCTGCGAGCAGGTCAGGGCCGGACTGGAGCGGGCCAGCTGGGACACCACCGGCGCCGTCGCGCCCCGCCCGCGCCGGTTCGAGACCGAGCCCCTCACCTCGTTGACGGTCAGTGACGTCACCATTGAACGGGACTGTGAGCAGTCTCACCTCTACCTGACCTGTCAGGGCATTGCCGTGCGCGACGAGAGGCGCTGGGCCATGAGCGTGCTGACCACCATCCTGGGCGGGGGCATGTCCTCACGCCTGTTCCAGGAGGTGCGTGAGAGGCGGGGCCTTGCCTACACCACCTACGCCTTCGACGTCTCCTACGCGGGGGCCGGGGCCTTCGGCCTGTACGCCGGCTGCGCGCCGCGCGACGTGGACGAGGTCTGCTCCGTCATGGTGGGGGAGTTCGAGCGACTCGCCGCGGACGGGGTCAGCGAGCGCGAGATGGCCCGGGCCCGGGCCCAGCTGCGCGGCTCCATGGTCCTGGGCGGGGAGGACTCCCTGGCCCGTATGGGCAGGCTCGGGCGCTCCGAGGTCACCACCGGTCGGCTGCGCTCCATGGCGCAGAGCCTGCGTCTGCTCGACGCCGTCACCGCCCAGGAGGTGCAGGACCTCGCCGCCCACCTGGCGGGCCAGGAGCGGGCCCGGGTACTGGTGGGCCCCAGGCCCTGAGGAACCGCCTGCCGCCTGGCCACCAGCCGGTGCCCCCGGCGTCCCTGGCGGCCGGGGACCCGGCACGGTGAGCTAGAGGGAGGCGCCGGGCTCCCGACGGCCCCGCCCCGTCTGCCCCGACACGGGGCGGGCTCCCGGGGCACCCCGCCCCGGGCCGCTAGCCTGGGCCCATGACTACTCGTGTTGCTGTCGTGGGCGCCGCCGGGCGCATGGGATCCACCGTCTGCCAGGCCGTGGAGGCGGCCGGGGACCTGGAGCTCGTGGCCCGCCTGGACGTGGGCGACCCGCTCGACGCCGCGCACCTGGGCGGCGCGGACGTCGCCGTGGACTTCACCGTCCCCGCCACCGCCGAGGCCAACGTCCACGCCCTCATTGACGCCGGGGTCGACGTGGTGGTGGGCACCACCGGCTGGACCGATGCGTCCTACGGGCGCGTGCGTGAGCACCTGGGGCGCCCCGAGGCGGCGGGCCGGTGTGTGCTCATCGCCCCCAACTTCGCCCTCTCCGCGGTCCTGGCCATGGGCTTCGCCGCCAGGGCCGCCCGCTACTTCGAGTCCGCCGAGGTCATTGAGCTCCACCACCCCGCCAAGGTGGACGCCCCCTCGGGTACCGCCGTCGCCACCGCCCAGGGCATTGCCGCCGCCAGGGCCGCCGCTGGCCTGGGTGCCATGCCCGACGCCACGGCCGCGGACCCGCACGGTGCCCGGGGCGCGGTCATTGACGGGGTCCACGTCCACGCCGTGCGCCTGCGGGGCCTGACCGCCCACGAGGAGGTCGTGCTGGGCAACCCCGGTGAGCAGCTGACCATCCGCACCGACTCCTTCGACCGCTCCTCCTTTATGCCCGGGGTGCTCCTGGCCGTGCGCCAGGTCGGCTCCCGGCCCGGCCTGACCGTGGGCCTGGAGGCGCTCCTGGACCTGTAAGCCCCCCGTGGGGCACTACGCAAGCCTAAGCGGCTCGACCAGGACGCCACCGTGCCGCCCGTGGGAAGCGTTGCCCTCGCCCCTGGCGGTCGCCTTGCGTGGGCACGAGCCGCCCGTCGTAACAGGGTGCTACCCAGGGTGTTCCCGCTCCGACGGGGAGGTAAGGCCGCCCCGTGCGACCGGGGGTGCCACCCGCCTCTTGGCGCCCGACGAGACCGCCTGCAGCGCGAGCGGGACAGTACCTGGTCGCCAGAACCTGGGTCGGGGGCGGGGCCTCTTCTGGTCGGCCGGTGTACGGGAACGTTGTGTACAAAAGGGGAGGCCCGCAGGCCCTCTTGTAAGCCGGTCCGTGAACCGCGCCCCAGGGGGTGGGCTCAGGGCGGGCTGGGCGGTCTCAGGTGGTGCGGCGGGCGCGGACCAGGGCCAGAATGTCGCAGGCCCCGCGCCAGACCAGGGCCGGTACCCCGATGAGCAGGCCCAGCCACAGCTTGAGGGCGTAGTAGATGACGAAGGCGAGTGAGACGAAGCCGATGCTGCCGCCGAAGGAGAAGCCGGGTAGGTAACGCCACACCAGGCGGACCCCGAACGGCCAGCCCGCACCCACGACCCCCATAATGACGGCCTCGTCCAGTTTGAACGGGCCGCCGACCGAGACCAGGAAGGCCACCCCCGCGGCGAAGCCGGCGGCAGCCAGGAGCAGGTCGATGAGGATCCGGCTGGCCAGCCCCGTGCCCACCTGGATGGCCTGGACGTCAGTGTGCTGGTAGGTACTCATAGCAGTAACAATAGTGATTTGAAGGCAGCGGGGGAGGGTGCGCGTGTTATGTGAATCACATTTGGTGCGTGCCCGACGGGCCGGCCCGCGCCCGTCAGCACCGGGACCGGCGGGGCGGTCAGAGGCTGTTCACGCTCGCCGTGGAGACCCTGGGCGCCAGCGTGGAGCTGCGGGTCGGGCTGTCGCCCCGGCGACGTCGTCGGGGGCTAGGCGCTGACCGGTAAGGCCCGCGAGCTGCTGGGCCAGCGCGCCACCCTGCCGCTGGCGAGGGCCATCTCGGACTCCGCCCGGTGGGCCTTCGTCCTGCCCGACGTACTGGTGGCATCCGGCCGCGGCGAGGCGGCGCCGCGCGTGGTCTACGGTCCTGCTCGATGTGGGGGACAGTGGGCCGGGTGGGCGTCGGCGGCGACGCGGGTGCCGTCCCGCCTGACGTACTGGGGATAGCGGCCCAGACCACCGCACCGGTGAAGGCCAGCGCCGTCCTACTCGACGTACTGGGGGACGGCCCCCAGATCTGCGTCTCACGGCCGGACGCGCCCCGTTCCGCCTGGCGTACTGGGGGACAGTGACGGCGCCGCCGGTATCCGTACCGACGTCGGCGTCCTGCCTGACGTACTGGGGACAGCGCGCCGCCGGGGTGCTGGCGGGCCGGGTGGTCCAGTCCTTGCCTGGCGTACTGGGGACAGCGGCCACCTGTCCGATGGCAAGGGCGTTGTCCGCGGGACCTGCGCCAGTGAACGCTATGTAAAGGAGGTGAACGCCACCTCGGGGCTGAGAACGCCACTTCGGGGAGGTGAACGCCACTTTGGGAGGGTGAACGCTGTGTCAGGAAGATGAACGTCGTATAGGCGCGCGTTCACCTCCCCTATATGGCGTTCACTCCCTCCAGATAGCGTTCACCTCTCTAAAGTAGCGTTCATGGCGACAGCCCGCGCCCTTGCCTGCGGCTCCGGTGGCTCGTGGTGGCCTACAGTCTTGCCTGCGCTCACGGTCCTCAGCCCGTGTTCTTGCCCGCGGCCTGCGGCCAGCTGCTAGAGGCCAGCAGCCTCGCCCACCGTGCCCGGCACGTCGCCAGCGTCCGGTGGGAGAGCGTTCTACCTTGGCGCGGGGGCGGGCGGAGACCTCGACGTCGCCAGCGCCCGGTGGGCGAGCGTACTGGCCTGGAGCGCGCCGTGGCGCTACCATACTGCCCATGTGGCTCATTCGTATGCGCTGAGGCGACGACGCCCGGCGCCGTCCTCCGTCCCCACCCAAAGCCCCGGCCCCGCCGGGCCGGTCCGTCGAGCCGTGCTCCGGACCACCGCACGCATACGCAAAGGACCTTATCTATGACCTCCCATCACGACCACTCCGCCGCGCCTGCGCCCAGGACCGGCATCCCCAGGACCCCGGGCCGCACCCCCAGGTCCGGCGCCCCCACCGACGCCCCACAGGCCGCCGTTCCGCAGCCTGACGTCCTGCACCCGCAGCCCGACGCCGGAGACGCCGCCCCGCACGACGCTATCCCGCACCCACAGGCCGCCGCCCCGCGGCCCGGCACCGAGGACGTCGCCCCGGGCGTCCTGTCACGCTCCGCCGCCGCCCTGGCCTCCACCGCCGCCGACCACGAGGCCCACGAGGCCCACGACGCCGGCGCCCTGGAGCGCGAGGCTCGCGCCGCAACCCGCCGCACCGCCTCCCTGAGCACCGAGCTGGAGGACGTCAGCGAGGTCGAGTACCGCCAGATCCGCCTGGAGAGGGTGGTCCTGGTGGGACTGGACCTGCCCGCCGCACCCGCGGAGCCGGGCCCCACGGCCCAGGGTGCCACCGACGCCCAGACCTCCCTGCGTGAGCTGGCCGCCCTGGCCTCCACCGCCGGCAGCGAGGTCCTGGACGCCCTCACCCAGAGGCGCGACCACCCCGACGCCGCCACCTACCTGGGCTCGGGCAAGGCCAAGGAGCTTGCCGAGGTGGTCGCGGCCGTCGGGGCGGACACGGTCATTGTCGACGGCGAGCTCGCCCCCTCCCAGCGCCGCGCCCTGGAGGACGTGGTGGGCGTCAAGGTCGTGGACCGCACCGCCGTGATCCTGGACATCTTCGCCCAGCACGCCAAGTCCCGTGAGGGCAAGGCCCAGGTGGAGCTGGCCCAGCTGGAGTACCTCCTGCCCCGCCTGCGCGGCTGGGGGGAGTCCATGTCCCGCCAGGCCGGCGGGCGCGTGGCCGGGGGTCAGGGCATTGGCTCCCGCGGCCCGGGCGAGACCAAGATCGAGCTCGACCGGCGTCGCATCCGCCAGCGCATGGCCAAGCTCCGCCGCGAGATCAGGGCCATGGCCCCCTCCCGGGAGACCAGGCGCGGCTCACGGCGGCGCGGGGCCATCCCCTCGGTGGCCATCGCCGGCTACACCAACGCCGGCAAGTCCTCCCTCATGAACCGCCTCACCGGGGCGCAGACCATGGTCCAGGACGCCCTGTTCGCCACCCTGGACCCCACGGTCAGGCGTACCCAGACCGCCGACGGGCGCGTCTACACCCTGACCGACACCGTCGGATTCGTACGCAACCTGCCCCACGAGCTCATTGAGGCCTTCCGCTCCACCCTGGAGGAGGTCGCCAGCGCCGACCTGCTCCTCCACGTCGTGGACGCCGCCCACCCCGACCCCCTGGGCCAGGTCGCCGCCGTCCACACCGTCCTGGCCGGTATCCCCGGCGCCCTGGACGTCCCCGAGCTCGTGGTGCTCAACAAGGCCGACCTGGCCGACGCCGTCACCCTGGCGACCCTGCGCACCCGCCTGCCCGGGGCCCTGACGGTCTCCGCCCGCACCGGGCAGGGCCTGGACGCCCTCCGGCAGCGCGTGGAGGACCTCCTGCCGCGTCCGGGCGTGGCCGTGGACCTCGTGGTGCCCTACTCCCGCGGGGACCTGGTCTCCCGGGCCCACGCCGACGGGGAGGTCGACTCTGTCCAGTACGTGTCCCACGGCACCCGCCTGGTGGCCCGTGTGGACCCGGCCCTGGCTGCCGAGCTGCGGGCCGCCAGCGTCATCGACCAGGCTGACCCGGCGGACCCGACGCCCACCCAGGACGGTGCTACCGGCGGGCACGCCCCCGGACAGGCCTGAGGGCCCCATGGCCTCCACCGCCGACCTGGCTGGCCAGGCCCTGACCGAGGCCGTCTCACGCCTGTCCGGCTCACCACGCCAGGGCCAGACCACCATGGTCGAGCGCGTGGCCGCCACCATCGAGGACGGCGGGCACCTCCTGGTCCAGGCCGGCACCGGGACCGGCAAGTCCCTGGGCTACCTCCTGCCGGCCATGGTCCACGCCGTACAGGGCGGGGAACGCACGCTCGTCTCCACCGCCACCCTCGCCCTCCAGCGTCAGGTCATGACCAAGGACGCGCCCCTGGCGGCCGACGCCGTCGAGGCGGTCACCGGGACCCGGCCCAGCGTGGCCCTGCTCAAGGGCTGGCGGAACTACGTCTGCCGCCACCGCCTGGCCGGCGGCTACCCCCCGGAGGACGAGGACGCGCTCTTCGGCCCCGCCCACGCCGCCCGCTCCCACGTGGGCGGGGCCGGTAGCACCACCCTGGGCGAGCAGGTGGTCCGCCTGCGACAGTGGGCGGCGACCACCACCACCGGGGACCGCGACGACCTGGTCCCCGGCGTGTCCGACCAGGCCTGGGACCAGGTCAGCGTCTCACGGGACGAGTGCCTGGGCCCCTCCTGCCCCCTGCGGGACGAGTGCTTCCCGCAGGCCGCTCGCGCCGCCGCGGCCCAGGCCGACGTCGTGGTGACCAACCACGCCATGCTCGGCGTCGCCGTGGCCGGCAACAGCGGCCTCCTGCCCGACCACCAGGTCCTGGTGGTGGACGAGGCCCACGAGCTCGCCGACCGGGTCCGCTCCCAGGACACCGTCAGCCTGTCCGCCGCCGCCGTGGCCCGTGTGGCTGCCACGGTGCGCAGGCACGCCCACGCCGTGGTTACCGAGCTGGAGGCCGCCGGGCAGGGGCTCGCCCTGGCGCTCGCGGACCTGCCCGACGCCCGCCTGCCCGCCAGCCTGCCGCCGGCCCTGGGCGAGGCCCTGACCCTCCTGGAGGCCGCTGCCCGCCGCCTGGCCGCCGACGTGCGCGAGCAGGCCAAGGGGGCGGGCAGGGGGAGCGAGGACGCCGGGGGACTGGCCCTGGCCCGCACCGCGGTAGCCGACCTGGTTGAGGCCCTCGGGCGCATGACCGGCGACTCCGTGGCCCGGCACCGTGACGTGGCCTGGGTCGAGCGGCCCCGGATGGGCTCCGACCCGCCCCGCCTGGTCCTGGCGCCCATTGACGTGGCCGCCCCGGTGGCCGACACCCTCCTGAGCGGCACCGCCGCGGTCCTGACCTCCGCCACCCTGGCCCTGGGTGGCAGCTTCGACCCCATGGCCCGCACCCTGGGCCTGACCCTGTCCGAGGATCCCTGGGAGGGTCTGGACGTGGGCACCCCCTTTGACTACTCACGCCAGGGCATCCTCTACACGCCCACCCACCTGCCCCGGCCCGCGGCGGGTATCTCCGAGGCCGCCCTGGACGAGATCCTGGCCCTGACCGAGGCCTCGGGCGGGGGCGTGCTCGGCCTGTTCTCCTCACGTCGCGCCGCCCAGGAGGCCGCTGAGGTCCTGCGTGGCGCCACCGACCTGACCGTCTACGCCCAGGGGGAGGACCAGCTGCCCACCCTGGTGGAGGCCTTCACCCGTGAGGAGGACTCCTGCCTGGTGGGCAGCCTGAGCCTGTGGCAGGGGGTGGACGTGCCCGGGCACACCTGCAGGCTGGTCATTATCGACCGTATCCCCTTCCCCCGGCCCGACGACCCGGTGGCCCAGGCGCGCATTGAGGCGGTCACCGCCGCGGGCGGCAACGGCTTTATGAGCGTGGCCGCCACCCACGCCGCCCTCCTCCTGGCCCAGGGGGCTGGCCGCCTCGTACGCCGGGCCGGTGACCGCGGCGTCGTGGCCGTCCTCGACCCGCGCCTGAGGACCGCCCGCTACGGGGCCTTCCTGGCCCGGTCCATGCCGCCCCTGTGGCCCACCAGGGACCGCGCCACCGTCCTGGGGGCCCTGGAGCGCCTGGCCGCCAGCCGCAGGAACCCATAGCCGCCAGGCCCCGGGACCACTGGCTGCCAGGAGCCGGGACGCCAGCTGATAGGCCCCGGGGCACTGGCAGTGCGGTGGTACTGGCCGGGCGGGTGGCTGCCTCAGCCGTCAGGCGCGCCGACGTCGTCGTGCGCGGACCAGCATGATCCCGCCCACCAGCAGGACCGCGGCGGCCAGGCCTGGCCACACCACGGCCCCGGTGCGCGACAGGCCGTGCCGGGAGCCGGTGCCCTGCGGCTCGGAGACCACCGGGGCGGTGCTCCCCGTGGGCAGCGTCCCCGTTCCGGGTGAGCCGGGGTCGGGCACGGTGGGGATACCCGGCTGGACGCCGGGCACCAGCTGGCCCCCGCCCGGGTTCTGCCCCTGGCTGGGGTAGGTCAGTCCGAAGCCCCGGGCCTGGAGGGTGCCGCCGCCCTGCGCCGTCGGCACGTTCACCGGCAGGACCCCTACCGGGGCCTGGCCGGCGATGACTTTCGCGGCGGCGGTCAGGGAGACCTGCCGGTTGGAGTAGAGGTTGAGGACCGCCACGCCGTTGGTGGGGGAGGGGGTGGTGGTGACCGAGCAGCCCGCGGGCAGCAGGCACTGGCCGGTGCTGCCCGAGGCCGGGGCCACCGTACCCGCCACCGCGACGTCGTAGGGGTTGCGGGTGGACAGGATGGTCACCGGCTTGCCGGTGGCGACCATGCGCGCCACCAGGTCGGCCTGGGTGGAGCCTGCGGCCATGGAGTAGGTCGTCAGGACGATGGCGTCGGCGTTCTCGGCCTGGGCCAGGGCCTCGTCCACCTCGGCGGCCGTGGGGTCGGGGGAGTCGCCCGAGGTCTCCACCCGGTTGACGGTGAACCCCAGGTCGGTCAGCGGCTGCGTCAGCAGCTCCGGGTTCCCCCAGGAGGAGCCGGTGAGCAGGAGCCGGGGGGTGCGCGTGGGGGACAGGGGCAGCACGGAGTCGGCGTCGTTGCGGACCATGGTCACCGACTGCTGGGCGATCCTGGCAGCCGTCTCCTGGTGCGCGGCCGAGCCCACCACGGAGGCGATGGTCTGGGCGGAGGTGGGGGAGGCGTCCAGGACCCCGCGCCGCGCCTTCCACTCCAGGATGCGCGTCACGGAGGCGTCCAGCCGCTCGGCGGTGATCGTCCCGTCGGCCAGGGCCGCCTTCATGGCCGAGGTCACGGCGGGCACGTCGTAGGTGTTGAGCAGCACGTCGCTGCCCGCCAGGAAGGACTGCACGGCCACCCGACCGCGCACCGGGGCGAGGAAGGCCTTGAGGGCGGCCGAGGCGGCCGTGTACTGGTCGGCGGCGGTGGGGTCCTTGGCGGCGGCGTCCTTCTTGGCGTCCTGGTCGGCCTTGAGCCTGGCGTACTCCTCCTTCTCCTGGTCCGACATGACCGAGAGCTGGACGCCCTCCATGTCCATGGCGTCGGTGGTGATCAGGCCGGTGAAGCCCATCTCCTCGCGCAGCAGGTCGGTGAGGACCGCCTTGGACGTGGTGGCCGGGTGGGCGGGGTCAATGGCCTCCACCACAATGTGGGCGGTCATGATCATGTCCACCCCGCCCTTGACCGCGGTCCGGAAGGGGGCCAGGTGGGTGTCCAGGGTGGCCCGGTCGTAGCTGACCGTGGGCAGGCCCAGGTGGGAGTCGGTCTGGGTGTCACCGTGCCCCGGGAAGTACTTGGCGGTGGCGGAGACCCCCTCGGACTGGAGCCCCTCGATCTGGGCGGCGCCCAGGGAGGCGACCGCCTCGGGGTCGTCCCCCAGTGAGCGGACCCCGATGACCGGGTTGGCGGCGTTGGTGTTGACGTTCAGGACCGGGGCGAAGTCGACGTTGATCCCCATGGCGGCGAGTTCGGACCCCAGGGCCTGGCCCTGGGCGCGGGCGAGCTCGGTGGACCCGGTGGCCCCCAGGGCCATGTTCCCGGGCACGTCGGTGCCCGAGGTCCGTACCCGGGCCACCAGCCCGCCCTCCTGGTCGATGGTGATGGCCAGGGGGATCTTGGGCCCGCTGGTACGTGCCGCCTCCTGGAGGCCGTCGGACAGGGCGGCCACCTGCCCGGGGTCGGTGGGGGTGGTGACGTTGTGCGCCCAGTTGAAGTACAGGACCCCGCCGAGGTGGAAGGTGCTCACGGCCTGGGCGGGGGTACGCACGCCGGGCCCAAACACGTCCTCGTTCTTGTCGGCGTAGGTCTCGTCCTGCGCCGAGGAGCCGTAGACGTGGGTCCACAGGACCTGGCCGATCTTCTCGTCCTGGCTCATGGTGGCCAGCAGGGCCTGGGCCCGGGCCGCTGGGTCGGTCTCGACCCCCGGTGCCGGGGCGGCGGTAACCGGCGCGCCCGTGAGCACGCCCAGCAGGAGGGCGATAATACTCAGTCGCGCCAGGACAGGGGGGAGACGGCGCATGGTGACTCCTGTGTCATGGGGTGGTAGGTGGTGGTGGCCTCTCGGCGCGGGGCCGGGTAGCCGCCAGGAGCTGACAGGTACCAGGGTAGTCGTTCAAACAGCCGATGGTCAGGGCAACTACCTGGTAGAAGGCTAGTACGACGCGCCCAGTAGCCGGAAAGTCCCCCATATAGGGGTACCTCACCGACTAGTCTGGGAGGTGGACCGGCCAGCGTCCGCTCATCCCCACCCGTATGTGAAGGAGAACCCGTGTCCAACACCAACACCGCCCAAGGCTCCTACCCCACCGCCAAGGCCTCCGGCCGCCCCTCCAAGGTCGCCATTATCGGCGCCGGAGCGGTGGGTTCCACCCTGGCCTACGCCTGCGTCACCAAGGGTGTCGCCCGCGAGGTCGTCCTCCAGGACATCGCCAAGGAGAAGGTCGAGGCCGAGGCCCTCGACATCGCCCAGGGCATCCAGTTCACCTCCGCCGGCTCCGTGTCCGGCTCCACCGACCCCGAGATCTGCCGCGACGCCGACGTCATCGCCATTACCGCCGGGGCCAGGCAGAAGCCGGGCCAGTCCCGTCTGGAGCTGGCCGGGGCCACCGTGGGCATTATGGAGAAGATCCTGCCCAAGCTGGTCGAGGTCGCCCCCAACGCGATCTTCGTGCCGGTGGCCAACCCGGTGGACGTGGTGACCTACTGCGCCAAGAAGATCACCGGCCTGCCCGAGAACCAGATCTTCGGCTCCGGCACCGTCCTGGACACCGCCCGCATGCGCTACCTCATCTCCCTGGAGACCGGTACGGCCGTGCAGAACATCCACGGCTACATCACCGGTGAGCACGGCGACTCCGAGGTCCCGCTGTGGTCCTCCACCGAGATCGGCGGCGTGCCGATCACCCAGTGGGGCAAGACCCTCGACGGCGGTGAGTTCGACGAGGCCAAGCGCGAGCGCATCGCCCGCGACGTCGTGCGCTCCGCCTACCGCATTATCGAGGGCAAGGGCGTGACCAACTACGCCGTCGGCCTGGCGGTCCAGCGGATCATCGGCGCCGTCCTCAACGACGAGCAGCGGGTCCTGACCGTCTCCCCGCTGCTGGATGACTGGCACGGCATCTCCGACGTGTGCATGGCCGTCCCGACCATTATCGGCCGTAAGGGCGCCGGCCGCCGCCTGGAGCTGCCGCTGACCGACGACGAGCGCGCCCGCCTGACCGCCTCGGCCGAGCGTCTGCGCGAGGTCGCCCGCGGCCTGGGCTACTGAGGCCAGGCCGGCACGCCGCCTGCCGGGTGCGCAGGCGCTGCCGCGCGGGTGCACCGCGACGCACCGGGGTGGGGCCGGGGTCCTTGAACGCGAGGTCCCCGGCCCCACCCGTGTCTCCTGGGCAGCCCGGCCCGGGACGGTCCCTCGTGCCACCGGCCCCGCTGTGCTTGTCCCGGGACCCGCCGCTCCCGGCCCCGAGCACGATCCGCCAGGGGCGGTCCGGTGCCGTGGCACCCGCGGGCCAGCTGCCAGGCCCGTCAGGAGCCCACGGCAGCCGCCCGGCCCGGCGTCAGGGCACCGGACCGGGCGCCCGGGGGCTACAGGGCCCGCAGGACCGTGACGACCTTGCCCATGATCGTGGCCTCGTCGCCCGGGATGGGGGCGTAGTCGGGGTTACGGGGCAGGAGCCACTGGTGGCCGTCATGCCGGGAGAGGACCTTGACCGTGGCGCTGTGGCCGTCCACGTCCTGGAGCAGGGCGGCCACGACCTCCCCGCTGGCGGCGTCGGGCTGGGAGCGGACCACCACCCAGTCCCCGTCGCAGATGGCGGCCTCGATCATGGAGTCCCCGTGCACCTGGAGCATGAACAGCTCCCCGTCCCCCGTCAGGCGGCGGGGGAGGGCCACGACGTCCTCCACCTCCTGCATGGCCAGGATGGGGCTGCCCGCGGCGATCCGCCCCACCAGGGGGACCGCCACGGCCTCGTCCTGCCCGACGCCGGGCAGGGAGGGCAGGGGCACGACCGGGGCGGGCGGGCGCCGGGTGGTGGGCGGGGGGGCCTGGCGGGCGTCCGGCTCAGGGACCACGACCTCCAGGGCGCGAGGACGCTTGGGGTCACGGTGGACCAGGCCCAGCCGCTCGAGCTTGTCCAGCTGGTGCTTGACCGAGGAGGGGCTGGTCAGCCCCACCTCCGCGCCGATCTCACGCAGCGAGGGCGGGTAGCCGCGGGCGACGACGGCGTCGCGCACGCACTCGTAGACGGCACAGGCGCGGGCGTCGAGGTCGTCCACGACCCGCGCCACGCGGGGATCCGTGGGGTCCAGGGTGCTGCTGGTCATCGCCGTGCCCTCCATGCTCCGCTCCCGGGGTGGGTCCCTGAGGGCTGCTGGTCGTCTCGGTGGTTCGTGGTGGCCTGTACCCCTCCAGCCTACGGCTCCGCACCGCGACCTTCAAACACGTGTTCGAGTGCTGCTGGACGTGTCGTCCGTCAGGCGCTATGGTGTCGAACAAGTGTTCGTCGAACATGTGTTCTAGGAGGTTCTCGTGAGCGCCCTCGCCCTTCCCCCGGCCCCTACGCTGCGGCTGGTCCCCGCGCCCGACGCCGGCCGGGGCCCAGGCCCGGGGCGGGCCTGCCTGCGCGTGGTCACCTCCGAGCCGCTGCCCTGGGAGCTGCCTGCCATCCGGGGGACCGGGGCCGGGCGCCGTCCCGTGACGCCCCGGACCCCGGGCGCCCCGCGACGGGGCTCCCGGGGCGGACGAGGGCCCATCGCCCCGACGCCCACCCGGCTGGCCGAGCTCGCTGAGCTGTCACCTACCCACCCCGCGGTACGGGCCCGTCGGCGCAGGGGTGCACCGGGTGCCGGGCACCAGGGGGCTGACGGGGACGGTGCGGGTCGTCCCCTGCCCGGCGGGGAGGGGCCTGTCATCGACCTGGCGAAGAGTTCCGGGCCCGGCTGCCCCCTACCCGGCGGGGATGCCGTGGCCCACCCCGCGGCTGGCGGGGCGGGCGCACCGGGAGCGGGCGGTACCCGCTGCGCGGCGGCCGGGCTCCTGCGTCGCCTCAGGGGGCGTCTCAGGGGGTTCGTGGTGGCCGGGGTGGTGCTGGCCCTGCTGGTGGCGGGGGCCGTACTCGCCTCCGGTCCGTCCAGGGGCGGGCAGGAGACGGGGACGACGACCACTGTGACCGTGTCCGCAGGACAGACCCTGTGGGACATTGCGGCAGCCACCGGACGCGGCGACGTCATGGAGACGGCAGCGCTCATTGTGGAGCTCAACCACCTCTCCGGTACCACGCTGCGGCCCGGGCAGCGCCTTATTGTCCCCCGGGGCTGAGCCCGGGGCCGGGTCCTGGGCGGCTGACCAGGGGCCGGGCACTGCGGGTGACCATCGGTACCGGGCGCCGCGGGTGACCACCGCGGCCGGGTGACCGGGTAGCTGGGTCCGTGCCTCCGGGACGGCATTCAGGTACCTTGAGAGCTCTTACTCGACGTCTTCCGGCGTTTCACCCTTGCTCTTCGGGCGCACCCCGCATAGGCTTGCCTCACATTTTTCTCTCAGGTATGTGATCTACTCGGAGGGACCCTGTGCACTGCCCCTTCTGCCGCTATGACGGCTCCCGTGTGGTGGACTCCCGTACCTCGGAGGACGGACTGTCCATCCGGCGTCGGCGTGAGTGCCCCCGCTGCGGGCGCCGGTTCACCACCACCGAGACCGCCAGCCTCTCGGTGCGCAAGCGCTCGGGCGTGGTCGAGCCCTTTAGTCGGGACAAGGTCATTGTGGGGGTGCGCCGGGCCTGCCAGGGCCGCCCGGTCACCGACGACCAGCTCGCGGTCCTGGCCCACAAGGTGGAGGAGACGGTTCGCGCCAACGGCCAGGCCCTGGTTGACTCCCACGACATCGGCCTGGCCATCCTGGGGCCCCTGCGGGACCTGGACGAGGTCGCCTACCTGCGGTTCGCCTCCGTCTACTCCAACTTCAACACCCTGGAGGACTTTGAACGGGCGATTGCCGAGCTGCGCGACGTCCACACCTCCCCGCACACCGCCCCCGCCCCCAGGCCCCGGTCCACACCCTCCCGCGGACGGTAGGCGCTTGGCCCCCGGATGCGGGACCCGGGGGTTCGTCCGCCACGGTACCCCCACGCAGGACGGGGGCTGGTCCCCGGCTGCAGCGCCCGGGGCCGCCGGGGAGCGCTGGCTCCCTGCGGGACCCGGGGCCGGTGCGGGATCCAGGCCCTGGTGGTGCGGTACACCGAGAGGAGGTGCTCGGGGCTGGGTGGTGGCCCAGGCCGTGGCGGCGTGGTGTGCCAGCCCGGTCCGCGGGCTCAGAGACCGTGACCGCGGACCGGGCTCGCGGTCTTGGCAGGCGCCACCCGGCCCGCGGAGTCAGAGGTCAGGTGCCCCAGGAGGCCAGGGGCGTGTAGCGGTGTGCGTGGTGGAGCCCCATGCCGAGCCGCTCATAGCACGCTACGGCGCCCAGGTTGTCGGCCTCCACCTCCAGCGCCAGGTGCCGGGCCCCCAGACGTCGCGCCTGGTGGGCCAGGTGTCGGATCATGTGTGAGGCGGTGCCACGACGTCGACTATGAGGGGCGACCCACACCCCGTCGAGGACCGCGACGTCATTGACACCGGTCATGGCCAGCCGGGCCACACCCACGACCTCGCCGCCCTGGCTCACCGTGGCGAAGACCTGCCCCAGGGCGCACAGCAGCAGGGCCCGGGCGCGGGCGACGTCCTCAGGCCCCCCGGTGCCGCGGGCGGCCGTCCGCTCCAGCAGCACCCGGGGGAGCCGGGAGCCCAGGTGCAGCACCCCGGTCCCCGCTGGCCCGCTCCCCTGGGGCTCGCTTCCCAGGGGCCGGGACCCCGGGCGGGGGAAGCCAGGGGGCGGCGTCTCCTGGGGCGGGCCAGGGCGCGGTGCTCCGGTAGCCTTACCCGCGGCCGGGAACTGGGCCAGGTCGCAGGTCATAATGAGCACGGCGCCTCTGTCCGGGCCCTGCGGCAGGGGACAGCGCGTCATGGCCAGCGGGGCCTGGGCGGGGGCGTGACGCGCGTACCACGAGGCGGCCAGGGTGGTGCTGCGGGGCCGGGTCGGGCCCAGGACCAGCAGCGAGTTGGCCCGCTTGGTCATCTGGTGGTGCCAGCGCAGGACGCAGCCTGGGAGGTCGGCGTGGGCCAGGAGGGTGGTAGGCCGCCACGCGGCCAGCAGCGCCACCTCCAGACGGGCGACGTCGTCACCAGCCCGGTCCAGCAGCGTCTGCACGGTGGTGGGCAGCCACCCGTCAGGCGTCGGGGTGCTCATCGGGCGTCAATGGCCTCGACGAGGCTGTCCACCAGGCTCGGCCAGGTCCACTGCCGGAGCATGAGGTCACGTCCCGCCCGGCCCATGCGCTGGCGCAGGTCGGCGTCACGCAGCTGGGTGACCAGGGCGTCCACGAGCGCGTCCGGGTCGCGTCCGTCCACCACGGTACCCGTCTGCCCCTCGACGACGGTCTCCGGGGCGCCGCCGCTGTCCCCGGCGACCACGGGCAGGCCGGTGGCGGAGGCCTCCAGGAAGACGATCCCCAGGCCCTCCACGTCCATGCCCAGGTTGCGGGTGCGGCAGGGCATGGCAAACACGTCCCCCAGGGCCACGTGCCCCGGCAGCTCCTCGCCGGGTACCGCGCCCGTCAGCACAATGGAGTCGCGTACGGGGCAGCGGCGTCTCATGAGCGCCAGCTCCCGGGCGTAGGGGCCCCAGCCGACAATGACGAGCCGGGCGCCGGGCACCGCCTCGACCACCCGGGGCCAGGCAGCGATGAGAGCGTCCTGCCCCTTGCGGGCCACCAGGCGTGAGACGCACACCACTGTGGGGGCGTCCCCTATGTGGTAACGACGGCGCAGGCGGGCCCGGGCGTGCGGGTCGGGGTGGAAGCGGTCGGTGTCGATGCCGCTGGGCAGGCGCAGGGTCGTGGTGCCCGGGGGGATGTGGGGGGCCAGCCGCTCCAGGGTGTACTGGGAGATGTAGGTCACGACGTCGGCGTCGGCGAAGATCCGGCGCAGCGCCTGGCGGGGGCCCGGCCACAGCCCCCAGCCCACCTCGTGGCCGTGGGTCGTGGCGATGACGCGGGTGGCCCCGGCCCTCCTGGCGGCGCCGCCCAGCAGGCCCAGGGGGGCGGCGGCCCCGAACCACACCGTCTCCACGCCCCGTTCCCTGATGGTCCGGCGCATCCTGTCGCGTACGTCCGGGGTGGGCAGGAGCATGTGCGTGGGCATGCGCACCACCTCGAAGGGCAGGGTGGCGTCGTGCTCCGCGGCGGCCTGGGGGCCCTGCGGCGGGGTGGAGGCCAGGACCACGAGATCCTGACTGGGGAGGCGGCGCGTGTAGTCGTCCAGGTAGGACTGGATGCCGCCCACGACCGGGGGGAAGTCATTGGTGACGAGCAGGGTGGTGCGCATGGTCCGAGTCTACGGAGGAGCGCGCACCGGTGGACTGGGCGGTGGGCTCTCCGCGGCGCATGGTCTGAGTCTACGGAGGGGCGCGGCCGCGGTAGTGCCCGGTGTGCCCGAGCGCCTGTACCCCGGTGGGGTGCGGTGGGTCGGTACCCGAGCCCGCGCCTGAGTGCGGGCAGCGGGTGCACCCCGGATGCGGTGCGTCGGTGGGTGCGGGTGTGGCGGGGTTGGCCGCTGGTGTGCTGCCTCGTTCCTCTCGCGAGAACGGTACTTATTCGTCGTGAGAACGGTACTTATTGCCTGCGGGGGCGGCCGCCGGTCCCGGACCCAGCTGTCTCCCGGGCGCGGCTGGGTCCCAGCAGGCCTTCGGTGCCGCGCTGGTCAACTGGCTGGGACGAGCTGTCCCGCGTGCGTGTCAGACGAGGTGGGGCCTAGGTCTAGGTGCCGTCTAGAATCATGGGGTCTGATAGCCGTTATCCCTGGGAGTCTCAATGAGCAACGTCGTCCCCACGTGGGAGGGGTTTCTGGTCCCGGCCTTGCGGGTCCTGTCTGACGGCGGAGTCTGGCCGGTTCGTGAGCTACGCCAGCGCGCCCGGCAGGACATGGGGCTTACCGAGGACCAGTGCGCCGTGCGGATTCCCTCCGGTGAGCCTATGTGGACCAACCGCCTGGGGTGGGCGCTGTCCTACCTGTCCCACGCCGGTGCGGTCGAGCACCCTGCCCGGGGCAGATACGTCATGACACAGACCGGGCAGGCACTGCTCCGGCACCACCCCGAGGCCTTGACCACGTCCGACCTGGAGGCCCTGCCCGGATACAGCTGGCCGGATCCGGGCAGGAAGGGCTCTTCGACGCAGCAGCGTGCGACTCTGGGAGACACCCTGGTCGATCCCACCGAGCAGGTCTACGACGGCGTCAGGCGTCTGAATGATTCCGTGGCCCAGGATCTGCTGGAGCGTCTTCATACGCAGGGTCCTGTCTTCTTTGAGCAGGCGGTGCTCGACCTGCTCGTGGCCATGGGCTACGGCGGTACCCAGGGGGCCGTAACCCGTACCCGTCTATCCGGCGACGATGGCATTGACGGGATCATTGACCAGGACGCGCTGGGCCTCAGTCGCATATACGTCCAGGCCAAATGCTATGACCCGCGGGGCACAGTCAGCCGACCCGATGTCCAGGGATTTGCAGGGGCCCTCCAGGGCGCACAGGCCAGCCAGGGGGTCTTTATCACCACAGCCTCTTTTAGCGCTCGCGCCCGGGAGTACGCCGAGCGGGTCGCCAGCCGGATTGTCCTGATCGACGGCGCCCGGCTCGCCTCCCTTATGATCCGTTACGGCGTGGGGGTCCAGGTCCGGGACACAATCCGAATTGTCGAGGTTGACGAAGGCTTCTTTGAGTAAGGGGTACGGGGATGCTGGGACCAGGTTCGTGCGGCTCGTCAGGCTCTGCGGTCGTGGTGGGCGGCGCATCGGTGAGTGCGGGTGGTGCGGTGGGGCTGGCTGCTGGTGTGCTGCCTCGTCCCTCTCGTGAGAACGGTACTTGTTCGTCGTGAGAACGGTATTTGTTGCGTGTGGGGCCGGTGCTCGTTGTACGGGGCGTGGGTGCGGGGGTTGTCTAGTGTCCTTGTGTGTGTTCTGCGTGGTCGGTGAGGTGTGTTGTGGTGTCTACTAGGTTGAAGGTGTCAGACTGTTGGGTGGTTGTGACGGTGCCTTGGACGTCGTGCCAGGTTCCGTCCTGGGGGCGGTAGCGGGCGGTCCAGGTGGTGGTCAGGGTGAGGTGGACGCCGGTCTGGGGGTGGTGGTAGCGGTGGGTCACGGTCTGGTGGGGCCAGGGGGCGCCGGGGCTGGTGGTGGTCGTGGTGGTGGCGTCCCCCCAGTCCCAGTGGTAGGAGACGGGCGTGGCCTCCACCTCCACCGGGGTGCCGGCCACGGTGGTGGACAGGGACCGTGTGGTGGGGTCGGTGTAGGCGATGAGGTCCACGTCCACCCGGGCCGTGCCACCAGGGGGCTGGCGGGTGATACCCGACCCCTCCACCATCAGGGACGCCACGTCCCTGGCCGAGACCACCACCGGCACCGCAGCCGGCGCAGGCTCCTCGGGGTCGGGTTCGTAGGGCATGCAGAACAGGTGGCCGGGGTCCGGCGCGTAGGCCACGCACACCAGCGGGACCTTGCCCGGCTTCGACACCGAGAACGACACCACCACGTCAGACGACCCACCAGACGAACCCGACCCAGAACCACCAGACCCACCCGAGCCCGGACCCGGATCCAGACGCTCATACTGATCACCGTACAAGGTGATCGTGCTGTCGCCCGGGGACGTTTCGGCATGGAAGTCTGATGACCTCTCGTCCGCATAAGTCGCAGGAGAGCAGATAAGAGTCAGAGGCAGACTCGTTAGCAGTAGATTGGTGCTGAGAAAACGTCTTGTCGTCATGGCTTAACAACCTCCACTCCTCCGACGGTCCACGTACCGTCATGATAACGCAGCGCCACGTGGAGCTTCTCCGTCTCCGCTGGCGTAGTCTTGGTGTCGGGACTGTTTCCCTCGCACGTCGTAATGTCCCCCATAAAGAGGGTGACGTCTACCTGGTGGTATTCGTATCCGGGGTTGAGGGGGTAGGCCTCGACCTTCTCGGCGGTCTGCTCCCAGGGGTCGGCCCAGCCCCCCTCCTGGTGCAGCCTGGTGGTCTTGTCAACAAGGTCGGCGCAGAACTTGCACCGCTGCTCGCTCATGGCCTCAAAGTCCTTGGTGTCACCGGTGACCGCCGCGTACCGGTAGAGACTGAAGAAGTACACGGCCGCGGCAGCTGCGGCCTCCAGGCTGTCCTCGCCCAGGTTCTCAGGCTTGTCCGGCGGTGGTGTGGCCAGGGCCGCATCACGCCTGGCCACCAGGTCCGGCCCCAGGGCCGCGTCACGACTGGCCCGCGCACTGGCCGACGCCGAGGCCGCCGCCGCCATCGCACTGGCACCCACCTCATAGGGATCCACACTCGGCGACGCACCAGAGACGCCACCACCGGAGCACCCCGCCAGGACGGACACCATGACCACCGCCAGGGCAGGCACCCACGACCCGGACCGCACCATCGCGACCCCCCTCACACACCCAGGAACAAGAGCAGGACAAGGGGGCGGGCCCGGCGGCACCAGCGCCACCACGACCAACCCCACCGCCAACCAGACGACACACACCACCATAACACCACCACCCAACCCATGCACACACACCACAACCACCCAGCAACCCGACACCCAGGCAGCCCAGCACCCACACCCCCAAACCAGGACCCACGTCCCACACCCACCCAACCGACCCGGGAGCAGGGGGAGGACGGTGACGGCCACACCCTGGCCGAACCACCCACCCAGCCAGACCCCTCAGGACACACCCAGACAAGCACGCCACCAGCCACACCCCAGGCAGCAACCCGGCACCCGTTCTCACGACAAACAAGTACCGTTCTCACGACAAACAAGTACCGTTCTCGCGGAAGGACGGAGGGGACAGACGGGAGGACGCGGGCACCCCGCCCGCAGCACCACCCCCGTTTCCTTGCGCAAATCTGAGTGGGTTATGTGGATCTCTGAGTAATTTCTCGGTTGCTCGTCGTCCCGGCTCTGGCGCGTGTCCAAATCTGAGGATCAGAACGAGGAGCACCCTCAACTGCAGCAGGATCCGGGTCTCTGACCTGCGTGGACATTAAGTGCACAAAGGTGAGAGAGGGGTGGGTCCGGTTCTGATCCTCAGATTGTGACAAGTCGGGCGCCCGGTACGGTCTTGGTCGCGCATAATCCCTCCGGCACCCGTCCGCCACCAGGGGCGGTGGTCCCGTATTGGGCCCAACGGGCCCAGCCTGTACGGCGTGCCCGCCACGAGTCGTACCGGCTCCTGCAGATCTCATGAGTCCCTGCAGGAGGCGCCTGCGGGATCCGTGGGATTATTCCGATCCCCCGGGGACCGCTGGAGGAGGGACACGGCAACCAGTGCGACCTGCGGACCACGCCAACCGCCCGTCCCCACAAGCACTCCGTTCTCACGACGAACAAGTACCGTTCTCACGGCCAACAAGTACCGTTCTCGCGACGAATAAGTACCGTTCTCGCGGAAGGGCGGGAGTGGGGCGGGGGAGGGGAGGGGGCGGGGCGGGGTCAGTCCTCGTCGGAGCTGCGCAGGACCTCGGACAGGCGGCGGGCCGCGGCCATGACCACGGCGCCGTGGACCCGGCCGGGCTGGCGTCCCATCCGCTCAATGGGCCCGGAGATGGACACGGCGGCAATGACCTTGCCCCCCGTGGCCCGCACAGGTGCTGAGACGGAGGCCACCCCCGGCTCGCGCTCGCCCACGGACTGGGCCCAGCCGCGACGTCGGACGGTGGAGAGCATGGTGGCGTTGAAGCGCGCCCCCACCAGCCCCCGGTGCAGGCGGTCGGGCTCCTCCCAGGCCAGCAGGACCTGGGCGCCCGAGCCGCCGAGCATGGACATGGTGGCCCCCACCGGGATGGAGTCGCGCAGGCCGATGGGCCGCTCGGCGTTGGCCACGCAGACCCGCACGTCCCCCTGGCGCCGGTAGAGCTGGGCCGACTCGTGGGTCTTGTCCCGCAGGGCGGCCAGCACCGGGCCCGCGGCGGCCAGGAGGTGGTCCTCCCCGGCGGCGGAGGCGAGCTCGCTCAGGCGCGGCCCCAGGACGAACCGTCCCTGGGAGTCGCGTGCCACCAGGCGGTGGAACTCCAGTGCCACCGCGATGCGGTGGGCGGTGGGGCGGGCCAGGTGGGTAGCCGTGACGAGCTGGGCCAGGGTGGCCGGGCCCGCCTCCAGGGCGTTCATGACCAGGGCGGCCTTGTCGATGACGCCGACGCCGCTGCCGTTTTCCGAGTCGTTCATGGCCTCACTCCGTGCGTCCATAATCTGATACTGGCATCCCAAGGGATGAGATTTCAACTAGACTCCGCGTCAGATTCCAGGATCTGCGCGAATGCTGAGACGGGATGCCCCATGGTCTCATGGTGCGACTGCCTGCGGTGTCGCTACGCAGGTCCTCCTGGGAAGTATGTAACAGACCACTGAGAGGACATTACGATGGGTATGACCCTGGCTGAGAAGGTCTGGCGCGACCACGTCGTGACCCAGGGTGCCGACGGCGCCCCTGACCTGCTCTACATCGACCTCCACCTCGTCCACGAGGTCACCAGCCCCCAGGCCTTCGAGGGCCTGCGCCTGGCCGGCCGCCAGGTCCGCCGCCCCGACCTGACCCTGGCCACCGAGGACCACAACACCCCCACCCTGGACATCGACCTGCCCATCGCCGACCCCACGTCCCGCACCCAGATCGAGACCCTGCGACGCAACTGCGCCGAGTTCGGGGTGCGCCTGCACTCCCTGGGCGACGCCGACCAGGGCATCGTCCACGCCGTCGGCCCCCAGCTGGGCCTGACCCAGCCCGGCATGACGGTGGTGTGCGGGGACTCCCACACCTCCACCCACGGCGCCTTCGGGGCCCTGGCCTTCGGCATCGGCACCTCCCAGGTGGAGCACGTCCTGGCCACCCAGACCCTGCCCATTGCCCCCTTCAGGACCATGAGCGTGACCATTGACGGCGACCTGCCCGCGGGCAGCGGGGCCAAGGACATTATCCTGGCCATTATCGCCAAGATCGGCACCAACGGCGCCCAGGGCCACGTCATCGAGTACCGCGGCCGCGCCATCGAGCAGCTCTCGATGGAGGCCCGCATGACCATCTGCAACATGAGCATCGAGGGCGGGGCCCGCGCCGGCATGATCGCCCCCGACGCCGTCACCTACGACTACCTCGCCGGGCGGCCCCACGCCCCCGTCGGCGCGGACTGGGACGCCGCCGTGGCCTACTGGGACTCCCTGCGCACCGACGCCGACGCCGTCTTCGACACCGAGGTGGTCCTGGAGGCCGCCGACATCGAGCCCTTCGTCACCTGGGGCACCAACCCCGGCCAGGGCCTGCCCATCTCGGCGGCCGTCCCCGACCCCGAGGACATCGCCGACGCCACCGAGCGCCTCGCCGCCCAGCGCGCCATCGAGTACATGGACCTGACCCCCGGCACGCCCCTGCGCCAGATCCCGGTCGACGCCGTCTTCGTGGGGAGCTGCACCAACGGGCGCATCGAGGACCTGCGCACCGCCGCCGAGGTGGTCCGGGGCCGCACCAAGGCCCCCGGCCTGCGCATGCTGGTGGTTCCCGCCTCGGCCCGCATCCGCCTCCAGGCCGAGGCCGAGGGCCTGGACCAGGTCTTCAAGGACTTCGGCGCCGAGTGGCGCAACGCCGGGTGCTCCATGTGCCTGGCCATGAACCCCGACAAGCTCGCCCCCGGGGAGCGCGCCGCCTCCACCTCCAACCGCAACTTCGAGGGGCGTCAGGGCAAGGGCGGGCGCACCCACCTGGTCTCCCCGGCGGTGGCCGCGGCCACCGCGGTGCGCGGCACCCTGTCCAGCCCCGCCGACCTGCCGCCCCTGCCCGCCCGCCCGGCCACCACCACGGCACCTGGGGTCCCTGCACCCGGGCCCGCCCCGGCACCCGGGCCCGTCCCGGCCGCCGTCACCCTGCCCGTCCCCGCCGCGGCCTGAGACGTAACGGAGGATCCAGACCCATGGAGAAGTTCATCCGCCACACCGGTATCGGCGCCCCCCTGCGCCGCAGCGCCGTGGACACCGACCAGATCATCCCGGCCGTCTACCTCAAGCGGATCACCCGCACCGGTTTCGAGGACGCCCTGTTCGCCTCCTGGAGGGCGGGCGACCCCGGTTTCGTCCTCAACCAGGAGGCCTACCGACGGGCCTCCGTGCTGGTGGCCGGGCCCGACTTCGGTACCGGCTCCTCACGCGAGCACGCCGTGTGGGCCCTGAAGGACTACGGCTTCAAGGTGGTCCTGGCCCCCCGGTTCGCCGACATCTTCCGCGGCAACGCCGGCAAGCAGGGGCTGGTGGCCGGGGTGGTGAGCCAGGAGGACTGCGAGCAGCTGTGGAAGATCCTGGAGACCGCCCCGGGGACCGAGGTGACCGTGGACCTGGAGGCCCGCACCGTGGAGGCGGGCGCCTTCCGGTGCACCTTCTCCATCGACGACTACGTGCGCTGGACCCTCATGGAGGGCCTGGACGACATCTCGCTGACCCTCCAGCACGAGGAGGAGATCGTCGCCTACGAGCGGGCGCGGCCGGCCTTCAAACCGGCCACGCTGCCGGCCCGCCACCTGCCCCCGGTCCCGGTGGTGCCCGCGCGGGCCGCCGACATGCCGCGCCCCTGAGCGCGGTGCGGCGCCCGGGGCAGGGACGGTACCCGGCCCGCGCGGCCCGCTGCCCGACGGCCTCCGCCTCGCGGCGCCCGGGGGCTGGGGCCGCACGGCCCGGTTCACGGCCTCGGGCACCAAGGGCCGGTGCCCGGCGAGCCCGGCCGCCGACCTGCCCGCCTGCCGGGTGGCGCAACAGTCCACGGACGGCGCCCAGGCGCAGGCCTGCCCGCCTGCCGGGTCGACCCCGCGCGGCCCCGGACACGTCACCCGCTCCATGAGAGGACTCTCATCCTGGCCTGGCCCACGTCTCAGGGGCGTGTGGTGCCATGGTGGCGGAGGTAGAACCGTGAAGCTCATGCACCGATCCCGACTCGTCGTCCTCATCCTCAGCATCCTCGTGGCCGCAGGAGGGCTCCTCCTGGGCCTGGTGGCCCTGGCCTCCTACACCGACGGCCCGGCGAGCAAGCCGGGGATCACCATCCCCAGCCGCAGCCCCGCCCCCTCCGCCACCGCCGGGCCCGGGGACGCGGCGCCCACCACCGACCCCGCTGGCAGCCCCCTGCCACCGGCCGAGCCGCCGTCGGAGGGCACCGTCCCCGCTCCCCGTCCCGTGGCCCCCGCGCCCCCGGTGGTCGTCGACGACGACCACGACGACGATGACGACAAGGACCACGACGACCACGACCGTGACGACGACTGAGCCCCAGCGCCGGGCCGGTGCCGGGGTGCTCACACCAGGCGGTAGCCCATGCCCCGCACCGTCTCCAGGCGCTCCCGCCCGATCTTGGAGCGCAGGTAGGACACGTAGACGTCCACCACGTTGGAGCCGGGGTCGAAGTCGATGCCCCACACGGCGCCCAGCAGCTGCTCACGGCTGAGCACCATCCCGGCGTTGCGCATAAAGGTCTCCGCCAGGGCGAACTCGCGGGCCGACAGGTCGCGCCAGGATCCGTCCGCCAGGATCCGGCGGGTGCGCAGATCCAGCACCAGGTCCCGGTGGGTCAGCCGGGTCGCCGAGCCACCCCCGGGCTCACGCCCCTGGGGGCGCATACGCAGGCGCACCCGTGCCAGCAGCTCCTCGAAGGCGAAGGGCTTGGCCACGTAGTCGTCCGCCCCGCCGCTCAGGCCGGCGACCCGGTCCTCCACCGAGGAGCGGGCGGTGAGCATAATGACCGGGGTGCTCACCCCCTGGCCGCGGATCCGCTCCAGCACCTCGAAGCCGTCCACGTCGGGCAGGCCCACGTCCAGCAGGATGAGGTCGATCCCCTCCTGGCAGGCGCGTGCCACGGCCTGCCTGCCGGACCCGGTGACCTCCACGCTCAGGCCGGCGGCCCGCAGCCCCTTGGAGACGAAGGAGGCGATGCGCGCCTCGTCCTCGACGACCAGTACCGTGCTCATACCTTCTCCCTCGTGCTTGCCTGCTACCGTCCGGTGGGCCCCGCCGCCTCGTCGGGGCTCCACGGCAGGACCATGGTGAACACCGAGCCTGTACCGGGCTCGGAGGCGATGTCCAGCCGGCCCCCGTGGGCGGCCACAATGTTCTCCACAATGGGCAGCCCCAGCCCCGACCCGCTGGAGCGCGCCCGCGCCTGGGCGGTGCGTACAAAGCGCTGCCGGATGCGCTCCAGGTCCTGCGGGGCGATCCCCGTGCCCTCGTCACGCACCCACAGGCGCAGCTCGGATCCGGTGGCGGCCGAGCCCAGGGCCACGGTGGATCCGGGGTCGGAGTAGCGCACCGCGTTGGCGGCCAGCTGGAGCCAGGCCTGGGTCAGGCGCTGCTGGTCCACCCGGGCGGTGACCTGCGCCGTCCCCTCCAGCAGCCACCGGCGCTCCCCCAGGGCACGCGCCTTGTCCAGGACCGTGCGCGTCAGGGCGGCGACGTCGTAGTCCTGGGGCCGGACGTGCTGGGAGTCCAGGGATCTGGCCAGGGTGAGCATGTCGTTGACGAGCACCCCCATGCGGTCCAGCTCCTCCAGCGCCAGGTGGGTGGTGGAGGTCACGTCCTCGGGGTCGTGGGGGTCCACCAGCTCCAGGTGGCCGCGCACAATGGTGATGGGGGTGCGCAGCTCGTGGCCGACGTCGTCGGTCAGGCTCCGCTGCGCCTCCACCGACCGCTCCACCCGGCCCACCATCCGGTTGAAGGCGGAGGCCAGCGCCGCCAGGTCGTCCCGGCCGCGCACGGGTACTCGCTGGGAGAGGTTGCGCTCGTCAATGGCCTCCGCGGCCTGGCGCAGCTCACCAATGGGGCGCAGCAGGCGTCCGACGGCGACCCTGGCCAGCACCGCCACCGCGGCCAGGCTCACGGTAGCGGACAGGGCGTACAGGGCCATGGACTGGCGTAGCGAGGAGGTGGGGGCGCGCAGGTCGATGACGTACACCAGGGCCCCCTGCTCCCCGTGGGTGGTAATGGGTGAGACCAGCACCCGGTAGGTGCCCCTGGCGGTGCGCAGGGTGTCCACCACCGCGTCCGCCCCGGTGGCGTGCGCCGTCGCGTAGGACATGAGCTCGGGGTCCTCCTCGGGGCGCAGGGTGACCCCCCGGGGCGCCAGCAGGTAGACCCGGGAGCCCAGGAGGGCCACCGCCCCCTGGGTGGGGCCCAGCACCGTGGCCGACAGGTAGGCGTGGAGCACCCGGGAGGGGGAGGTGAAGGGCGCGCCGGTGCCCGGGTCGGTCCCGGTGACCGCCAGGTCGGTCAGCAGGGTGTGGACGCGATCCAGCTGACGGTCGGCGTCGTGGTGGATGCTGCGCTCCTCCAGGACCCACAGCAGGGTCCCGGAGACGCTCAGGGCCACGGTGGCGACCAGGACCATGGTCCCCACGATGCGGGACCTCAGTGTGGTGCGGGCAACCTCCATGACCCTATTGTGACGCCTGCCCCCCTCCGCGGCGGCCCTCACCTCCCCAGTCCGGCGTAGGTCCACCCGGCCTCGCGCCACTGCTCGGGATCCAGGGCGTTGCGCCCGTCGATCATGACCGGGCGGGACACCCAGGTGGCGGCCTCATGCGGGTCGAGCCCGGTGAACTCGTCCCACTCGGTGAGCAGCAGGACGGCCTCCGCCCCGCTCATGGCGGCGGCGGGGTCCTCCTCGGTACGCAGCCCGGGGTGCTGGCAGCGCACCACCGGCAGGGCCCGCGGGTCGCAGACGGTCACCAGCGCCCCCGCCTCCTGGAGACGGCGGGCCACGTCCAGGGCGGGGGAGTCGCGCACGTCGTCGCTGTCAGGCTTGAAGGCGGCCCCCAGGAAGGTCACGCGGCGTCCCCGCAGGTCCCCGCCCAGGTGCCTGCGGGCCAGGGAGACCACCCGGTCCCGGCGGCGCTGGTTAATGAGGTCCACCTCGTGCAGGAAGGCCACCGCGTCCTGGACCCCCAGCTCGCGGGCCCGGGTGGTGAAGGCGCGGATGTCCTTGGGCAGGCAGCCACCGCCGAAGCCGACCCCGGCGCCCAGGAACCTGCGGCCGATGCGCTCGTCCCTGCCGATCGCCTCGGCCAGGACGGTCACGTCCCCGCCGGTGGCCTCGCACATCTCGGCCATGGCGTTAATGAAGGAGATCTTGGTGGCCAGGAAGGAGTTCGCGGCGACCTTGACCAGCTCGGCGGTGGCGTAGTTGGCGGTGATCCGCTCCACGCCCTCGGCCAGGACGGGGGCGTAGACCTCGTCCAGGACCCCCTGGGCGTGCTCGGCGGCCCGGGGGTCATCCGGCAGCCCGTAGACGATCCTGTCGGGGTGGAGGGTGTCGTGGACGGCGTGCCCCTCCCGCAGGAACTCGGGGTTCCACACCAGCGTGGCCCCTACCTGGCCCAGGCGCCGCGCGACCTCGGCGGCGGTCCCCACCGGGACGGTGGACTTGCCGACCACCACGGCCTGGGTGGGGGCGGGCAGGCAGTCCAGGAGACGGTCCACCGCCGACCACAGGAACCGCAGATCGGCGGCGCCGCTGTGGGCCGACTGGGGGGTGCCCACGCACAGGAAGTGCACCTGGGCCCGGGCCACCTCGCCGGGGTCCGGGCAGGAGGTGAAGCGCAGTCTGCCCGACCCCAGGGCGGATCCCAGGGCCTGGTCCATCCCGGGCTCGTAGAAGGGCGTCCGGCCCTCCTGGAGGGAGCGTGCCCTGTCCGCGTCGGCCTCGATGCCCAGGACCTCGTGGCCGAGCTCGGCCATGGAGACGGCGTGGACGGCTCCGAGGTAGCCGCACCCTGTGACGGTGATCTTCATGGTGGCTCCTATCACTCTCTGGCGCCCTTGGGCGCCGTGGTCGGGTGTCCTGCCGCGCCGGGGCGCGGATCTGGCGGTCGGTGGGTGGTCGGTTGTCGGTGGGTGGGTCGTGGGGTGTCCGGGCCCTCAGGTGCCCAGGACGTGGTCCAGCCAGGCGTCCAGCCAGGGGCCGGCCGCGGGGCGGAAGGCGTACACGCAGGCCAGCCGGAGGCGGGCGGAGCGCGTGTAGACCTCGGTGCGCTCAGGGGTGGTCGGCAGGTGCTCGACGGCGTCGCGCAGGTACCCCGCCGCGGCCCGGGCCGCCTCGGCGGGCAGGGAGCCGGCCAGGGCGCGCAGCTCAAGGTGGGCCAGCAGGTTGCCCACGTCCAGGGCGGCCTCCGCGCGGGCGGCCGTGTCCAGGTCCAGCAGGCCCGGGGTGCGGCCGTCCCACAGGACCTGCTTGTCGTGCAGGTCACGGTGACTGGGGACCTCGGTCACCGGCCTGCCCCGGGACCCGGCACCCGTTTGGGGCGTGGTCCGCACCGGCGCGTCCTGCCGGACCAGGGCGGTGCAGGCCGCCTCCACGGCGCGCTCCAGCGCCTTCAGGGGGCCCACGGCCCGGTGCCGCCGGACCTGGGTGAGCCAGCCGCGCAGCACCCGGGCCTCGTCCCAGGCGGTGTGCCGGGGCAGCGAGAGCGCCTGGGGGGAGTCGGCCAGGGAGGCCAGGGCGGGCCAGGTGCCTGCCAGGGCCTGCCAGGCGGGCAGCGCCCCCGCACCCAGGTCATGCAGGCTCCGCCCCTCCAGCAGCGGCTGGGTGGTGGCGCCCCCGCCGGCCGGGCGTGCCACCGCGGCCCGCGCCCCGGCCCGGGTGCACAGGCCGGCCATGGCGGCCCCCACCTCCAGGGTCCTGTCCACCCGAGCGGGCCTGAGGATCCTCACGGCCCGGGTGGGGGACAGCACGACCGCGCGGCGGGAGAGCCGGTGGACCACCAGGCGGCCCTGCGGGCGGGGCCCCAGGGCGGGCAGGTCCGGGTCGGTGGCGTAGGGGACCAGGTGGACCTGCCCCCGGGGTGTGACCCGTCCGGCCCGCAGGCGGCCCCGGGCGTCGGTGGTCTCAAAGGTCAGCCCGCCGTCGGACGCGGGCCAGGCCCGGCGGACGCCCTCGGTGCGGCGCAGCACGTTCAGGGGTCTCATGGGCAGCGCTCCTCCAGGTCCTCCAGCGTGGCGGACAGCGCCTGGCGCCAGGCGGGATCGGCGGCGCGCAGGGGCTCGGCCGCCCGCAGGACGAGGCTGCGGGTCAGGGCCGCCTCGCGCTCGGCGGGACTGGGCGGGAGCCCTCCGCCGGCGCGGTATCCGTCCAGCAGCGCCTGCCCCAGCTCCGGGTCCACCTGCGAGAGGTAGGAGCCCAGGTCCGTGGCCGGCTCAGCCAGGCAGAGACGGTCGAAGTCGGTCAGCCACACCAGGCCCGAGGCGCGCTCCAGGAGCACCTGGTCGGGGGAGGCGTCACCGTGGCTGAGGACACCTGGTCCCACCGGGGAGCGGGGAAGACGCCCGACCAGGGCCCGGGCGCGCCCGGCCAGGGTCCGGTCCAGGTGGTCCAGGACGCCTGCGTGGGCCCGCAGGGCGCGCCCGGCGTCGGGTGCCGGCCCCAGGGCGGCCTCCAGGGCCCCACCGGGGACGGGGCGGGCGCGGTGCAGCCGGGCCAGCAGCGTCCCGGCCCGGTAGGTGGCCTCCGGGTCGGGGCAGCGCCCCAGGTCGGTGTCACCGGTGAGGGCCTGGGCCGCTACGTGGACCCCGCCCTCACCCCTGACCTGGGCGGGCAGCCCGGGGGCGGGGCTGGTGGGCAGCTCCACCGGGGGCGGGGTGGGCACCAGGGCGGCGAGCTCGGACAGCGGGGCCGGCCCCCAGGGCGTGGGACGGGCGCTCAGGCGCACCACGTAGGAACCTGCTCGTATCACCAGACGCCGCAAGGGGTTGTGACGCATGACCTGGAAGGTCCCCTCGGCCCCGGGGGCTCCCCGGCGGCCCGGTAGGTCCCCCGGCGCCGGTGGGTCCCCCTGTGCCGGGGGGTCGCACGGCGCCTCAGCGACCGCCCCGCCCGGTCCCGTGCCACCGGGCCCCTCCAGGCCGGGCAGGGCCGCGGCCCAGGGGCCCAGGCTGGAGGCGACCACCCGTCCCAGAGCCGGGTCGCTGGCCAGGCCGCCCCACTGGAGGACCAGCCCGGACCAGTCCCGCTGGTGGACCGCGAGCCCCTGGGCCCCCGCCCAGGCGGCCAGTGACCTGGCCCGGCTGCGGGCCCGGGGCCACAGGAACCGGGCCCAGCCCACGGGCGTGCCCCGGCAGGCGTCCACCAGGGACAGGGCCAGTGACACCCCCGGCTTGAGACGCAGGCGGGAGGCCCGCACCGGGCGGCCGCAGCGCTTTGTCAGCCAGGCGGGATCCAGGGCGGCCTCCAGCACGGCGACCTCGCTGGGGGGTGAGGCGGACGCGCTCATGACACGCCTCCGCCGGCCAGGCTGGTGGCGCGACGGCTGTCCAGCCAGGTACGGAAACGAGGGGAGGTCGCGGCCAGCTCCTGCGGGGTCCCGTCCATGAGGATCCGGCCCTCCTCCAGCCACACCACCCTGGTGGCGCGCACGGCGACCTCGGCGTCGTGGGTCACGGCGATCGTGGTCCGTCCCCGTACCAGGCGGTCCACGGCGTCCAGGACCAGGGACGCGGAGTGGGGGTCCAGCCCGGTGGTGGCCTCGTCCAGGACCACCACGGGCGCCGAGCGCAGCAGGGCGCGGGCGATGCCGACCCGCTGGCGCTGCCCCCCGGACAAGGTGCCCCCGCGCTCGCCGACCACCGTGTCATAGCCCTGGGGCAGGTCCGTGATAAAGCCGTGGGCGCCAGCGGCCCGGGCCGCCGCCTCCACCTGCGCGTCGGTGGCGTCCTGACGTCCCATACGGATGTTCTCCGCCACCGTGCCGGTCAGGAGCAGGGCCTCCTGGTGCAGGACCGAGACGCTGGCCCGCAGCAGCCCCAGGTCCAGGGCCTGGAGCGGGTAGCCGTCCAGGGACACGGTGCCGCCCACGGGGTCCTGGGCCCGGGTCAGCAGGGAGACCAGGGTGGACTTGCCCGCCCCGGAGGGGCCCACCACGGCCACGTACTCGCCGGGGGAGACGCTCAGGCTCACCCCGTGGAGGACCTCCACGCCGTCGTACTCGGTGCGCACGTCCTCCAGGCGGACGTGTCCGTGCAGCCGGGCCGGGACCAGGGCGGCGGCGGGGCTGGTCACCTGGGGCGTGCGGCCCATCAGGTCGGCCACCCGCTCCCCGCAGGCCCCGGCCCGGGCCAGGCGCCCGGTGTACTTGGCCATGTCGCGCAGGGGCTTCATGGTGGTGCGCAGGTAGGTGGTGAACAGCACCAGGTCCCCGGGGGACATGGCGCCCTGGAGGACCCGCACGCCCCCGCCCACCATGACCGCGGCGGTGGCCAGGCCCACGATGACGTCGGTGCCGCGCTCCAGGCGGGCCGACAGGCACAGCGCCCGCACCCCCTGGCGCAGGGAGACCTGGTTGGCGCTGGCGAAGCGTCGGGCGATGAGGTCCTCCAGCCCGTAGGACTGGACCACGGCGATGGAGCTGAGCGACTCCTGGGCGGTGTCGGCCAGGCGCCCCTCGCCCTGGCGGGTACGGCGCGATGCCTGGGTGATACGGGCCCCGGCGCCCCGGGAGGTGAGCCAGAAGGCGCCGACGGCGGCCACCACGACCACCGCGAGCACCGGGTCGAGGAGGACCATGACCCCCAGCATGACCGCCAGGGTGGACACGTTGGCCAGCAGCGGCAGCCCCGCCTGGATGGCCACGTCCTGGAGGCGGGCGACGTCGGAGACGATCCGCTGGACGGTGTCGGCGCTGCGGTTGCGGGCGTGGAACTGCTGGGACAGCCCCTGGACGTGGCAGAAGACACGTTCACGCAGACGAGCGGCGGCCCGTGAGCTAATGAGGGCGAAGCACATGGTGGCCACGTAGTTGCACAGGGCCCGCAGGGCGGTGACTGCCACCAGGACCAGTCCGCACAGCAGCAGGAAGGGGACCGTCGCCCCCGGGGAGCCGGACCCCTTCAGGGAGGAGACCAGGGCGTCAATGACGATCTTCAGGGGCCAGGGCTCCATGACCCGGAAGCCCACCTCCAGCATGAGGGCGAGGACCCCGGCCAGGACCATGCCCCACTGGGGGCGCAGGTCGGGGGCGACCAGGTGCAGGCTCCTGCGCAGGGCGCCGCGGTTCTCAGGCACTGTCCACCCCCGCCAGCTCCAGGGCCCGGGTGACCACCCGGGACCACGAGTGGTGCTCCACCGCCTCCTGCCGGGCCCGCTGTCCCAGCTCGCGCCGGCGCCGCGGGTCGGAGGCCAGGGCGTCCAGGGCGTCGGCCAGGGCCTGGGGGTCCGAGGGCGGGACCAGCAGGCCGCAGCCCTCCAGCGCACCGGGGAGCTGGCCCACCGCGGAGGCCACCACCGGCAGGCCCGCCGCCATGTACTCGTAGACCTTCAGCGGGGAGAAGTAGTGCCCCTGCCCGGTAGTCGGCTCGGGGTAGGGGGCGACCGCGACGGCCGACCCCGCCAGGTGGTCGGGCACCTGCTCGGGGGCGACGGCGCCCCGGAAGTCCACCTCCAGGCCGTCCTCGCGCGCCTGGGAGCGAAGGGCCGGGCCCTGGGGCCCGTCGCCCACCACCCGCAGGCTCCAGGGCTCCCTGGCCAGGGCGGCCGCCCGCAGCAGGTCCTCCACCCCGTGCCAGGGCTTGAGGGTGCCCACGAAGGTGACCACCACCTGGTCGGGGTCCTCCGGCCGGGGGGTGATCCGGACGGTATTGACCCCGTTGGGCAGGGTACGCACCCTGCCCGTGGGGCAGCGGCCGCGGACCCAGGCCTCCACCGGGCCCGAGACGCACAGGGTGAGGCCAGCCGCCCCCACCTGGGCGCGCAGGGCCTCCAGGGCCCCCTCGGCGTCGCACAGCCCCCGGTGCGTGCGCTGCTCGTCCACCAGGGGGGAGTTGACCTCCAGGACGCTGGCGGCCCCCGTGGTGGCGGTGACCTGGCTCAGGGCCCGGGAGAACAGGGAGTAGCGCTCGTAGACCAGGTCGGGGTGGTCGGCCTCGGCCCGGGCGGCCAGCTCCCGGGAGGCCCGGGCCTGGGCCGCCTCCCGGGCGGCGGTACCGGGGTGGGGGCCCAGGGGCACCTCGACCACGCGCAGGTCCTCCAGGTCGGCCGGGACGCGGCTACCGGCCCGGGTGGTGTACACGCTCACCTCGTGCCCGCGTCCGCGTAGCTCACGCACCACCTCCTGGACGTGGACCGAGGCCCCCTTGGTACCGAACACGGGGACCCCCGGGTCCACGCTGAGGTAGGCGACCCTCAGGGCCCTGGGGGCCGTGTGGCAGGGCGCGGCGGGACCAGCGGGGTCCGTGCGGCTGGCCTCGGGCCGTGTGGGGGCGTCCGGCCTGGTGGGGGCGTCCGAGTGGGTGGGGGCCTCGGGCCGGGCCGGGGAGCCCGAGCCGGGGCGCGCGGGCCCCGGGTCGGGCTGGGGCGTCCGGCCGGTGCCGCCCTCCCAGCGTGAGAGGCGCCGGGCCTGCCGGCGGGAGTCGAAGCGCTCCTCCACGAGGGCGCGAGCGCGCCTGGCCAGGGCGGCGGTGTCCCGCCTCCCGGCGGCCAGGTCGGCCAGGGTGTCGGCCAGGGCGCCCACGTCCCCGGGCTCCAGCAGGATCCCCGTGACACCGTCCTGGACCACCTCGGGCAGGCCGGACACGGAGGTGGCCACCACCGGGGTGCCGCAGGCCATCGCCTCCAGCACCACGGTGGGCAGGCCGTCGATATTGCCGTCCTCGGCCTCCACGCAGGGGGCCACGAGGACGTCGGCCCGCTCCAGCAGGTCGCGGACCTCGGCCTGGGTGCGGGCGCCCAGGAAGGTCACGGCCCCCTCCAGGCCCGCCTCGCGCACCCTCTCCTGGAGGGGGGTGCGCAGCTCGCCCTCGCCCGCTACCGTGACCTGGGCCTCTACGCCGCGGCGGCGCAGGCTGGCAGCGGCGTCAACGAGGTCCCCGAACCCCTTCTTGGGCACGAGCCGGCCCACCCCCAGGACCTGCAGCGGCCGGTCGGGGCCCGGGGCGGGGCGGGCGCGGAAGGGGAAGCGGTCCAGCTCCAGGGCGTTGTACTGCAGGCTCACGCGGGCGCCGCTGCCCTCCAGGACCCGCTCCAGGAAGTCCCGGTTGAAGCGGCTGATGGCAATGACCCGCTCGGCGTCCCCGCACACCCGGCGCAGCCAGGTGCGGTCCACGTCGCGGTGGTAGATGTCCTTGGCGTGGGTGGTCACCGTGTAGGGCACGCCGGTCAGTCGGGAGGCGATCCAGGCGGTGCGTCCCGCCAGGGAGGCGAAGTGCGCGTGCAGGTGGGTGACGCCGTCGGCGCGCACCTGCTGGGCCAGGGCCACGCCCTGGGCCACGTCCTCACCCGGCAGGCCGGCCAGCACCGGCAGGATCTCGCAGAAGGCCTGCCGCACCGGCTCCTGGTCCAGGCCCGCGCCCAGGCAGGTCCACAGGCTCTCCAGCAGGTGGGGGCGGGGCACCCGGCGCACGGGGGCCCTGACCCGGGAGATCTCGGGGTGGAAGCGCGAGTCGGTGGTGGGGCGCAGGGCGTAGACGCTCAGGCGGTCTCCCAGGGCCTCACGGGCCAGGATCTCGGTGACGACGAAGGTCTCGGAGAACCGGGGGTAGACCTTCAGGACGTAGCCGACGTGGGGTGTGGTCATGACGTGCTCCTGGGGCTGGTGGTGGCCGGGGCGGCCGGCCGCTGGTGGGAAGGGCGCCCCCGGGCGGGGGCCTGACGGGTACGGGGGGCCGGGACGGGGCGCACCCCGGGGCCAGTGGGCCCTGCGGGACCAGGGCCCCTGGCCCCGGCCGAGGGGGCCAGGAGGTCTGCGGCCAGGCGGGCGACCCGGGCCAGGCCGTCGCGCCTGAGGTGGGAGCGGTCCCGGTGCCGGCCCACGGCCCGGTGGACCCACTCCGACAGGGCCTGGGGGCTCAGATCGGCCACCCGCATGAGGTCGACGGCGCCGCTGGCCGCCAGCGCCCGGGCGCGGATGAGCTGCTCGGCGCGGGGGGCCTCCCGGGGGACGATGAGCGCGGGCGTGGTGGAGGCCAGGACCTCGTTGACCGTGTTGTAGCCGCCCATGGCGATGACCGCGCTGGCCTGGGCGATGTGCAGGCTCAGGCCGGGCAGGCAGCGCAGCAGGCGCGTCCCCGCCCGGGGCGTCAGGTCGGCCAGGTCACGGGCCCGGGCCTGGGGGCCGGCCACGACGACGTGGGCGTGGCCGGGCGGGATCCTCGCCCCCAGGGCGGCACGCACCAGGACCGCCCCGTCCTGGCCGCCGCCGGTGGTGGTCAGCACGTAGGGGCGGGTGGTGAGCAGGGCCTCGGGCCGGTCGGTGCGGGCGCGGCCGGCGGCCAGGTAGCCGGTGTAGGTAATCCGGTCGGCCAGCGCCGTCGGCGCCTCACCGCTGCGGCGCAGGTCGTGGACCGCGGGGTCGCCGTAGACCCAGACGTGGTCAATGAGGTGGCGTAGCTCACCGGTGTCGCCCAGGCGGTGCCACTCGGCCTGCACGCACCCCGGTGAGTCGAGGACCTCCCGCAGCCCCAGGACCACCTGGCAGGAGGGACGGGCCCGCCTCAGGCGGCGCAGCGGGGCCAGCAGCTCGCGGTGCACCCCGTAGGGGTGGCGGTCGATGACGACCAGGTCAGGGCCGAAACAGGTCAGGGCGGTCTCCAGCAGGGCCGAGCGCAGGGCCAGCAGGTCAGCGGTACCGGTCCCTAGGTGACGGGGCTCATACCCTCCGGGGCCCTTGGCCACGCCCGGCAGGGTGAGCCAGTCAAAGCCCGGCGGCAGGGGCAGGTCCACCCCCGGGGTGAGACCGCGCACCAGCAGCCCGGCCACGTCCCGGCCGCTGAGGGCGGGCAGGTCCTGGGCCAGGGCGTGGGCCAGGGCGAGGTTGCGCCTCAGGTGCCCCAGCCCCAGGGAGTCGTGGGAGTAGAGCACGACGCGCAGGGGCGCGGGTGAGGGTGCTGTCTGGCTCATACCCCGAGTCTGGGAGGCGGAGGCTACAGGCCTGTGAGGCCTGTGTGAGAACTTCCTTAGGTTCCTGCGGCCCCTGTGCCCGTCGGCGTGTCCCGGTGGCCGGTGACGGGCGGAACGCCCTGACCAGCTGGTTTTCGCCGTCGGCAGGTCCTTGTCACCGGCGGGGGACGGACGACGGGGTGCGCGGGCACCTATGCTGGGGCGACCCCGCCCACCCCGCGGGGCCTACCCACCCCCGGAGGAAACAATGGCTGACGGTCTGCTTCAGGTTGAGGGCGGACACCCGCTCACCGGCGAGATCACCGTACGTGGGGCCAAGAACCTCGTGCCCAAGGCCATGGTCGCGGCCCTGCTGGGGGCCACCCCCTCGGTGCTGCGCAACGTGCCCCTCATCCGCGACGTCGACGTGGTCTCCGGCCTGCTGGCCCTGCACGGGGTGAGCATCGACTACGACCAGACCGAGGGCGTCCTGCGCCTGGACCCCTCCAAGGTCGAGTCCGCCCACATGGCCGACATCGACGCCCACGCCGGGTCCTCACGCATCCCCATCCTCTTCTGCGGGCCCCTGCTGCACCGCCTGGGGGAGGCCTTTATCCCCGACCTGGGCGGCTGCCGCATCGGGGACCGCCCCATCGACTTCCACCTGCAGATCCTGCGCCAGTTCGGGGCGACCGTGGACAAGCAGGCCCAGGGCATCCGCCTGACCGCCCCCGACAGGCTGCACGGGACCGTCATCGACCTGCCCTACCCGTCCGTGGGCGCCACCGAGCAGACCCTGCTGACCGCCGTGCGCGCCGAGGGCCTGACCGAGCTGCGCGGCGCCGCCGTCGAGCCAGAGATCCTGGACCTGGTGGACGTGCTCCAGAAGATGGGCGCCATTATCTCGGTGGACACCGACCGCACCATCCACGTCGAGGGGGTCGACGGGCTCGTGGGCTACAACCACCACGCCCTGCCCGACCGCATCGAGACCGCCTCCTGGGCCTCCGCCGCCCTGGCCACCGGCGGCGACATCCTGGTGCACGGCGCCCACCAGGGGGACATGACCACCTTCCTCAACATCTTCCGCAAGGTCGGGGGCGCCTTTGACGTGCGCGACGACGGCATCCGCTTCTACCACCCCGGCGGGGACCTGCGCAGCATCGTGGTGGAGACCAACGTCCACCCCGGTTTCATGACCGACTGGCAGCAGCCCCTGGTGGTGGCCCTGACCCAGGCCGAGGGCCTGTCGATCGTCCACGAGACCGTCTACGAGAACCGCTTCGGCTTCACCGCCGCCCTGTGCAAGATGGGGGCCACCATCCAGGTCTACCGCGAGTGCCTGGGGGGCAGCGCCTGCCGGTTCGGGCAGCGCAACTTCTACCACTCGGCCGTCGTCTCCGGCCCCACCCCCCTGACGGGCGCCGACATCGTGGTCCCCGACCTGCGCGGCGGCTTCTCCCACCTCATTGCCGCCCTGGCCGCCCAGGGCACCAGCCGGGTGGAGGGCATTAACCTCATTGACCGCGGCTACGAGCACTTTATGCACAAGCTCGGCTGCCTGGAGGCCAATGTCACCCGCCTGGCCTGAGACCGGCTTGTACGGTTCCTCAAAGGGGCCACGGCGGCCGAGCGGCTAGGCTCAGCGCGTGACCCAGCGCCCTATGACCCCGTTCTACCGCCTCGCCGCGCGCGGGGCGATCATCCCCTTCCTCAAGGCCGTCTCCCGCCAGCACGTGGAGGGCACCGAGAACATCCCCTCCGAGGGCGGCTTTATCGCGGTGGCCAACCACCTCACCGACCTGGACTCCCTGACCGCCATGCGGGCCTTCGTCGACGCCGACGTGCCCGTCTACTCCCTGACCAAGGCGACCCTGTTCAAGGTCCCCGTCCTGGGCGCCATCCTGCGGGCCGGGGGGCAGATCCCGGTCCAGCGCGGCACCCGGGACGCGGCCAGGTCCCTGGAGGCCGCCAGGAAGGTCCTGGCCGAGGGCGGGGCCATTATGATCTTCCCCGAGGGCACCCTGTCACGCGACCCCCTCCAGTGGCCCATGGTCGCCAAGACCGGGGCCGCCCGCCTGGCCATGGTCTCGGGGGCCCCCGTGGTCCCTGTGGGGCAGTGGGGCGCCCAGGACGTCCTCCACACCTACGGCAAGATCTTCCACCCCTTCCCGCGCAAGGAGGTGCGCGTCAAGATCGGCACCCCCCTGGACCTGTCCCGGTTCGGCTCCGACACCCAGGACCACGAGGCCGTACGCCAGTGCACCGCCGCCATGATGGAGGCCATTACCCACCTGGTGGAGGACCTGCGCGGCGAGAAGGCGCCCCGCCCCTACGACATGCACTACGACGGCGACCCCGGCAAGGGCAGGATCGGGGTACGCAGGCCCGACCCGCTGCCGGGGCAGGCTCAGGATCCGGGTGCCCTTGGGCCGGCTGAGGCCCCGCAGACAGCTGCCCCGGAGCCGGCTGAGGTGCCCGAGCAGGCCGAGGCCCCCGCAGCCCCGGCTGTGGCACCAGCTGGTCCCAAGCCGGCCGGGGCCCCGGAGCCGGCCGTCTCCGACCCGGCCGTGGCACCTGAGCCGGTTAAGGCCCCGGGAGCCCCGCAGGCAGCTGCCCCGGAGCCGGCTGAGGCGCCCGAGCAGGCCGAGGCCCCCGCAGCCCCGGGAGCCGCGCAGAACGACGTCGCCCAGGAGGACCCGCAGTGAACCCCACCCACACCGCGCACCAGCTCCCCTCCCGCGCCGCCGTCGTAGGCGCGGGGGCCTGGGGGACCACCTTCGCCAGCCTCCTGGCCGAGGCCGGTGCCCCCACCACCGTCTGGGCCCGCCGCCAGGAGGTCGCCGCCGAGATTAACTCGGGGACCAACAGCCGCTACGCCCCCAGCCTGAGCCTGCCCCCGGAGGTGAGGGCCACCACCGACATGCGTGCGGCCGTGGCGGGCGCGGGGATCGTGGTGGTGGCCCTGCCCTCCCAGCTGGCCCGCGGCGCCATCGAGCCCCTGGCAGGCGCCGTCGAGCCCGGTGCGCTGGTGGTCTCCCTCATGAAGGGCATTGAGCTGGGCACCCGGATGCGCATGAGCGAGGTCCTGGCCCAGGTGCTCGGGGTCCCGGGGGAGCGGGTCGCCGTCGTCTCCGGCCCCAACCTCGCCGACGAGATCGCCGTTAGGCAGCCCACCGCCACGGTGGTGGCCTCCTCCAGCCAGGACACCGCCGCCGCCGTGGCCGCCGCCTGCGCCACCGCCACCTTCCGCCCCTACACCAACAACGACGTCCTGGGCGTGGAGCTGTGCGGCGCGGTTAAGAACGTCATTGCGCTCGCGGTGGGCATGGCGGCCGGGCGCGGGCTGGGGGACAACTCCAAGGCCACGCTCATTACCCGCGGCCTGGTGGAGATCACCCGCCTGGGCCTGGCGCTGGGGGCGCGGCCGGAGACCTTCTCCGGCCTGGCCGGCATGGGGGACCTGGTGGCTACCTGCTCCTCCCCGCTGAGCCGTAACCAGTCCTTCGGCCGCCGCCTGGGGGAGGGGATGAGCGTGGCCCGGGCCACCGCCGTCTCCCGGGGCGTGGCCGAGGGGGCCAAGTCGGCCCGGGCCGTGCTGGACCTGGCCGACACCCACGGGGTGGAGATGCCCATCACCGCCGGGGTCGTGGCCGTGGTGGAGGGCCGGGCCTCCGTCAGGGAGGTTTCTGACGCGCTGCTGTCGCGCCCGCGCAAGGCCGAGGGCGTCAACGCCGCCCCGCTCTGAGCGGTGCCGCCTGCCCGCCCCGTCCTGCCCGTCCCCGGGGTGGGCAGGGGGCCGACGCCGCGGTCTGCGCCCAGGCGTCCGTCCCCGGGGTCACGACGGCTGGCGCCGCGGGGCCGCGGTCAGTCGTCGGCGACGTCAATGACCAGGCGCGTGGGGCCGGACAGGGTGAAGATCCGGTAGGTCCTGGAGTCGGTGCCCAGCACCAGCTGGAACTCGCCCTCAAAGGGCATGTCCAGGTGGACCCCCTCGATCTCGTCGCCCTGGGGGCTGTCGTCCAGGTTGAGCTCCCGCGGGCCCTTGTAGCTGTGGGCCTGCTGGTCGGCGTCGGGGACGCCGGCCATGCCGGTGCCCTTGACGACCAGGAGGTGGTCCCCCTTGATATTGATCGGGTCGCCCTTGCCGGTGGTGGAGGCCTGGGTGACCCACTGCGGCGGGAGCCAGCCTGGGGTCCCCTCCCCGGCGAACTCCAGGACGATGCGGTCGTACTCCCGGCCGTCCTCGTCGTGGGAGCCCACGCGCATGTCGGTGATCACGAGCTGGGAGCCCGCGGAGGCCTCCTGACCCTGCTCGCCGGTGCCCCAGGCGGGCTCGTTGGAGGCGGTCCTCTCGTCGGGGGACAGCGGGGGTGCCGAGGTGGCGGGTGCGAGCGGCGCGTTGCCGCCCGTGGCGGTGGAGGTGCTGGTAGCGGTCCCGGTGGCGGGTGTCTCGGGTACCGGGTCCGACGGGCTCGCGGCGGGGTGGGTGTCGCAGGCGCCCAGGGCCAGGGCACCGGCCAGCAGCATGACCAGGGCGGGGGCGAGCGCGTGGCGTGTCATGGGTTCTCCTCACGTCAGGAACCGGATGCGTTATCCAGGATAGGTGTCACGGCGCGGTAGCGTGGGACTATGCCTGACACACCCCAGACCCTCCCCGTCACCTCCCCCTCGAACTCGAACCCTGCTGGCGGGCGCAGGACGCGCGTCGCCGTCGTCTTCGGGGGCCGCAGCGGGGAGCACACCATCTCCTGCGCCACCGCCGCCGGGGTCCTGTCCGCCATTGACCGCCGGCGCTACGACGTCCTGCCCATTGGCGTGACCCGGCAGGGCCAGTGGGTCCTGGTGGACGACGACCCCGCAGCCCTGGAGCTGCGCGGGGACGAGCCGCCGGTGGAGGTCACGGCCACGGGCCTGGGACGCGGCGAGCTGACCATGCGCCCGGGCGGCGGGGCGCTGAGCGCCGTCACCCCCGCCGGCACGCACCTGCTGGGGGCCGTCGACGTCGTCCTGCCCCTGCTGCACGGCCCCTACGGGGAGGACGGCACCATCCAGGGCCTGCTGGAGATGATGGGCCTGCCCTACGTGGGCTGCGGGGTGCTGGCCAGCGCCGCCGGCATGGACAAGCAGGTCACCAAGGTGCTCCTGAACGCCGCGGGCATCCCCACCGCCCCGCACGTGGTGGTCACCCCCCGCGCATGGCACCACGACCCGGCCGCCGTCCTTAAGGCGTGCGCCGCCCTGGCCTACCCCCTGTTCGTCAAGCCCGCCCGCGCCGGCTCCTCCCTGGGTATCAGCAAGGTCGACCGCCCCGAGGACCTGTCCGCCGCCATTGGGACCGCCCGTGAGGTGGATCCCAAGGTCCTGGTCGAGTCCGGGGTCTTCGGCCGCGAGATCGAGGTCGCGGTCCTGGGCGGTCACGGCGACGCCGCCCCGCGCGTGGCCGAGCCCGGGGAGATCAGGATGGACGTCTCCCACGGTGCCGGGGAGTTCTACGACTACCGCACCAAGTACCTGGCGCACGACGCGGTGGACATGGTCTGCCCCGCCCCGCTGCGTCCCCAGGAGCGGGACCAGCTCATGACCACGGCCGCCCGGGCCTTCGAGGCCCTGGGGGGCGAGGGCCTGGCGCGCGTGGACTTCTTCCTCACCCCCCAGGGGACGGCCGTCGTCAACGAGGTCAACACCATGCCCGGCTTCACCCCCTTCTCCATGTACCCCTACATGTGGCAGGTCTCCGGCCTGGACTACCAGGACCTGATCACCGAGCTCATTGAGCTGGCCCTGGAGCGCCCTGCGGATGTCAACCGCTGAGGCGCCCGCCGCCAGGGGGACCGTCTCGGACCTGGGTGAGACCGGGCTCCTGGCCGCCCTGGCCCCGCTGCTGCCCCCCAGCCCGGCGGCACTGGTGGGTGTCGGGGACGACTGCGCGGTCCTGGCCGCCCCTGACGGGCGCTACTGCGTGAGCACCGACGTACTGGTCGAGGGCCGCCACTTCCGTACCGGCTGGATGAGCGCCCAGCAGGTGGGGCGACGGGCCGCCGCCCAGAACCTCGCCGACGTCGCCGCCATGGGGGCGGTCCCCGTGGCCCTGGTGGTCGGCCTGGTGCTGCCCGGGGACACCCCGGTGTCCTGGGTGACCGACCTGGCCCGGGGCCTGGGGCGGGCCTGCGCCCCCCTGGGCGTCGGGGTGGTGGGCGGGGACCTGTCCAGCGGGGAGTCCATTATGGTGTCGGTCACTGTCATGGGGGATCTCCGGGGACGTCCCCCGGTGCTGCGCGGTGGGGCGCACGACGGCGACCTGCTGGTCCACGTGGGCAACCTGGGGTGCGGCGCGGCGGGCCTGGCCCTGCTGGAGGCCGGGTACGGGGACGCCGACCTGACCGGTACGGCGGCCCGCTGCCGGGAGCTGTTCCGGGTCCCCTGCCCGCCGCTGGAGGCTGGCCCCGCGCTCGCGCTGGCCGGGGCCACGGCCATGATGGACGTCTCGGACTCCCTGGTGCGTGACGCGGACCGCCTGGCACGGGCCAGCGGCGTCGTCGCCCAGATCGACGAGCCGGACGCACCAGGCGCCCTGGACGCCGACCTCGCCCTCCTGGAGCCGGTGGCCCTGCTCCTGGCAGGGCGGGGCGGGGCCGCCCCGGGCTCCCGTGCCGGGGCGCGCGCCCTGGCCCGCACCTGGGTCCTGACCGGGGGAGAGGACCACGGCATGCTGTCCACGCTGCCGCGCTCGTCCCTGGGGCACCTGCCCCGGGGGGCCCGCGTCATCGGGTCCGTCCACGCCCCGCGCCCCGGGCAGGCCCCGGGGGTCCTGGTCGCGGGGAGGGCCCGCTACGTTGGCGGGATTCCAGGGTTTACGACGGCGGGGGTCCTGGTCGCGGGGAGGGCCCCCGCCTCCATGGGCTGGGACCACTTCCACTGAGCCGGACGCAGCCCGAGCCGGGTGCGGCAGACCGCGCTGGGCCACTGAGCCGGGCCACGCGGGCCGGACGCGGCAGCCCGGGCCGCCACGCCCCGGGCAGGTCCGTGGGTCCGGCCGGACCCGCGCTTTACCCTCACGTGGCGTGAGGCTGCTATGTTCCGTGCGTGCTCACTCGACTGCTGCGCAGGCACCTGCGCCCCTACACGGGCCTGCTCGTGGGCGTCCTGGTCCTCCAGTTCGTCCAGACCATGGCCGCCCTCTACCTGCCCACCCTCAACGCCGACGTCATTGACAAGGGCGTGGCCACCGGTGACACCGGCTACATCTGGCGCACCGGCGGCCTCATGCTCGTCGTCTCCGTGCTCGAGGGGGCCGCCACCATCGCCGCCACCTGGTGCGCCGCCCGCGCCGCCATGGGCATGGGCCGCGACCTGCGCGCAGCCGTCTTCGAGCGCGTGGGGGACTTCTCGGAGCGGGAGGTCTCCGGCTTCGGCTCGGGCTCCCTCATTACGCGCAACACCAATGACGTCCAGCAGGTCCAGACGTTCGTCATGATGTCGTGCACCATGCTGGTGACCGCCCCCATGATGGCCGTCGGCGGCATTGTCATGGCCCTGCGCCGGGCCCCCAGCCTGTCCTGGCTCATTGCCGTCTCCGTGCCCGTCCTGCTCCTGGCGGTGGTCCTGGTGGTCTCGCGCATGGTCCCGCTCTTCCGCTCCTACCAGGACCGGCTGGACACCATTAACCGCGTCCTGCGCGAGCAGCTCACCGGTATCCGCGTCGTGCGCGCCTTCGTGCGCGAGGACGCCGAGAGGGAGCGCTTCCGGGCGGCCAACCAGGGCATTACCGACGTCGGGGAGCGCGTGGGCCAGCTCTTCGTCCTCCTGTTCCCCCTGGTCATGCTCCTGCTGGACCTCACGATCGTGGGCGTCGTCTGGTTCGGGGGCCACCAGGTGGGCAACGGCAGCACCGAGGTGGGCACCCTCATCGCCTTTATGGCCTACCTCATGCAGATCCTCATCGGTATTGTCATGGCCTCCTTCATGACCATTATGATCCCGCGCGCCGCCGTGTGCGCCGAGCGCATTAGCGAGGTCCTGGCCACCGAGCCCACCCTGACCACCCGGCCCGACGCCGTCACCACCTTCCCGACCCCCGGCTCCGTGGAGCTGGACAAGGTCTGCTTCGCCTACCCCGGCGCCCAGGAGAACGTCCTGACCGACCTGAGCCTGAGCGTGGCACCCGGGACCACCACCGCCGTCGTGGGGTCCACCGGCTCGGGCAAGTCCACCGTCATGTCCCTCATCGCCCGCCTCATTGACGCCACCAGCGGACGGGTGGTCGTGGGCGGGGTGGACGTACGCGACGCCGACCCCGAGGCCCTGTGGTCCCAGCTCGGCTACGTGCCCCAGCAGTCCTTCCTGTTCGCCGGCACGGTGGCCACCAACCTGCGCCTGGGGCGCCAGGACGCCACCGACGAGGAGCTGTGGGAGGCGCTGAGGGTGGCCCAGGCCGCCGACTTCGTGGCCGACATGGACGGCGCCCTCCAGGCCACCATCGCCCAGGGCGGTACCAACGTCTCCGGCGGCCAGCGCCAGCGCCTGTCCATTGCCCGGGCCCTGGTGCGTCGTCCCGCCGTCCTGCTCTTTGACGACTCCTTCTCCGCCCTGGACGTGGCCACCGACGCGCGCCTGCGCCGGGCCCTGGGGCCGGCCACCCCGGGCATTACCAAGATCATCGTGGCCCAGCGCGTGTCCACCGTCGTCAACGCCGACCAGATCCTCGTCCTGGACGCCGGGCGCCTGGTGGGCGTGGGCACCCACGCCGAGCTCCTGGACACCAGCGAGACCTACCGCGAGATCGTCACCTCCCAGCTCGGAACGGAGGCCACCGCATGAGCGAGCCCACCACCACCGACGTCCTCGCCGAGGACGACCTGACCCTGGCCCAGGAGGCCCTGGCCGCCTCCGGAGGCCCCGAGGCCGGTCCGCCCCCGGGCAGGGCGAAGGCCTTCTGGCCCTCCTTCACCCGCATGATCGGGATCCTGACCCGTTTCAAGGTCGAGCTGGTGGTGTGCGTGGCGGCTGCCGTGGCCGGCGTCGTGGCCGCCGTGGCGGCGCCCAAGATCCTGGGGCGGGCCACCAACGTCATCTTCGAGGGCGTCATCTCCGCCAGTATGACCGCGGGGACCACCAAGGAGCAGGCCGTGGCCGCGCTGCGGGCCCAGGGCCAGGACGACCTCGCCAGCATGATCTCGGCCATGGACCTGGTCCCCGGTGCCGGTATCGACTTCCCGCGCCTGGGGCGGATCCTGGTGCTGGTCACCCTGCTGTACCTGGGCTCGGCGGTCCTGACCTGGCTGCAGGGCTACCTGCTCAACCGGGTCACCGTCAGGGCCCTGTACTCCCTGCGCCAGGACGTGGAGGACAAGATCCACCGCCTGCCGCTGAGCTACTTCGACCGCATGCAGCGCGGCGAGATGCTCTCACGGGTTACCAACGATATTGACAACGTTGCCAACACCCTCCAGCAGTCTCTGTCCACTGCGCTGACCAGTATCATGACGATCGTCGGGGTGCTGGCCATGATGTTCTCCATCTCCTGGAAGCTGGCCCTGGTGGCCCTGGGGATGATCCCGCTCATGGGCGTCGTCACGGGTGTGGTCGGCACCCGCTCGCAGCGGGCCTTCACCCACCAGTGGGCCCGTACCGGCAAGCTCAACGTGCGTGTGGAGGAGTCCTTCTCCGGCCACTCCCTGGTGCGTACCTACGGGCGCACCCAGGCCGTGCGCCAGGCCTTCGCCGAGCAGAACGAGGAACTGTACCGCTCCAGCCTGCGCGCCCAGTTCCTCTCGGGGATCATGATGCCGGTCATGCTGGTCATCGGGAACCTGTCCTACGTGGCCATCGCCGTGGTCGGCGGGCTCATGGTGGCCTCCGGGTCCATGCGCCTGGGCGACGTGCAGGCCTTTATCCAGTACTCCCAGCAGTTCTCCCAGCCCCTGGGCGAGCTGGGGGGCATGGTCACCGCCGTGCAGTCCGGTACCGCCAGCGCCGAGCGGGTCTTCGAGCTGCTGGACGCCGAGGAGGAGAGCCCGCAGGAGGCGGCCACCACCGACGTGGACCCGGACGGGCCCGGGGTGATCGAGATGCGTCACGTGCGCTTCTCCTACAGCCCGGGCACCGAGCTCATTACCGACCTGTCCCTGCACGTGGAGCCCGGGCACACCGTGGCCATTGTGGGCCCCACCGGCGCGGGCAAGACCACCCTGGTCAACCTCCTCATGCGCTTCTACGAGGTCGACGGCGGGGTGGTGCTCCTGGACGGCCGCGACATCGCCACCATGAGCCGTCACGACGTCAGGGCCCGCACCGGCATGGTCCTCCAGGACCCCTGGCTCTTCGGGGGGACGATCCGGGAGAACATCCGCTACGGGCGCCCCGGGGCCAGCGACGAGGAGGTGGAGGCGGCCGCACGGGCCTGCTTCGTGGACCACATTGTCCGGGCCCTGCCCGAGGGCTACGAGACGGTCCTGGAGGAGGACGCCGCCAATATCTCCGCCGGGGAGCGTCAGCTGCTCACCATCGCCCGGGCCTTCGTGGCCGACCCCAGCGTGCTCATCCTGGACGAGGCCACCAGCTCGGTGGACACCCGCACCGAGCTGCTGGTCCAGCAGGCCATGAACGCCCTGCGCCAGGGCCGGACGAGCTTCGTGATCGCCCACCGCCTGTCCACCGTCCGTGACGCCGACACCATCCTGGTCATGGAGCACGGGGACATTGTGGAGCAGGGGGACCACGAGACCCTCCTGGCTGCGGGCGGGGCCTACGCCCGTCTGCACGCCTCCCAGTTCGCGGGCGAGACCGGCTGACCCGCCGCCCGCCCCGTCCCGCCCCCGCCCGCCCTGCCCCGCCTCCTCCCGTGAGAACGGTACTTATTCGTCGTGAGAACGGTACTTGTTCGCCGTGAGAACGGTACTTATTCCTCGTGAGAACGGGTGCTCACAGCGGCTCACGGGTCCTGGACCGGGCGGGTGCCCCGGCCGGGCGAGCTCGTCGCGGCCCAGTGAGCTCGTCGCGGCCCGGCCCGATACCCTCACCCTGTAGGATCCTCGGCCATGGCCCCTGACACCTGCCCCGACGCCGCGACCGCAAGTACCACCGACGGCGCAGGCCGGACCTACGGTGACGGCCCCCCGCGCCGTGAGGAGCTCGTGGCCCTGTACGACGCCGTCGGGTGGGGGGTGTACACCCGCGACCCCGACAACCTGGAGCGCGCGGTACGTCAGAGCCTGTGGGTGAGCACCGCCCGGGACGCGCGCGGGCAGCTGGTGGGCCTGGTCCGGGTGGTGGGGGACGACGCCACCATCGCCTGGGTCCAGGACCTCCTGGTCCACCCTGACCACCAGCGTCAGGGGGTGGGTACGGCGCTCCTGCGCGCTGCCCTGGAGCGCTTTGCCCACGTGCGTCAGCTCGCGCTGCTCACCGACAGCCAGGAGGCCACCCTCGCCTTCTACCGCTCACTGGGCCTGCTGCCCGCCCAGGCCCTGGGGACGTGCTGCTACGTGCGCGATACGGCCAGCTGAGGACGACCGCGCCCCCGGCCTGCCGCGGTGCGCCCCGCGTGCTGCGCGCGGGCCGGGGCGCTACGGACCCCGCAAGGGTCCCCGGCCACCTGCCGCGGCCAAGGGGTGATGAGCTCGTCCTCGGGCTCCAGGACATCCCGGCCACCTGGCAGGGCGTCCCGGCCACCTACCGCGGGCCGGGGGCGGCGTGCGGCGTCGGGCAGGTGGTGCCGGGCGGGCGACGTCGGGCAGGCGTCCCGGCGCGGGCCTACCGCCGGTCCAGCTCGGCGGCTCGGGCCAGGAGGTGGGTCAGGGCGCGCAGGACCGTGTCACGGTTGTGGCCGCTGGTGATCCAGGCAGGCAGGAAGTGCCCCAGCTCCAGCCTGCCGTCCTGGTGGCGGCGGGGGCGGATCCGGGCCCCCACGTAGCGCTCCAGGTAGCGGGCGTGCTCGGCGTTGGCCACCCAGAGCACGTGCCCGGCGCACGGCGTGCTCAGGTAGAACGGCAGCCCGTAGAGGGCGTCCACCCCCTGGGCCACGGGCATCAGGGGACGGCGGCCGGTGAGTGTCTGGGCGGTGCCGCAGGCGCACCGGCGGGTGGGACGGGCCCGGGCGGTCAAAGGCGCCGAGGTGGACTCACGGCGGCCGCAGGCCGGGCACCGCCAGGTCAGGCGGGTGGGTACCGGGCTCGCGGGGGAGGGCCGGTCCCCCTCCCACTTCTGGCAGCAGCCGCACCAGTACCCCGGGCTCGCCCCGCGGGCCAGCCAGGTGCAGCGGGTGCACAGGACGTCGTGGACGCTCACGTACGCGGGGCCGGCGCACCGGGGGCACACCACCCACACGTCGTAGCGGGGCACGGCCTCCAGCGGCACCGCGGGGACGTCGAGGACCGGGACCGCAGGGCTCATGTCGGTAGCCTAGCGTGCCCGACGTCGTCCGGGCGGCTGGCGTGGCGCCGTCACAGTCGAGGTGAACGTGCAGCTCGGGTGCCGCTGGTGGTGCGCGGCCCGATGTGGGGGAGACTGTGGACAGCGCCCGTTCTCGCGAGCAATAAGTACCGTTCTCGCGACGAACAAGTACCGTTCTCACGAGGAACAAGTACCGTTCTCGCGACGAATAAGTACCGTTCTCGCGAGGAGGGGGGAGGTGGTGGGGGCGTCAAGAGGCCGCCAGCCACGGTGGCTGACGGCCCTGGGAGGTGAGGTCGGGGAGGCGCGCCTCAGATATTGCGCGTCACCTTGCCGGCCTTGAGGCAGGACGTGCACACGTTGAGGCGCTTGGGGGCGCCGTTGACGAGGGCACGCACGCGCTGGATGTTCGGGTTCCACCGGCGGTTGGTCCGCACGTGGGAGTGCGAGACGCTCTTGCCGAAGATGGGTCCCTTGCCGCAGACGTCGCACACAGCAGCCACGGTCTCACTCCTGAATCTTCTTGCGTGAACGCTCGAGCCGAACGGCCCGGCGAAAGGTCTACCGCCCCAGGGCGCGCCTAGGGCAACCCGGACACCATAGCCGACGCCCGGGGCCGCCCCCAAGCGAAGACGGCGTGGAATGAGGCACATGCCGCTGGTCCCGGGCCTGCGCGCCCCCGGGGCCGTCCGGCACGGGCTGGCCCACCGGAGGAGCGGGACCCGGACCTGGGCGCCCGGGGCCGCCCGTACCACCTGCGACCGGCTGCCACCTGCCCGCCCGGCTCCGGCCTCGGCGTCGCCCGGCTGGCCCTGCGCCCGGGGCAGGCGACCACACCGCCCACCTGCCTGATCCGAGGGGTGCCCGGAGTCGCTCGTGCCACCCGCCCGGCCCCGGGGGCGCCCTGGGCGCACCAACCCCAGCCCACCCGCCCGCCCCGGGGCGCACCCCCGACCCCGCCCCCGGCCCCGCGCCCGCTCACCCGCCTGATCCCGGTGCTTACGCCGCCGTCCTCCACCAGGCCGGTTGTCACTCGAAGTGAGGGATGGTCCCCCGACGGGTAGGCTTGATACGTCCGCACTATCGGCCGTCGAGCGCGACGGCGCCTGGAGGAGGGAGGCGGTGATGGAGTCAGTCAGTGCGTCCTGCGAAGCCTCCGCCCCGTTAGAGATCATGGGTGCCCGGGTCGTGGCACACTGGCTGGGACTGGCCGTGCACCTGGCGGAACGGACCCGGGCCCTGGTGGACTCCCTCAACGTCTTCCCCGTCCCGGACTCAGACACAGGGACCAACGTCCTACTCACCTTGCGTGCGGCCTCCGACGCCCTGCGGCTGCTGCCCGCGGGGGCCGACGTCGCCCAGACCGCGCGGGCGGCAGCCGACGGCGCCCTGCGGGGGGCGCGCGGCAACTCCGGGCTGCTCATCTCCCAGGCCCTGGCCGCCCTGGCGGACGTCAGCGCCGAGACGCCCCACCCCGCGGGCCTGCGCCCCGTGGAGCTCGTGACGGCCTACGAGCGCATGGCCACCACCACCTGGGCGGCCGTCTCCCACCCGGTGACCGGCACCCTGCTCACCGTCGCCCAGGACGCCGCCGCCGCCGCCCGGGACGCCCTGGCCGAGTCCTCCGCCGACTGCCCCGCCACCCTGTCCGCCGTCGCCGCCTCCGCCGCCTTCGGGGCCCAGGAGTCCGTGGTGGAGACCGGTGGGCTGGGACACGGCCCGGTGGACGCCGGGGGGGCGGCCCTCATGCTGCTCCTGACCGCCCTGTCGGACACCATTGACGCCGGGGTCGCCGGTGCCACCCCCTACCTCGCCTCCCGTGGCGCGGTGCGCTCGCCCTACTCCGACGTGGCCTGCCAGATGCTCAACGACCTCGCCGCCGGCGGCCTCCACCAGGCCTCGGGGCCGGAGGTGGACGGGGTCTCCACCGGCGAGTTCGAGGTCATGTACCTCCTGGAGGCCACCAGCGCCCAGGCCGCCTCCCTGCGCCGCCACCTGGAGGAGGTCGGCGACTCCGTGGGCGTGGTCGGCACCCCGGACGCCCTGGGGGTGGGCCTGTTCCAGGTCCACGTCCACACCGACGTCCCCCGGGCCGCCCTGCCCCGGGCCGGCCGCGCCCGCCAGATCTGCGTCCACCACCTCCACCCCACGGCCCTGGTCCACGTCCCCGACGAGCCGCCCCTGCCCTGGGGCGCCGGGGAGGGGGATGGCAGCGCGCGCGTGGTCTCCTTCGAGCGCCTGGCCGCGCGCAGGGCCGGGCGCAGGGCCGGGCGCCGGGCCCACTCCGTGCGCACCCACCCCTCCCAGTACCCGCCGGGCCGCTCCCTGCCCGCGCCGCCCCCGCGCCGTATCGGCGTCATCGCCTGCACCCGCGCCCCGGGGCTCGTGGAGCAGCTGGCCCGCACCGGCGCCGTCGTCGTCCTGGACCCCGAGCGCGAGGGGGTGATGCGGGCCGCCGGGGACATCGGCCTCAACGAGGCCGTGGTCCTGCCCTGCGACGCCGCCTGCGTGACCGCGGCCCACGAGGCCGCCCGCCTCCTGGCGGCCCGCGCCGTCTCCTCCACCGCCAGCACCCAGGGCGCGCCCTCCTGGGGGTCCCGGTCGGCTGAGTGCGAGGTCGCCCGGGAGGGCATCCAGCTCCTGGTGTGCGACACCGACGACGAGGCCCGCGTCCTGGCGGCCGCCGTGGCCGTGGCCGAGGAGCACCAGGGGGAGCAGGCCGTCGAGGTGGTGCGCCGCGCCTCCCGCGCCGCCGCGCGCATGCGCACCATCGCCCTGTCCGGCGCCGACGCCGAGCCGGAGGCCGTGGCCCGCACCATCGCCTCCGCCCTGCGCGCCGACGACGAGCTCCTGACCGTCATCCTGGGCCGCGACGCCGTCCCCGACGTCGGCGCCCTGGCCGCCGGTGCCGCCTCGGGGACCTCCCCGGGCGGGGGCGTCCACAGCGCCGACGACCTGGGCGGGGGCGACAGCGTGGAGGTGGTCGTCCACGCCGGCGGCCAGATCCGCCCCGACGTCCTGCTGGCCATTGAGTAGCCGAGCCACCGCCCCGGGGACCGGGCCCACGGGCCGGGGCGCCGTCGTCCCGCCCCCGGAGTCCGTGCCGGTCCTGGAGCGGCCCCTGGGGCGCCTGGTGGGCGGCCGCACCGCCGCCCAGCTCGCCCGGTACGGCCTGGACACTGGCGCCGACCTCATGCGCCACCTGCCCCGCCGCTACGACACCTGGGGGGAGCTGACCGACCTGCGCACCCTGGTCGACGGCGAGCAGGTCACCCTCCAGGCCGAGGTCACCCGCTGCTCCTCGCGCCGCACCCGCAGCGGCCGCCCCCCGGCCGTCCTGGAGGCCACCGTCACCGACGGCGTGGGGGAGATGGACGTCGTCCTGTTCGGGACCGTCAGGCTCATGTCCACCTACGCCACCCGCCTGGCCCCGGGCACCACCGTCCTGCTCAGCGGCAAGGTGGGGCGCCACCACGGGCGCCGCCAGCTGGCCAGCCCCCGCTTCCAGGTCCTGGACGACCTCGACCAGGCCGGGCGCGAGGCCCTCCTGGCCCGCCCCGTCCCCATCTACCCGGCCACCGACGCCCTGCCCTCCTGGCGCGTGGCCACCGCCGTGCGCACCGTGCTGGACCAGCTCGGCCCCGACGACGTCCCCGAGCCCCTGCCACCCGACCTGCGCGCCCGCGAGCAGCTGGTGGACGCCCTGACCGCCTACCAGTGGGTCCACGCACCCGCCACCACCGCGCAGTGGAAGGCGGCCCGACGGCGCCTGCGCCACGAGGAGGCCCTCGTCCTGCTGACCGCCCTGGCCGCCGCCCGCGCCGAGCACGCCGCCACCACCAGCGCCGTGGCCTGGCCCGTCCCCGCGCCCACCGGCTCCCTGCGCGCCGACCTGGACGCCGCCCTGCCCTACGCCCTGACCGGCGCCCAGCAGCGGGTGGGGGAGGAGATCGCCCAGGACCTGGCCTCCACCGTCCCCATGCAGCGCCTCCTGCAGGGTGACGTGGGCAGCGGCAAGACCCTGGTGGCCCTGCGGGCCATGCTCCAGGTGGTCGGGGCCGGCGGGCAGGCCGCCCTCCTGGCTCCCACCGAGGTCCTGGCCGCCCAGCACCGGGACTCCCTGGAGCAGCTGCTGGGGCCCTGCGGGCAGGCCGGGCGCCTGGGCGGGGCGGACGCGGCCGCCCCGCCCGCCCCCGGCGTCGTGGCCCCCGGCTCCACCCCCGTCCCGCCGGCCGGGGACGTCGTGCGCGCCACCCGCGTCCACCTCCTGACCGGCTCCACCCCCGCCCCCCGGCGCCGCGAGATCCTGGCCGCGCTCGCGGGCGGGGAGCCGGCGGTCGTGGTGGGCACCCACGCCCTGCTCGCCGAGACCGTCCAGCTGCCCTTCCTGGGCCTGGTGGTGGTGGACGAGCAGCACCGCTTCGGCGTCGCCCAGCGTGACGCCCTGCGTGAGCGCGGGGCGGTGGCCGACCCCGTCACCGGCGTGCCCCGCACCCCGCACCTGCTGGTCATGACGGCCACCCCCATTCCGCGCACCATCGCCATGACCGTCTTCGGGGACCTGGCCGTCAGCGTCCTGGACGAGCTGCCCGCCGGACGCGGCCGGGTCCAGACCTTCCTGGTGCCCTGGGACCGCCCCGCCTGGGTCGCGGGCCTGTGGCGCCGTGCCGCCCAGGAGGTCGCCGCGGGCGGGCGCGTCTACGTGGTCTGCCCCCGTATCGACGCCACCGACACCGCCGGGGAGGAGGACGGTGCCGGGACGACGGCGGGCGCGGGGGAGGCGGCTGGCCCCGGGCGCGGCGAGCGCGGGCAGGGCCGCGCCAGCCCCGGCCGCCCCACCGGCCCCGGGGGTGCCGGGCGCGGGCAGGGTCGCGGCGGGGCGCCCCCGCCTCCGGGCGAGGCCCCGGGGCGCCCCCTGGCCTCCGTGGCCGAGTGGGCCCGTCTCCTGGCCGCCGAGCCCGCCCTGGCCGGGGTGGGTGTCACCAGCCTGACCGGCCGCATGAGCCCGGCGGACAAGGAGGCGGCCATGCGGGCCTTCGCCTCCGGGCGCTGCCCGCTCATGGTCTCCACCACCGTGGTCGAGGTGGGCGTGGACGTGCCCGAGGCCACCATGATGGTGGTCCTGGACGCCGACCGCTTCGGCCTGTCCCAGCTCCACCAGCTGCGCGGGCGCGTAGGGCGCGGCAGCCGGCCCAGCGTCTGCATGGCGGTCACCGGCGCGGAGGTGGACTCCACCGCCTTCCACCGCCTCAAGGCCTTCGCGGGCACGACCGACGGCTTCGCCCTGGCCGAGGCGGACCTGGAGCTGCGCAGCGAGGGCAACGTCCTGGGGGCCGCCCAGTCCGGGCGCCGCAGCGACCTGGACCTGCTGCGGGTCACCCGGGACGCGGACCTCATTGAGCGGGTGCGGTCCCAGGCGGAGGCGATCGTCGCCGCCGACCCCGGCCTGGAGGACCACCCCGCCCTGGCCGCCGCCATCACCCAGCGCCTCGACGAGGAGAACCAGGCCTACCTTGAGCGGTCCTGAGCGACAGGGGCCGAAAGGTGTCACCATCTGCACTTATCACGTGATAAAGTAGGGCCCACTCGCCCATCCCGCCAGCAAAGGAGCTATAGAGCCATGGGTCAGTCAGCGACGGGCACCGTCTACGTGGACGCGCGCCGGGCCCGCTTCATCAAGCGATGGTCCCCCACCCTCATCGCCTTCGGGGAGTTCATCGACGGCTACGACCTCACCGTCATAGGCGTCGCCATGGTCTTCCTGACCAAGACCTTCACCCTCACCGCGGCGGACAAGGGCCTCCTCGTGGCGATCTCCTTCGTCGGTACCGCCCTGGGGCTGGTCCTCTTCGGCGACATCGCGGACCGGGTGGGCCGCAAGAAGGTCTTCGCCTTCAACCTGTGGGTCTTCATCGTCACCGCCGTCGGCGCCGCGTTCATCACCCAGGTGTGGATGCTGTGGGTGATGCGCTTCCTCATCGGCGTGGCCATCGGCATGGACCTGTCCACCTCCTGCGCCTTCCTCGCCGAGGTCGCCCCCAAGTCCAGCCGCGGCCGCCTGGCCGGCTCCCTGCCCACCATCACCCTCATCCTCGGGGCCATCTTCTCCATCCTCCTGGCGATGTTCCTCAAGGCCGTCGTGCCCGTGGCGCACCACGACTGGGTGTGGCGCGGCATGTTCCTCTTCGCCGCGCTGCCGGCCTTCGGCGTCCTCATGCTGCGCAAGCAGCTGCCTGAGTCCCCCCGCTGGCTCATCCAGAAGGGCCGGGACGAGGAGGCCTGGCAGATACTGGACGCCCTGGAGCTCTCCGAGGAGGTCCTCCAGGCCCCGCCGCGCCGGACCAACCGCGAGTACCGCCGCCTCTTCAAGGGCGAGGCCCGCCGCCGCGTACTCGTGTGCACGGCCTTCTTCATGCTCAACACCACCGCCGGCCCCGTCGTGTCCTTCATGGGCCCGGTCATCTTCGAGCAGGCCGGCGTGCCCGCCGGGAACAACCTCCTGATCTCCCTGATCGCCAACTGCGTGGGCCTGGTGGCCGTCCTCATCGGCGTGCGGCTCATTGACTCCGTCAACCGCCGCAGCCTGGGCCTGGTCACCGCCGCGGTCCTCACCGTCGCGGCCCTGACCATGGGGCTGCTGGGGCAGGCCTCCCAGGTCGCCCTGTTCGGCTCCTTCATCGCCTGGTCCTTCGCCACCTGGCTCGGCCCGGCCGTCCTGTGCCTGGTGTGGGCCTCCGAGGCCTACCCCACCGAGCTGCGGGGCTTCGGGCAGGGGCTCACCCAGTCCCTGTCCCGCATGATGTCGGCGACCACCGCCTTCCTGCTCCCGGGGCTCATTAACGACCACGGCTTCTACGCGATCGCGCCCTTCAGCGTCGTCTACGCGCTCATGTTCCTCCTCGTCCTGCGCAACCCGTGGCTGGCGTCCACCGCCGCCAGCCTGGAGGAGGTCACCGCCACGGCCGACGTGCCTAAGGCCGCGGAGGCCGTCGCCCCATGAGCCCGTCCTCAGCCCCGGGGGGACCGCCCCCGGGGCCGGGTGGTCGTGCGGACCCTGGGACTCGTCCCCAGGGTCCGGCACAGGCCCTTCCTCCCGCCGTCGATGACGGCCTGGACGGCCAGGGCCCCGAGCTCGGCCACGGGCCACGTCACGGTGGACAGCCCCAGCGCCTGGGACACGCTCTGCGTGGCGTCCCCGAAGCCGATGACCTGCAGGTCCTGCGGGACCCTGACGCCGTGCTGGCGGGCCGCGAGGACCGCCCCGGCCGCCAGCTGGTCGTTGGCCCCGAAGAGCAGGTCCGGCGCCCCCTTCTCCAGCAGGGCCGTCATGGCCGTCAGGCCGTCCTCGATGAGCCACCCGTCGGCCCGCACCACCCGGGCCCCGGCCAGCCGCTCCAGGAAGGCCCGGCCGCGCGACCACAGGGGCCCCGGGCCGGTAAGGTGGACCGGGCGGCGCGTCCCCTCCAGGTCCGTGGCGGCCAGGACGGCCCTGACCCCGACCTGCTCGTCCACGCCCAGGCTCACGGCCCCCGGGGCGGGGACGGCCGGCTCGCCGGTACGTACCCACGCCACCGGCACCTCGGCCTTGAGCAGGATCCGGCGGGTGGCGTCGTCGAGGTCCTCCGGACGGCACACCGCCCCGGCCAGGTCGACGTCGCCCAGGGCGTGCACCAGGGCCTGGCCCGGATCCTGGTCCACGGGGACCGGCAGCACGAAGTAGCCCAGGGACCGGGCCCGGTCCATCGCGCCAATGAGGATCTCGTTGACCACCGGCAGGCGCAGCGCGTGGGAGCGGTCGGGGACGACGACGGCCACCACCCGGCTGCGCTGGTAGCGCAGCGTGCGGGCCGAGGCCCGTGGGACGTAGCCGACCTCGGCGGCCGCGGCCCGCACGCGCTCGGCCGTCGCCGGGGCGAACCCCAGCCTCTCCGCGTGCCCGTTCATCACGTGCGACACGGTCGCCAGCGAGACCCCCGCCAGGCGGGCCACGTCCGCCCTGGTCGCACGTCCCATCAGACCTCCCCTGCTCCCGACCAATGATAACGACCAGAGACACCACCCGAGAGGTGATCACCATGACGCAGCCGCACCCCAACGTGCTGGTAGTCCTCACCGATGACCAGGGCCCCTGGGCCATGAGCCGCACGTGCCCCGAGCTCGTCACCCCGGTCCTGGACGACCTCGTGTCCCGCTCGACCAGCTTCGAGAACTACTACTGCGCCTCCCCGGTGTGCTCCCCGTCGCGGGCCTCCCTCCTGACCGGGCGCATGCCCAGCGCGCACGGGGTCCACGACTGGCTCGTGGGGGAGCGCCACCCCGACGCCCACGAGGACGACTACCTCGGCGGCCTGACGACCCTCCCGCAGGCGCTGGAGGAGGCCGGGTACGTGTGCGCCATGGTGGGCAAGTGGCACGTGGGCTCCTCTAAGCGCCCCGCCCCCGGCTTCAGCTACTGGTACGCCCACCGCCTGGGGGGCGGGCCCTACTACGGCGCCCCGGTGTGGACCAGGGACGGGCGACGGGCCGAGGAGGGGCGCTACCTGACCGACGCGATCGCCGAGGAGGCCTGCGCCTTCCTCCGCCAGGCCACCGGCGGCCCGGCCGGGGCGCAGGACGCCACCCGCAGCCCCTTCTACCTGCAGGTCTGCTTCACCGCCCCCCACTCCCCGTGGGTGGACGCCCACCCCAGGGAGCTGACCGACCTGTACGCGGACTGCGACTTCCCCTCCGTCCCGCGGGAGGAGCGCCACCCCTGGGCCCGGGCCCTGGACGACTTCGACGACGCCTGGGCCGACCCGCTGCCCAGCCTGCGCGGCTACGCGGCCAGCCTGTCCGGCGTCGACCGCGCCCTGGGGGCCGTCTTTGACGAGCTGCGCGCGTGCGGGGCGGAGCAGGACACGATTATCGTGTACATGTCGGACAACGGCTTCTCCACCGGTCACCACGGCGTGTGGGGCAAGGGCAACGGCACCTGGCCGCTCAACTTCTGGGAGAGCTCGGTGCGCGTCCCCTTCCTCGTCCACCTCCCCGGCCAGACCCAGGCGCGGCGCGTGACGGCCCACGCCTCGGCCTGCACCTTCCTGGAGACCGTGTGCGAGCTCGCCGGGGTCAGCGCCCCCGAGGACCCCCTGCGCGTGGCCGGCTCCGTGGCCGGGCTCGTCACCGGGCAGGTGCCCGACACCCCGGAGGCGAGCGTCGTCGTCTACGACGAGTACGGTGGCGGGCGCATGATCCGCGACGGGGACCTCAAGCTCATTGAGCGCCACGTCGGCCCCACCGAGCTCTACGACCTGGCCCAGGACCCCCAGGAGCGCGAGAACCTGGCCTCGCTGCCCGCCTACGCCACGGTCGTCTCCGACCTGCACGCCGCCCTGGAGGACTGGTTCGCCGCCCACGAGAACGCGGTGGACCGGGCCTGGGAGCGCGACGTGCGCGGCCGCGGGCAGGTCCACCCCCCGCGCCGCGGCTACGACGACGCCCGCACCTACGTGCCCGGCGGGCCCTCCCTGGACGGGATCCAGGCCGGGGGGGACGACGCCGGGGACGACGCCGGAGAGGACGCTGGCTGAGAGCCGCCTCAGCCCTCCCCGGCCGGAGCGGCGAACCACAGGACGGTCTCGCCGTAGCGCCTGTGGGCCAGGCGCTCCAGGCCCACGGGCCAGGTGGGCTCGGGGGTGCGCGAGGAGCGCTCGACCACGACCACGCCGGCGGGGGCCAGCCACGGGTCCCGCGCGCGCACCAGGGGCGCCAGCATCGCGGCCAGGTCGGCCTCGGGCAGGTGGTAGGGCGGGTCCAGGAGCACCAGCTCCACCGGGGCCCCGGCCACGCCGGCCAGGAAGGGGACCACCTTGGCGGTCACCACGCGCACCCCGCGCAGCCCCAGACAGCGGGTGTTGCGCGCGCACACGGCGGTCGCTGCACGGGAGGAGTCGACCAGGGTGACGTCCGTGGCGCCGCGGCTGGCCGCCTCCAGGCCCAGGGCCCCCGAGCCCGCGCACAGGTCCAGGACCCGGGCGCCGTCGAGCACCCCGTAGTGCCCCAGGCGGGCGAAGAGCGCCTCCCGCACCCGCTCGGAGGTGGGACGTGTCCCGCCGCGGGGCACCTCAATGCGTCGGCCCCCGACGCTGCCTGCCACGATCCTGGTCATACCCGGAGCCTACGTGAGGGCGCGGGGCGGTGGGGGCGGCCGACCTGGGACGACCGTGACCGGACTGTGACGACTCCTGACCGGCGAGGGTCCCCCACCGCCTGACACGCTCCCACTACCCTGCACGCCGTGACCAGCACGCCCAGCATCCCGGCCGGGGAGGCCCTCGCGGTCTGCCCCGGGAGCTTCGACCCCCTGACCCTGGGGCACGTGGACGTCGTGGAGCGGGCCGCGGGCCTGTTCACGCGGGTCGTGCTGGGGGTCGCCCACAACGCCGACAAGGCGGGACGCCACCTGCTGAGCCTGGAGCAGCGCCTGGACACGGCCCGGGCCTCCCTGGCCCACCTGCCGGGGGTGGAGGTGGACGTGGTCCCCGGGCTCCTGGCGGACTACTGCCGCCGGCGCGGGGCCACCGCCATCGTCAGGGGCCTGCGCAACGGAACCGACCTGGACGCCGAGCTGCCCATGGCCCTGCTCAACCGTGACCTGGGGGGCCCCGAGACCGTGTTCCTGGCCGCCGCCCCCGGCCACGCCCACCTCTCCTCCTCCCTGGTCAAGGACGTGGCCCGCCACGGGGGGGACGTCAGCGCCCTGGTGCCGGCCCCCGTCCTGCCCGTCCTGGTGGCGGCCCTGGGCACGTGAGCCCGACGCCGTCACGCCGCACCCGCCCGCGGCAGCCCACACCAACACGCACACCTACCTGACCTAGGGGACGTCATGACCAGTCGTACCGGAGAGCTCCTGACCATCCTGGACGAGCTCGACATCCTCATCTCCACGGCCCGCACCATGCCCATGAGCGCCCTCGTCATCGTCCACCGCGAGGAGGCCCTGGACCTCATCGAGCGGGCCCGGGCCGCCGTGCCCACCTCCGTCCGGGAGGCCCAGAGCGTCCTGGACGAGGCCACCGACCGGGTCGCCCAGGGCCAGGCGGAGGCCGAGCGCATTGTGCGCCGCGCCCAGGACGAGGCCGAGCAGCTCATCGCCTCCGAGAACGTGGTGCGTAACGCCACCCAGCGGGCCGACCTCATTGTGGAGGCCGCCGAGGCCCAGGCCGCCCAGCTGCGCGCCGGGGCCGACGACTACTGCGACAAGGTCCTGGCCGGCCTGGAGAGCGAGCTCGCCCGCGTGGGTGACCAGGTCCGGGCGGGCCGGGAGGTCCTGGCCTCCCGTATCGGGGAGACCGCCGCCCCCCAGGCGCAGCCCGCGGTCGTCGAGGAGCCCCGACGCCGCGCCGTGTGGTCGGTGGACCCCTCCGCCACCCGCTGAGCCGCCCCGGTAGGCCGAGAGGACGCCGGGACGCGGTACATTCGGTACCGCAAGCGCCGGCCACCCGGCAGGACGCACCCCAGGAGGACACGTGAGCGCCCCGAGCGGACTCGTCATTGACATCGTCGACCTGCCCCACGCCGTCGGGGCCACCAAGGACGTCCGCCTGCGGGTCCCCGCCCCGCCCGGCCTGGGCACCGCCGTCATCGGCACCCCCGAGGGCAGCCCGGTCGCCGTGGACGCCACCCTGACCGTCCTCGCGGACGGCGTCCTGGTGCGCGCCACCGCCGACCTGCACGTCCACGGCGAGTGCGTGCGCTGCCTGCAGGACCTGGACGAGGACCGCACGGTGCGCCTCGAGGAGCTCTACCACCTGCCCCGTGGGGCCGCCCAGGACGAGGAGGACCAGGACGTCCTGCTGCTGGGGGAGACCACCCTGGACCTGGAGCCGGCCCTGCGTGACGCCCTGGTCGGGGACCTGCCCTTCCGCCCCCTGTGCCGCCCCGACTGCCGGGGGCTGTGCCCCGGGTGCGGTGAGCGCCTGGACGACCTGCCGCCCGGCCACCACCACCAGGACCGCGACCCCCGCTGGTCGGCGCTGGCCAGCCTCCTGGCCCAGACCCCCCAGGACGACGCCGACGGCCAGGGGCGCGCCTGATGGGCCGTCGCAGCGCCCCCGCCGCCCGCCGTGACGTGGAGACCCTCGTCTTCCGCTGGGGCCCCACGATCGACCCCGACCTGCTCGTCCTGGCCCTGACCCACCGCTCCTTCGCCCACGAGAACGGCGGCCTGCCCACCAACGAGCGCCTGGAGTTCCTGGGGGACTCCGTCCTGGGCCTGGTCGTCACCGAGTACCTCTACCGCGCCCACCCCACGGTCCCCGAGGGGCAGCTGGCCAAGATGCGGGCGGCCACCGTCTCCGAGCCGGCCCTGGCCGCCGTGGGCCGGGACCTGGGCCTGGGGGAGTTCATACGGCTCGGCAAGGGGGAGACCCTCTCAGGGGGCCGGGACAAGGACTCCATCCTGTCCGACACCGTCGAGGCCCTCATCGGCGCCACCTACCTCACCCACGGCCTGGAGCCCACCCGCGTGGTGGTCGAGCGCCTGGTCTCCCGGTTCCTGGCCCAGGCCCGCACCCGCGGCGCCGGGCTGGACTGGAAGACGAGCCTCCAGGAGCTCGCCGCCGTCCACGACCTGGGCGCGCCCGTCTACCAGGTGACCGGCGAGGGCCCCGACCACGCCCGCGTCTTCACCGCCACCGCCGTGATCGACCACGAGGTCTACGGCACGGGCACCGGCAGCTCCAAGAAGGTGGCCGAGCACGACGCCGCCGAGGCCGCCTACGCCGCCATCCTGGCCGCCCGCGGGGACGGGGGCCTGGATCTCCCCGGTGTCAACGACGCCCTGAGGGCCGACCTGGTCGCGCACGCGCAGGACGCCGGCACCACGCCACCCGGTGCCTGAGCTGCCCGAGGTCGAGGTGGTCCGTGCGGGCCTGGAACGCTACCTGGTCGGCCGTGTCGTCAGGGACGTGGAGATCCTCGACCCCCGCCCCCTGCGCCGTCAGGCCGGCGGGCCCCAGGCCCTCGTGCGCACCCTGACCGGTCGCACGCTGACCGCCGTGGTGCGGCGCGGCAAGTTCCTGTGGCTGCCCCTGGACGACGGGCGCGCCCTGAGCGCCCACCTGGGTATGTCCGGGCAGCTGCTGGTGCGCGGGGTGGCCTCCCGCCCGGCCCGGCCCCGGTACGTGCGGGACGTACCTGCGGCGCCACGCCACCTGCGCGTGCGCATGCACCTGGAGCCCGCGGCGGGGGACGACCCCCGCGGGGCCGCCCTGGACCTGGTGGACCAGCGCATGCTCGGCGGGCTGCACACGGTGGACCTGGTCCCCACCCCCGACGGCGCCCCCGGCGGCGCGGGCAGCCCCCTGGCGCTCCTGCCCGCCGACGCCACGCACATTGCCCGCGACCTGCTGGACCCCGACCTCGACCGCGCCGGGGCGCTGGCCCGGACGCGCGCCTCCCGGCGGGCCGTCAAGACCCTCCTGCTGGACCAGGGCCTCGTGTCGGGGATCGGCAACATCTACGCCGACGAGGGCCTGTGGGAGGCCCGCGTCCACGGCCTGCGCCCGGGCACCTGGCTCGGGCCGCGCGTGGCCGACCGCCTCCTGGACCTGGTCGCCGCCGTCATGCGGCGGGCCCTGGCCGCGGGCGGGACCAGCTTCGACGCCCTCTACGTGGACGCCGAGGGCGCTGCCGGGTACTTCGCCCGCGAGCTGGCCGTCTACGGGCGGGCCGGCCAGTCCTGCCGACGCTGCGCCACCGTGCTCCGCCGTGAGACCGTGGGCGCGCGCAGCCACACCTTCTGCCCGCGCTGCCAGAGGCGCCCGCGCCACCCGGCCGGCCCCGCACCCGGCACGTCCGCCTGACGGCATGCCCCGGCCGCCTGCCGGACGCAGCGGCCGCCCGCACCCGGGACGTCCGCCCCGGGCGCGGGCGGGCACGGGCCGGACCGTCCGCCACGATCTGTGTGACGTAGGTCCCCGGGCGCTGCTAGGCTCAGGGGCATGCCGAACGTCCCTTCCGCAGAGACCATCCGCGTCATGATCGTGGATGACCACGAGATCGTCCGCCGTGGAGTGTCTGAGATCATTGACCGCGCCGACGGCATGGAGGTCGTGGCGGAGGCCGGGGGACGCGCCGAGGCGGTCCGCCGTGCCGAGCTCATGCGCCCCGACGTCGTCCTGGTGGACCTCCAGCTGCCCGACGGCACCGGCATTGAGCTCATGCACGAGCTGCGTGACCTCGTCCCGGACGCCTTCCCCATTGTCCTGACCTCCTTCGACGACGACGACGCCCTGGCCGAGGCCCTGGAGGCCGGGGCCCGCGCCTACCTGCTCAAGACCATCCACGGCGCCGAGATCAGCGACGTCGTCCGGGCGGTCGCCTCCGGCCGGGTCCTCCTGGACGAGCGCACCGTCACCCGGCGGCGCGCCGACCACGACGACCCCACCGCGGACCTGACCAACGCCGAGCGCAAGGTCCTCGACCTCATTGGCGACGGCATGTCCAACCGCGAGATCGGGGAGCGCCTGGGCGTGGCGGAGAAGACCGTCAAGAACCACATCACCTCCCTCCTGGCCAAGATGGGCCTCCAGCGGCGCACCCAGGTGGCCGCCTGGGTCGCGGGCCAGCGGGCCAGCGGCTGGCGCAACGGCTGAGGTGCTCAGGCCCCGTCCAGGGGCACCCGCCAGGTGAAGCAGGTGCCGCGGCGCTCCCCGTCGGAGCGGGCCCGCGGCCCGATGACGAAGCTGCCGCCGTGACGTCGCGCCCGCTCGGCCATGTTGGAGGTCCCGGAGCGGCGGGCCACCGTGGGATCCACCCCGACGCCGTCGTCCCGGCAGACGATCTCCACCACCGGGGAGCCGCTGAAGGTCGGCGCGCTGCCCGAGGCGGGGCCCTCGGCGGGCAGCGCCGCGCCCGCCCGCCCGCCCTGCCCCCCCGGCGGCAGGACGCCCTCGAGCTTGACGTCCACGGTCACCGAGGAGGCGTGGGCGTGACGGGCCACATTGGCCAGGCCCTCCCTGACCACGGCCACCATGTCGTCAGCGACCTCCGGGTCCACCGCCGCGTCGATCAGGGCGATGAGCTCGTCCTCCCCGGCCCGGTCGGCCGCGGACAGCCCCCGCCCGTCCACGCTGAGCAGCAGGGAGGGGGCGTAACCCAGGGATGTCCGCGCCAGGGAGGCCTCCCGGCGCAGGCGCTCCACCACCGAGACGTCCTCGTCACGGTCACGCAGGGAGCGCACGATCGAGCGGATCTGGCGCACCGAGTCGTCCACGGCGGCCAGGGAGGCCTCCAGGGCCCGGCAGGCCGTGGCGAGCCGCTGGTCCCGCCCCGCCCCGCAGCCCTCCGACTGGGCCTCCAGGCGCTCCTTGGCCGCCGAGATCTGCATCCCGGTGGCGAAGAGCTGCTGGATAGCCAGGTCGTGCAGGTCGCGCCCGATCCGGTGACGCTCGTCCAGGAGGGTGGCCACCTCCTGGGCGTGCTGGGCGTCAGCCAGCTCAAAGGCCATGGTGGCCTGGCCCGCCACCAGCTCGGCGATCTCCAGGTCCTGGTGGGTGAAGGGGGCGGCGCCCTCCTCGCGCACCAGCAGCATGACCCCCACGCCCCGGCCCCGGTGGAGCATGGGGGCGTACAGGGCGGGGCCCAGGCGCGCCAGGGACTCCACCAGCAGGTCCCCCTCGGCCCAGGCCCGTGCCAGGGACTCCACCAGCAGGCCGGTCTGGTGGGCCAGCGTGGTCAGGGCCCGCCCCCGGGCGGGGAAGCGGACGCCAATGAGCTCCGAGGCGTGGGTGCCCTCGGCGATCTCGCACACCCAGGTGTCCCCGACGCTGGGCAGGATGAGGGCCGCCGTGTCGGCGTGGGCCACCGTGCGCACCCGGCGGGCGATGAGGCTGAGCGCGTCGTCCTCCTCGGCGCCGGAGAGCAGCAGGGTGGTCAGCTCCTGGGAGACCGACATCCACTGCTCGCGCTCGCGGGCCTCGCGGTACAGGCGCGCGTTCTCCACGGCGACGGCGGCGGCCTCCGCCAGGGTCAGGACCACCGTGACGTCGCCGTCGTCGAAGCCACCGGGCTTGTCGCACAGGTAGAGGCGCCCGTAGACCTGGCCGTGCAGGCTCAGCGGCGCGGACAGGACCGAGCTGGCCGCCCCCTCCTCGATGACGCCGGTGAAGGCGCCGGTCACCGCCAGGTCGTTGTCGACCAGGACGCCCGCCTGGTGGGGGCCGGTGGGGCAGGCCGACTCCAGGAGGGAGTCGAGCTGGGCGGGGGAGGCCTCGACCTGCCCGCAGGTCAGGGTGACCGGTGCGTCCTGCCGCTGGGAGGGGTCGGCGTGGCTGAGCACGGAGATGGTGCCCCAGGCGGCCCCGGTGATGGAGCAGGCCGACTCCACGAGCCGGCTCAGCGCCTCGGAGACCTTGAGCGAGCTGGTCAGGCCCAGTGCCGCCCGGACCAGGCGCAGGGTGTCCTCCTGGAGGTGGGGGGCGGCCTGGGAGTGGACGGCGTAGGGGCCGACGGCGTCCTCCTCGGGGCTGGGGCCCGTGGGCAGGACCAGGAGGAGGTCGTCGTCGGGCATCCCCGGGAAGACCGCGGGACGGTCCTGGGACTCCTGGGGCGGGAGGGGCTCCTGGGACCGGGGGAGGTCTGCGGGGGTAGGGGTGTCAGTCATCGCTCTGCTCCTGGGACACGGTCCAACGGTAGTCGTCGTCAGCGGACATGAGGTCGGCGTGGCTGCCCCGGCGCACGATCGTGGCGGGCCCCGACCCGGTTCGGCCCAGGACCAGGACCTCCTCGGCGTGGCCCAGGGCGCTCAGGCGGTGGGTGACCAGGAGGGTCCCCCGCCCGTCCCCCGCTGCCCCGCCGTCCCCGGAGGTGGCCCCGCCGTCCCCGGAGGTGGGCGCCCCGGCGCGCAGGAGGTCCGCGACCAGGCGGTCCGCGGTGTCGGCGTCCAGGTGCTCGCCGGGCTCGTCCAGGAGCATGAGCGGGGCGGGGCAGGCCAGGGCCCGGGCCAGGAGCAGGCGGCGCCTCTCCCCGCCAGCCAGGGTGGCGGCGTCGGAGCTGACCGGGGTGTCCAGGCCCCGGGGCAGGCAGGCCAGCCAGGGCCCCAGGCCCGCGCGCTCCAGGAGGGTGGTGGCCTGGGAGGCGGTCACGTCACCGCGGGCCACCCGCAGGTTCTCCAGGACGGTGGTGTCAAAGACGTGCGCGTCCTCGGCGGTGAGGGTGACCTGTGCGGCCACCTCCTGGCGCGCCGCGCCCCAGGGGGCGACGCCGTTGAGGGTGAGCGTGCCCGCCCGGGGCTCCAGGAGCCCGGCGAGGGTCAGCAGCAGGGTGGTCTTGCCGACCCCGGAGGGGCCCACCACGGCCAGGCGCCTGCCCGGACGCAGCTCCAGGTCGATGCCCCGGGCCACCACCGGCCCCCCGGGCCAGCCCACCGCCAGGTCGCGGGCGACCAGGACCGGGCCGCCGTCAGGAGCCGGGTGCAGGGGCCGAGGGGCGGGCAGGGCCGCCGTGGAGGCCTCAGCCGACTCCACCAGGGAGACAATGCGTACGGCGGCCCCGGCGGAGGCCACCAGCTGGGCGCTGGCCAGCCCCAGGGCGCTGGTGGCCTCGAAGGCGGCCAGGGGGACCAGCACGGTGACGGCCAGCATAACCGGGTCCAGCGTCCCGGAGGCCACCGCGGGCACCCCCACGGCCAGGCAGCCCAGGACCGCCAGGCCCATGGCCAGGGTGTCCACCGCGGCGGCCAGGGCGGCGGGGCGGGCGGCGCGGTCACGGGCGCGCGCCAGACGGCCCTCCAGGTCCGCCAGGCCGTCCATGACCTGTGCCAGGCGGCCGTTGACCGCCAGCTCGCCGCCACCTTCCAGGACGGTCATGACGGTGGCGGACAGCTCGGTGGCGTGCTCGGCCCGGGCCAGCTCGGCGGCCCGGGCCGCCCGGACGGTGGCGGCCGGCCCCACGACCCCGGCCAGCAGGAGGCAGGCGGCCAGGACGGCCCCGGCGGGAGGGTGGACCAGCGTCACCCCCAGGCTCGTGGCCGCCCCCACCACGCCCGCCACCCACATGGGCAGCCAGGCGCGCACCACCAGGTCGCCCACGGCGTCCACGTCGCGGCCGACCCGCTCCAGCACGTCGCCGCGCCGCAGCCCGGCGACCACGTCGGCGCGCGAGGCGGCCAGGGCCGTGTACAGGCGGGTGCGCAGGGCGGTCATGCCGCGCAGGGCGGTGTCGTGGGAGGCCAGGCGCTCGCAGTAGCGCAGCACCGGCCGGCTGACGCCGAAGAGGCGCACCGCCACGGGGGCCACGCCCAGGGCGGCCACGTCGGGCATCTGCGAGGCCCGGGCAATGAGCCAGGCGGCCACGGCGGACAGGCCCACGGCACTGGCCAGGGACAGGCTGCCGGCCAGCACCGAGCAGGCCAGGCGGCCACGGTCCAGGTCCAGCAGGGTGGTGGCCCGGCGCAGCGCCCGGCGCTCGGCGGGGGTCAGGACCAGGCTCATCGGGCTCCCTCCGCGGCGGCGTGGGCCGATGTCGTCGTGGCAGGTCCCGTCGGCGTCCGGCCGCCGGGGGGCTTCGGCCCCGCCCCCGGCGCCGTGGGGGCGTCAGGCGCCCCGGCCGCCGGCCTGCCCCCGGCCGCCGGGGCGTCCTGGACGCCTGCCAGGGCCGAGTCGGGCTCGCTGCGTACCGTAATGACGTCCTGGGCCAGGGCCAGCAGGGCGGGGCGGTGGGCAATGACCAGGACGGTCCTGCCGGCCCCCATGAGGGCCCGCACGGCCTCCAGGACGTGGGCCTCGCTGGCGGCGTCGAGGTGGGCCGTGGGCTCGTCCAGGACCACCAGGGGGGTGGTGGAGGCCAGCGCCCGGGTCAGGGCCAGGCGCTGGCGCTGGCCCACCGACAGGCCGACCCCGCCCTGGCCGATCCGGGTGAGCCAGCCGTCGGGCAGGGCGGCCAGGACCTCGGCCAGCCCGGTGGCGCGGGCCGCCGAGACGACCTCGGGCGGCGCCTGACCCCCGGCGCGTCCGGCCGCCTCGGGCCCCATGACGTTGTCCAGGACGGTGCCGGGGGACAGGACGGGGCGCTGGGGCACCCAGGTGACCTGCTCCCACCAGGCCGAGGGCTCGATACCCGCCAGGTCGGTGAGGTCGCCGTCGGCCCCGCCTACCAGGACGCGCCCGCGGTCGGGGTGCAGGAGCCCCAGCACCACCTGGCTGGTGGTGGTCTTGCCGGCCCCCGAGGGCCCGGCCAGGGCCGTCAGCCGCCCGGGCCGGATGGTGGCGCTCAGCGGTGCCGGGGCCCAGGAGCCGCGGGCGGCCACGGCGACGCCGTCGAGCTCGATGGTGGCGGTGGCCAGGTCGGGGCAGGGGCCCGTCCCGGTCTCGGGCAGGGGGACCTGCAGGATCTCGAAGACGGCCTGGGCGGCGGCGGTGCCGCCCGCGGAGGCGTGGAACTGGAAGCCGACCTGCCGCAGGGGCTGGTAGACCTCGGGCGCCACCATGAGCACCAGGAGGCCGGTGGCCAGGTCCAGGTCGCCGTACACGAGGCGGAAGCCGACCTCCACGGCCACGACGGCCACGCTCAGGGTGGTGAGGAACTCCAGGACGGCCCCGGACAGGAAGGCCACGCGCAGGGTGGACATGGTGGTGCGGTTGTAGGCGCGCCCCAGCTGCTCCACCCGCGCGGCCGGCCCCTGCTCGCGGCCCAGCGCCTTGAGGGTGGGTAGGCCGGCGATGAGGTCCAGCACCTGGGCGCCGAGCCGCTCCATGGCCGCCAGGCGGTCCCGGGAGTGCTGCTGGGTCAGGCGTCCGATGAGGACCATGAAGACCGGGATGAGGGGGATGGTCAGGACCACCGCCACGGTGGAGGCGAGGTCCTGGGTGAGCATGACCAGGGCGACGGCGGGGGTCACCGTGGCGGACATGAGCAGCTGGGGCAGGTAGCGGGTGAGGTAGGGCTCGATGTCGTCCAGGCCCCGGGTCAGCAGCGTGGAGGTGGTGGCGGCGTGGGTGGCCTGCCAGCGCGGCCCCAGGGCGGCGGCGTGCTCCAGGACCCGACGGCGCAGCTGGGCGACGGTGTCCCGGGCGGCGCGGTGGGCCAGGGTCTCCTGGACCAGCAGGACGACGGCGCGCGCCACCACGACCGCCGCCAGGCAGGTGGCGAGCGTGGCGACGGCCCCCGGCGCGGTGGGGTGGGTGACCACCGGCGAGACGGCGCGGGAGACGAGGTAGGCCTGCGCCACGAGGAGGCCGGCGGTGAGGGTCCCGGTGACCGCCGTCGTCACAATGTAGCGGCGCGCCGCGCGGGCGTACCGCATGAGGCGGGGATCCAGAGGCTTCACCCTCCCAGGATAGGCGGTCGGGACCTTGGGCCTTGACACGGGGGTGGATCCGGTGGGAGGACGTCAGGCGCACGGCAGCGAGGAGAGGCGCACAAAATGTGACGAATCGCATTTCAATCGTTTGTTCAAACGTTTCACCTCAGAAGGCCATGGTGTGCATCATAGTGCCATGCCAGCCAGGAGGGTCCAGCTCGCCGACGTCGCCGCACGCAGCGGCGTCTCGGTGTCGACCGCCTCCTACGTCCTGAGCGGCAAGGACGGGGCCCGCCGCTTCAACGAGGGCACCCGCAGGCGCGTCGTGGAGGCGGCGCGTGACCTGGGCTACGTGCGCAACCGGTCGGCCCGGTCCCTGAGGCAGGGGCGCACCCGGACCGTGGCGCTCTTCTACGAGGCGCCCATGGACCGCTTCGTGGAGCGCTACCAGCTCCAGGCGGTGCGCACCCTGCGGGAGCGCGGCTACCTGCTGGTGGCGATCGCCGTGGTGGACGGCGAGGTGGACACCGTTGTCGAGGCGATCCGCTCCGGGATGTGCGACGGGGCGCTCGTGGCCTGCTCGGAGCGGACCGGGCTGCGCCTGGTCGCCGCCCAGCCGACGCCGCCGCTGCCCGTCCTGCTCCTGGGGGCCACCGCCCCCTGCCCGGGCTACGACGTGGTGATGACCGGGGAGCCCCAGGCCGTGGAGGAGGCCCTGGCCTGCCTGTGGGACGCCGGGGCCCGCCACGTCCTCTTCGCCGGCCAGCACCGCCAGGAGGAGCAGGTGCGCTCGGACCTGCGCTGGCAGGCCTACGTGCGGTTCATGGGGGCGCACGGCAAGGAGCCGGGGCTGCTCATGACCTGCGCGCCGGACATCGCCTGCGCCTACCAGCAGGCGGTCGCCGTGCTGCGGGAGGCCAGGGACCGGGACGCGCTGCCGGACGCCGTCTACTGCGCCGCGGACCGCACCGCCATCGGCGTCGTGCTCGCCGCCCAGCACCTGGGCATCCCGGTCCCCGCCCGGATGTCCGTCCTGGGCACCGGCAACTCCCAGGACGCCGAGTACCTCGACCCGCCGCTGAGCACGATCGGTATGACGCAGGCCTCTATCGCCGCCGTGCTGGAGCACTTCTGGAGCCGCCTGAGCGACGACTCCACCCAGGCGTCCGCCATCACCGAGCGATGGCGGCTGGTCCCCCGCGGGACGACACCCGCGGTGGGGCTCTGACCAGGATCTTCCCAACTCAGCATAGGAGACGCAATGACGCGTACCCCCTGGACCTTGGCCCGTCGTTCCTTCCTGCTCGGCGCAGGCCTGACCGCCCTGGCGGCCTGCAGCTCGCCCGCCGGGGTCGGTGGGGCCGACACCGGCTCCACCGGTGTCACCGGTGGGCGCACCGGCAAGGAGCTCCTCCTCTACCTCTCCGCCGGGCACGACTACCAGCCCTACCTCGACGTGATCAGGAGGTTCGAGACCGACAAGGGCGTGAAGGTCACCGTCCAGACCTTCCAGTGGAGCGACCTCCAGCAGAAGCTGACCGCCGACTTCCTCTCCGGGGACACCGCCGACCTGGTGGAGGAGCCGGGCGGCTTCTGGGCCACCCGGTTCGGCGCGGACGGCAACATTATGTCCCTCAACGGCTTCCTGGAGCAGGAGCCGGGGTTCCTCGACGACTTCGTCCCCGCCGGGGTCCAGGTGCGCCAGGCCGGTGGCGCCACCTACGCCGTCCCCCTGCACGTGACCATGGGCGGCCTGGTCTTCGCCAACCAGGACATGCTCCAGGCCGCCGGCGTGCAGGTGCCCACCACCTGGGAGGAGTTCCGCGCCGCCGCCCGGGCCATTGTGGCGGGGCGTCCGGTCCGTGCGGTCCTGACCACCCCCGTGCGACCCAGCCCCCAGGCGCGCTGAGGCCGCCTCCCCTCCTTCGCGAGAACGGTACTTATTCGTCGCGAGAACGGTACTTGTTTGTGCTGAGAACGGGCATACTCACAGCTGCCTCACAGGACCGGCCAGCCGGTGCGGTCCTGGGCGGGTGCCGCCTACCTGCCGCCTGGTGGTACCGCCTCCGGGACGTACCTTGGTCATTGGGGACGTACCTTGGTCAGTGGGGACGTACCTTTAAGGTACGTCCCCGACGGCTAAGGTACGTCCCCGGCAGAGCCCGGGGTCAGGCGGCCGGATCTTCTTCGGCGTGGACGTGCCCCGACGTCCCCGGCGGATCCCGGGGCCAGGCGGGCAATCAGGTGGCACCTATGAGGCTGCCGACCGCGACGGCCAGCAGCAGGGCGGCGAAGAGGGCGTTGAGGGTGGAGGCCCGCAGGCGCTGGGACAGAGGGCCTCCCACGAGCCCGCCGGCGGTGGAGCCGAGGGTGAACAGCGCCACCGTGCCCCACGCTACCTCCAGGCCCCCGCTGGCCCGCTGGGCCAGGGAGACCAGGGCGGCGATAATCATGACCAGCAGGGACGTCCCTGCCGTCTCCCGCACGTCGCAGTGCAGGACCAGCAGGAGCACGGGGACGACGGCGAAGCCCCCGCCCACCCCGAAGAACCCCGTGAGCAGCCCGGTCAGGGTGGCTGTGAGCACCACCGTGAGGACCCGCCTCGCGCCCTGGCCCGCACCCACCGGGGTACTCGGCCCGGCGCCCTGGTCCGGCCCGGCGCCCCGACCCTGGCCAGGTGAGCCAGAGGCGGGGGCGTCCGGTACGGGGGTGGTGCGGCCACCGGGCCCATCTACGGTGCCGGGCCTGTCTGCGGCATCCGTGTCTGGCCCGCCCACGGTGCCTGTGCCTGGCCCGCCCACGGTGCCTAGCTCATCTACGGCATCCGGCCCATCCGTGGCGTCCGGCCCACCTACGGCGCCGGGTCCGTCTGCGGTGCCTGACCCACCCGCGGCGTCCGTGCCCGTGCCGCCTATGGCGTCCGGCCCGCCCAGGGCCTTCCTCTGGAGGCCCTCGTCGCGGCGCTCCCGCAGGGCCCGGCGGGCCATGAGCGCCGCGACGACGACCAGGAGGGCGCAGAACATGACCATGAGGGCCTCCCCGTCCACCTGGGCGCTCAGCCAGGAGCCGCCCCAGGCCCCGGCGGCCGAGAGCAGGCCGAACAGCGCCCCGTCGCGCCACCGCACCTGCCCGTGCCGGGCCCGGGAGGGCAGGGCCGCCAGCGCGGTGACCAGGACGATCACCAGGGACCCGGAGGCGGCCTGGTGCGGGCTCTGCCCCAGGACGTAGACCAGGACGGGGACCGACAGGATGCCGCCGCCGGCTCCCAGGGCGCCCACAATGAGGCCGACCCCGGTACCGATGCCGAGTGCGAGGAGAAGGGCCATTCAGTGCTCCTGGGTGCTCAGGGCCAGCCGCTCCGCCCGGTCGGGACGGGGGCGCTGACGCAGGGTCATGATCTCCGCAGGCGCGCGGCCGACCTGGATGAGCCGGGCCATGGTCCGCAGGTCGGGCAGGATCCGGGTGTAGAAGGCCCGGTAGCCCGGGCACAGGTAGTTCATCTCCTCGCCGTCGGCCGTGCGGACGAACCGGTCCTTGGGGCAGCCCCCGTGGCACAGCGGCAGCACCGGGCACCTCAGGCAGCCCGCGGGGAGCTGGACCCGTTTCTTGGCGGAGAAGTCACGCATCCGCGGCGTGGCGGCGAGCGTGGCGAAGGAGGCGTCGGCGACGTTGCCCAGCAGCCAGTCCGGCTCGACCCAGTGGTCGCAGGCGTAGACGTCCCCGTTGAACTCCAGGGCCAGGTTCACCCCGCACTCGGGGGCGTGCACGCAGGTCGGGTAGATCCCGAACAGGGCCGACAGGGCGGAGTCGACGTCCTGCACGAACACGTCCCCCACGTCGTGGGCCACCCACTCCTGGAACACCGCGGTCAGGAAGTCCCCGTACCCCTGGGGGGTGACGGAGCGGGAGGTGACGGCGTCCCCGCACTGCTGGTACATGAGCGGGACCAGCGGCTCGGGGCCGCCCGGGCCGCCCGGGCCGCCGGGACTGTGCTCGGGGCCGCCCGGGCCCCCGGGGCGGGTGCCGCCAGCCCCTGTGCCCCCGGTACTGCCGGCCCCTGTGCCCCCAGCCCTGCGGGGCGCCGGGCGCCGTCGGCCCCAGCCCAGCTCGGCCCGGGCCAGGTCCGCGGCGTTGACCCGCTCCACAATGGGGATGAACTGGAGGTAGCGGGCCCCCAGGTCGTCGCGGAAGTGGCGGTAGACCTCCAGGGGGTGGGCCTCGTTGGCGTGGTGGACCGTGCACAGGACGTTGGTGCGCACCCCGGCCTCCTGGAGGATGTCCCAGCCCCGCCGCACCAGGGCGTAGGTGCCCCGCCCGCCCTTGTTGACCCGGTAGGCGTCGTGCAGGGCGGGGGGGCCGTCGAGGGAGACCCCCACCAGGAAGTCGTTCTCGGCCAGGAAGCCCGCCCACTGTCGGTCAATGAGGGTCCCGTTGGTCTGCAGGGCGTGGACCACCTTCTGCCCGGGGCGCCGGTAGACCTCGCAGAGCCGGACGACCTCGCGGTAGAAGGGCAGGCCCCGCAGGGTCGGCTCCCCGCCCTGCCAGAGCATGGTGACCTCGCCGTCGCCGCTGGCCGCGAGGTACTCCGCCACGTAGGTGCGCAGGGTCTCCTCGCGCATGAGCTGACGGGGGACATCGTAGAGGAGCTCCTTGGACAGGAAGAAGCAGTACTGGCAGTCCAGGTTGCAGGCCGCACCTGTGGGCTTGGCCACCACGGACAGGGGCAGGCGCCGTCGCGCCAGGGGGCCGCCGGGCGCCCCCGGAGCCGTGTGGTCCATTCAGAGTCCTCCTCTCGCCCGGGTGCCTTCCACGGGTGCTGTCGCCGCGCCTCCGTCCCACCCGGCTACGGTGCCGGGTGTCGAGGTCGGGCGGGCGCCGACCGGCGGCAGGCCCCAGTCTGTCACGTCCGCTACCGGCTCCGCGAGGAGGTGGTTACCACGTCTGCGCAGGTTGCGGCTGGTTTGCGAAGGGCGCGCCCCCAGGTGGCCGGCCTCAGGGGAGGCGCCCCCCAGGTGGTCGCCGCCGGTCCTCGGCCCTCGACGACACGTGTGGCCCACCCTCCGCAGGGGGCGGGCCACACGGACGGATGAGCGCCCGTGGCCGCCAGCTGACAGGTGTCCTGCTCGTGGGCGACGGCGGCCACCGGGCACCCGGCCGCGTCGCGCCTCAGTAGCCGATGTGCGCCTCGGGCTGGGCGGAGTCGCGCACCCTGGTGGGGTGCAGGCCCTCGTCGGGGTCAATGGTCTCGGCGTGGACGCGGGCCGAGAAGACCTTGTAGCCCCAGACCGTGTAGAACAGCACCACCGGCACGAAGGCGACGGCGGCCACCAGCATAATGACCAGGGTGGTGTCCGCCGAGGCGGCCGCCACGTAGGTCAGGGAGTAGGCCGGGTCGATCGAGGAGCGCATGACGTCGGGTGCCATGGCCGCGAAGATAAAGGCCACCGCGGCACCGATACCCACGAAGTGCAGGGCGAAGGCCCAGCCGTCGCGTCCCCGCAGGCAGGCCAGGTAGGAGGCCACCAGGCCCGCGGCAGCCAGGACCAGCGGGATCCAGGACAGGACGTTGGGGGAGTAGGCCAGCTGCGCCCACAGGGCCCACACGGCCGTGACCGCCGTGGAGGCCAGGGAGGTCCTGCGTGCGAGCCTGCCGGCCCTCACCGACAGGTCGCCCCCGGTCTTGAGGGCCAGGTACAGGGCGCCGTGGTTGAGGAACAGCAGGGCGGTCACCGCCCCGCCCAGGAGGGCGAAGGGGGTGATGAGGCTCCAGAAGCCGCCGGTGAGCTGGTGGGCGGTGCCCGCCAGCAGGGTCCCGGCGGGCACCTCCGCGGCGGGGACGGCGGCGCCTGAGGCGGTCTCAATGACCTCGATCCTCATGCCGGAGACCAGGTTGGCGAACGCCGCGCCCCACAGCACGGCGGGCAGCCAGGAGCACGCCGTCAGGGCCCAGTCCCAGCGTGCGCGCCAGGTCTCGTCATTGATCTTGGCCCGCCACTCCAGGGCGCAGACGCGCACAATGAGCGCCAGGAGGATGAGGAACAGGACCAGGTAGGCCCCGGAGAACAGGGTGCCGTACCACTCGGGGAAGGCGGCGAAGGTGGCCCCGCCGGCGGTGAGCAGCCAGACCTCGTTGCCGTCCCAGTGGGGGCCGATGGTGCGCAGCATGGCACGGCGCTCGCGCTCGTCGCGTGCGAGGAGCCTTATGAGCATGCCCACGCCGAAGTCGAAGCCCTCGAGGGTGAGGTAGCCGGTCCACAGGACGGCAATGAGGATGAGCCAGAGGGTGGAGAGCGTCATGGTGTGTCCTTGTTTCCTTGTGCTTCCCTGGTCAGTAGGCGAAGGACAGGCCGGGGGCGACCTCGCCGTCGTCCTTCCTCACGGGGGTGCGTACGCCCTCACGGACGTAGCGGCGGAAGAGGAGCAGCCAGACGACGCCCAGGCCCGCGTACAGGAGGGTGAAGACGACCATCGAGGCCAGGACGGTGGCTGAGGAGACCACCCTGGAGACGCCGTCGGCGGTGAGCATGTGGACCATGGAGGTGGGGTCGGCCAGGTTGGGGACGACCACCCAGGGCTGGCGTCCCATCTCGGTGAAGATCCACCCGAAGGAGGCGGCTATGAATGGCAGCGGCATGGTCCACAGCGCCACCCGGGCCCACGGCCTGGCGGTGATGAGACGGTCCCTGCGGCTGAGCCACAGGATAACCGCCCCCACCCCCACGGACACCGTGCCCAGGCCGATCATCATGCGGAAGGACCAGAAGGTGACCATGACGTCAGGGGTGTAGTCAACGGGGTTCCCGGCGGTGTCGGTGGCACCGTAGGCCCTGGCGTAGCTGTCCTGGAGGTCGCTCAGGCCGGGCATGGTGGCGCCCGGGTCGTTGGTGGCCATGAAGGAGTAGACGCCGGGGACCTCAATGAGGTGGACGACGCCGTCCTCGCAGCTGCCGAAGGCCATGGCGGAGAAGCCCGCCCCCGCCGTGGTCTCGCACAGGGCCTCGGCGGCGGCCATCTTGGCGGGCTGCTCCCTGGCCACGAGCTGCCCCTGCACGTGCCCGGTACCCGCCACCAGGACCCCGGCCACCAGCATGACCCAGGCGCCCAGGCGGGCGGTACGCCGCCACAGGGACCGGGCCTCGACCTCCTGCCCGGCGCGGGAGGCCTTGACCATCCACCACACCGACACGCCCATAATGACGGTGCCGGCCACGAGGAAGGCGGTGGTGACCACGTGCCCGAAGGTGACCCAGGTCAGCTCGGAGGTGAGGATCTCGACGAACCCGCCCACGCCGTCGAGCTCGGCACGCCCGGTGGTGGGGTTGACGACGGCTCCCACGGGGTGCTGCATCCAGGAGTTGGCGGCCAGGATGAACAGGGCGGAGAAGTTCACGCCCAGGGCCACCATCCAGATGCAAGCGTTGTGGAGCCGGGGGGAGAGGCGGTCCCAGCCGAAGAGCCACAGGCCCAGGAAGGTGGACTCCATGAAGAAAGCCAGGAGCGCCTCGAAGGCCAGCGGCGCACCGAAGATGTTGCCCACGAAGCGGGAGTACTCCGACCAGTTCATGCCGAACTGGAACTCCTGGACGATGCCGGTGGCCACCCCCAGGGCGAAGTTGATGAGGAAGAGCTTGCCGAAGAACTTGGTCGCCGTGAGCCACTGCGGGTTCCTCGTGCGCAGCCACAGGCTCTCCATGGCCGCCACCAGGGGGGCCAGGCCGATGGTCAGGGGGACGAGGAAGAAGTGGTAGACGGTCGTGATGCCGAACTGCCATCGAGCCAGGTCGAGGGAGTCCAGCGCCAGGGGTACGTGGACCATCGACGCCACCTTTCGAGGACGACTATGAGACTGATAGGTAGGTCCATGACCTAGGTCAAGGATGTATAGGCGGAGTGTACTGTCACAGGATGACAGGGTGTCGCAAAAACTGGGTCCCCTCGCAGGTGACGTCCAGGATGTGACGCATCTTTCAGATGTGCTGTCGCTGGCGCCGCCTGCGCCTACAGCGATACCGACCCGTTGGCCCGGGGACGGGGGACGGGGCGGGTGGCTACCTGTGAGAGGATGGTGCTGGCCCTCCGCGCCTCGTACCGGTGCAGGGGCCCGACCCCTGCGGGACACCCCGACCAGGAGCCTTGCGCCGCCCAGAGCGTTGCCGCAGTCCTGGTTGCGCGGGTACCCGCGGGCCGGCGCCACCGTGCGCGCACAGACTTTTCTGCTCCGTCACCCGCGGAGCAACGACCGCGCCGCGGCGCCGGTGGTACGACGGCGTCGCGGACGCCCGGAGAGTAGAGCCCCCATATGGCACCCACTGGACAGACGACCACGCCCGAGGAGCCCCAGGAGACGGCCGAACAGCCCACTGCCCGTGCCCCAAGGCGTCGGCGCAAGGCCACCGCGGCCGCCACCGCTCCCGAGCCCGCCCCCCAGGCCCCCGCCCAGGACCTGACCCAGGGCCCCGCTGGCTCCGCCCAGGACCCGGGTGCCCCCCAGGACCCGGGTGCCGCCCAGGACGCCGACCCGGCACCAGCCCCTGAGCCGACCGCCTCCCCGGCCGGGGGGCAGACGGCCGCCACCCGGGAGGACCGGGCCGAGGACTACTCGCCCCGGGAGGCACCGGGCCGCCAGCCCCGCCGTCGGCGCAAGGCCACCGCGGCCGCCACCGCCCCCGAGCCCGCCCCCCAGGCCCCCGACCAGGACCTGACCCAGGGCCCCGCCGGCCCCGCCCAGGACCCGGGTGCCCCCCAGGCCCCCGACCAGGCCGGTGCCCAGGTCAGCGACCAGGTCGGTGCCCAGGATGTGGACCAGGACCTCACCCAGGACGTGGACGACCAGGACGACCAGGACGAGGCCCCTGACCAGGACGAGGGAACCGGTCCCCGGGCAGCGGACCGGGGCCCCGAGCCCGGCCCCGACCAGGAGCCCGAGGCGCCTGGTTCCCCCACGGATCCGGACCAGGAGCCCGAGGCCGTCCTGCACCTGCCAGCGGCCTCCCTGCTCTTCCAGGTCCCCGACCCCTCCCGGGCCCGTCGTCGGCGCAAGGCCACCGCGGCCGCCACCGCGCCAGCCCCCCGGGCCGCGCAGGACCCTCCCCAGGAGGACGCCCAGGCTGACCAGGACGCTGACGGCGGGGACGCCAGCGGGGACGCCAGCGGCGAGGGCACCGCCAAGGGCGCAGGGTCCCGTGGCCGCACGCGCCGCCGTCGTAAGGCCACCGCGGCCGCCACCGCGCCGGCCCCCCAGGTCGGTGAGGCCCCCGACCAGGCCGGCCCCGCCCCGGAGGAGGGGACCGCCTCGGAGGAGGCCGACGCCCCGGAGGAGGGGGCCGCCCGGCGCAGGCGCCGCCGCGGCGGACGGGGTCGGCGCTCCCGGGGGCAGGGCGCCGAGGCCCCCGAGCAGACCGGTCAGGGCGAGCCGGACGGCGAGGAGGACGCCCAGGCGGTCGAGACGCCCGAGGCCGAGCCGACCTCGTCCACACGTCGGCGGCGACGGCGCTCCCGGTCCCGTTCCGACGCCCGGGAGGCGCGTCGGGACGTGCGTGACGAGGTGACCGCCCTGAAGGGATCCACCCGCCTGGAGGCCAAGCGCCAGCGCCGCCGGGAGGGGCGGGCCGCGGGACGGCACCGGCCCATCGTCACCGAGGCCGAGTTCCTGGCCCGGCGCGAGTCCGTGGACCGGCAGATGATCGTCCGGGAGGTCGACGGCCTCAACCAGATCGCCGTGCTGGAGGACGGCCTCCTGGTGGAGCACTACGTGGCGCGGCGCACCCAGTCCTCCATGGTGGGCAACGTCTACGTCGGGCGGGTCCAGAACGTCCTGCCCTCCATGGAGGCCGCCTTCGTGGACCTGGGCAAGGGGCGCAACGCCGTCCTGTACGCCGGCGAGGTCAACTGGGACGCCGCCGGCATGGAGGGCAGGCCGCGCCGTATCGAGGACGCCCTCTCCAGCGGCGACCCCGTCCTGGTGCAGGTCACCAAGGACCCGATCGGGCACAAGGGCGCCCGCCTGACCAGCCAGGTCACCCTGGCGGGCCGCTACCTGGTGCTGGTGCCCGGGGGCACCATGACCGGCATCTCCCGCAAGCTCCCCGACACCGAGAGGGCGCGCCTGAAGAAGATCCTCAAGAAGGTCGTCCCCGACGACGCCGGCGTCATTGTGCGCACCGCCGCCGAGGGCGCCAGCGAGGAGCAGCTGGGGGCCGACGTCGAGCGGCTCCTCAAGCAGTGGAGGACCATTGACAAGAGGTCCCAGTCCATCTTCAGGGGCTCCGCCAAGGCGCCGGCCCTCCTCAAGGGCGAGCCCGAGCTGGCCCTGCGCGTGGTGCGTGACGTCTTCAACGAGGACTTCCGCAAGCTCATCGTCTCCGGCCCGGAGGCCTGGCGCACCATTAGCGAGTACGTCTCCGACCTCAGCCCGGACCTGGTGGAGCGTCTCGAGCACTGGGTGGATCCCGAGGACGTCTTCACCGCCCACCGCATTGACGAGCAGCTCGCCAAGGGCTTCGACCGCAAGGTGTGGCTGCCCAGCGGCGGGACCCTGGTCATTGACCGCACCGAGGCCATGACGGTCATCGACGTCAACACCGGCCGCTTCACGGGGGCCGGGGGCACCCTGGAGGAGACCGTCACCCGCAACAACCTGGAGGCCGCCGAGGAGATCGTGCGCCAGCTGAGGCTGCGCGACATCGGCGGCATGGTGGTCATCGACTTCGTGGACATGGTCCTGGAGTCCAACCGGGACCTGGTCCTGCGCCGGCTGGTGGAGTGCCTGGGCCGGGACCGCACCCGCCACCAGGTCACCGAGGTCACGTCCCTGGGCCTGGTCCAGATGACCCGCAAGCGGGTGGGTCAGGGGCTCGTGGAGGCCTTCTCCACCCCGTGCGAGTGCTGCGGCGGCCGGGGCTTTATCGTCCACGACGCCCCGGTGGAGAACCAGCAGGTGGACATGTCCGCCTCGGCCTCGCGCTCCGCCGAGCGGCGCGGCCGCCGGTCCCGCTCCGAGGGCCCCAGGAAGACCAAGGGCGCCGCCAAGGCGGCCAGGAAGGCCGCCAAGGAGGAGGCCCCCAGGAAGGATGCCGAGGACGCCGGTGACACGCCGGGGCAGGCGGAGGCCGCGTCGGCCCCCGAGCACGACGAGGCCCGTGCCGCCGTGCGTGGCGCCCTGGCCCAGATCGCCGCCGCCGCTGAGCACGCCCACGAGGCCAAGGAGGACCCGGACGCCTGACCGGGTGGGTGCCGGCGTCGGGCACGGGGGCGCCCCCGTGCCCGACGCCGGCCCGCGAATCCTGCCGGAGTGGCTCACGGCCCGTAGCCGCCCCGTGCCTAACGCGGTGGGGCCACCGCGCTGGCGTGCGGAATAACACAGGCACCCGCTTGCCCCCGAGGTTGGCCCCCGGCCGGACATCCCCTAGAGTTGTCTGCCGGTGCCTCGCGCACCATTGCCCAGGAGATCGCCCTCCTGCCCGTCCGGGCCGAGGTCGTGGCGGTCTGAGACGCACTCGACAGAATTGAGCAACAAGTGGTCTACGCGATCGTCAAGGCCGGCGGCCGTCAGGAGAAGGTCTCCGTCGGCGACGTCGTGGTCGTCGACAAGCTCGCCGGTCAGGTCGGTGACGAGGTCAACCTCGCCCCCGTCATGCTGGTGGACGGCGACAAGGTCACCGCCACCGCTGCCGACCTGGCCAGGGCCCGTGTCACCGCCGAGATCGTCGGTGAGGAGAAGGGCCCCAAGATCCGTATCCTGAAGTTCAAGAACAAGACCGGCTTCCGCAAGCGCCAGGGCCACCGCGCTCAGCTCACGGCCGTCAGGGTCACCGCCATCAAGTGACCTCCCGGCGTCTTAGCCCGGCGTCCTGAACGCTCCCGCACGAGAAGAAAGAAGCCTCACCATGGCACACAAGAAGGGCCTCGGCTCCTCCCGCAACGGTCGTGACTCGAACGCCCAGCGCCTCGGTGTCAAGCGCTTCGGCGGCCAGGTCGTCAAGGCCGGCGAGATCCTTGTCCGTCAGCGTGGAACCCACTTCCACCCCGGCCTCAACGTGGGCCGCGGCAACGACGACACCCTGTTCGCCAAGGTCGCCGGCAGCGTCGAGTTCGGTACCCACCGCGGCCGCAAGGTCGTCAACGTTCGGACCGGGGCCTGAGCCTCCTGCGCCCCGCAGACCCTGAGGGCGGACGGCCGTAGCCGTCCGCCCTCGTGCTGTAGGCCGCCCCCCACCCCACAGGAGACCCACATGCCCACCTTTATCGACCGCGTCGTCCTCCACGCCCGCGGCGGGGCCGGCGGCGACGGCTGCACCTCCGTCCACCGTGAGAAGTTCAGACCCCTGGCCGGTCCCGACGGCGGCGACGGCGGGCACGGCGGGTCGGTCACCCTCGTGGCCGACCCACGCACCAGCACCCTGCTGAGCTACCACCGCTCACCCCACCGGCGGGCCGGGTCCGGCACCCCCGGCATGGGCGGCTGGCGGCGCGGTACGGACGGCCAGGACCTGGTCCTGCCCGTGCCCGAGGGCACCGTGGTCAAGGACGACCAGGGGCAGGTCCTGGCCGACCTCCTCCAGGGCGGGGACCAGGTCGTGGTGGCCCAGGGCGGTACCGGGGGGCGGGGGAACTTCTCCCTGGCCTCCTCCCGGCGCAAGGCCCCCGGGTTCCACCTCCTGGGCCTGCCCGGCCAGGTGCGTGACGTCACCCTGGAGCTCAAGAGCATCGCGGACGTGGCCCTGGTGGGCTACCCCAGCTCCGGCAAGTCCTCCCTCATCGCCGCCATGAGCGCCGCCCGCCCCAAGATCGCCGACTACCCCTTCACCACCCTGGTGCCCAACCTCGGGGTGGTCGAGGCCGGGCAGGTGCGCTACACCATTGCCGACGTGCCCGGCCTCATCCCCGGGGCCAGTACCGGCAGGGGGCTGGGGCTGGAGTTCCTGCGCCACGTGGAGCGCTGCGCCGTCATCGTCCACGTGCTGGACTGTGCCACCCTGGAGCCGGACCGGGATCCCCTCAGCGACCTGGACACCATCGAGGCCGAGCTGGCCGCCTACGCCCAGCGCCTGGGGGAGGAGAACGACCCGGAGCGCACCGGGCGCCCCCCCCTCATGGAGCGTCCCCGGGTGGTGGTACTCAACAAGGTGGACGTCCCCGACGCCGCCGAGATGGCCGAGTTCGTCACCCCCGACCTGGAGGCCCGCGGCCTGCCGGTCCACGCCGTCTCGGCGGTGGCCCGCACAGGCCTGCGTGAGCTGTCCTTCGCCCTGGCCTCCCTGGTGGAGCGGGCCCGCCAGGACGCCGCCCACGAGGCCGTCGGGGCCCGGCCCGTCATCCGCCCCGCCTCCGTGGGACGGCGCGCCAAGGAGCCCGTCGCCACCGTCCGGCGCGTGGGCCACCCCGTGGAGGGCCACGTCTACCAGGTGCGCGGGGAGCGGCCCGAGCGCTGGGTCCTCCAGACCGACTTCGCCAACAACGAGGCCGTCGGCTACCTCGCCGACCGCCTGGCCGCCGCCGGGGTCGAGGAGGAGCTGGTGCGGGCGGGGGCCCACGCCGGCGACCCCGTGCTCATTGGCGAGCTGGACGGGGGGGTGCTCTTCACCTGGGAGCCCACCGTGACCACCGGCGCCGAGCTCCTGGGCGCCCGGGGGACCGACACGCGGGTGGAGGACTACCACCGCCGTACCAACACGGAGCGTCGGGCGGCCTACCACCGGCGGATGGACGCCAAGGAGGCCGCCCGGGCCGAGCTGCGCGAGGAGGCCGAGCAGGGCCTGTGGACCGACCCAGGGGCCTGGGACGAGACGGACGAGGTGTGAGCGTGGGCGGCGTCGAGCGTCCCGGGAGGCCGACCGCGGGCCGCGGGGCCGGTCCACAGGCCGCGGGCCCGCAGCCTGCGGCCCAGGGGCGGCCTGCCCGCCTGCCGTCAGGGGCCCGGGTGGTCCTCAAGATCGGCTCCTCCTCCCTGACCCGTGACGACGGCGGGCTGGACCTCAACCGCATTGACGTCCTGACCCGTCTCATTGCCAGCCTGCGGCACCGCGGGCACGACGTGGTCCTGGTCTCCTCCGGGGCCGTGGCCGCGGGCCTGCCCGCCCTGGGCATGGAGCGCCGTCCCACGGAGCTGCGTCTGCTCCAGGCGGCCGCCTCGGTGGGGCAGGGGCGCCTGGTCACCAGCTGGCAGACGGCCATGAGCGCCTACGGGACCGTGGCCGCCCAGGTGCTGCTCACCGCCCAGGACGTGGCCGTACGCAGCCACTACCGCACCGTGCGGGCCACCTTCGACGCCCTGCTGACCATGGGGGCCGTGCCCATAGTCAACGAGAACGACGCGGTGGCCACCACCGAGTTCAGCCTCGGGGACAACGACCGCCTGGCGGCCCTCGTCTCCCACCTGGTCACCGCCGACGTCCTGGTCCTGCTGACCGACGTGGACGGGGTGTGGACGGCCCGGCCCGGGACCCCCGGGGCCCGCCCCCTGCGCTACGTGGCCGGCGGCGCCGACCTGGCGGGCGTGGACGTCTCCGACAGGGGCTCGGCCCTGGGCACGGGGGGTATGCGCACCAAGGTCCAGGCGGCCACCATCGCCTGCGCCTGCGGAACCGCCACCCTCATCGCCCGGGCCGACGACGCCGTGCCCCTCCTGGGCGGCTCCGCCCTCCCGGACGACCTGGGGACCTGGCTGGCCCCCACCGGCCCGCACCGCCCCAGCCGACGCCTGTGGATGGCCTACGCCTCCGTGCCCGAGGGGCGCCTGCTGGTCGACGCCGGGGCGTCCCGGGCCCTGACAGTGGGCAAGAAGTCCCTCCTGCTGCCCGGGGTCACGGGGGTCGACGGCGACTTCGAGGCCGGGGCGGTGGTCGAGGTCGTCGGCCCCCGGGGCCCGGTGGCGCGCGGCGTCTGCCGCTACGCGGCGGCCGAGGTCGCCGAGGTGCTGGCGCTGCGGGGCTCGCGGTGCGCGGTGCCCGAGCACGTGGCCCCCGTGGTCCACCGTGACGACCTGGCCGAGCTGCCCCGGATCCCCTGAGCCCCGTGCCGGGCCCCTCACCCAGGGCTCCTGCACCGGCGCCGGCGAAGGGCCGACGAGCCCGTGGTGCGCCCCTGCTACGAGGACGCCGGCGCCGGCGAAGGGGCGACCGCGCGCCCGCAGGCACCCGCCCGCGACGCCGCCCGGGTCGGCTCTGGCGGGGGCCGCCCCAGGGGGCTGTGTAGAGTGGGGTCATGACGCAGACACAGACGGATCCGAGCTCCCAGGTGCCCGACGGCGTCGGGGCTGACGCCACCGCCCTGGTGACCCGGGTCGCCCGGGCCGCCCGCGCCGCCCAGAGGCCCCTGGCCGCGGCCACCACGGAGCTCAAGGACCGGGCCCTGGAGGCCATGGCGCGGACGCTGCGCGACCGGGCCCCGGACGTCCTGGCCGCCAACGCCGCCGACGTGGAGCGGGCCCGAGCCGCCGGCATGAGGGAGGGTCTCGTGGACCGCCTGGCCCTGAGCACCACCCGCCTGGAGGGGGTCGCCGGGGCCCTGGAGGAGCTCACCACCCTGCCCGACCCGGTGGGGCAGGTCGTTGACGGCCGACGTCTGCCCAACGGCCTGGAGGTGCGCCGCGTCCGGGTGCCCCTGGGGGTGGTCGGCATGGTCTACGAGGCCCGTCCCAACGTCACCGCGGACGTGGCGGGCCTGGCGGTCAGGTCCGGCAACGCCGTCGTCCTGCGTGGGGGCTCCGCCGCGCGGGACTCCAACGCCGCCATTGTCGCGGCCCTGCGCTCGGCCCTGGCCTCGGTGGGCCTGGGGGAGGACCTGGTGTCCAGTATCGACGCCGCCGGGCGGCAGGGCGCCCGGGCCCTCATGCGCGCCCACGGCCTCATTGACGTCCTGGTGCCCCGGGGCGGGGCGGGGCTCATACGCACGGTGGTGGAGGAGTCCACCGTCCCGGTCATTGAGACCGGGTCGGGCAACTGCCACGTCTACGTGGACGCCTCGGCCGACCTGGCCCAGGCCGTGGACGTCGTGGTCAACGCCAAGACCCAGCGGGTGGGGGTGTGCAACGCCGCCGAGACCCTCCTGGTCCACCAGGCGGTGGCCGGGGACTACCTGCCCGCCGCCGCCGCGGCCCTGTGGGAGGCGGGCACCACCCTGCACGCCGACGCCGCCGCCCGCGCCGTCCTGGCCGAGGCGGCCCGGGGGCGTGAGGACCTGCTCGCGGAGGCCGGTCAGGAGGACTGGGCCACCGAGTACGGCTCCCTGGACCTGGCCGTGCGCGTGGTACCGGACGTGGACGCCGCCGTGGAGCACGTGCGCGCCTACGGCACCGGGCACACCGAGGCCGTCCTGGCCCGGGACGTGCGGGTGGTCAACGCCTTCGTCGCGGGGGTGGACAGCGCGGTGGTCATGGTCAACGCCTCCACCCGGTTCACCGACGGCGGGGCGCTGGGCCTGGGTGCCGAGCTGGGCATCTCCACCCAGAAGCTCCACGCCCGCGGCCCCATGGGCCTGGAGGCCCTGACCAGCACCATGTGGATCGTCCAGGGTGACGGGCATATCCGTCCCTGAGTGTCCCGGAGCCGGGGACGCGCGGGCCGGAGCCGGGGACGCCCGCCCCGGACGTCGGGGGGCCGACGCAGGACTCCCGCGTTCCTGCGGCCCTCGTCGTCGGGCGCGCCCCGGGCGAAGGGCCGATACCCCCTGGGCCTGCGGGGACCGGGACCCCGGTACGGCACCGGGCGGGGAGCCCGAGGACGGCCGGACCGCGCCACGCGCCCCCCGGCGCCTGCGCACCAGTGCGGTCCTGCTCACCCTGGCCGCCCTGGCCTACTCGCTGTGGCTGCTGCCCCCCATGTGGACCTCGGGCCTGTCCGTCCGCGACGCCTACGTCTCCGAGCTGGCCGCCACGGGGCGCCCCACGGCGGCGGCGGCCCGCGCCGGGGACGTCACCTTCGCCCTCCTGTGCCTCCTGGCCTGCCTGGCGGTCCTGCGCCCGCTGCCCGGCACCGCCCCGGCGCGGCGGGACGGCACGGATCGTGTGGCTGGCAGGGATCCCGGATGCGGCGCCGCTCCGGCGCGGTGGGACGGCGCCGCCCGCCCGGACCACCCCTCCCCGGGCGCCGGCGGCCCCCCGGCGGGCCGGCACGTCCCGGCCCGGTGCCGGCGGGGGTGGACCCGGTGGGGCTGGTGGCTGTGGTGGGGCGGGCTGGTGGTGACCGCCACCGCCACCCTGGTGGACGCCGCCGCCCCCATGGACTGCGCGCTCTCCCTGAGCTCCTGCCAGGCCCAGCTGGCCCAGCACACGTCCTTGAGGCACCACGTCCACGAGGCCGCCTCCATTGTGGTGGGCGCGGCCTGGGTGGCGGTGCACCTTGGCGCCTTCCTGGCTACCCGCGGCACCCCGGCCCGGGGCCCCTGGCAGGTGACCCGGCGGCTCTCCCCGGTGGTCCTGGCGGTCACCGTGGTCTACTCGGCCCTCTCCGGCGTCCTGGAGCTGGTGGGGCGCGGGGCCGGCGTGACCCAGCGTGTCCACCTGCTCGTGGTCCTGGTCTGGTGCCTGGGGGTGGCCGCGGACCTGTACCGGCAGGGCCGCGGCCGCGCCCGCCCACGGTCGGGCCCGGGTACCGGGTGAGGCACCCGGGCCCGGCTGGCCTCAGTCCTCCACGTCCACCCAGGCCCAGCCCATGGGCTCCAGCTCCAGCTCCCAGGAGCGGCCCTGGCCGGTGACGGTGGTGGAGACGGGCTCGTAGGCGTTGTTCGTCACCAGGAAGCGTCCCCGGTCCGGGTACCAGGCCACCTCAGTGGCCGTGTCGGAGGTGAACCACCAGGTCTCCACCAGGTCCTCACGCCCGGCCGCCCAGTACAGGGCGCGCTGGAGGGTGCGTGAGTTCTCGTGGGAGTAGGGCAGCCCGGAGAAGTAGACCGCCCGCCCCCGCCCGAACTCGTTGGCGGCGATGCGCACGGTGCCGTCCTGGTAGGACAGGACCTGGGTGCGGGGGCTCACCGCGTAGATGTCGTGGCCCGCGCCCTCGCCGTCGTCAAAGGCCCCCGACAGGTCCGCGGTCACGGGGTGGGAGCCCACCACGGTGGGGTAGCGGTCGGTGGACAGGGTGAGCTGACGCTCCTCGTCCACCCCCAGGACGTCGGAGAGCTGGAAGAAGGATCCGCCCTTGGCGTAGGCGGTGGGCTCACCCACCCCGATGAGGCCGTGGCCAGCCGCCACCCAGGAGCGCAGGAGCTCCACCAGGCGCGGGTCGTCCCAGACCGGGCCGCCGGAGTAGGCGGTGTCCGCCGCCCCGGCGTTGACGAGCACGTCCACGTCGTCGGGCACCCCGCTGGCGAGCACCTCCTCAAAGGCCAGGAAGCGGACCGTGAAGGGCAGGCCGGCCAGGGACTCCAGGACCCCGACGTAGGAGTAGGTGGCCTTGTAGCGCAGGGCGTGCGCCACCATGTGGGTCTGCCAGGAGCGCAGGGCGCCCCAGTGGTTGAGGACGCCGACGACGACGGGCGCGTCCTGGGGGCGCTGGCCGCCGGAGAACTCGTGGATGTCGCGGAACTCCTGGGCGATCTGCGTAATGCGTGACACGAAGTCGGGGAACTCCAGGGCCAGGGAGACGTAGCCGCCGTAGCCCATGCGGTCCAGGGGGTGGCGCACCACGGCCCGCCGGGAGGTCATCCAGGAGTCGTTGGCCTGGCCCACCGGGTCCCCGCCGTCGTGGTTGAACACGTCGGGGAAGAAGTAGGGCAGGAAGCGGATCTCGGTGTACCTCACCGCCGGGACGTCGCTAATGAGACGGGTGGTGGCGGCGCTGCCGGCGCTGCCCACGACGGCGTCCAGGCCGATGGAGGCGAAGTGCTCCCCGTAGGGCTCGGTGCCGATCCAGTTGTCGCCCAGGAACATCATGGCCTCACGGCCCGCCGCGTGGGTGATGTCCACCAGCTCCTTGGCCCGCCGGGCCACGAACCGGCTGGTGAAGTCCATCCAGTCGCGGAAGCGGGGGGAGGGCACCCGGAACGGGGAGTTGTAGTAGCCGGCGTCCACGAAGTCCTCGGCCCGCAGGGCGTAGCCGTACTCGGCCTCGAAGGCGTCCAGGGCCTGGGGGGACACCGAGGCCGAGTAGCCGAACCAGTCCACGAAGCGCTCCTTGGCCTGGTCGTTGAAGGCGATGGTGAAGTGGTAGAAGAAGGTGGTGAAGCGCACCACGTCCACCTCGGGGTGCTCGGCGAGCCAGGTGGTCAGGGCCTGCCGGGCGTGCTCCCACACCCCGTCCTTGCGCACGTCGTAGGGGCGTTCCCTGACGCGGGTGGGGTCGGTCTGCCCCCAGCCGTTGGTGATGTAGTTGTACATCTGGGTGGTGTCCCACACCTGGTCCGCCAGGAACCCGACGGTGTACTCGTGCCAGGGGACGGGCTCGTGGACGGTCAGGACGCCGGTGGACTCCTCCACGTCCCAGCCCGGGACCGGCACCACCTGGCCGGTGGTGCGGTCAATGACCTCCCAGAAGCGCTCGACGCGCTCGTAGCAGGGGCGGAACTGCTCCCGGTAGTACCCGGCCAGGACGTCGATCCGCAGCGGGCCGGGGCCCGTGGCGGTGACGCGCTCGCTCATGAGGTACTGGTTGACGAGGGTGTCGGGGTGGGCCAGGGCCCACTCCTGGTCCCCGCGGGCCGGGAAGTAGGTGGAGTACACCTTGTCCACGAGCTCGGAGGCGATCTCGGGCAGCCAGGTGCCGTCGGAGTTGCGTACGGCGTCGGCGCCGAGCGCGGCGGCGAGCTCACGGATCTGGTCGTCAATGCCCTCCTGGATGGGCATGGTGACGCGACCGGTCGTACGGGGCATGGTTCTCCTTGAGGGCGGTGGGGGAGTGCGGTTCGGGTGCTGGCGCGGGGCCTCAGACCTGGCGGATCGTGATGCCCGCCTCACGGATGGGGGCGAGCTGCTCCTCGGTGGCGCCGATGTCGGTGATCAGCATGTTGATCTCGTCGGCACGGCAGATCAGGGCGAAGGTGCTCCTGGAGAGCTTGGTGTGGTCGGCGACGACCACGACGCGCTGGGCGGCGCGGGCCAGGGCGTAGTTGACGGCGGCCTCGCCCTCGTGGAAGGCGTAGGCCCCCGTGGCGTCCATGCCGTCCACGCCCAGGAACGTGGTGTCGACCGAGATGCGGGGGAGGATGAGGTCGCTCAGGGGCCCGGTGAGCTCGTAGGAGCGGGCCCGGGCCACGCCCCCGGTGACCACCACGCGCACGTTCTGGCGCACGGTGAGCTCGGAGGCGATATTGACGGCGTTGGTGACGACCGTCACTGGACGGTCGGGGTCGATGCCCACGGGCAGCAGGGCGATCTCACGGGCGACCTCCGTGGTGGTGGTCCCTCCGTTGAGGCCGACGGTGTCCCCGGCCCTGACCAGGGCGGTGGCGGCCCGGGCGATCCGGGTCTTCTCGTCGGCCATGCGGGAGGCCCGGTAGCGCAGGGGGAGCTCGGCGGAGGTACGGTTGGCGTAGGCACCGCCCCGGGTACGGGTGACGAGCTGCTGGTTGGCCAGCAGGTCGAGGTCCCGCCGGGCGGTGGCGGCGGAGACGTTCAGGCGTGTGATGATGTCGTCGATGTGGATGCTGCCCTCCTCGACGACGATGCCGAGTATGGCCGAGAGGCGTTCGTGACGGGTCATCTCGTTCTCCTTGGGATGATGACGGCGGTGGCAAGATCGTGGAAGCTACGCTGAAGGACCGCTCGCTATGAGCAACCGGGTGCTTGGTCAGGCGATAATAGCATCATTACAGATCATAGGTCGTGATCGCGGGCGAGGTCGTAACCTGCACGTGACTCAGGAGACGTGGCAGGATGGTAGGTAGTGCGAGCCCGGTCGCACGCGCGAGTACATGTCAAGGAGAGGGAACGTGCCTCAGCCCCCGCAGGAGCGTGACGCAGCCGACTCTCGTCGCCTGCGCATCGGCATTATGGGCGGCACCTTCGACCCCATCCACCACGGCCACCTCGTGGTCGCCAGCGAGGTCCAGGACGTCTTCGCCCTGGACGAGGTCATCTTCGTGCCCACCTGGGCCCAGCCCTTCAAGAGGGACCGCCGGGTCTCCAAGGCGGAGCACCGCTACCTCATGACCGTCATCGCCACCGCCCCCAACCCGCGCTTCACCGTCTCGCGGGTGGACATCGACCGGGGCGGGACCACCTACACGATCGACACCCTGCACGACATCGCCGCCGAGTACCCCGGCGCGGAGCTGTACTTCATCACCGGTGCGGACGCGCTGGCGCAGATCCTCACATGGAAGGACAATGAGGAGATCTTCAACCTAGCGCACCTGGTGGGCGTGACCCGCCCCGGCCACGTCCTGACCGACCCCGGCCTGCCGGGGAACGTCTCCCTGGTCGAGGTACCCGCCATGGCGATCTCCTCCACCGACTGCCGGGAGCGTGTCGGGCGGGGGAGCCCGGTGTGGTACCTCGTACCCGATGGTGTCGTGCAATACATTCGCAAGTACGGCCTGTACCGCAGGGCCGAACGGACGGCGTCCGTGACGTCGATGACCGCCCGTGTCGCGCGGGAGCAGTCCATGAGGAAGGAGAACGTCGATGAGTGACAACGACGTCAACGCCCACTCTGGTGGCCCCGCTGCCGCTCCAGCGGGAGGCCGCGGCTCGAGCCGGCGGGCCAAGCGTGCTGCGGAGCGCGCCGCAGAACGTGAGGCATATATCACAGGGCAGCAGCCTCTACTGACACGTCGGGAGCTCAAGCGCCTGCGTGAGGAGGCCGAGGCCCTGCGTGCGGCCGTCGCCGCCGGTGAGATCACCCCCGAGGAGGCGCGGGCCCTCCAGAACCCCCTCCTGGAGGAGGGCGGCGGCCTGCCGGCCTCGTCGGCCCGCGCGGGCGCCAGGACACCGGCACCCCGGGAGCGCGGCCGGGCCGGGATACCGGGCCGAGGCGGCCCGGCGCCCGCCGCCCGCCCCACCCCGCGGCCTGTGGCCGCCCCGCCCGCCCGCCCGGTCCCGGCCGCGGGGCAGCCCACCCGGCAGGTGCCTGTCTCCGGGCGCGCCTCCGCCACCCAGCAGTCCACCCGCCCCGTGCCCACCACAGGACGCACCCCGGTCGTCCGCGAGGCCCGCAGGCCGGCCTCGCCCGCCCGCCCGTCCCCGACCTCCCGCCCGCTACCGGGGCGGTCCGGTGCGCAGACGCCCGCCCGCCCGGCGACGCACGAGGACCCCGTACCCGGCCGGACGCGGCCGGTGTCCCGTCCGGTCCCCACGCCCTGGGAGCCGCTGCGGGCCGTGTCCCCCGTCCCCGCTGCCGGGGGCCACGGGATCGCCACCCGCAGGGAGCCGGCGCCTCCGTCCTCCGCCCCCGCTGCCGGGGGCCACGACACCAGGCCCCACCACACCCACCACACCCACCACGCCCCGACGCCCTCGTCCCCGGACACCTCCGGGCGCACCCCGGGGCGCAAGGGACGCCTGAGCCAGGTGGTGGGTGCCACCACCAGCGCCACCAAGCTCTCCGACTCCCAGATCGAGGAGATCTCCGCCGTCTCCACCGGGCTCCTGCCCGCCGCCGAGGCCCAGGACGAGCCGGTGCCCCTCTCGCCGCCCTCGGCCGAGTCGGCTGACCCCGCCGACGCCGTCGTGCCCGCCCGGCGCTCCCTCATGAACCGCCTGGCCACCGACGCCCCGGAGTCGGCGGGGACGGACCGCGTCCCCGCCCCGGCCCCCGCCACGCCCTCACGGCGTCCGATCGTACGGATCCCCTCAGGGGTCCAGGGGGTGCGCACGGTGGACCACGAGACCGGGGTGCTTCAGAACGTCCAGCCGGTGGACGCCGAGTTCGACGGCCTGGAGACCCCCCAGTGGAGGGCCCTCCACGACAGCATCGCCCGCAAGGACGCCGCCCGGGGCGCCGCTCCGGGCGCGGCCGCCCCGGCACCGGCACCGGCCCCGGAACCGGAGGCCGTCTTCCCGGACGAGGAGGTCTTTGCGGAGGAGTCCGTCACGAACCTGGAGGTCGGCTACGAGCCGGAGGACGGGTCCCGGCTGGGCCACTACCTTCTCATCGGGCTGCTGATCCTGGTCCTCCTGCTGGTCCTGGGCACGGTAGCCTGGTACGTCGTGACGCAGGCTGACAGCAACGCTGCCGCCACGGGCGTCAGCACGCCCCTGCTCCTCTAGTTCCGCACCACACAGTCAAGGAGTCCTGTGACCGCAAACCCGGAGACCGCCGCCCTCGCCGCCCTGGCCGCCAGGGCCGGGGCGCTCAAGAAGGCCACGCAGATCGTCGCCATCGACGTCTCCGAGCGCCTCGCCCTGACCGACGTCTTCCTCATCCTCTCCGGCTCCAACGACCGCCAGGTACGGGCCATTGTGGACGCCGTGGAGGAGGCCCTGCTCAGGGCCGGGGCCCGACGCCGGTTCCGTGAGGGGACGCAGGAGGCCCACTGGGTGCTCCTGGACTTCGGGGACATCGTGGTCCACGTCCTCCAGGAGCAGGACCGTGAGTTCTACGCCCTGGAGCGGCTGTGGAAGGACTGCCCGCCCGTCGCGCTGCCGGACGACCTCGCCGAGGTGGCCGCGGCGGCGGAGGCGTACTGAGCGTGACCGACCTCGTCCTGTGGCGCCACGGGGAGACCGACCACAATGTGGCTGGCCGTGTCCAGGGGCGCGTCGACGTGCCCCTCAACGCCACCGGGACGGCCCAGGCCGTGCAGGCGGCCCGGGCCCTGGCCGCCCTGCGCCCCAGCCGGATCGTCTCCTCGCCCCTGGCCCGCGCCCGCGCCACCGCCCAGGTACTGGCCGAGGAGCTGGGCGGTGGCACGGCCGTGCCGGTCGATGTCGTCGAGGACCTGGTCGAGCGCTCTTTCGGGGCGTGGGAGGGGCTGACCCGGACGCAGATCGAGACGGGCTGGCCCGAGGCCGCCCAGGTGTGGCGGGCCGGTGGGGACCCCCAGGGCGTGGGGGTGGAGACCCGGGCCCACGCCGCCGCGCGCGTGGGCAGCGCCATTGAGTCTCTCATGGCCCGGTCAGGCGGCGGCGGGCCAGCCCCCGTCAGCTCCCGCGGGCAGGCCGGGCCCGTCGGGGGGGCCGCGGACCAGCCCCCGGGGACCGGTCCGGTGGTGGTGGTCGCCCACGGCTCGGCCATCACCCTGGGCGCCACCTACCTGCTGGGGGCCGACCCCTCGGCGTGGTTCGGTCTCAAGGGGCTGGACAACGCCCACTGGGCGGTACTGCGCCGCTCCGGGCGGGCGCCGGGCTGGATGGTCGTGTCCTGGAACACGATCACCTGCCAGGCCGGGGACGCCGGCCTGTGGACCTCCTGAGCCTCCCCGCTGCGGGCGGGACCGGCGCGGTGGGCGGGTGCCACCGGGTGCGGGTGAGGTACCGCACTGGAAAATGATTTGCCTCTGGGCCGGTGACTCCATAAAGTTGTCGCCGTCGCCCGCGGGCGGCGCCCGTTCGGGGCTATGGCGCAGTTGGTAGCGCGCTTCCATGGCATGGAAGAGGTCGGGGGTTCGAATCCCCCTAGCTCCACTCCGACGCAGTCGGTTCGGGGCTATGGCGCAGTTGGTAGCGCGCTTCCATGGCATGGAAGAGGTCGGGGGTTCGAATCCCCCTAGCTCCACAGGCTCCCCGTCCTCCCGGCGTCCTGCCGGGGAGGTTTGTACCAGGTATCGTCTTGTTGGTAACGTTCCGGTGTACTTCCCGCCGTGCCACACAGGAGACGGACATGCAGGAGTGGACCCCGACAGGTACCGGGTACGAGCTCACGATCCGCGACGGCGCCGTGGTGGCTCGTAACGCCAAGGGCAGGGTCCTGGCCACCGTACCGTCCAAGGCCAGGAACACGGAGGCCTACGAGTCCCTTGCCGCCCTCCTCGACTTCCTGCGCACCCACGACGCCGAGGTCGGGGAGCAGGTGGAGCGCTGGTTCCTGCGCTCCCTGCCCGTGCCGCGCGTCCTGCTGACCCAGGTCTGGGCCGACGAGGCCTGGCGCTCCTGGCTGACCGACACCGTCGTCCTCACTGAGGAGGGCCAGACCGGGTTCCTGCGGGCCGCCGACGACGAGGGCCTTGGCGTCGTCGACCTGGACGGCGAGTCCCTGCTCCTGACGGCCGACCGGGTCCTCATCCCCCACCCGGTGCTGCTGCCCGAGCTGGAGGAGATCCGTGCCTTCGCCGTCGAGCTGGGCGTGACCCAGCGCCTGGACCAGCTCTTCCGTGAGATCCACCGCCTGCCCTCCCCGCCACCGGATCCGGAGGTCAGGACCCTGGAGACCTGGGCCGGCGGGGAGTTCGACCAGCTGCGCTTCGCCGCGGCACGGGCCGTTAGCAAGGGGTTCAAGATCTCCGGCGGCTACGCCACCACCACCGTCTGGGAGAACGGCCACCAGGTCGTGGCCCGCTACTGGATCGGTGTGGACAACCCCGACTACGAGACCAGCACCGGCGAGCTGTACTGGGAGAGCGAGGACGCCGTCCTGCCGGTGGCCAGTGTGGGGCCGGTGGCCTACTCCGAGGGAGTGCGCATGGCCGGGCTCATCTACGCCGGACGCAAGGTTGAGGTGGAAAAGTGATTAGTGATTCTGTGGTTGTTGGGTGTGGTGGTGTGGCTTTGAGTGGTAGAGGTGGTGGTGTGTGTTTTGTAGCTCGTTCTTATTCTTGTGGTGTGTTGGGTGGTCGTCGTGTGGTGAGGTTGGTGTCGGAGTCTTTGGTTGGTGTGGAGGATGCGTTGCGTGGTGTGTTGGGTTTGGTGGGTGTGGGTTGTGTGCGTGTGGGGTTTGGTTGTGGGCGGGTGGTGGGGTTTCCGGGGTGGGTGGTGGTGCACGACCCGGAGGGTGCGGGTCTGGCGCTGGGTCTGGTGGGGGATCTGGGGCGGGTGGCGCGTCTGGCTGGTTCGCGTCCGGGTCGGGCGATGGGTGTGGTGGAGGAGGTGGCTGGTGTGCTGGGTGGGTGCGCGCCGCACTTCCTGCCGACGTTCCTGGAGGAGGGGGCGCGGGTGTTCCTGGGGGTGGGGAACAGGGTGTGCGCGGCGCGGTTGTTCTCCTTGGCGCGGGAGGCCGAGCGGGTGCACGGTCTGGTGGTGGACGAGGTGCGTGACCGTGAGGTGTTCCTGGAGTTCGCCCTGGCGGGGGCGGTGGGTGCCGGGGAGATGGGGCGCCTGGCGCGGTCCCTGCCGGGGCGTACCTGTCCGGGTGAGGCCCTGGAGGCGTTCCTGGGGCTGAACGTGGAGCGGGTGCGTGGGGGGATGCCTCCCTACGCCTCCCTGGGGGCGGACCTGGGTCGTCTGGCCGTGGCCGCGGGCGTGGACCCCGAGCAGGTCCAGGCCCGCCTGCTGACAGCCCTGCTTCCCCTGCCGGCCACCTCCCGGGCCCCGGCAGGCTTCTGGAGGACCCACCGCCAGACCCTGACCACCCTGACCCACACCAACCCCCAAACCAGGCGCCTCCTGGAGGACCTGATCCGCTCCAACCCCCGGATCCGCCGCGCCCTGGCCGACGACCCCGGTCCCGGCCCCCAGGCGCAGGCCGCCCCCAGCCCTACCGGGCAGGCGGCCCCGGCCCCCTCCGTGGAGCCCGACGCCTTCGTGGTCAGGTGGGCGCAGCCCCGGGCCGGCAGCCGCACCCCCACCCGGGCCGACGTCCTGGCCCTGGGCCGGACCATGCACGGCTATCCGACCCCCATGGGCTACATGGGCAGGCTCGTCCTCGTGGCGGTCACCCACCCCGAGGTGCTGCTGGCCTGCGCCGCCATGCCCAGCCACTGCGCCGCCGTGCCCGGCCAGAGGCCCGACTGGGTGCGTGGCGCGGCCGCGCTCCACGCCGCCCTGGCCGACGCCGGCCTGGTGACGCCACGGACCACGGCCTACTCCTTCACGTTCCCCCGTGGCACCGAGCCCTACGCCTGCGGCACCCAGGTGGGTGACGACCAGGCGACGGGGACGGTCATTGACACGAGGCTGTCACGGATCAACCAGGACGAGTTCACGGTGTGCACGGTCCTGTCCCTGACCGGGACGGTACCCGCCCGTGTCGGCCCCTACCCGACGACCAGGCTCATGGGCTCCTCAGGGGTGGGGGCCGACGCCGTCAGCGACGCCTTCACCCGCCTCCTCCGCCAGGGACCGCCCCCGTGGGACCCGCGTCGGGCCGAGGCCCTGGCGCAGGGCACCGGCTGGTCGGTGGCCGCCGCCCAGCTCCTGCTGACCGAGATCCCGGCGATGCTGTGGAACTGGCCGCGCGCCGTCCTGGAGGACCTGCGCAGGCGCCTGCACCTGAGCGCGGCCCAGGCGCAGGGGGCGTCCAGCTTCCTGAGCCACCTGGACCCCGCCCTGCTCGTGGGCATGATCGGCGCCGGGGCGGCCGACCCCGCGCGGGTGGTAGCCCAGGGCCTGGACGCGGAGGCCATGGCCGCCTACTGGCAGGCGCACCGCGCGGGCTGGGTGGTCCTGCCCGACGTCCTGGCGCCCGAGGCCCTCACCGTCATGGGGCGGGAGGCCGACATCGACCTGTACGCCCTCATGCGCCGGGGCGTGGACCAGCGTACCCGCCTGGAGCCCCTGCTGTGGCTGGCCTCCCGCCTGGAGCGCGACCACCCCGCCCGCCCCTGGCTCGCCGACCAGCTCGAGGTGCTCAAAGGGAGCTGGCGTGAGCGCTCCTGGCAGGTCCGGGTCGATGACGGCGCCCAGGCGTGCGCCGTCCTGGGACTGCCCCCGCGTGCGGACGGCCGGGTCGGCGACGGGCGCACCGGCGGGGCGTGGACTCTCACGGACGGGCGGGCAGGCCACCTGGTGTGGGAGCCCGCCAAGGTGACCGACTGGCGGGCCGAGGCCGCCCGGGTGGCCGCCCTGGGGGAGCTGGCGGACTACCTGCGCGCCCCCGTCATCCTGCTCTCCGGGCGCTGCGACGAACTCGTCGCCGACCTGCGTGTCGCGGGGACCGGCGCCGGCCAGGACCCGCTGGCCAGCGCCCCCCAGGTGGTGGCCGACGTCTCCGCGGCCCTGGGCCTGGGAGCTGACGCCGCCCGCTACTGGCTCCAGCTCCTGGCCCTGCACCACCCCGCCGACCGGCAGGTGAGGACCTGGAACCACTGGGGCGCCGCCCGGCTGCGTCAGGCGGGCGCCGACCTGCTGGCCCGGGGCCTGGTGGTGGAGGCCAGGCGGGAGCGCGCGGGCCGGAGCCTCTTCCTGCCCGGCGGGTGGATGCCGGCCCGGGCCCCCCACCACCCGATGGAGGCGTGGAAGGCGCCCCTGTACGATCTCGACCGTAGCGACCGCGTGCGCCCGCGCCTGGCAGCCGTCCTGCCCCTCCTGCCGCTGGGGCAGGTCTTCGCCGGTGCGTGGCGGCGCTACCGTGACGGGGACCGCCCCGGCTACACCGAGCCGAGCACCCAGACCAGGAGACGTTGATGGAGCAGCAGGTCCCGCCACCAGAGGTCCTCTACGCCAAGGAGCTGGAGCGCCTGGCCCAGGAGACCGGCCCGCGCCCCCCGGGCTGGAGGCTCACCCCCCAGGCCGTGGTCGCCTTCGTCTGCGGCTCACCACGACTGCACGTCAGCCGCAAGTTCGTCGGCGACGTCTCCCTGGTGGAGCGCTGCGTGGTGACCCTGGCCGGGCAGCGGGCGCTGCTGCTCGTGGGCGAGCCCGGCACCGCCAAGTCCATGCTCTCCGAGCTCCTGGCCGCCGCCGTCTGCGGCACCAGCGCCCTGACCGTCCAGGGAAGCGCCGGCACCACCGAGGACCAGCTGCGCTACGGGTGGAACTACGCCCAGCTCCTGGCCGCGGGACCCGCCCCGGAGGCCCTGGTGCCCTCCCCGGTCATGGCCGCCATGGCCAGCGGACGGGTGGTCCGGGTGGAGGAGATCACCCGCTGCCTGCCGGAGGTGCAGGACGCCCTGGTCTCCGTGCTCTCCGAGCGCCGCCTGGCCGTCCCCGAGCTCGGCGACCACGCCGTGGCCGCCCGCCCCGGGTTCTGCCTCATTGCCACCGCCAACCTGCGCGACCGGGGCGTGAGCGAGATGAGCGCCGCCCTCAAGCGCCGTTTCAACTTCGAGGCCGTGGAGCCCATCGCCGACGCCGACGCCGAGGTCGAGCTGGTGCGGGAGCGCACCCGCCGGGCCCTTGAGGGCGTGGGCGCCCCCGCCAGCGTGGACGACGTCGTCGTGCGGACCCTGGTCACCGCCTTCCGGGACCTGCGCGGGGGCGTGAGCCAGGAGGGGTGGGCCGTGGAGCGGCCCTCGACCGTGCTCTCCACCGCCGAGGCCGTGGCGGTCTCGGAGTCCATCGCCCTGGCCGGGGCCTTCTTCCCCCACGCCCGCGACGGCCTGCGCCTCGTCCCCGGCCAGCTGCTGGGGGCCGTGCGCAAGGACGACCCCCAGGACGGGGCCCGCCTGCTGGCCTACTGGGACGCGGTGGTCAGGCGGCGGGCCGAGCAGGGCAGCCCCAGCTGGGTCCAGCTGTGGCAGCAACGCCACGTGCTCGAGACATGACCGACCCCGCCGGAGTCGTGGACCGGCTGGTGGCCAGCCGGGAGCCCTACCTGGTGGGCGTACGCCACCACTCGCCCGCGCTGGCGGCCGTCCTGCCTGCGCTCCTGGAGGAGGCCGACCCCCAGGTCCTGGCCATTGAGCTGCCGTCCCAGGCCCGGGGGTGGCTGGGCTGGCTGACCCACCCCCGGGCCCGCGCCCCCCTGGCCCTGGCCTTCTCCCACGAGGGGGACATGGCCTTCTACCCCATGGCCGACTTCTCACCCGAGCTGGTCGCCCTGCGCTGGGCCCGCGACCACGGTGTCGAGGTGGACTGCATTGACCTGCCCGTGGGGGCGGCACACCCCGAGGATCCCGGCGGCCTCAAGGAGGAGGACGAGGAGGGCGCCCGGTCCGAGGAGCCGGGGGGCGCCCTCTGGCAGGCCCTGGCCCGGCGGGCCAGGGCGCGCACCGAGGACGCCGAGGAGATCTGGGACCGGCTCGTGGAGGCCCACGCCCCCGGATCCACTCCCGGGCAGGTGCGCACCGCCGCCCTGGCCCACGGCTGGGCCGCCCGCTGCCGGGCCGGGCGCCCCGACGCCCTCACCCTGGCCCGTGAGGAGTCCATGCGCCGCCGGACCGCCCGCCACCTGGCCGCCGGCAGGCGCGTGGCCGCCCTCGTCGGGGCCTTCCACGCCCCGGCGCTGCTCGACGTCGTCGGCTACCAGGAGGCGGAGGGGACTGAGGACCCTGACGGGGTCGTCGGCTGCGTCGTGGCCTACGGCTTCGCCCAGCTCGACTCCCGCTCCGGCTACTCGGCTGGTATCCGCGACCCCGCGTGGCAGCAGCTGGTCGTCGACTCCGGCCTGGATCCTGAGCGGATCAGACAGGACACCACCCAGGTCGTGACCCTCGTCACTCGCGGGCTGCGTGACGCCGGGCACCCGGCCGGGCCTGGTGAGGCCACCGCCACCGCCCGCTTCGCCCTGGACCTGGCCACCCTGCGGGGCCTGGGCGCCCCCTCACGCCGTGAGCTCATTGAGGCCACCACCTCCGTGCTCGCCCAGGGCGAGGTCCTGGGACGCGGGCGGGCGGTCGCCTCGGTCCTGGAGGATGTCCTCGTCGGTGACAGACGCGGCTCCCTGGCCCCCGGGACCCCGCGTGCGCCCCTGCGCGACGCCGTCGTCGCCGAGCTGGAGCGCCTGGGACTGCCCGTGGACCGGCCCCGCACCCTCACGCTCGCCCCCGCCCGGGGAGGACGTGAGCTGGAACGCCACGTCCTGCTCCACCGCCTGCTCACCGGAGGCATTGGCTACGGGACCTGTGAGGACCCCCGCAGCTGGCGAGGGGCCCCGAGGGTCACCCTGACCTGGCATCTGGCCTGGAGCGCCGCCACCGAGGCCGGTATCGAGCTGGCCGCCCCTCGCGGACTCACCCCCGAGCAGGTGGCCACCAGCACGCTCATGACCCGGCCCCTGCCCGACACCCCCGCGCTCCACCGCCTGCTGACCGACGCCGCGCAGTGCGCCAGCACCCCGGCCCTGGAGCGGGCCCTGGACCACCTCGCCCCCCAGGTGGCGCAGGTCGGCTTCACCGACGCCGTCGCCCTGGGCGGCGCCCTGGCCGACGTGGCCCTGGCCCGCGTGCCCGGGGCCGGCCTCCTGGGCCAGGACGTACGCCGGCGGGCCGGGCTGCTGCGTCAGGAGCTCACCGGCGCCGCACTGCGGGAGCTGGCCGGCCTGTCAGGATCGGACCGGCTGGAGGACGCCGCGGCCCTGGCCGCCTTCGCCACCGAGGCGGCCGACCACGAGCTGGGCCTGTCCCACGCCCTGGCCCACCTGACCACCCACGGCTCCCCGCTCATGCAGGGGGCCGCCTCGGGGCTCCTGCTCGACGCCCCCGGCCAGGACGGCCTGTCCCGGCGCCTCGTCTCCTGGCTGAGCGCCCCCACCGCCCGGGCCCGTCACGACCTGCGCCGCAGACTGGCGGGACTGCTGGTCACGGCGGGTGGCCGCCTGGAGACCGCCACCGCCACCCGGGCCCTGGTGGAGGAGGTCTCCACCATGGCCGACGCCGAGTTCGTCGGTATCCTGCCCGCCCTGCGCGGCGGCTTCGACGTCCTGGCACCCGAGGACCGCGAGCGCCTCCTGGCGGACCTGGCCCACCAGCTCGGCCCGGCCCCCGCACTGGTCCTCAGCCTTAAGGACACGGTCGCCGCCGCCCGCTACGACACCCGGGCCCGCCACCGCCTGGCCCAGCTCGGGCTGGCCGACCTGGCCTTCTCCCCGGCCCAGCGCTGGCGTATGGTGCTCGGCACGCAGCAGCACCGGCTCTCCTCCCGGGGGCGACGTATGGCCTCCGCCCTGGACGAGCTCTACGGACGTCGCCCTGAGGGCCTGGACCCCGGGCGCCGCTCTGAGGGCCGGGGCCCCTCCCAGCTGGGTGCGCGCCAGTGGCGCGAGGAGATCGAGGTGCTCTTCGGCCACGACGCCGTCGAGGAGATCCTGACCCAGGCGGCGCAGGCGGGCCGGGCTGACGTCCTGGAGTCCCTGGACCCGGCCGAGGTACGTCCCTCCGTGGAGCTGCTCACCACCGCCCTGTCCCTGGTCGGCTCCCTGCCCGAGGCCCGTCTGGCCCGCCTGCGTCCCCTGGTGGCGCGCCTCGTGAGGGAGCTGACCCAGGCGCTGGCCGTCCGTCTGCGGCCCGCGCTGACGGGCCTGTCCGGGGCCCGGCCCACGCGCCGCCACGTGGGGCGGCTCGACCTGTCCCGCACGCTGAGGGCCAACCTGCGCCACGTGGTGCCCCTGGACGGGCGGGCGCAGGTGGTCCCCGTCCACCCGGTGTTCCGCCAGCCGGTGGCCAAGGAGGCGGACTGGCACCTCATTGTGGTGGTGGACGCCTCCGGGTCCATGTCCCGCTCCGTGGTCTTCTCCGCCCTGACCGCCGCCGTCCTGACCGGCGTGCCCTGCCTGGAGGTGACCTTCCTGGCCTTCTCCACGGAGGTGATCGACTTCTCCGGGTACGTGGACGACCCCCTGGCGCTGCTGCTGGAGGTCCGTGTCGGGGGCGGTACCGACATTGCCGGGGCCATGAGGGTGGCGCGTTCGCGGGTGCGGGTGCCCGGCCGCACCCTGTGCGTGCTCGTCTCGGACTTTGAGGAGGGCGGGTCGGTGGCGCCGCTGCTGGAGCAGGTCGAGGCCATGCACGCCGCCGGGGTGCGCCTGGCGGGGTGCGCGGCCCTGGACGACGCCGGGGTGGCGGCCTACAACGTCGGCACGGCCCGGCAGCTTGCCGCGGCCGGTATGCGGGTGGCGGTCCTCTCGCCCCTGGACCTGGCCCGGTGGGTGGGGGAGGTGGTGCGCGGATGAGGATCGACCCGGCCCTCCAGGCGGCCACGGTGGACGCCCTGGCCCCCCGGGTCCGGCGTCGTGTGGACGCCCTCCTGGCCGACCCCCCTGAGCTGGGGGAGGTGGTGCGTCTGGGGAGCGCCACGGTGAGGGTGGCGCAGGCGGAGGTGGTCAGTGAGCCCGGGCAGATCGCCTGCGACTGCCTCCTGGCGCCCGCCTGCGCCCACCGCGCCGTCGTGGCCCTGCTGCTCCCGCTCGCCGAGGCCGGTCAGCCCAGCCAGACCGATCGGGCCGATCAGGTCAGTCAGGCCAGCCAGACCGATCGGGCCGGTCAGACCGGCCGGGCCGAGCCGGGGACGGGCCCTTCGGACCGGCCCGGTGCCGGGGAGGCGGCCCGTGGGGGGCGGGGCCGCGGGGAGGGCCGCGGGCCTGCCGGGGGCGGGCTCAGCCAGGAGCAGCGGGAGGTGCGCGCCTGCCTGCTGGACCACCTGGCCCGGGTCCTCCAGGTCGGTGTGGTCAAGGTCCCTGCCTCCCTGCGCTCGGCCCTGGCCAGCGACCTGCACGCGGCGCGGGTCCACCGCCTGCTGGTGGCCGAGAGGGCCCTGACCGCCTTCCTGACAGGCCTGTCGGACCCCTCCCAGGAGCGGGTGGAGGCCCTGGGAGCCCTCCTGGGCAACCTCTACCGGCTCGGGCGGGCCGATAAGGCCGGTCAGGTGGGCCCTGACCTGCTGGGGCGGGCCCGGGCCGCCTACCACGAGGTCGGGGGCCTGGTCCTGAGCCCCCTGGCTGCTGAGCCGGTCCTGACGGCCTCGGGCTTCGCCGGTGCCGAGGTCACCTACGTGGACGCTGCCGGCCGGTCCTGGACCCTGAGCCGGGTGCGGCCCGGTGGGGCGGGCACGGTGGCCCAGCGGTACCGGGCCGGGGAGGACTGGGGCGGGGTCGAGGAGTCCCTGGCGGTCCTGTCCCGGCACGTGCTGGTGGTCGGTGGGGCGCGGGCCAGCGCGGAGGGGCGCCTGGGCGGGGGCGCCTCGGTGCGGGTCGCCGTCCAGGGGCCCTGGCAGGGGTGGGGGCGGGTGGGCGTACCGGGCCTGGTGGTCGTGGAGGGGCACCCCACCGGGGGTGACCGGGCCGGGTTGGAGGTCGACGGCGTCCGGCTGCGTCTGGGGCGTGCCGCCCGCGCCCTGGGGGCGGGCCTGGCCACGGAGCTCTTCGGGCGGGTCCGGGACGCGCGGGTGCGCTGCCTGTGCCGTCAGGGGCAGTCCGGCCTGGAGCTGCTGGGTATGGGTGCCCGGCCGCCGATCGTCCTGCCTGAGGAGCTGGGCGGGGTGTGGTGGCCGGGCCTGGACCGGGTGGACCGCGGCTGGGTCGTGGGGGAGCTGGGGCCCCCTGAGCCCGCGGGCACCGGGGAGGGGACCCGGGACTGGGACCAGGAGGTGCCCTCCGTGACCCAGGTGACCAGCCGCTGGCTCAGCCGGGTCCTGGAGGCCGGGGCCGTGGTCCTGGCCTCGGACTACCTGGGGCGGGACGTGACGTGGCTGCGCGCGGCCGGGGCGCCCTTCGCCGCTGAGCTCCTGGAGGGCCTGGCCCGGGCGGGCCAGGAGGGCAGCCGTCGTTTTGACGGCGCCTGGGTCAGTGACCCGGTGGGCCTCATGTGGGCCTGGCTGGCGCTGGCCGAGTACTGACGCCGGTGCCTAGCCGCGGGTGAGCACCAGGGCCACGTTGTGCCCGCCGAAGCCGAAGGACGTGCTGACCGCGGCCCGCAGCCCGGGCGCCGATCGTCCTGCCGGCCCCACCACGTCCAGCCCGGTGGCGCTCACCTGGGGGTCCACCCCGCCGGGCAGCAGGGTGGGGGGCAGACGGCCCGTGACCAGTGCCATGACCGTCAGGACCGCCTCCAGGCCCCCGGCGCCTCCCAGGAGGTGCCCGGTGGAGGACTTGGTGGCGCTCACCCTCGCTGCGCTGAGGACCCGGGCCAGCACCCGGGCCTCGACCACGTCGCCGACGGGGGTGGAGGTGGCGTGGGCGTTGACGTGCCCCACCGCCTGCGGGGCCACCCCGGCGCGCCCCAGGGCCAGGCGCAGGGCCCGCTCCTGGGCCCTCCCGCTGTCCTCGGGGCGGGCCACGTCGTAGGCGTCATTGGTCACCGCGGCCCCGGCCAGGACCGCCAGGACCGGGGCGCCCCGTCGGGCCGCGTGCTCGGCCGCCTCCAGCACCAGGATCCCCGCCCCCTCGCCCAGCACGAAGCCGTCACGGTCCGGCGCGAAGGGGCGTGAGGCCGCCGCCGGGTCCTCGTTGCGGGTGGACAGGGCCCTCATGGCGGCGAAGGCCGCCACCGTCATGGGGTGCAGGGCGGCGTCGGTCCCCCCGGCCACGACGACGTCGGCCCGTCCCAGGGCGATGAGGTCGGCCGCGGCAGCGAGGGCCTCGGCCCCCGAGGCGCAGGCGGCGACCGGGGCGTGGATCCCGGCCCGGGCCCCCAGGTCCAGTCCCACGGCCACGGCCGGGGCGTTGGGCATGAGGGCGGGCACGGCCGTGGGCGCCACCCGGCGCGGGCCCCGCTCCCGCAGGGTGTCCCAGGCCTGAATGACGGACAGGACCGGTCCCATGCCGGGGGAGACCACGACCGCCAGGCGCTCGGCGTCGACCTGCGGGGCCCCCGCCTGCTGCCAGGCCTCGCGGGCGGCGACCAGGGCGCACTGGCTGGCGCGGTCCAGGCGGCGCACCTGCCGAGGGGCCAGGACGTGGGAGGGCTCGACGGCCAGCGGCGCCCCGATGCGCACCGGCAGCTCGTGCCCGCCGACCTGCGTCACCTCCCGGGGCAGGGTGCGTACGGCGCAGCGTCCGGCGCCCAGGGCCTGCCAGGTGCCAGCCACGTCCCCGGCCAGCGGGTTGGTAGTGCCCAGGCCGGTGACCACGACGGCGCGCGGCGGGCCGCCTCCGGCCTGCTGGGCGGGAGGCGCCATCAGGCCCGCTGGGCGGACACCAGGTCCACCAGGGCGCCGACGGTGGGCAGGGTGGGGATGAGGGAGTCGTCCAGGGTCACGTCGAGGCGCTCCTCGACCTGGGTGGCGATGGTGAGCAGGCCCAGGGAGTCAATGTCGAGGTCCTGGGCGAAGCGGGAGTCGCGGGTCACCGCCTCGGGGGCAAGGGCGGCCTCCTCGGCGACGATCTGGGTGATGACGGACAGGATCTCGGCGGTGTCGGCCACTGCTCTCTCCTTGGGCTGGGACGGGCCGGGGGCGCCGTCGTCGGTGGGGGCAGGGGCATTGTGCCCCATGAGGGTGGGACCTTGTGCCCTGGACGTCCTTAGGTAGCCGGGTTTGGGCCGACGGCGAAGGGCGGTCCGGCGTGGTGGCTAGGCGTCCGCCCCCACCAGGCGGGCCACGATAATGGCCACGTGGAGCATGAGGGCGTCACGGGAGTCGGTGGGGTCCCAGCCGACCTGCTCACTGACCCGGCCCAGGCGGTAGCGCACCGTGTTGGCGTGGACGAACAGCGTGCGTGCGGTGGCCTCCAGGGACCCGCCCAGGGCCAGGTAGGTGGCCACCGTCTCCTCGAAGGGGTCGCCCATGAGGTGGAGGGGGGAGTAGACGCGGGCGAGGATCTGCTCGGTGGCCAGGGGGTCGCCGCCCAGCAGCCGCTCGGGGAGGAGCTCGTCGGCGTGGACCGGGCTGGGGGCCTCCGTCCAGCCGGGCAGGGCGCGCAGGCCCGACAGGGCCGAGCGCAGGGAGCCTCCGGCCCGGGCGACGTCGGCCGCCACCGGCCCCACGACGGCGGCCCCGCCCAGCTCCTGGGCCACCCGGGTGGCGGCCTGGTCCACCCTGGTGCCCGGTGTCTCCTCGTCGTGCGCCCCGCCCGCGGCATCCCCGCCCAGGACGATAATGACGGAGTCCCCCCGCACCGAGATGAGGGAGTCGGAGACCATGCCCCGGCACTGGTGGCGCAGGCGGGAGACCGCCAGGGCGTCGAGCTGGGCGCGTCCGGCCACGGCCACCACCGGCCCGGCGCTGCGCCACCCGGCGGCGGCGGCGCGGGTGGCGACGTCCTGGGAGGAGTCGTGGAGCATGGCGTCCACCGCCACGGACTCCAGGCGCGCCCCCCAGGCGCCGCGGGCCTCGGCGGCCCGGGCGTAGACCTCGGCGGCGGCGAACCCGACGTCCCGCCCGAAGGTCAGGACCAGGATCCGGACGGTGTCGTGCTCGTCCTCGGGGACCAGCAGGGGCGCCTCCTCCAGGACCACGTCCAGGACGGTGCGTACCAGCCCCAGGGTCTGGTCCAGGGTGACCACGCCCGTCAGCGTGGCGGGTGCCACGGAGAAGATGCGGGTGGGGCTGGCGGCGGCTGACCGGTTCTCCACCCAGTCCACGAACATCTCCACGCCCAGGCGTGCCACGGAGGCGATCTGCGTGCGGGCGTCCTGCGGGAGGCCGCGGTACCAGGTGTAGGTGGCGCTGACGCGGTCCAGGGAGTGCTCGACCAGGTTGTCCTGACGGTGACGCAGGGCCGTGATCCCAGGAGTGCTCAGCTCGTCCATGGGCCGATCGTACCCAGCCCGCCCGCAGGTCCCGCGCAGCCCGCACCGGTCGTGGTGTCAGGGAGCTGACGCGCCAGGGAGGAGACCGGCGTAGCATACGCCCTGTACGCCCGCCGAGTGAGGCGGGCACGGTCGCGATGCCCGGAGCCGGGCGAGAGGGAGACTCCGTGATGCTAGCCGCTACCCGCACTGAGACCGACCTGCTGGGGCCGCGCGAGGTCCCCCTGGACGTCTACTGGGGTATCCACACCCTGCGTGCTGTGGAGAACTTCCGGATCTCCGGGAGCACCGTGGGTCAGGAGCCCACCTTCGTGCGCGGCATGGTGCAGGTCAAGAAGGCCTCGGCCCTGGCCAACCGGGACCTGGGGACCCTGTCCCCCCAGGTCGCCGACGCCATTGTGTGGGCCTGCGACCAGATCCTGGACCAGGGGCGCTGCATGGACCAGTTCCCCGTGGACCAGTTCCAGGGAGGGGCGGGGACCAGCGTCAATATGAACACCAACGAGGTCGTGGCCAACCTCGCCCTAGAGCACATGGGCTACGCCAAGGGGCGCTACGACATTGTCAACCCCAATGACCACGTCAACAAGTCCCAGTCCACCAATGACGCCTACCCCACGGGGTTCCGCCTGGGCCTCTACCAGGCGATCAACGGCGTGGAGGTGGAGCTGTGCGACCTGGTGGACGCGATCGTGCGTAAGGGCCGGGACTTCTCCGGCGTGCTCAAGATGGGGCGCACCCAGCTCCAGGACGCCGTCCCCATGAGCCTGGGTCAGGAGTTCAAGGCCTTCGCGGTGCTCCTGGACGAGGAGATTACCCGCCTCATGCACAACAGCGCCCTGCTGCTGGAGGTCAACCTGGGTGCCACGGCCATCGGCACCGGGCTGAACACGCCCCCCGGCTACCAGCAGACGGTGCTGCGCCACCTGCGGGCGATCACCGGGCTGCCGATCGTGGGGGCGCAGAACCTCCTGGAGGCCACCAGCGACACCGGCGCCTACGTGTCCATGCACGCCACCCTCAAGCGTGTCGCGGTCAAGCTCTCCAAGATCTGCAACGACCTGCGCCTGCTCTCCTCCGGGCCTCGCGCGGGCCTGGGGGAGATCCGCCTGCCCGAGCGCCAGGCGGGCTCCTCGATCATGCCGGCCAAGGTCAACCCGGTGATCCCCGAGGTGGTCAACCAGGTCTGCTTCAAGGTCATTGGCAACGACGTCACCGTCACCTTCGCCGCGGAGGCGGGCCAGCTCCAGCTCAACGTCATGGAGCCGGTGATCGGGCAGGCCATCTTCGAGTCGATCTCCCTGCTCACCCACGCCATGCGGACCCTGCGGGAGCTGTGCGTCTGCGGTATCGAGGCCAACGAGGAGGTCTGCCGCCGCAACGTGCTGAACTCCATCGGCATCGTCACCTACCTCAACGAGGTCATCGGCCACCACAACGGCGACCTGGTGGGGCGTGAGTGCGCCCGGTCCGGTCGCAACGTGCGCGAGGTGGTCCTGGAGATGGGGCTGCTGGACGAGGACGTGCTCGACGAGCTCCTCAGCCCCGCCAACCTCCTCCAGCCCCGGTACCGTGACGCCAACGTCTACTCCGGCTCCGACCCCTCGGTCGAGGTGCTCCAGGACCCGGAGGAGGCCGACTGACGACGTCGTAGCGCCGCCTCGGGCCGTGGGGCTGACCCGAGGCGGCCCGAGGCGTCCTCAGGCGTCACCGCCCTGGGCGCCGGAGGCCCCGGCGTGGACGTTGCGCAGGTCGTAGCGCCTGACGGCCTGGGCCACCACGGAGCGGTCCAGCACCCCCTCCTCGGCCAGGGCCTGCAGGGCCTTGACCACCACGCAGTGGGCGTCAATGAGGTAGTGGCGCCTCGCGGCGGCGCGGGTGTCGGAGAAGCCGAAGCCGTCGGCACCCAGCGTGTGGTAGCGGCCCGGCACCCAGGCGCGGATCTGGTCGGCCACCAGGTGGTCGAAGTCGCTGGTGGCCACGAAGGGCCCGGGCTCGCCCGAGAGCCTGGCGGTCAGGTAGGGCACGCGCGGCCGGATGGGGTCCAGGAAGTTCTCCCTCTCCGCCTCCAGGGCCTGACGGCGCAGCTCCACCCAGCTGGTGACCGACCAGGTGGAGGCGCGTACGCCCCAGTCCTCGGCCAGCAGGCGGCGGGCCCGCTCGATCCAGGGCAGGGCCACCCCGGAGGCCATGAGGGTCACCTGCGGGCCGCTGCCGACGGGGGCGGCCGCGAGGCGGTGGATGCCCCTGACGATCCCCTCCACGTCCACGTCCTCGGGCTCGGCGGGCTGGCGGATCGGCTCGTTGTAGACGGTCAGGTAGTACATGACGTCCCGGTTGCGCCCGGAGTCCGGCCCGTACCAGCGCTCCAGGGCGTCACGCACAATGTGGCGGATCTCGTAGGCGTAGCCGGGGTCGTAGGTGACCACCGCCTCGTTGGTGCCGGAGATGAGCGGGGAGTGGCCGTCCATGTGCTGGGTGCCCTCACCGGTCAGGGTGGTGCGTCCGGCGGTAGCGCCGATAATGAAGCCGCGGGCCAGCTGGTCGCCGGCGGCCCAGAACTGGTCCGCGGTGCGCTGGAAGCCGAACATGGAGTACAGGATGTACACCGGGATCATGGGCTCGCCGTGGGTGGCGTAGCTGGTGCCGGCCACCTGGAACAGCGCGGCCGAGCCGGCCTCGTTAATACCGGTGTGCATAATCTGCCCGGAGGCGGACTCCCGGTAGGACAGCATCATCTCGGCGTCCACCGGGGTGTAGCTCTGGCCCAGGGTGTTGAAGATCTTCCTGGTGGGGAACAGGGACTCCAGGCCGAAGGTGCGCGACTCGTCCGGGACGATCGGCACGATACGGCGCCCGATGCCCTTGTCCTTAATGAGCTCCTTGAGCAGCTGGACGAAGGCCATGGTCGAGGCCACCTCGCGCCTGCCGGACCCGCTCCTGAGACCGGCGTAGGCCTTGTCCCCGGGCAGCTCCAGGGTCCTGGGGGCGTCACGGCGCTCAGGCAGGAAGCCCCCCAGCTGACGGCGGCGCTCCAGCATGTAGAGCAGGGCCGGGTCGTTAGGGGCCGGCCTGTAGTAGGGGGGCCGGTAGGGGTCCGCCTCCAGCTGGGCGTCCGTGATCGGGATGTGAAGGCGGTCACGCAGGCCCTTGAGGTCGTCCAGGGTCAGCTTCTTCATCTGGTGGGTGGCGTTGCGCCCCGTGAAGTGGCTCCCGAGCATGTAGCCCTTGACGGTGTGGGCCAGGATGACGGTGGGCTGTCCCCTGTGCTCGGTGGCGGCCTTGTAGGCGGCGTAGACCTTGCGGTAGTCGTTGCCCCCGCGCTGGAGGGCCCAGATCTCCTCGTCGGTCCAGTCCCTGACCAGCTCGGCGGTGCGCGGGTCGCGGCCGAAGAAGTGCTCGCGCACGTAGGCGCCGTCGTTGGCGGAGAAGGTCTGGTAGTCCCCGTCGAGGGTCTCCATCATGAGGTGCTCCAGGGCGTGGTCCTTGTCCGCGGCCAGCAGCTGGTCCCAGCCGCGGCCCCACATCACCTTGATGACGTTCCACCCCGCCCCCTTGAAGAAGCCCTCCAGCTCCTGGACGATCTTGCCGTTGCCGCGCACCGGGCCGTCCAGGCGCTGGAGGTTGCAGTTGACGACGAAGGTCAGGTTGTCCAGCTGCTGGTTGGCGGCCAGCTGGAGCATGCCGCGGGACTCGGGCTCGTCCATCTCGCCGTCGCCCAGGAACGCCCAGGTGCGCTGGGCGGAGGTGTCCTTAATGCCCGCGCCCGCCAGGTAGCGGTCGAACCACGCCTGGTAGATGGCCTCGGCCGGACCCAGCCCCATGGAGACGGTGGGGAACTCCCAGAAGTCCTCCATGCGGCGCGGGTGGGGGTAGGAGGACAGGCCGCGCCCGCCTGCGGGGTGGGAGTACTCCTGGCGGAAGCCGTCCAGGTCGGCCTCGCTCAGGCGGCCCTCGATAAAGGCCCGCGCGTAGTTGCCGGGGGAGGCGTGGCCCTGGAAGAGGACGTGGTCGCCGCCACCGGGGTGGTCCTTGCCGCGGAAGAAGTGGTTGAAGCCGACCTCGTAGAGGGTGGCGGTGGAGGCGTAGGAGGAGATGTGCCCGCCCACGCCCACCCCGGGACGCTGGGCGCGGGTGACCATGACCGCGGCGTTCCAGCGCAGCCAGCGGCGGTAGGTGCGCTCGGCGCCCTCGTCGCCGGGGAAGTAGGGCTCGTCCTCGACCGCGATGGTGTTGACGTAGGGGGTCGTGGTCTGGGTGGGGACGTTGACGTTCCTCTGGCGGGCCTGGGCGAGCATGGACAGGAGGATGTACCGGGTGCGGGGAGCCCCCTTCTCGGCAATGAGGGCGTCCAGCGAGTCACGCCACTCGCGGGTCTCCTCGGGGTCGTTGTCGGTGACCTTGGTCAGGAGGCCGTCAATCAGCGGGGTGGAGTCACTGGTGGGGCTCACGGGATCCTCTTTCTCGCGTCGGTGCGGTAGACGGCTCGGTCGCCCTGCGCTCAAGGGCGGTCCCGGCTGGCGCCGCTGGGCTTGACGGGAACCAAATCTACGACCCGGCACCACGGGCCGACACACCTCAGAGGGCACAAGGTCCCATATTGTGTATGAGGTTAGACACTTTTCTTTGGGTTGCAGGCGACCTCCGACGGTACAGCGGCAGCCGGAGGTATCCAGATAGTGTGCCGCGCTTGCGTCAGGCGGGGGTGGTGCGGTGGGCTAGGGGTTGAGGTCCCCGCCCACGGGGCCTCGTTACCGACGAGCATGGGGCGCTGCCCCGGAAGGACGGTCGCAACCGTGGTGAGCACAGTAGGTGGGGCGTTCGGCTTCACCTCAGGGACCATCGTCCAGGAGTTCGGCTACGACGACGACGTCGACCCGGCCCTGCGCGAGGCCGCCGAGGCCCTGACGGGCACCGAGCTGGTAGACGAGGACTACGAGGACGTGGCTGACTCCGCGATCGTGTGGTGGCGTGCTGACGACGGCGACGTGGACGACCTCACCGACCTGCTGGTGGACGCCCAGGCCAACCTGGACGGTGACGGCCTCATCTGGGTACTGACCCCCAAGGCGCGCACCACCGGCGCCGTGCCGACCTCCGAGATCGAGGAGGCCGTGCGGACCGCCGGCATGCACGCGACCAGCGCCGCCTCCATGGGGGAGCACTGGAGCGGTATCCGCGTCTCCAGCCGACGGCGCTGAGCGGCTGGCCCGGGGACGGGCCGTACCCGGGGCCGCCGACTGCGGCATGAGCGTGCGCCTGACGGCCGCTGGCCGCGCCCGGGATGCCGAGGCCTGCGCGCTGGGTAGGTGGCCGTGCTGGCGTCGCGGTGCCCTGACGGCGTAACCTGGGCAGCCGTAGCCTGCCCCGCGTCGGGGGAGGCAGGGACCTGTAGCTCAGTTGGTAGAGCAACGCGTTTACACCGCGTCGGTCGTCGGTTCGAGTCCGGCCGGGTCCACCTGGTCCCTGCTGGCGGCCTCACTGCCGTGAGGCCAGCGGTAGGGAGGGCGGTCAGCCCGCTGTGGCAGTCGTGCGGTCTGGTGACCAGAGTGGCGGGGCGTGGTCAGTCGTGCTTGATCGCTCGCTGTGAGGTATCCTCTGGGTGCTCGTGCCGGCGTCGGCTCGCGGCTCCGGCTCGGGGGTGCGCGTGCTGCTCCAACGCGAGCAGGCCCCCATAGCTCAGTGGTTAGAGCAGCGAGCTTATACCTCGTCCGTGCCTGATAAGCACATGGTCCTGGGTTCGAATCCCAGTGGGGGTACCGCGGCACGGCCCAAGGAGGGCTCCTGCGGACAGTGGGCGCGCCCCGGGTGCGGGCCGGGCTCCCCGGCGGCTGGTAGGAGTGTCCCATGGGAAGACTGCGGGTAGCTGACCGGCTGAGGGTCGTCTCCCTCGTGGCGGTCGTGTTCGTGACCGCTTTTGACGGCCTGGCCCTGTCCACGCTGGTACCCCAGATCGCCGTCGACCTCCACCTGGGCGGTCTCTACGGCGCCTTCACGGCCGTCTACGCGCTCGCCCAGCTCTTTGGCGCGCTGTTCGTCTACGGGCGGGTCCGCTCGGCACTGCCGCTGGGGGCGGCTCTCTTCTGCCTGGGCGCAGCAGGCTGCGCCGTGAGCCCCACGGCCCTGTGTCTCGTCTGCGCGCGCTGTGTGCAGGGGGTGGGCGGCGGTCTCGCCGTCGGGGGCGTCTACGCCTCGATCGACCGCGACGTCGACGAGGGCGACCGCCCCGTGGTGTTCGCCGTCCTGGCCTCGGTGTGGGTGGTGCCCTCAATCATAGGCCCGGGCCTGGCGCAGCTGGTCATGGCGGCGTGGTCCTGGCGGGCGCTGTTCCTGGTGACCGCCGTCGTGGCGGCCGCCTGCGCCGCCCTCCTGGCACGGGCCTCGCAGCCGGGGGAGGGGGCCTCGTCGGCCCTCCCGCTGGGGACCCGGGTGGTCCTCATGACGGTCGGTGCCATCTCCGTGGCCACCGCGCCGTTCGCGGGACGCGGCCCGGTGGCCGTCGTGCTCGCCCTGGTGACGCTCACCGGCCTGGTCCTCATCTACAGGGCCTTCACGCTCGTCAGACCGGTCCCGGTGCCCGGCACCCCGGTCCGCACCCTCGCGACGCCGCTGCTGTGCCGAGGGGTCGCCCAGGCGCTGTACGGCGGCGCGGAGGGCGCGGGTGCGTGGTACGTCCACGGGATCCGCCCGGGTGCGACCTTCCTGGTGGTCACGACCGGGGCCTGCGTCTGGGCGGCGGCGTCCTGGGCCCAGTCACGGGACGCCCTCAGGTCCTGGGTCATCCGCAACGGGCTCGTGGTGGGCCTGCTGCCGGTCGTGAGCGTGGCCGCGTTCACATCCGCCGTCCTCCTTGGCGGCACGGACGCCAAGATCCTCTCCCTGTGTGCCTGCACCACCGCCGCCGGGGCGTTCGTCGGCGTCGTCGAGCCGATTATCAGCTCGGCGCTGTTCAGCCAGCGGGCGCCGGAGAGCTCCACGGCCCTGCCGGTCGTCATCCAGGTCGACGACCTCCTCGTACCGGGCGTGGTCGTCGCGGTCCTGGGCACGGCCATGGGCTCAGCCGCCACCCACGCCCTCCTCGCACTCCTCGCGGGCCTGGGCCTGCTCGCCCTGGTGACGTGGACGGCCTCCGGCGGCCTCACAAGGCGCTGGCTGCACCACACCACCAAGGGATGACGCCGTGCGGACGGCGATGCCGGCGGGTAGCCCCGAGGCGGGAGCCGCGTCCGGCGATCCGGTGGTCCTCGTCAAACCGGTCTCACAGGGCACCCCCACCCAGGGTGCCCCCGACGGGGCTCGAACCCGTACGCCTCTCGGCATCGGCTTTTAAGGCCGCTGTGTCTACCAGTTCCACCACGGGGGCTGATGCCACCGACGGTGCGCCTCGGTGCGCAGGGTGGTATCGCCGCATTCTACTGTGTATCTTACAACGACACCCCTGCGTCGGGCAGGGAGTTGAGACGGCTCCCACGGGTGGACTTAGCCCACTAACTGCCCGGTTATACGATCGCGCTGGTCAGGGGGGCCGACAGGGCCCAGCCTACCACCGCCGGCCGGGTGCGGCAGGGGGAGGCAGGCGCCGCTGCCGTGGGCCCCGGGTCCTCGCCGGTGTGCGGACGACCACCTCCGTGCGTGCCCTTGCAACATTACGCCATCCTGTGCGTACCGTTGGTGGTGTCGGAGGGGGCGGACGCCCTCGAGGACAACAAGAAGCCCCCCGGACCAGCCGGGGGGCGCATAGTGGGAAGGCGCGGAAGGAGGGAGTTCGATGATCCTCAACATCATCGGAATCCTGGTAGCTCTTCCTGCGTCCATGGTAGCAGCAGTCACGCTCTACCGCACGGCGGCCCGGCAGCGGGCGGCACCGCGGTCATGGCCGCCGCCGTCAACGGAGCCCCGGCCGGTGGGGCCGGGGGTGGTGGCTCCCGCGATTGGACTCGAACCAATAACCGTCCGATTAACAGTCGGATGCTCTGCCATTGAGCTACGCGGGAAACGCGCCTGGCGCGGGATGAACCCTAGCAGGCCTGGGCGGGGGAGTCGAATCGGCTACCGGCGCCGATTCGGCGTCGTTCCAGAGCAAGCTCATGCTGTGGGCAGTCCCACAGCGTCGCGCGCCTCCCGGAGGACCTCCTCCAGGACCGCCGCCTGGGCGGGGGAGCCGGGGGCGCCTGGGCTGGTCCGCACGTACAGCCCGCCCTCGGCGTCGCGCCGCACGCTCGCGCTCACCCGGGTGCCGTCCGGCAGCGTGCGCGACACCAGGTGGACCACGGAGGCCTCCACCCGCTGCCGCAGCACCCGGGCGAAGCCGTCCACGTCCCGCCCCGGCGCGTCGGTGCCGACGACCAGGTGCAACGGGGCGGGGGAGCCCAGGTGGACCGTGAAGGTCCGGGTCCCGGCCTCCCACGCCCCGCGCTCGACGTCGTCCCACGCCACCCGGGTCACCTCGCCCTCGGGGCCTGTCAGGGCCAGGTGCGCGGGGCCGGCCACCGCCCAGCCGCCGTCGGCCAGCGGCACCCAGGCCACCGCCCGCTCCCCGGTGGGCAGGAGGCTGGCGGCCTGCGCGGGCAGGGGGCTACGGCGGGAGAGGGACAGGCGCATGGCCCCAACGGTACGCGGCGTCCCCTGGCCGGGCATCCGACGACGGCGTGGGGCGGGCCGGGCAGAGTGCCTTCGGTCACAAGCCTGCGGGTACCCGGGCGCGTGCGGCCCCGCCCCCCTGTCCCGGGGCCGGGCCGGCTACCTGGGGGTGCCTGGGGGCGTGGGCCCCGCCAGCACGCTCGGCCCGCCAGCTCGAGCCGGGGTAGCCGGGCGCGTGCGGCCCCGTCTGGGTCGACCACCTTGACCTCACCGATAACCGGGGGTACCCGGGCACGTGCGGCCCCGCCTTCCCGCCCGCGGGGTGCAGAGCGGTACGCCGTGGTGCCGAGGGTCACCCGGTGCGTGCGAAGATGGGCCCATGGCTTACCGTGACATCCGTATTATCGGCGACCCGGTCCTGCGTACCGCGTGCGACCCCATCACCAGCGTCGACGCCACCGTCAAGGCGCTCGTGGAGGACCTGCTGGAGACCGTTGACGAGGACGGTCGCGCGGGGCTGGCCGCCAACCAGATCGGTGTGAGCCTGCGCGCCTTCTCCTGGAACATTGACGGCGAGATCGGCTACGTCCTCAACCCCCGGCTGGTTGAGCTCTCCGAGGACGAGTACCAGGACGGTGAGGAGGGCTGCCTGTCCGTCCCCGGCCTGTGGTACCCCACCGAGCGCGCCTGGTACGCCCGCGCCGAGGGGACCGACCTGGACGGCAGGAAGGTCGTCGTCGAGGGCGAGGGACTCATGGGCCGCTGCATCCAGCACGAGTGCGACCACCTCGACGGCCACCTCTACCTGGACCGCCTCTCCCGCAGGCACCGTGTCGAGGCCATGAGGGAGCTGCGCAAGAGGGGCCTGTGAGGCCCTGCCCACTGGCCCGTGGGCCAGCTCCCGCGTCAGGCGCGTGACGGCCGCGGCAGGGGCGGGCGACGCCCCGCTCCCGGGTGCGGCTGACGGGACGCTCGCCCTGGACCAGGGGCTTTCGCGCCCGTCCGCGGCCTGCGGCCCGGCCCCCGCACGGCGGGCCGCTGGACCCGTCGCGCCCGAGCAGGAGAGAACCTGCCATCTGCCGTGATAGCGGTCGCCGACGGATGGTAGCCTGTTCCTGCACGCCGCGTGCGTCACGTGATCGCCCGGTCCGGTCCGAGAACGTAGGGGAAGACGACTCTCGAACCGACCAGGAGGAGATACCCGTGAACGGTGCTTACACCCGCGGTGTCCTTTTCGTGCACTCCGCGCCCCGTGCGCTGTGCCCCCACATTGAGTGGGCCGCCGCCGAGGTGCTAGGTGCGCGTGTCCACCTGGACTGGACCGAGCAGGCCGCCGCCCCGGGTATGGTGCGCGCCGAGACCAGCTGGGTCGGGCGCGTGGGCACCGGCCCCCAGCTGGCCAGCGCCCTACGCGGCTGGGCCAACCTACGCTACGAGGTCACCGAGGAGGCCAGCCCCGGCTCCGACGGCGGGCGCTGGTCCCACACCCCGGATCTAGGTATCTTCCACGCCCAGACCGACGTCCACGGCAACGTCGTCATCCCCGAGGACCGTATCCGCGCCGCCCTGTCCCACTCCGCCGACCCCGCGCGCATGCGCCGTGAGCTGGACCTGGCCCTCGGCCAGGCCTGGGACGACGAGCTCGAGCCCTTCCGCTACGCGGGCGCGGGGGCGCCCATCCGCTGGCTCCACCGAGTCGCCTGAGGACCAGCCGCGGGCCCGTCCTCCGGCCCGCCACTGCCGCCCCAGGACCCACCGGGTCCTGGGGCGGCGGCCGTGTCCGGGTCAGCTCAGGGCGGCGGCGGCCGCCAGTCGCAGCGCCCCGGCGAAGCGGGTCTCGCGCTGGGCGGGGTCCATGTCCTCGCGGTGGTCCAGGAGGTGGTCGGAGACCGTGAGCACCGCCAGGGCCCGCCTGCCCGTCTGGGCGGCCACGGCGTACAGGGCCGCGGCCTCCATCTCCACCGCCAGCACCCCGTAGGCGGCCAGCTGCTCGGTCTGCCCCTGGGGGGTGAGGTAGAAGTGGTCGCGCGAGACGATGGTGCCGGTGTGGACCGCCCCCTCCAGCTCCCCGCTGCCCGCTGCCCGCCGGGACTCCTCCCAGGCGGCCCGGGCCAGGTGGAAGTCCGCGACCGCGCTGAAGCGCACCCCCGGGATACGGGCGTCGTTCATGGCCGAGTCGGTGTGGGCGCCGGTGGCGATGACCACGTCCCCGACCCGCACACCCGGGGCGATCCCCCCGGCGGTCCCTACGCGCACAATGCGCTCCACCCCGAACTGGCTGAACAGCTCGGTGGCGTAGATGGTGATCGAGGGCTGTCCCATACCCGAGCCCATGACCGACAGGGGGCGCCCGTCCACGGTCCCGGTCAGTCCCAGCATCCCGCGCACGTCGGTGACCAGGCGGGCGTCAGGCATGAGGGCCTGGGCGATGCGCAGGGCGCGACGCGGGTCGCCGGGCATGAGCACGGCGGGGGCGAAGTCCCCCGGGGAGGCGTCAATGTGGACGGTGGACATAGCGGTCCTCTCTCCTGGTGCGCCGCGGGCCGGACACCGCGACGTCGTCACCCCAGTGTCCCACATGCTGGACACCACTCGATCCGCAACGTGGTACGGGCTACCGTTTCGGCGTCATGACGCCATTATCCCGCGCGGGACCGACGGCGTCCGTCCGCAACCCTGGAGAGGTCACCATGGCCTTCACCCCCTCATCCACCCCTGACGTGCCGCCACGCGAGCAGTGGAGCGGTCAGGTCGGCTTCCTCCTGGCCGCTATCGGCTCGGCCATCGGGCTGGGCAATATCTGGCGCTTCCCCGGCGTCGCCTACCAGAACGGCGGGGGCGCCTTCGTGGTGCCCTACGTGGTGGCCCTCCTGTGCGTGGGCACCCCCGTCCTGCTCCTGGACTACGCCCTGGGGCACCGGTTCCGGGGCGGTGCCGCGACCGTCTTCAGGCGCCTGTCGCGCAGGCTGGAGTGGCTGGGCTGGCTCCAGGTGGGTATCTGCTTCATTATCATGGCCTACTACGCCGTCATTGTGGCCTGGTCCCTGCGTTACACGCTGTTCTCGGTCAACAGGGCCTGGGGGAGCGACGCCGGCGCCTTCTTCACCCGCTACATCGGCGTCAGAGACCTGCCCGACTCCGGTGCGCCGGGCTTCTCCGCCCAGCCGGTGGCCGGGGTGGTTATCCCCCTGCTCGTTGTGTGGGCCCTCGGCATTGTGACCATTGCCCGGGGGGTGTCCGACGGGGTGGAGAAGGCCAACCGGGTCTTCCTGCCGCTGCTGGTGGTCATGTTCATCGCCCTGGTGGGGCGCGCCCTGCTCCTGCCCGGGGCCACCACCGGGCTCAACGCCCTGTTCACCCCCGACTGGTCGGCGCTGGGGGAGTCACGGGTGTGGATCGCCGCCTTCGGGCAGATCTTCTTCTCCCTGTCGGTGGGGTTCGGCATTATGCTCACCTACGCCTCCTACCTCAGGCGCCGCTCCAACCTGGTGGGCACGGGCATGGTGGCGGCCTTCGCCAACTCCTCCTTCGAGATCCTGGCGGGTATCGGCGTGTTCGCGACCCTGGGGTTCATGGCCCACGTCCAGGGCTCGAGCGTGGCCGACCTCAAGGGGATAAGCGGCGTCAACCTGTCCTTCGTGACCTTTCCCACGGTCATCTCCCAGATGCCCGGAGGGGCCCTGTTCGGGGTCCTCTTCTTCTCCTCCTTCTCCATGGCGGGGCTGACCTCCTTCATCTCCATTATCCAGATGGTGGCCTCCTCGGTGGCGGAGAAGTACTCCCTGAGCACGCCCCGGGCCACCCTCGTGGTGGGCCTGCCCGCCGCGGCCCTGTCCTTCGTCCTGTTCGGCACCTCCACGGGCCTGTACAACCTCGACGTCGTGGACGCCTACGTCAACAATATCGGGGTGGTGGGCTCGGCCATCCTCATGTGCGTCATCGTGGGCCTGGTGCTGCGCCGCCTGCCCGAGCTCCAGCGCCACCTCAACCTGGTCTCGGAGTCCCGCGTGGTGGGCCTGTGGTGGCGTCTGCTCATCGCCCTGGTGGTGCCCGGGCTGCTGGGCTTTATGTTCGTGCAGACCTTCTGGTCCTACGCCACCAAGGGCTACTCCTACGCCCACGGCTTCGAGGCCGTCTTCGGCTGGGGGGTGCTGGGCGCCGTGATCGTGTTCGCGGTGGGGCTCCCGGGAGCCACCCGGCTGGTGCGCCGCAGGCGCTCGGGCGAGGACACCCAGCCCGGGGACGACTTCAGGCCCCTGGACCTCCGGGCCCTGGCCGCTGCCGAGGACGAGGAGGTGAACTGACGTGACCGGAACCGCTATCGCCCTCATGCTGGTGGCTATCGTCATTATCTGGGGCGGCCTGGCCGTCTCCGTCACCGCCCTCGTCTCCCGGGGGCGTCGTGAGGCCCGGGACGCCCGGCGGGCCGCCGTGGCGGCCGCCCGCGAGCACCTGGGCAACGCCGGGACGCAGGGCTGAGCGGTCCTGCGCCCTGCCACACGCCTGCGAGACAATATGAGCATGACTGACACCGTCGCGCCCGCCCGGCCCCTGCCCCGACTGGTCGCCTTCGACCTGGACGACACCCTGGCCCCCTCCAAGTCCCCCATGCCCGCCCCCATGGCCGCCGCCCTGCGGGCCCTGCTGGACGTGGTGCCGGTCTGCGTCATCTCCGGGGGCCAGATCAGCCAGTTCCAGAACCAGGTCCTGGCCCACCTGGGCGCCTCCGAGCCCCAGCTCGCCCGGCTCCACCTCATGCCCACCTGCGGCACCCGCTACTACAGGCACGCGGGGGAGGGCTGGGAGCTGGTCTACGCCAACAACCTCACCCCCGCCCAGGTCGCCGAGGGGTTCGCCGTCATCGAGGCCCAGGCGCGCCGCCTGGGCCTGTGGGAGGAGCGCACCTGGGGCCCCATCCTGGAGGACCGGGGCTCCCAGATCACCTTCTCGGCCCTGGGCCAGGAGGCGCCCCTGGAGGTCAAGAAGGCCTGGGACCCCACCGGTGAGAGGAAGGGGCGCCTGCGCGACGCCGTCGCCCCCCACCTGCCCGACCTGGAGGTCCGCTCCGGGGGCTCCACCAGCGTGGACGTCACCCTCAAGGGCGTGGACAAGGCCTACGGCATGCGCAGGCTCGCCGAGGTCACCGGTATCGCCCTGGACGACATGCTCTTCGTGGGCGACCGCCTGGACCCCGAGGGCAATGACTACCCCGTCAAGGCCCTGGGCGTGCCCACCCACGCCGTGGAGGGCTGGCAGGACACCGCCGCCTACGTCACCGACCTCGCCGCCCGTATTGCCGCCAGCGCCCCCGACGGCGCCCTCGGGGCTGGTGCTCCCGGGACCAGCGCACCCGCCGGTGCCCCTGCTGGCGCTCCCGCCGGTGCTGGCTCCCCTGCTGAGGCCGGCTCCCCTGCCGGTGCTGGCGCTCCCGGCGCACCCGGCGCGGCCAGCTCCCCGGGGTCCGGGGCGGGCCCCGACGACCAGGCGTAGCCGTGCCCGGGCACCCCCTGCGCAGGGCCCTGGGCACCTGGTGGCGGGATCGCAGTGTCGGCTTCCGCAGGATTGTGCGCACCCTGGTCCTGCTGCTGGCCAGCACCCTGGTCTGCCTGGGGGCCGGGGCGGTCACGGCCACCGCCTCCTCCCCGGTCGGCCCCCACCAGGCCCGCTGGTCCACCACCCTGGACTCCACGCTCACCGTGGACCTGGGGCCGCTGGGCAGCGCCAGCCTGGACTCGCCCGCCGGGCCGCTGGGGGTGCGGGTGCTCCTGGGGGAGATCCCCTCCGACGCCGCCACCCCGGGCACCGACGACCTGGCCGCCCTCCTGACCGGGGACCTGGGCTCCTACTCCTCCCTCGCCGCCCACCCCGACCTCACCGTCCGCCAGGGGCTGCGGGCCCTGAGGGACGACGCCCTGCGCCGTGCCGGCCTGCTGGAGTCCCTGGTCCTGTGCGCCGTGGCCGCCGGGCGCCTGCTCACCCGCGGCCACCTGCGTGACGCCGTGGCCGCCCTGGCCGCCGCCGCCCGCACCCACCGGAGGGCCAGCGTCCTGGGGACGGCAACCGCGCTGGCCGCCGCCGTCGCCGTGGTGGTGCCCGCGGTGTGGCCCGCCACCTCGGTGCAGAGCCGGACCCTGGAGGTCCTGGCGGGCACCAGCGCCTCCCGGGCCCGCTTCTCCGGCAGGCTCGCCGACGTGGTCGCCGCCTACGGGCCCCAGCTGACCAGCTACCTGACCAGCACCCGGGCCTTCTACGCCCAGGCCGCCGACAGCCTGCGCTCGGCCTGGGCCCAGGCCGACGCCGCCGAGCCGGTGCGTGCCCCGGACGGGGACGTCGCCGGCCCGTCGCCCACCGGGTCCCCCGCCTCACCTGCTCCCCGCCTGGGGCCGGTCACCGCCGTGCTGACCACCGACCTGCACTGCAACCTCGACGTCATCGACCTGGTGGGGGTCCTGGACGAGGTCGCCGGCGCCACCGTCCACATGGACGACGGCGACCTGACCATGACCGGCTCCGACCCCGAGCAGGTCTGCGTGGACGCCCTGAGCCAGGCCGTGCCCGACGGCGTCTCCCGGGTGGCCACGATCGGCAACCACGACTCGGCCGCGACCGCCGCACGCCTGACCGCCCAGGGCTGGACCGTCACCGACGGCACCGTCCACCAGGTCGGGGGACTGCGCGTCCTGGGCGACACCGACCCGGACCGGACCACGGCCACCGGCACCACGGCGCGCGGGCAGGAGGACGTCCAGGCCCTGGGGGCCAGGCTCGCGGCCACCTCCTGCCGTGTCCCCACCGACGTGGTCCTCGTCCACCAGCCCGCCGCCTTCGGCCCCCTGGCCGCCACCGGGTGCGCGCCCCTGCTCATTGGCGGCCACCTCCACAGCGAGCAGGGCCTGAGCGCGACCGCGGGCGGGCGCGGCACCGTCCTGGAGCTCGTGGCCGGGGCCGGCAAGGGCGGGACCTCCATCGGCGCCGTGACCGAGGACTCCTACGCCCACGTCCTGTCCTTCTCCCGTGACGGCACCCTGCTGGCCTGGAGGACCGTGGTCCTCCACCCCGACGCTTCTGTGACGGTCACCACCTGGCAGGATGTCCCTACCCCCTCCTGAGGGCGGGCACGCGACCAGGACGGGCTTAGGTAGGGTAGGCCCGACGGAAAGGAGGCGCTATGGCGCGTGTACCCACCGAGGCCGAGATCGAGGCGATGAGCGAGGACGAGCTCGAGGCCTTCCTCTCCGGTGACCAGGATCCTGGTGGCAGGCCCCGGGGGGACGCCCTGCGCCCCGCCGTCGCGCCCGGGGGCTGGCAGGCCACCAGCGGTGCCCCGCGCACCTACGCCTGGCTGCTGGTGGTGGCCTCCGTCATCGGTGTCGCGGCCTGCTGGGAGCTCATGGTCTCTGAGCTCAGGCAGCTGCGTGAGCCCCTGGCCGAGCTCTCCTGTGACATCAACCCCCTGGTCTCCTGCGGCGCCTCCCTGAACGTGTGGCAGGGCAACCTCCTGGGCGTGCCGAACTCCTTCGTCGGGGCCATGGCCTTCGCGGTGCTGCTGGTGGTGGGGCTGCTGCTGGCCTCCGGCCACCGCCTGCCCCGCTGGGTGTGGTGGGGCCTGACGGCCGGGACCGTCGCAGGGGTGCTGTTCGTGGCCTGGTTCCTGGGGGTCTCGGTACTCACCCTCGGCAGGCTGTGCCCCTTCTGCATGCTCATCTGGGCGGTGACCCTGCCGGTGGCCGCGCACACCTGGGGCCAGGCGGCCCTGGGCGGCCACCTGGGGCTGGGAGAAGGGGCGGCGCGGCGCCTGTGGGCCCTGCGCTGGTGGCTCACCGCAGCCGCCTACCTGGCGGTCGTGCTCACCGTCGTGGTCGGCCTGTGGGACAGCTGGATGCTGGTGCTCTGATGCCTGCCTCACCCCGGTCCGCGTCCTCGGCCTCGGAGGACTCCACCGTCACCCAGGACTACCTCAAGGCGGTCTGGTCGGTCTGCGAGTGGGGGGAGGCCGGGGCCTCCATCACCGGCCTGTCCAGGCGCATGGGGGTGGCCGTCTCCACCGCCAGCGAGAACGTGGCCAGGCTCGTGGACGCGGGCCTGCTGGTGCACGAGCCCTACCGGGCGGTCACCCTCAGCTCGGAGGGGTGGCGTCGGGCCACGGCCATTATCCGACGCCACCGCCTCCTGGAGACCTACCTGGTGGCCAACCTGGGGTTCACCTGGGACGAGGTCCACGTCGAGGCCGAGGAGCTGGAGCACGCCGTGTCCGACCGCCTCATTGACCGTATTGACGCCGCCCTGGGCCACCCCGTCCGCGACCCCCACGGGGACCCGATCCCCGGCCCCGACGGCGAGGTCGTGGTACCGCGCCTGCGCAGTATCGACACCCTGCGCGTGGGCCAGACCGGGGTGGTGGGCCGTATCAAGGACGAGTCCGTCACCCTGCGCCACCTCACACGTGCCGGGATCGGCCTGGACACGCGCGTGACCGTGGTGGAACGGGTCCGGCCCGGCGCCCCGGACGCCTCGGAGGGTGAGGGGCCCCGGCGCCTGGCCACCGTGGTCCGTGCCGTCCGGCCCCCCGGGGCGCCCGCGGCCCAGGGGGCCGACGCCGTCCTGCCCGCCGGGACCCTGTGGGTGGTGGACTGAGGCCCCCACGCCTCCCAGGCCCCGTGCTGGCCCCGGTGCCCTGTACGGGGCCCGGGTCCTGCCGTCCGGCGCCCTGCCAGCAGGGCGCGACCGGGCCGGGGCCGGGGCACAATAGGCCCATGAGTACCGTCTTCACCAAGATCATGAACGGCGAGCTCCCCGGGCACCTCGTGTGGGCCGACGAGGTCTGCGTCGTCCTGGCCACCATCGAGCCGCACACCGACGGCCACGTCCTGGTGGTCCCCCGCGCCGAGATCGGCTCCTACGTGGACGCGCCCGAGGACGTCGTGGCCCACCTGGCCGTCGTCGCCAAGCGTGTCGGTGCCGCCCAGACCCGGGTCTTCGGCGCCCCCCGGGCCGGGGTCATGGTGGTCGGCTACGGGGTGGACCACCTCCACGTCCACGTCCTGCCCATCTGGTCCGAGGCGGACGTCTGCCCGTCCTCCGCCCGCCACGACGTCCCCGACCAGGAGATCGGGGCCGCCATGGAGCGCCTGCGCGCCGGGCTGACCGAGGACGGCTGGGGGGAGTTCGTCACCAGGTAGCCCGCCCCCCGCGAGAACGGTACTTGTTTGTCGTGAGAACGGTACTTGTTCGCCGCGAGAACGGGGACTGCCTACGGTCCCGGTGGGGCCCGGGCCAGCCCGGTACGTGGCCTGTGGCGGGCACCCCGGTGAGCGACGTCGTCGGGCCGGGGATAGGCTGTGCGCCGGACACCCGTGCGTGACGCGGCCCGCCCGCGGACTGAAGAGAGGCTTGAGCGATGAGCGACGTGCCCACCGGCGCCAGCACCACCCCCTACCGCTACACGGCGGCCCTGGCGCAGGAGATCGAGACCACCTGGCAGGACCGCTGGGAGGCCCGGGGCACCTTCCACGCCGACAACCCGGTCGGCGCGCTCGCGGGGGAGGGGGCGCGCAGGGACAAGTTCTTCGTCCTGGACATGTTCCCCTACCCCAGCGGCAAGGGCCTGCACGTGGGCCACCCCCTGGGCTACATCGCCACCGACGTGGTGGCCCGCTTCACCCGCATGACCGGTCGGAACGTGCTGTACACCATGGGCTACGACGCCTTCGGCCTGCCCGCGGAGCAGTACGCGGTGACCACCGGCCAGCACCCGCGCACCTCCACCGAGGCCAATATCGCCACCATGCGCCGCCAGCTGCGGCGCCTGGGCCTGTCCCACGACCCGCGCCGCTCCCTGGCCACCATCGACCCGGGCTACGTGCGCTGGACCCAGTGGATCTTCCTGAAGATCTTCAACTCCTGGTTCGACCCCACCGCCCCGCGCCGCGACGGGCGGGGAACAGGGGCGGCCCGGCCCGTCAGCGAGCTGCGCGCCAAGCTGGAGCGCGGTGAGGTCGCGGTCCCCTCCGGCCGCGCCTGGGCGGATCTCAGCGCGCAGGAGAAGGACGCCGTCGTGGACGGCTTCCGCCTGGCCTACGTCTCCAACGCGCCGGTGAACTGGTGCCCCGGCCTGGGCACGGTCCTGGCCAACGAGGAGGTCACCGCCGAGGGACGCTCCGAGAGGGGCAACTACCCGGTCTTCAGGCGCAACCTGCGTCAGTGGATGATGCGTATCACCGCCTACGCCGACCGCCTGGCCGAGGACCTGGACACGGTGGACTGGCCCGAGAAGGTCAGGCTCATGCAGCGCAACTGGATCGGCCGCTCCGAGGGGGCCCAGGTCACCTTCGCCCTGCCCGGGGCCGCCGCGGCCGGCGCCTGCCAGGACTCCCTGGAGGTCTACACCACCCGCCCCGACACCCTCTTCGGGGCCACCTTCATGGTGGTCTCTCCCGAGCACCCGCTCCTGGGGGGCCTGGACTCCTCGGCCTCGGTGCGCTCCCAGGACCAGACCGACGCCGACGCCGCGGCGCTGACCGTCCCCGCCGCCTGGCCCGAGGGTACCCGCGAGGCCTGGACTGGCGGCCACGCCACCCCCGCCCAGGCCGTGGCCGCCTACCGCGCCCAGGCCGCCGCCACCTCCGAGACCGACCGCACCGACGAGGGGCGGGACAAGACCGGCGTCTTCACCGGCTTCTTCGGCGTCAACCCCGTCAACGGCGCCAGGGTGCCGGTCTTCGTGGCCGACTATGTGCTCATGGGCTACGGCACCGGCGCCATTATGGCCGTGCCCGCCCACGACGAGCGCGACTGGGCCTTCGCCACCGCCTACGACCTGGACATCGTCCAGACGATCGGCCCGGCCGACGACCCCCTGGGCGTCGACCTGTCCAGGGGCGCCTACACGGGCGACGGCGTCGTGGTGAACTCCGCGGCCGGCGACCTGGACGTCAACGGCATGGGCAAGGACGAGGCCAAGGCCGTCGTGACCGCCTGGCTGGAGGCCCGGGGGACCGGGCGCGGTGCGGTCACCTACCGCCTGCGCGACTGGCTCTTCAGCCGCCAGCGCTACTGGGGCGAGCCCTTCCCCGTGGTGTGGGACGAGGCCGGGGGCGTCCACGCGCTGCCGGAGTCCATGCTGCCGGTCGAGCTGCCCGAGGTCACCGACTACTCGCCGCGCTCCTACGACCCCGACGACGCGGCCTCCGACCCCGAGCCGCCCCTGGGCAAGGCGGTCGACTGGGTGGAGGTCGAGCTGGACCTGGGCGACGGGCCCAGGAGGTACCGCCGGGAGACCAACACCATGCCCAACTGGGCGGGGTCGTGCTGGTACGAGATGCGCTACATCGACCCTACCGACCCGGAGCACCTCGTCGACCCGGTCAACGAGGCCTACTGGATGGGGCCGCGGCCCGAGGCTGGCAACACCTCCGGGGGCACGGACCTGTACGTGGGCGGCGTCGAGCACGCCGTGCTGCACCTGCTCTACTCCCGGTTCTGGCACAAGGTCCTGTTCGACCTGGGCGTGGTCTCCTCCTCCGAGCCCTACCACCGCCTGTTCAACCAGGGCTACATCCAGGCCTACGCCTACACCGACTCCCGCGGCCAGTACGTGCCCGCCGACGAGGTCCAGGAGGGCCCGGCCGGGGACGACGGCGAGCCGGTCTTCACCTGGAGGGGGCAGGTGGTCCGGCGCGAGTACGGCAAGATGGGCAAGTCCCTGAAGAACATCGTCACCCCCGACGACATGTACTCCGCCTACGGCGCGGACACCTTCCGCGTCTACGAGATGAGCATGGGGCCGCTCGACGCCGACCGCCCCTGGGACACCCGCGCCGTGGCCGGGGCCCAGCGCTTCCTGCAGCGCCTGTGGCGCAACGTGGTCGATGAGGCCACCGGCGAGGTCACGGTGGTGGACGACCCGGCCGACCAGGCCACGGCCCGCCTGGTGGCCCGCACGGTCGTGGGGGTCCGTGAGGACTACGAGGGCATGCGCCTGAACACGGCCATCGCCAAGCTGATCGTGCTCAACAACCATCTCACGGGGCTGGCGGCGGTGCCGCGTGAGGCCGTCGAGGCCCTGGTCCTCATGACCGCCCCCGTGGCCCCCCACATCGCCGAGGAGATCTGGAGCCGCCTGGGGCACGAGGACTCCCTGGCCCACGAGCCCTTCCCGGAGGTGGCTGACCCCTCCCTGCTGGCTGCCGAGGAGGTCACCTGCGTGGTCCAGGTCAAGGGGAAGGTGCGTGACCGCCTCCAGGTGGACCCCGGGATCGGCGAGGCCGAGCTGGAGGCCCTCGCCCTGGCGGCCCCCGGCGTGGTGCGTGCCCTGGCGGGACGCGGCGTGCGCAAGGTGATCGTGCGGGCCCCCGGGCTGGTCTCGGTCGTGCCGCAGTGAGCGTTGCGGCACGGGTGCCCGGGCTCCGCGGCCGTGCTGGTAGACGCGCCAGGGAGGGCTCTGCGCGGCACGGGTGCCCGGGTGACGGGCGCACGGGCTAGGGTCGGCCCATGACCCTGGCCGTCGTCACCGACTCCTCCGCCTGCCTGCCGCGGGCCCTGGCCGACTCCCGTGGTATCGAGGTCGTCGCGCTCCACCTCGACAAGGAGACCGGGACGACGTCCCGCCCCAGCGTCACCGAGCTCGCCCGGGCCTACCGGCGGGCCGCCGGTAGGGCCGACGAGGTGCTCGCCGTGCACCTGTCGGCCTGCCTGTCGGGCACGGTGGACAATGCGCGCCTGGCCGCCGAGGAGGTCAACGAGGCGCTGGCGGGCGGGCCGGTGACCGTGGTGGACACCGGCACCTGCTCCGGCGGCGTCGGCCTGGCCGCCCTGGCGGCCGCGGGCGCCCCGGACGCCAGGCGCGGGGCGGCCCTGGCCCTGGAGTCGGCCTCCCGCTCCCGGGTCCTGTTCCTGGTCCCCGACATCTCGCACCTGCGTCGCGGGGGGCGGATCGACCGCACGACGGCCCTGCGGGGGGCGACCCTGGGGATCCACCCGATCCTGGAGGTCCGTGGCGGGCGCATCGTGGTCGCGGAGACCGTGCGCGGCGCGGCCCGGGCCCGGCGCCACCTCATGGCCCGTGCGGTGCGGGCGGCGGGGGGCTCCGCCCTGAACGGTCCCCGCCCGCCCGCGGTCCCCGTGCGGCTGGCCGTCCACGACGCCGGGGCCGCGGCCGCCGCCCAGGAGCTGGAGGACGAGCTGGCTGAGGCCATGGCCGCCTCCGGGGCGGTCCTGACCTCCGTCCTGCGCTCCCACGCCGACCCCGCCCTGGCGGCGCACGTGGGCCCCGGGGCCCTGGGTGTGGTCGTGGCCCCCGCCCTGGGGGCCGTCGACGACCCGCTACAGGCCTGAAACCGCGGGACCGCGCGGCGTCATCCGGCGCCCGGGCCTGTGGACAACCGCCTGTGGGGCCGGGTTGTCCACAGGTGGCTGACAAGGGCGTGCACCGGCCCGGTACCGCCTCCTACCGTCGGTACCATGAGCGGTTTCCACCTCCGGCCCCGGCGGTCCCTGGACGACCTGGTGCGCCTGGCCTGCTCCACCGACCCCCAGGAGGCCGAGGAGCACCCCAGGCGCCTGGCGCTGGCGCCCCGGGCGGCGCTCGGGCTCGGCGTCGTCCTGCTGGCCCTGGCCCTGGTCCTGGCGCTGCGCACGGTCACGGGCGCCGCCTCCGGAGGCCAGGGCGCGGCACCACCCGCCACGAGTGCCTCCGCGGCTGCCACGCCGGACGGTGCCCGGCCGGGGGCCGTCCCCAGTATCGCCGACCCTGCCCCGTCCTCCGCCTCCCCGGCCCCCGAGGGACAGGATGTCGTGGTCCACGTCACCGGTGCGGTGGTCTCGCCCGGGGTGGTGCACCTGCCCGCCGGGTCGCGGGTCACCGACGCCCTGACGGCCGCCGGGGGGCCCAGCGCCGACGCGGACACCAGCCAGATCAACCTGGCCCGCCCCCTGGCTGACGGGGAGCAGGTGCGGGTGCCCCGTGCCGGTGAGGACGCCTCCGCCTGGGACGCCCGGGCCCCCACCGCGGCCACGGGCACCCCGGGGGCCAGCCCGGGGCAGGGGCAGGTCAATATCAATACCGCTGACGCGGGGGAGCTGGAGAGGCTGCCCGGTATCGGGCCCGCCCTGGCCCAGCGGATCGTGGACTACCGCCGTGAGCACGGCCGGTTCGGGGCCGTCGAGGACCTCACCGACGTCCCCGGTATCGGGCCCGCCAAGCTCAGGGCCCTCAAGGAGGTGGCGACCGTATGAGCCGGGTGGGCCCGCCTTCCGGGGGGCCGGGAGCCGCAGGCGGTGGTCGGCTCCCCGGGGGCCGGCGGGCGGCGAGGGTGCCCCCGGCGCCCGCCCCGGGCCGTGGGCGCCGCCGCGGGAAGGATCCCGCGCTGGCCGACAGGGCCCCCGAGCCCCTGGACCTGCGTCTGGCCCCCACCGCCCTGACCGCCTGGGGCGTGGCGGCCTGGGCGGTGGCCAGGCCCGCGGGGTCCTGGAGGTCCCTGAGCGTCCTGGCGGCCCTGGCCGGGCTCCTGGCCCTGGTCCTGCTGCGGCCCGTCCTGCGCTTCCGCGCGGCCCGGCACCGGGACGACCCCCGGCCCGGCTCCCAGAGCCCCGACGTGCCCGCCCACCTGGTCGCGGGCTCCCTGGCGGCCAGCCTCCTGCTGCCCCTCCTGGCAGGGGGCGCCGTCCTGGGCACCACCGCGGCCCACCAGTGGTCCCGCTGTCACGACCCCCTGAGCACGGCTCTGGCCCGCGGGACGCCGGTGACACTGGTGGGCACGGTCTCCCGGCAGCCCCGCGTGGCCGGGGCGCGGGGGGAGACGGTCCTGACCACCCTGGAGGTGGGGAGCGTGGACGGACGTGTCTCGACCATGAGCGTGACGCTCCTGGGCCGGGACGCCCTCCTGGACGTCCCCATGGGCTCCCGCCTGCGGCTCCACGCCACGCTCAGGGCCCTGCCGGCGGGGCAGCGTGAGGGGGCGCTGGTCCGGGCCACCACCTTCAGGGTGCTGGCCCCTCCCAGTGGGGTCCTGGGACTGGTGACCGGCCTGCGCGCGGGGCTCGCCCGGGCCGCGGGCCAGGAGCCGGGCGGGTCGGGGGACGTCAGGGACCGTGGCCAGGCGGCGCAGGGCGGTGACGAACCCTGGCCGAGCGGGACCCGGGCCCTGGTGCCCGGGCTCGCCCTGGGTGACGACCACGCCCTGCCCACCGACCTGCGTGAGGCCATGCGGGACGTGTCCATGACCCACCTGACGGCGGTCTCCGGGGAGCACGTCGCCATGGTGCTGGGGCTGGTCCTGACGGCCCTGGGGGTGCTGCCGCGCCGGTGGCGCGCAGGGGCGGGGGCGCTGGTCCTGACGGCCCTGGTGGTCCTGGTCCGGCCGGGCGGCTCGGTGCTGCGCGCGGCGGTCATGGGCGCCGTCCTCCTGGTCGGGGTGGCCGCGGGAAGGCGGTCCAGCGCCCTGCCGGCCCTGGGTGTGAGCGTCGTCCTCCTGGTCCTCGTCGACCCCTTCCAGTCCCGGGACTACGGGTTCGCCCTGTCTGTGGCGGCCACCGGGGGGATCCTGCTGGGGGCGCGCAGGGCGCAGGCCGCCCTGGGCCGGTACCTGCCCCGCTGGCTGGCCGCCCTGGTGGCGCTGCCCCTGGTGGCCCAGGCCGCCTGCGCCCCGGTCCTGGTCATGCTGCGTCCGGCCGTGGGGGTGTGGGCCGTGCCCGCCAACGTCGTCGCCGCCCCGCCGGTGCCCGTGGCCACCGTGTCCGGCCTCCTGGCCACCCTGGTGGCCCCCTGGTGGCCGTGGGGCGCGCGGGTGCTCGCCTGGCCCGCGCTGGCCGCCTGCGCCTGGCTGGCGCTGGTCTCCCGCTGCCTGGCGTCCCTGCCCGGCGCCGTCCTCCCCTGGCCCCAGGGGGTGGCCAGCGCGCTGGGGCTGGCCGTGCTGGAGGTCGTCATCCTGGTGGCCTGCTCCCGCAGGGCCCGTGGGGGCTGCCGCCGGGGCGCGGTCCTGCTCACCTGGGCCGGGCTGGTCCTCTTAGAGCACGTCCGTGCTGCCCGGCGTGCCCCGGGCCGCCACGAGGTGGCCCGCCCGCACCGCGCCCCCAGGGGCGGTCGCCCCCAGGGCCCTGACCGGGAGCGGACGCCAGGGGGCGGGTCCCGGAGGGCGGGCGCCAGGGGGCGGGCCTCAGGGAGAGGGCGCGCGGCAGTGAGCCCGGCACCCGTGAGCGAGACGGCGTGCCGTGGCAGGCTAGCCCCATGCCTGCCTCCCGATCCTCCCGCCCCGCACGGGGGTCACGTCGAGCCCCCGCCGGTCCGAGCTGGCAGGAGGTCGCGCTCGCGCCCCTGGTCCTGCTGCGCGTGGGCGAGGAGGTGCTGGGGGACCGGGCCGTGGAGCGTCTCCTGGTCCAGGCACGCGACAAGGACCCGAGCACGGAGGTCGTCCGGGTCGAGGCCGCCACCTACGAGTCCCACCAGCTGGACACGCTGGTCTCCCCCTCCCTCTTCGGGGAGCCCAGGGTCGTCCTGGTACCCAACCTGGAGCAGATGAACGACGCCCTCCTGACCGACCTCCTGGCCTACACCCGCCAGGTCGAACCCGATGTCGTGGTCATCCTGCGCCACAACGGGGGCCAGCGCGGCAAGCGGCTCCTGGAGGCCGTGGCGGCATCCCCCTACCCGGTGGTGACCATTGAGGCCGTCAGGTACCCCAAGGACAAGGCGGCACTGGCCGCGGCGGAGGTCCGTCAGGCGGGCAGGCGCGCGGAGCCCCAGGCCATCGGGGCCCTGGTGGACGCCCTGGGCAGCGACCTGCGTGAGCTCCTGGCCGCCGTCGGGCAGCTCCTGGCCGACACCCAGGGCACCCTCACCCTCCAGGCCGTCAACACCTACTACGCGGGACGTTTCGAGGCCACCGGCTTCACCGTCGCCGACGCCGCCGTCGCCGGTGACGTCGCCAGGGCCGTCACCGCCCTGCGGCACGCGGTGGACACCGGCACCGACCCGGTCCTCATTGTCTCGGCGCTGGCCACCAAGACGCGCCAGCTGGCGCGCGTGGCCGCCATGGGGGGGCGTCGGCTGGGTCCCCGGGACGTGGGCATGAGCTCCTGGCAGGTGGACAACGCCCGCCGGGCCCTGTCAGGCTGGTCCGACGACGCCCTGGCGGCGGCCATCCAGGCGGTGGCGCGCGCGGACGCGGACGTCAAGGGCGCCAGCCGCGACCCGGTCCACGCCGTCGAGCGGTGCGTCCTGACCATCTGCGACGCCCGCCGGGGCCGCCTGCCCGGCCTCTGAGTCCTTACCGGAGCACTACGAGCCCCGCAACCCCGCACCGGCGGCGCGCCAGGCCGACGCCGTGGCCCGCGCCCAGGAGCGTGGCCGCGGCCCCCGCACCGGCGGCGCGCCAGCCGCCCGGGCTCCGAGCGGTGGTGTCCGTGCCCGAGGCGGACCTGCTGGGCCAGACCCCGCCCCGCCCGGGCTTTGGGCGCTGGCCCCGGCCCGGTGCGCTCAGCGTAGGCACGTGGTACCGCACGGCCTACCCCACCGGCCCCGGTGCGCTCAGCGCTTCTTGTACAGGGACTTCGTGGCGTAGACGGGCTCGTTGGTCACCTGGATCCCCAGGGAGCGGAAGATGCCCTCGTCCACGCTCCCCAGGATGGTGGAGGTGTGCACGTCGCAGCCGCGCAGGGAGTCCAGCTGGGCCAGGGCGGCCGCCGCGTTGGGGTCCCCGTTGGCCGAGACCGCCAGGGCGATGAGCACCTCGTCGGTGTGCAGGCGCGGGTTGCGGCTGCCCAGGTGCGCCGTCTTGAGGTGCTGGATGGGCTCGATGGACTCCCGGGCCAGGAGCTCGACGCCCGGGTCGATCCCGGCCAGGACCTTCAGGGCGTTGAGCAGCATGGCCGAGGAGCAGCCCAGCAGGGGGCTGGTCTTGCCCAGGACGATCTGGCCGTCGGGCAGCTCGATGGCGGCCGCGGGGGCCTGGGTGGCGGCGGCCAGGCCCAGGGTCGGGGAGACCACGGGCCGGTCCTGGGGGCGGACGCCCACCTTGGCCATGAGCAGGGCGATGTGGGCGGACTGGACCGGCTCGGCGCCGTCGCGCTTCTCGGCCACCAGCGCCTTGTAGTAGCGGCGGATGATCTCCTGCTTGGAGGCCTGGCGGCAGACCTCGTCGTCGCTAATGCAGTAACCCGCCATATTGACCCCCATGTCGGTGGGGGAGGCGTAGGGGGAGGACCCCAGGATCTTCTCGAACAGGCGGCTCAGGACCGGGAAGACCTCCACGTCCCGGTTGTAGTTGACGGTCTGGACCCCGTGGGCGGCCAGGTGGAAGGGGTCGATCATATTGACGTCGTCCAGGTCCGCGGTGGCGGCCTCGTAGGCGATATTGACCGGGTGGTCCAGGGGCAGGTTCCAGATGGGGAAGGTCTCGAACTTGGCGTACCCCGAGGACACCCCCCGGACGTGGTCGTGGTAGATCTGGGACAGGCAGGTGGCCATCTTGCCGCTTCCCGGGCCCGGGGCGGTGACCACCACCAGGTCCCGGGTGGTGGTCACGTACTCGTTACGGCCGTAGCCGGACTCCGAGACCACGCGCGTCACGTCACCGGGGTACCCGGCAATGGGGTAGTGGCGGTAGACCCTGATACCCAGCCCCTCGAGCTTGCGCTTGAAGGCCTGGGCCTGGTGGTTGTCCTCGGTCCACTGGGTGACCACCACGCTGCTCACGTACAGGCCGTAGTCACGGAAGGCGTCAATGTGGCGCAGGACGTCGTCCTCGTAGCCGATCCCCAGGTCCGCGCGCACCTTGTGGCGGGCGAAGTCCCGGGCGTTGACCGCCACAATGATCTCGACCTCCTCGGCCAGGGAGGCCAGCATGACGATCTTGTTGTCCGGGGTGAAACCGGGCAGGACCCGGGAGGCGTGCATGTCGTCCACGAGCTTGCCGCCGAACTCCAAGTAGAGCTTGCCGCCGAACTGGGCGCGTCGGCGCGCAATGTGCTCGGACTGCAGGCGCAGGTACTTCTCCCGGTCGAATCCGGTACGCATGGACTCTCCTCGATCATCGTAGATTTAGCGTGCGACGACAGTGGTGCAGGCGGGGGCGGGAGGCGGCCCGCTGCGAGAGCACCACCCCGCACAGGGGCGCCGCCCCGGGTGCCGGTCTGCACAGAGGCGCTGGCCCGCACAAAGGTAAGGGCGCCTCCCTGGGGAGACGCCCTTCTTCTCACTGCGGTGCCGGCCTTCAGAGCGCGGCCACGCGCCTGGCGAGCTTGGACTTGCGGTTGGCGGCCTGGTTCCTGTGGATAATGCCCTTGGAGGCGGCCTTGTCCAGCTTGCGGCAGGCCTTGCGCAGGTGCTCCTCGGCGGCGGCCTTGTCGCCGGCCTCAATGGCCTCCCGGACGCGGCGCACGTAGGTCTTGAGCTCGGACTTGACGGACTGGTTGCGCAGCCGGGCCTTCTCATTGGTCCTAATGCGCTTGATCTGGGACTTAATGTTAGCCACTGTGGGTGAAGCTTTCTGTGTCTGTGGTGGTCGTTGGCCGGAGAGAGGGTTCGCGCCACAGGCCGGTGAGGTGTGGTGGGGCGCCTGCCCGACCCGGTCGCCGGACCCCGCAGCCGGCCAGGCCAGAGGTCCAAGTGGGGACTCTACCAGCCGGGGTGGCCTGAGTCCCGGCGCTGTTCCTGCGGGCTGGAGTGAACTTAGTCGCCCGCTGCGCCCTGCCCGTCACCGGTACCTGCGCCCTGCTCGTTGCCGCCAGCGCGCTCCGCCTCCTCGCCGGTACCGGTGAGGAGGCTAATGTGCTCCTCGGCGCGCTCGACGAGCCCGGGGTCGTGGGTGGCCACGAGGACCGCGGCCCCGGAGGAGACCCACTCCTCCAGGAACCCGGTCACCATCTCGGTGAGCTCCTCGTCCGCCCCGGCGGTGGGCTCGTCCAGGACGACCAGCCTCGGGCCGGCCATGAGCAGGGTGCGGGCCAGGGCCACCCGCATACGCTCCCCGCCGCTGAGCAGGCCCGTCCGGGTCCTGGCCAGGTGGCTGATCCGGGTCCTGGCCAAGACGTCGGCGGCCCGCTCCCGGCGCTGGTGGCGGGGCAGACCCAGCGCCCACGCGGCGTGGCGGAGGGTGCGCGCCACGGTCCACGAGTCCTCCAGCAGGAGGTCCTGGGGCTGGAGGACGATCGTGGTGCGGTGCGCCCGGCGGACGTCGCGCTGGCTCATCTGACTGGAGGGGAGGCCGTTAAAGGTGACGGTTCCGGTGAAGTCGAGGTCGTACAGGCCCAGGCACCACGCCGTGGTGGTCTTCCCGCAGCCGTTGGGGCCGGTGAGCGCGGTGACGGTGCCTCCTGCCAGGGTCAGGTCGAGGCCGTCCACGAGGAGGCGCCCGCCCCTGGTAATGGTCAGGCCCGTCGCGGTGAGCGTGTCAGCCATGGCGGGTGGTCCTCCTGTCGTGGTGATTGTGGGTGGGCCGCGCTCCCAGGACGACGGCCCCTACGAGCACGAGGGCGCACACTGACTGGGTGACGACCAGCTCGGGGGCGGAGAGGGTCAGGAGCGGCCAGATCAGGACGAGTGCGGGCGGGATAATCAGGGCCGCGGTGACCAGGTGCTCGGTCAGTCGGCGCTGGCCCAGTAGCTGGCTGATCTCGCGCCTGCGTCTGCGTGCCTGGGCCCAGGCGCGCGCCGCGAGCCCGCAGCTGACCACGGTGCCCGCGGCCGAGGCCAGGAGGATGAGGGCGTGGAGTATCAGCGTCTGCGTGGTCTGCGCCCGTAAGGCGGTGCCGACGGCGCCCACGGAATCGAGGCGTGCCACGAGGCCCTCCACGTGGTGCTCACGCAGCTCCTCACGCAGGGAGTAGACGGTCTGGCCGGTGAAGACCGCCGCCCCCTGGGTAATGGCGGATAGGTAGTCGGTCGGTGCGAAGTAGCCGTCGGGGACCACGGCAATGAGGCAGCTACTGGTCCGGGTGCCCTCGCTGCTGAGGAAGTAGCTCACGGCGGGCAGGTCCGCGGGCAGTACCGCGGTGGCCTCGGTCTGGTCGTGGGTGACCACGGTAATGTCGCCGCTGGTCCCTCCGAACTGGGTGTTGAAGCGTGCCTGGTCGACCAGCATCTGGGTGAGGGCGGCGTCCTGGCCGGCCAGTGCCGCCGGTCGGTAGAGGGCGACCTCATTGTCTGCGACGGTGGGCAGGCCGTAGTGGGCGGCGGCCGTGTTATTGAGGTAGAGGGTGGGCGGGCCGCTGGAGTCTCCAGGGGTGCCGTCCGGGATGGCCCACGTCAGGACGAGGCGTCCGTCCTTGTTCGCCTGGGCCACGAACGAGGCGATCTGCGGCATGAGGGCGTTGAAGGTGTTCTCGCTGACGGACCAGATGCCCAGCGAGACGGCCCGTGGCAGGGAGCGCTGGGCCTGGGCCTGGTCGCGCAGGGTCCGTGCATTGAGGACGTCGGCCACGAGGGTGGTGCTCGACGTCGAGAAGGACCAGGTCATGGCCAGGGCGAGCCCCCAGGTCAGGACGGCGAGCCCGTAGCGTGGGCGCGCCGTGGTCCCGGGGCGCCGTCGGCTCCCGGCGGCCAGGACCGCCCAGCCGGCGAGCGTGCCGGCGGTGGTCGCCGCTACGACCAGTCCTGCGCACCAGGCAATGAGCTCCGCGGTCGTGCGGTGGATACTCAGTACCGTCGAGGCGTAGACGTCGTAGGCCACCACGAGGCTGAGCGCCGCCAGGGGCAGCAGGACCCACCGGCACGCGGCCAGGAGGTTGCTCTTTAGGAGGTCAAGGGCCAGGCTCGTGTGGGAGCGCCCGAGCAGGCGGGCGCACCTGTACGGGGCCAGTTGGGAGGCGGTGGCGAGGGCGAGCACAATCCCTAAGGACGCCTGCGCCAGCAGCAGGCTCATACCGAGCACGGAGCTGAGCGCGGCGGCGCGGACCCGGCCCGTGGTCAGGATCTCGGACCTGTATACCTGCCTCCCCCACTGGCCCCTGACCTGGTCAATGAACTGGGTGACGCCGTCCTGGTCCCCTATGACGTGCCACCCGCCCAGGGCGTCGTCCTGGGCGGTGCTGCCGCTGTAGACAATTGACTCCGGCAGGAACAGGGAGTCCAGGGGCGGGCGAATGTAGTCGTGGGCGTCGTGGCCCAGGATCTCCACGGAGGTCGTTGAGAGCGAGTCGTCAATGATGTCAAGGTACTCCGTGGTGTGGCGGACCTGGGCGACCTCGACGCCGGTGCGCTCCGCGACCTGTCGGACCTGCTCGGGGCTCACGCCGGTCTCACTAATAGTGACATAGCCGGTGGTCTCTGCCGGGAACAGGGGGGACAGCGTCTGGGGGACAAGGAGGACTATTGCCAGGCACAGAGCGAGATTGAGGGCCCAGGTGGTTCTGAGAAGGCTCTTCATAAGAGGGGCGCGGTAGGTGACGGCTCCTTTAGGCTCCGTCACCTACCGCATGGAATCAGTGACTCAGCAGAACCAGTAGTAGGCCTCATTCGTGTCGGTCGAGCGTCGGACCTGTGCATGAGACCACCGTCCAGGGGCTGTTCGGGCACTTCGCACGGTGATCAACCCGTTGTAGGTCCGAACCGACGATCCGTGGCACCGGGTCGGGTGGTAGAAGTTGGACCAGACAACCGACCAGTCCGTGCCGTAGTACCACGACCCGCCATCAACGTGCTGCCAGTAGGAGCCGAAGAGGCCAGCAGGTCGGAGCTCGCTACCTGCGGTGCTCGAACTGGCGTCGTCCTCGATGACTACGGATCCGTAGGACGTGGCGTCGTCGGGAACCGGGTCCTCAGAGGCAGTTGCTGTTGGTGTGACGCTCAGTGCCAAGGCGAGGAGCGGGGTTGACATGAGTGTGAGGAACTTACGAACGAGCATGGTACCCTCCGGTACGGTGTGGGTGCTGGTAGCGGTCGTGTTGAAGGGGTGTCGAGCAACTTCCATTGCCCGACACACTGAAATATAGGGACTTGAGGGACGTCACACAAGGGGTCCTAAGTCCCAGAATTGATCACTCAACACGCTGACGGGCTAGCTGTGCGGCAACCGCCCAGGTTAGGGCCGTTTGGGAGCGGGTCAGCCCCAGTGTTCTCTGAGAGCAGACACGACGCCGTCAAAGGTGCGCCTGTCCATGGTGGCGCCCTCGCGCCGTACCGCCTGCGGGCTCACCAGGAGCAGGCGGTCCAGGCGCACCTCGCTGGGGCGGCCCCGGGGGTCCCAGGCCCCGGTGCCCACGTCGTGCCAGTAGCGGCCCCAGTGCGCCTCCTGGGCGGCGTCGAGGTCGTGGTCCTGGCTCGTCATCTGGGACACCACCAGGCGGGCCGACGGGCCCGTGCCCTGGCGGGCCAGTACCAGCACCGGCCGGTCCTTGCCCTGGGAGGCGTCCTCCTCGTAGGGCACCCAGGTCCACACCACCTCACCGGGGTCGGCCTCGCCGTCCGGGTCGGGGGAGTAGGCGAAGTCGGGCAGGCCCCGGGCGGCCACGTCGTAGACGGTGACGCCCTCGTGGGCCCTGGGCCGGGCGCCCGCACCCCGCGAGGTACGGCCCTGGGACGTCCCCTGTCCGCCCGCCTGGGTGGTGCGGTGCGCCCCCTGTCCGCCCGCCCCCGGGGCCGCGGTTTCCGACGAGGCCCTGGTGGCCCTAGAGGCCGTGGGCGCGGCCTGCCTGGCCGTGGCGTCGGCGGACCGCCTCGGTGCACCAGGGGCGGGATCCCCCTCGGCAGGGTCCGCCGCTGTACCGGGGCCGCCGACGGTAGTCGCGGGCTTGAGGGCGCGGTCCAGGGCGTCACCGGCGGCGTCGCCAGCGGCGTGCCCGAGCAGGGTGAGGACCTGTTTGAGGAGAGAGGCCATGGCGCAACCCTATGGGCAGGCCCGGCCCCGTGGGGCGCCTACACGCTGACGTCCCCCCGACAGCGGCGTGGCGGGGGGACGTCAGGACCGTGGCGGTGGTCAGCCCTTGGGCTGCGTCACGGCGGTGCAGGTGGGGTAGGTGGTCGCGTCCACGCCGGAGCCGTTGGTCTCGACGTCGATCTCGGCGCTCAGACCCTTGGAGGTGTCCCCGGTCACGCAGGTTCCCGCCGCGTCCCAGGCCTCCTTGGTCATGGCGGCGGAGTCGACCTTGTAGTAGGCCGAGAACTTGAAGCTCATGGAGGAGCCGGCGATCAGCTCCGCCGCCGTGTTCATCCGGACGCTGCCGTCAGCCCCGGGGAGGTAGTCGTCGCGGAACCACCACGGGCCGCTGGTCGGCGACACGTACGACAGCTGGAACCCGGCCGGGGTACGGGGCCGCAGGACGATGCCGGAGGTCCGGCCGTCGGCGTCGGTCTGGTTGGTGAAGGTCACCGTGTAGTCGACGCGGACGTAGGGGGAGCTGAAGAAGACGTCCGGGTCGTGGACCTCGGTGGTGCTCGGCTCGCCGGTGACCGCGACCTGGGTGACTGCCCGGTTGTCCGTGTACTCACCGGTGAAGGTCTGGCCGCCCGTGGTCACGCCCGTGGTCACCGCGTTGCGTCCCACGACCCCGCTCAGGTCCACCTGGCAGGTGACCTCCTTGCCGCCGGGGACCGACGCCTTGCCGCTGGAGACCGTCAGGGACGGAGCCGGGCCTACGGCGGTGACGACCTCACCGCCGTAGGCGCCCAGGTCGCAGCTGAGGCTGGTGACCGAGGCCGGGCCCCGGGTCCGGGAGGTGGTGACCGTGAAGTCCGACATGGGGCTGGTCGAGTCGTTCCTCACCGTGGCGGTGAAGTGGCCCGCGTCCTTCGCGGTGTCGTCCTGCGTGCCGGCGCCAATGGTGACAGTCGCGTGGGCGGTGTCAGCAGCTGGCTTCTGCACGGTGGCCACCGGCGTCCTGGACGTCCCGTCCGAGACCGTGACGGTGGGGGTGAAGGAGTAGTCGCGGGCACCGGCACCGGGGGCCAGGGCCGTGGCCCCCATGGTCAGGTCGAGGTAGCTGCCCGCGGCCCAGCCCTGGAAGTCCACCTGGTAGGTCAGGCTCAGGTGCCCGGGGGTGCAGGTGACGGCCTTGACCTCACCCACGCTGTCGCCGTGCCAGGTGTAGTACAGCTTGGCGAAGAAACGGAGGTCGGAGCTGGCCAGACGCTCAATAGGGGCGTCGGTGTAACGGCTGGTGAAGTACGCGGCCGTCCCGGCCACGTGGTCCTCGCCGGGGCAGGTCCAGGCCCACTTCCCGGGCTCTGAGTCGGCCTCGATAGTGAGGGTGACGTCCTTGCCGGCCACGGCGGCGGAGGGGACGTGGAGACCCCAGGTCAGGCAGCCGTCGGCGTCGTTCTCACCGGAGCAGCCCTCACCCCCCGGGTAGTAGCGGCCGGTGGCGGTGATATCGGCAGCTTCCTGGGGGGCGGAGTCGTCGGCGTATGCCGGGGCTAGCAGGAGGGCGGTGAGGACCAGGGGGAGGGTCAGGGCGACGCCGAGAAGCCGGAGCCACGGTGGGGCTGCCTGAGCTCGTGGAGTGTGCATGGGAGTCCTTTCCCCGGAGGACGCCGGGACTGAAACCAAGGTCTCACCAATGTAACTGTTTGATATATATCCTGTAAAGACGTGCGTATCCCTATTGCCCCCTCCCGGCTGCCTGGACCTCCCGGGCCGGGTTCCGGGGCCCTTTTGCCCGCAACCCGGCCCGGGAGGTACCCGTGCGCCTGCTCTCACCGGCGGGTGGCCTCCTTCATGGCGGAGGTGAAGGCCACCAGGTCGTCGCGCAGGGCCTCCAGCTCACGCTGCCGCCCGGGATCCCGGCCCTGGTCGTGGGCGGCAGCCAGGGCCGGGACGTGGGCCTCCACGATCCTGACCGTGGCCGAGCCGCTGATCGCCCCGTCGGCCCCGGCGGCGACCGCCTCGGCCACCTGGTCGGGCCGCGATATGCCGAAGCCCAGCATGACCGGGGCGGCGGCGTCGGCCCGCAGACGGGCCACCGACTCCGCCAGCCCCGCGGTGGAGGAGGCGTGCTCGGTGCCGGTGACCCCGACGCGCGAGACCGCGTAGACGTAGCCGCGCGAGGCCGCGGCCACCGCGTCCAGGGTCTCGGCCGAGGCCGACGGCGGGGCGATGTAGACCGGATCCACCCCCGCCTGCCGGGCCGCCCGGCTGAAGCGGGCGGACTCGCGCACGGGGACGTCAGGCACCAGGACCGAGTCCACCCCCGCCTGAGCGCAGTCGGCGTAGAAGCGCCCCAGGCCCAGGCAGAAGGGCACGTTGCCGTAGACGAGCAGGCCGATAGGCAGCTCCGGGTGGCGCCGACGCACCCGCGCCACCACCTCCAGGCAGTCGTGGAACCCGGCACCCGCCCCCAGGGCCCGCAGGTGGGCGCGCTGGATGGTGGGGCCGTCGGCCACCGGGTCGGAGAAGGGGATCCCCAGCTCCAGGGCGTCCGCCCCGCCCCTGACGAGGGCCTCGACCACCGCCTCACTGACCTCGGGCGTGGGGTCTCCCACCATGACGAAGGGCACGAAGGCGCCCTCGTCCCTGTCCCTGAGCGCGGCGAACATTGCGGCGTAACGGCTCATTACAGGTCCTCCGTGGTCGCGGCGGTCGGGGTGCTCACAGGGGCGCCGGCCGTGCTGGTTGCGCCAGCCGGGCCGTCCGTGCTGGTTGCGCCAGCTGCGCCAGCCGGGCCAGCTGGGTCGGCTGCGTCGTCCGGGACGGCCGCGCCTACCGGGACGGCCGCACCGGTCCCGGCTGGGGCGGGCTCAGCCGCACCGGTTCCGGCGGGGCGCAGCCCGGCGTACTCGGTGCGCCTGCCCATCTGGGCCACCATACGCGCGGCCCGCTCCACGGCGGGGTCGGCGCAGAAGGGGCCCAGGCGGGCGACCTGCTCCAGGTCCTTGTCCCCGCGTCCGGACAGGCACACCAGCAGCACCGGCGGCTCGGCGTCGGCGGGCACGTCCCGGGCCACGCGCAGGGCGTGCGCCAGGGCGTGGGCGGACTCCAGGGCCGGGACAATGCCCTCGTGGCGGCTCAGCAGCCTAAAGGCCTCCAGGGCCTCGGCGTCGGTGACCCCCACGTAGGTGGCCCGCCCGGTGTCCGCCAGCCAGGCGTGCTCCGGGCCCACACCCGGGTAGTCCAGGCCCGCGGACACGGAGAACGACTCCTCGACCTGCCCCTCGGAGGTGCGCATGAGGTAGGAGCGGGCCCCGTGGAGGATCCCCACCTTCCCGGCGTTAATGGCCGCCCCGTGCCGGGGCGTGTCCAGGCCCTCCCCGGCGGGCTCCACGCCCGTCAGGCGCACCGTGGGGTCGTCAACGAACTCCGAGAAGACGCCGATGGCGTTGGAGCCCCCGCCCACGCAGGCGATCACCTCCTCGGGCAGGCGGCCGGTCAGGGCCAGCACCTGGGCGCGGGCCTCCACGGAGATGACCCGGTGGTACTCGTGGACGATCGTGGGGAAGGGGTGCGGGCCGGCGGCCGTGCCCAGCAGGTAGTGGGTCTCGTGGAAGGAGGCGGTCCAGTCGCGCAGGGCCTCGTTGACGGCGTCCTTGAGGGTGCCCGCGCCGCTGGCCACCGGCACCACCCGCGCCCCCATGAGCTCCATGCGCTCCACGTTCGCCGCCTGGCGCACCACGTCGGTGGCGCCCATGTAGATCGTGCACTCCAGGCCCAGCAGGGCGCAGACCATGGCCGTGGCCGTCCCGTGCTGGCCCGCGCCGGTCTCGGCGATCACGCGCTTCTTGCCCATGCGCCGGGCCAGCAGGGCCTGCCCGAGCACCTGGTTGCCCTTGTGGGCCCCACCGTGGACCAGGTCCTCGCGCTTGAGCAGGATCCGGGCCCTGCCGTCCAGGGGCAGGTTGCGCAGCTCGGTCACCGGCGTAGGACGCCCCAGGTAGCGGGTCATGAGCTCGTCGAGCTCAGCGCGGAAGCCCGGGTCGGCGTGGGCGGCGATAAAGGCGTCCTCCAGCTGGTCCAGGGCCGGGATGAGCAGCTCGGGCACGAACTGCCCGCCGTAGGGCCCGAAGTAGGCCGGCAGGCGCGGGTGGTGACCGTCCGCCGCCTGGGAGCCGCCCGGCCCCGACGGCGCGTCCGACGGCGCGTCCGACGGCGCGGGCGTCTCGGCGTCCGGGGCCAGGAGCCCGGCGGCCCGGTCCAGGGCGGCCCGGCGCCCGGCCCGGCCCCCGTCGGCGCCCTGGGCCTCGTGCTGGGGCACGGCCTGGGCCAGGGCACGGGCCGCCGCGCCGGGGTTGTCGGCGCCGGACAGGCAGGAGCCCACCAGCAGGGCGTCCACCAGCCCCGCCAGGGCGCGCACGTCAGCCGGTGAGCCCACCCCCGACTCCCCCACGAGTACCACCCCGGCCGGGGCCAGGGGGGCCAGCTCCCGGGTCCGAGACAGGTGGGTGGACAGGGTGCGCAGGTCGCGGTTGTTGATGCCGACGACGGCGGCGCCCAGGGACGCGGCCCGGTGCATCTCGGCCGGGGTGGAGACCTCGGTGAGGACCCCCATGCCCAGGGAGCCGGCCAGGGCCGCCAGCTCACGGTAGGCGTCGTCGGGGAGCACCGAGAGCATGAGCAGGACGGCGTCGGCCCCCAGGTGGCGGGCCGCCAGGACCTGGACCTCGTCCACGACGAAGTCCTTGCACAGCACGGGGCAGTCCACCACCTGACGCACCGCCGCCAGGTCCTCGTAGGACCCTGCGAAGCGGTCCGGCTCCGTCAGCACGCTGACGGCGGCCGCGTAGGGCCGGTAGGCGGCCGCCAGGGCGGCCGGGTCGTAGTTAGAGCGGATGGTGCCCCGGGAGGGGGACGCCGCCTTGCACTCCATGACGAGGGCCGGCTGGGGAGCGGACCGGGCCCCGGAACGGGTACGCAGCGCCTCCTCGAAGGAGCGCCGTGAGCGGGGCAGGTCGGCGGCCCGCAGATGCCCCCAGGCCGCTCGCAGCTCGGGCAGGCGCTCGCGGCGTGCCGCCAGGATCGCGTCCAGGACCGTGCCCGTGGTACGCAGGCGCTCGGAGACGGGGACACGCTCCACCGGGCGCTGGCTGCTGGTCGTGGTCATGGCCGCTCTCCTCAGTCCTGCCCGGCGGCGGACGCCGTGCCCGCCCCGCCCCCGGCGAGCTGCGCGGCGGTGGTCATGCCCTCCAGGTGCCGGGCCACCGCCCCGGAGGCAATGTGCTCCAGCGCCATGGCGGTGCCGTCAGCCAGGTTGTCGGCCGGACCCGCCAGGTACAGCAGGGCGCCGGCGTTGACCGCGACCGCGTCCCGGTGGGCGGCCTGGCCGCGTCCGGCGAAGACCTCCCGCAGCAGGTGCGCGTTCTCGGCCGCGTCGCCGCCCCGGATGTCCTGGAGCGTCCACCTGGACACGCCCAGCTCCTCGGGGGTGACCTCGTAGGCCTTGACCCCCCGGGGCGTGGCCTCCCGCACCAGGGTGGTGCCGTGGACCGCGATCTCGTCGGTACCGGCCCCGTGCACCACCAGGGCGCGCTTGCGTCCCAGGTGGGTCATGGCCTCGGCGATCATGTCCAGCATGTCCGGGTCCCACACGCCCATGAGCTGGTAGGTCAGGTGGGCCGGGTTGAGCAGGGGGCCCAGGACGTTGAAGATCGTGGGCGTGGCCAGCGCCCGGCGGATCGGTGCCACGTGCCGCATGGCCGGGTGGTAGGCCTGGGCGAACAGGAAGCAGAAGTGGTCCCGGGCCAGCAGCTCGACCGCCGTGACCGGGTCCGCGTCCAGGGGCAGTCCCAGGGCGCTAATGACGTCGGCGGCCCCCGCCAGGGAGGAGACCGCCCGGTTGCCGTGCTTGGCCACCGAGATCCCCATGGAGGCCGCCACGATCCCGGCGGCCGTGGAGATATTGATGGTGCCCGCGCCGTCGCCGCCGGTCCCTACCACGTCCACCAGCGGGAAGGTGACCGCCGGGAAGGGGCGGGCGGCGGAGCGGAAGGCGGTCGCGGCACCGGCGACCTCCTGGGCCTCCTCACCGCGGGCGTGCATAGCCGCCAGGAGGGCGGCGGTCTCCGCCTCGGACAGGTCCCCGGCGCCCAGGGCGGCGAAGACCGTGGAGGCCTCGGTCTGGGTGAGCCGGTGGCCCTGGATGACGGAGCGCAGGAACACGTGGGCGTCCTCTGCGTTCGGAATGTTCTGGTTCTCAGACATAGTATTTCCTTTCTAATAAGGTCTTTAGAGCGTAGAGCGGATGGACGGCGCCGTGGCGTCATTGACGGGTGCGGCGAGGTCGGTGACCAGGGCCTTGAGGATGGCGGGACCGTGGGGGGTGAGCACGGACTCGGGGTGGAACTGGAGGCCCACCACGGGGGCGTCCACGTGCCGGGCGGCCATGACCACGCCGTCGGTAGTGACGGCCAGGGCCGTCAGGTCAGCGGGCAGGGCACGTGTCCCCAGGGAGTGGTAGCGGGCCACGTCCAGAGGGCCGCCCGCCAGGGGGGCCAGGGCGGCGTCGGCGCGCCCGGCGGCGGTGACCTCCACACGGGTGGAGCGGCCGTGCACCGGGCCGACCGGCCCCACCCTGCCCCCGCATGCCTCCACGATCGCCTGGAAGCCCAGGCAGATCCCCACCGTGGGGACAGAGGAGGTGGCCACGGCCGCCCTGACCAGCTCCATGAGGCAGCCGGAGTCCCGGGGGTGGCCGGGACCGGGGGAGAGGCACAGCACGGGGCGCTGGCCGCGCTCCCGCTCGGCCGGGGTCGGCTCCAGGGCCGAGCGGACCGTGGCCGCGGGGGCGGAGCTGCGGTACACCTCGACCTGCATGCCCAGGGTGGCAATGAGGTCCACCAGGTTGTAGACGAAGGAGTCGCGGTTGTCGAGCAGGACCACACGTGTCCGTGGCCCGCGGGGGCCCGGGGCGGAGCCCGTACGCCGCAGGGCGGTGGGGGCCTCAGAGGCCGCGGGGGCGGTGGGGGCCGCGGGGCGCAGCCCGCGGGCGCCCGCGGTCGGAGACGGGGCCCGGGGGCCCGGGGTCGCTTCGTGGCAGCCGGTCCCCACCCCGGTGGGCGATCCCACGACGTCGTCACCGGCACCGGGGGTACGGTCCTTTGACGGGGCCCGGTGGCCGATACCGAGGACGGCCCCCTGGGAGCGGGCCACGGCCTCCAGCACGGCCCGTGCCTTGTGGACCGTCTCGGCGGCCTCGGCAGCAGGTACCGAGTCCGCCACCACCCCGGCCCCGGCCTGCACCAGGGCCCGGCCGTCGGCGACGAAGGCGGAGCGGATGACAATGCAGGTGTCCAGCTCCCCGTCGCCCCGGAGGTAGCCCACGCTCCCGCCGTAGGAGCCGCGTCGTCCCCCCTCGAGGGTGCGGACCAGCTCGGCAGCACGCAGCTTGGGGGCGCCGGTGAGGGTGCCCATGGTCATGGAGGCGCGGAAGGCGTCCAGGGCGTCCAGGTCCGGCGCCAAGGTGCCGGTGACCTCGCTGACCAGGTGCATGACCCGGGAGTAACGGTCCACACGCATGAGGTCGGTCACCCGGCGGGTGCCGGGCACGCTCACCCGGGCGACGTCGTTGCGGGCCAGGTCCACCAGCATGACGTGCTCGGCGACCTCCTTGGCGTCCGTGCGCAGCTCCAGCTCCAGGCGCGTGTCACGCTCGTGGTCCACGCCCCCCTCAGGGCCCAGGCCCCGGGGGCGGGTCCCGGCAATGGGGCGGATGGAGACCTCGCCGGTGCGTGCCGAGTGCAGCAGGGCGGACTCGGGGGAGGCGCCCAGGAGCTCGAACCCCGGCGCGGCCAGGTAGAACATGTAGGGGCTGGGGTTGGCCTCACGCAGCTCGTGGTAGGCGGCCAGGGCGTCGGGACAGGGCAGGGTGAAGCCGCGTGAGGGCACCACCTGGTAGACCTCCCCGGCGCTAATAGCCTCCTGCATGGTGCGCACCACGGCCTCGAAGTCGGCCTCCCCCACGGTGGGCCGGGCCTCCAGCACCGGGGCGGGGCGCCCGGGCCCGCACCCCGGGTACTCTGGTTCCGAGTGCGCCAGCTCCGGGGCGGGTGCCCGGCCCGAGGGGGTGGCCGGCCCGGGCAGGGAGGCGAAGGCCGTGACGGCCTGGGCCAGCTCCTCGACGCGGGCCTCCAGGCCGGCGCCGTCCACCGAGGCACCCACCAGGGTCGCGCTCCGGGTGGGGTGGTCCACCACCAGGATGATACGGGCCTCGTAGAACAGGTAGTCCGGGCAGGTGTTCCCACCCGTGGGCACCGCCGGCAGGCTCTCGAAGGTGGCCAGGTAGTCGAAGGCGAACACCCCGGCTACCAGGGGCAGGTGGGGGTGGTCGACCTCGCGCGCCGCCAGGAGTCGCAGCGGCTCGATCGTGGAGGGTGCCGTCAGCCGCTCACGCTCCTCCAGGCTGCCGTCGTCAGGGGCCGGGGGGACGCTCAGGGTCAGGCGCTCGGGGGTGCGGGCGGTGACGTGGGCGGGCAGGCGGGTGGCCAGGGCCTCCAGGCTCGCGGCGCCGTCGGCCCGGGCCTGTGGCAGGACCTCGACGGTGACGGCGTCCCCCTCGCAGGTCAGGCGGGTGGAGGCCTGGAGGACCGCGATGGTGGTACGTGAGGCCTTGGTGGCGGTGTCGACGGACTCCAGCAGGACCGTGTCCACGGGCCGGGCGCCGGGCCCGCCGACGGTGCCCACCAGCCCGGTGCGGGCCAGGTGCTCCAGGAGCCGTCCGGCGTCAGGAGGGTAGGCCACCGCCCGGGTGACCACCCGGGGAGGGGGCAGGGGCGTTGGTGTCATGGTGGTTCCTCCTGTTCGTGACGCCAGGAGGTGCCCGTACACGTCAAGAGCCCGCCTGGTCGGCGAGCTCTTGGGGGTGGTCCGTTCCGGTCACGCGCGCAGTGTGGCTCGCCTGCTGGGGAGCCACCACCACTGCGCGGTACGGGAGACTGTCACGACGGCGATTAAACCACACCTCACCGGGGGCCTGCACGCCCGGCACCGCCGCCGGGTCCGCTGCCTGCGGTGAGGCGGTGGGCCCGGCAGGAGCACTCAGGACAGGTGGTCGCGCACCTCGTCCATATCCTTGTCGCCGCGTCCGGAGAGGTTGACCAGGAGGGCAAGCTCGGAGCCCGCGTCGTCTCCGGCGGCGTGCTCGCGGGCCATCCTCAGGGCCTGGGCGACGGCGTGGGCGGACTCCATGGCGGGGATAATGCCCTCGTGGCGGCTCAGCAGCCTAAAGGCCTCCAGGGCCTCGGCGTCGGTGACCCCCACGTAGGTGGCCCGCCCGGTGTCGGCCAGGTGGGCGTGCTCGGGGCCCACCGAGGGGTAGTCCAGGCCCGCGGAGACCGAGTGCGAGGGCAGGACCTCCCCGGAGTCGGAGAGCATGACGTAGGAGCGGGTGCCGTGGAGGATCCCGGTGCGCCCGGCGCAGATGGGGGCCCCGTGGAAGGGGGTGTCCAGGCCCTTGCCGGCTGGCTCCACACCCACCAGGGCCACCTCGGTGTCCTCAAGGTAGGAGGCGAAGGCGCCGATGGCGTTGCTCCCGCCTCCCACGGCGGCCACGACGGCGTCGGGCAGACGGCCCAGGCGCTCGGTGACCTGCTGGCGGGACTCCGCGGAGATCACGGACTGGAAGTAGCGCACGATCGTGGGGAAGGGGTGCGGGCCGGTGGCCGAGCCCAGGACGTAGAAGGTGTCCTCCAGCTGCTCGCACCACTGGCCCAGGGCCACGTCAATGGCGTCCTTGAGACCTGACGTGCCCTGGGTCACGGGAACCACCCGCGCGCCCATGAGCTCCATGCGCTCCACGTTGGGGCGCTGGCGGGCCACGTCGTGGGCGCCCATGTAGATGGTGCACTCCATGCCCAGCAGGGCGGCCACCATGGCGGTTGCCGTCCCGTGCTGGCCCGCGCCGGTCTCGGCAATGAGACGCCTCTTGCCCATGCGACGGGCCAGGAGCGCCTGGCCCAGGGTGTTGTTGCCCTTGTGGGCCCCGCCGTGGACCAGGTCCTCGCGCTTGAGCAGGATCCGGGCCCCGCCGCCCAGAGGCAGGTTGCGGCACTCGTAGACGGGGGTGGGACGGCCCAGGTAGGTGGTGCGCAGCTCGTCGAGCTCGGCGTGGAAGGCGGGGTCGGCGACGGCCTCCACGAAGGCGGCCTCGAGCTCGTCCAGGGCGGGCAGGAGGAAACCGGGTACCTCCTGGCCCCCGAAGCGACCGAAGAAGGCCGGCAGGATGGTCTCACGGGGCAGGTCGGTACCCGGGGCCGGGGGCGTGTAGCCGGGGGCGTCGGGGCCCAGGGGGCCGGTGGGTACGCGGTTGGCGGTGGGGGCGGAGCCCGGAAGCGTTGTCGTCACCCCTGGGACGGTAGGGACGGGCCGCCCCCGGCGCAAGTCAGCGCGGCCCGGGGCCCGGGCTCCCGGCAACTGGGGCGCGTCGGGTGCCCGCCATTCGGGTGCCCGCCGTGCGGACGGCCTTCTGGTGCCTGCCCACGTGCGGGGACAGTCCCTGCCCCTCATCGCCCCTCATCGGGACGGGCAGGGCCGAGGACGCCGCGTCGGGTGCCTGGCCTGCCGGGACGGTCCCCGGACCTCTCAGGCGTGCATGGCGGCGTCCAGGTCGGCCAGCCAGCGGTCGTAGCCCGGGCCGGCCCAGCCCTGGCCCTCGGGGGCCGCGGGGTCGCGCTGGAACATGGTCGGGTAGGAGCCCGGACCCAGGGCCAGGACTGCCTTGAGCTGGTCGGGCAGGCTGACGAAGAAGCACCACTCCACGTTCGTCAGGCGCCCGGAGATCTTGTCCGGCTTACCCAGGTTCTTGACGGCGAAGCGGCCCTCGGCCTCCATACGGGCCACCTGGAGGGCCAGCACGGGGGCGGAGAACCAGGCGAGGTTAATGTTGTGCTTCTTGCCGTGCACGTCCTTGATCGTGACCGTCCGCTGACGGTAGGCCCGCCGGTAGCTGGCGATCTCGTCGTGGCGCAGCTGGGTCTCCCGGCCCCGCCAGTCGGTGGTGATAGTGACGTGCGGGGCGTCCACCAGGGAGCAGTTGCGGTAGGACTGCAGGACGAAGACGCTCACACCGGCCGAGAGCAGGCCCAGGAGCACAATGAAGATCTTGGCGACGACGTCCGGGACGACGATCCCAATGAGGACCAGGATGACAGCCAGTACCAGGAAGAACACGAACAGGACCTTGACCAGGCCCGCCGGCCTCTGCCTGACCACGTCAGCGGTCTGGGCCACGCCCCCGGGAGCGGCTGGTGCCTGTGTTATCCGACCGGCCTCCACCCGCTTGTTCTTCTGGTAGAGCTGGGAGACGAGGCCGCTGATGAGCGCGACGATCACGAAGATAATCAGCTTGGTGATAGCGGCAGTGGACACGGGACATCCTCCGGGACGGGGTAGCGGGTGCAGGCGGGAGCCTGCGGGGATGGCAGCGACCTTACCCCGGGTCGGTGCTTCTGGGAAGACCCGACGCCGGGGCCCGTCGTCCCCGCGTCGCTGGTCGTGGGACACTGACCCCAGTCAGACCCGCCCGTCCTCGGGCGGCCCGCCGGACCCGGAAGGCCCACGTGTCACCGATCCTCACCCCCGAGCAGGCTGCGAGCGTCACTCCTGCCACGACCGACCCCGCACGTATCCGCAACTTCTGCATTATCGCGCACATTGACCACGGCAAGTCCACCCTGGCCGACCGCATGCTCCAGGCCACCGGCGTCGTCGCCCCCCGTGACATGCGCGCCCAGTACCTGGACCGCATGGACATTGAGCGCGAGCGCGGCATCACCATTAAGTCCCAGGCCGTACGCATGCCCTGGGGCGTCACCGGTCCTGACGGCACCACGCACGCCTACGCCCTGAACATGATCGACACCCCCGGGCACGTGGACTTCTCCTACGAGGTCAACCGGTCACTCGCCGCCTGCGAGGGCGCCGTCCTCCTGGTGGACGCCGCCCAGGGCATCCAGGCCCAGACCCTGGCCAACCTCTACATGGCCATTGAGGGGGACCTGACCATTATCCCGGTCCTGAACAAGATCGACCTGCCCGCCGCCGAGCCCGAGCGGCACGCCGAGGAGATCGCCTCTCTCATTGGCTGCCAGCCCACCGACATCCTCCACGTCTCGGGTAAGACCGGGCAGGGCGTGCCCGAGCTCCTGGACCAGATCGTCCGGACCGTCCCCGCCCCCCACGGGGACCCCGACGCCCCGGCGCGCGCCATGATCTTCGACTCCGTCTACGACACCTACCGGGGCGTGGTCACCTACGTGCGGGTCGTCGACGGGGCCCTGCGCCCCCGCGAGCGCATTGAGATGCTCTCCACCGGGGCCGTCCACGACCTGCTGGAGATCGGCGTCATCAGCCCCGAGCCGACACCCACCCAGGGCCTGGGGGCGGGGGAGGTCGGCTACCTCATTACCGGGGTCAAGGACGTGCGCCAGTCCAAGGTGGGTGACACCGTCACCTCCGCGGCCTCCCCCGCCACCACGCCCCTGGGCGGCTACCAGGACCCCAAGCCCATGGTCTTCTCCGGGCTCTTCCCCGTGGACGGCTCCGACTTCCCGGCCCTGCGTGACGCCCTGGACAAGCTCAAGCTCAACGACGCCGCCCTGACCTACGAGCCGGAGACCTCCGTGGCGCTCGGCTTCGGCTTCCGCTGCGGCTACCTGGGGCTGCTGCACCTGGAGATCATCCGCGAGCGCCTGGAGCGCGAGTTCAGCCTGGACATTATCTCCACCGCGCCGTCGGTGGTCTACGAGGTCACCATGGAGGACCGCAGCTCTCACACAGTGACCAACCCCAGCGAGTTCCCCGCCGGGAAGGTGCTCAGCGTCTCCGAGCCGGTGGTGCGGGCCACCATCCTGACCCCCAGCGAGTTCGTGGGCACCGTCATGGAACTGTGCCAGTCGCGCCGCGGGACCATGGGGGGCATGGACTACCTGAGCGAGACGCGCGTGGAGATGCACTACACGCTGCCCCTGGCGGAGATCGTCTTCGACTTCTTTGACGCCCTGAAGTCGCGCACCCGCGGCTACGCCTCCCTGGACTACGAGATGGACGGGTCCCAGGAGGCCAGTCTGGTCAAGGTCGATATCCTCCTCAACGGCGACAAGGTGGACGCCTTCAGCGCCATCGTCCACAAAGACGCCGCCTACTCCTACGGGGTGAAGATGACCAGGCGCCTGAAGGACCTCATCCCGCGTCAGCAGTTCGAGGTGCCCGTCCAGGCCGCCATCGGTACCCGGGTCATTGCCCGGGAGACCATCCGGGCCCTGCGCAAGGACATGCTGGCCAAGTGCTACGGTGGTGACATCACCCGTAAGCGCAAGTTGCTGGAGAAGCAGAAGGAGGGCAAGAAGCGCATGAAGGCCATTGGTCGCGTGGAGGTCCCCCAGGAGGCGTTTATCGCGGCCCTGGGGGCGGACACCCCCACGGGAAAGGACAGGTGACGGCCCGCGTCGGGCAGCCGACTGGCCGGGAGGAGCACGATGCAGCAGCACCCGCCCCGTTCCCACGCCATCCGCTCGCGTGTGCGCTCCTTCTCCCGGGCCGGCGGGCGCCTGACTGACGCCCAGCAGGAGGCGCTGGCCCGTTTCGGGGGCAGGTACGTCATTGACGTGCCCCGCGCCGACGCGATCCGCACCGTCGACGCCTCCTTCCGCCTGGACCCGGCTGCCGCCTTCGGGCACCCCGGGCGGGCCCGGCCGCTCGTGGTCGAGGTCGGCTCGGGCGGCGGTGAGGCCCTGCTGGCCCACGCCCTCGCCCACCCGGGGACCGACCACCTGGCCGTGGAGGTGTGGGAGACGGCGATCGCCCGGATCGTGCGTGACGCCGCCAGGGCCGGCCTGGACAATGTGCGCGTGGTGCCTGCCGACGCCGCCCAGCTGCTGGCCACGGCCCTGCCGGTGGGCAGTGCCAGCGAGGTGTGGGTGTTCTTCCCCGACCCCTGGCGCAAGGCCCGGCACCGCAAGCGCCGCCTGGTCACCGAGTCCTTTGCCGACTCGGTGGCGCGCGTGCTGCGTCCCGGGGGCGTGTGGAGACTGGCCACTGACTGGGCCGACTACGCCTGGCAGATGCGTGACGTGGTCGAGGCGGTCTCCTCACCACACGGGGCGGGGCGGGGATCTGGTCAGGGCCTGCCCCCGACCCGGCCAGGGGCGGGCGCCGTCAGCCCCTGCTTCCGCCACGACGACGCCGGGGCGCGCCCCGACCTGGGGGCGGACACGGCGGTGGACGGGGACCCGGGCAACGGCCTGGACCCGGGCTCGCCGTCGGGAGTGCGCGGCGGCTGGTCGGAGCGCTTTACCGGGCGGGTCATGACCCGTTTCGAGGCCCGGGGCCTGAAGGAGGGGCGTACCGTGCGCGACCTGTGCGTGGTACGTACCTCCCAGGCGTGGGTGTCCCCGGGCTAGCCGTCGGGGACGTACGTTAGTCGTTGGGGACGGCTGTCGGCGACGTACCTTAACCATCACGGACGTACCTTCGTCGTCGGGGACGTACGTTAAGGGTACGTCGCCAATGACTAAAGTACGTCCCCGGCGAGTGAGGGGGTGGGGGGAGTGGGTGAGCGGGGGAGTCTAGGCGGTCGTGGGGGAGAGGGCGTCGTCGCCCCGCCCCAGGAGGCCGCGCTCCTCGTCGGGCACTAGGCGTGAGACGCCGTAGCCCAGCCAGAACAGGCCCAGCCCCACCGTGAGCGTGCCCACGTAGTACAGGGGCTGTCCCAGGGACGGCAGCACCGGCATGCTCTTCTGGTAGAAGTAGTTCCCGTCCGTCAGCACGTTGGCCACCACCGCCACCAGGGAGTAGGCGACCATCCACCCGAAGGCGCGCCACAGCGCCTCCCGGCTCGGGCGCCAGTCGCTGGTCACCCACGCCAGCGCCGGCATGAGCAGGGTCACGACGTGGTTGACCAGGAAGGTCCAGCCGAACAGGTTCCAGAACGGCCACACCTCCTGCGGGTAGGAGAAGCTGAACCAGGCCCACAGGCTGAAGTAGAACAGCACGTCCATGACCCGCTTGGAGCCGGTGGCCAGGTAGGCCACGCACAGCACCGCCGAGACCCGCGAGATGTGCAGCGGCAGCGACTCCCCCCAGTCCCACCCGGTGAGCGCGTACATGCCGTACAAGGTGGCCTGCTGGGCCAGGGAGGCAATGAGGACCCCTGCACGTACCCGTCGTGCGTGCCTGCGTACCCACCGGCGTCGGCCAATGAGGAGGGCTGCGGCCGCCCCCAGGCAGCCGACGTACGCCATGTGGTCCAGGCCGCCGACAGGTATCCACCCCGGCATCGGGTCAAGGAAGTGCTTCACCCGGTCATGCTAACCGTGCCCGACGGGCATCGCCCGCCAGCACCAGGTGGCGAGTCCGACGTCGCCAGCGGCCCCGGCTCCCTCCTGCCAGCTGGCCCAGGTGGTCCGGGTCAGGAGAGGGGGCTGGCAGTGCGGCTGGTGCGGTGAGCCGGTCCGGGCCGAGTGGGGAGGAGTACGCCGGTCTGCTGCTGGCCCGGGTAGCATTCCGGGTCGGAAGGAAGGCGGTGGTCACCATGAGGAGCTCCCCGGACCCCTCCCGGCTCTCATGCTGGCGTGGCTGCGTGGTTCTCGGGGGGCGCTCGTACTGGCGTGGCTGCGTGACCCTTGAGGGACGCTCCTGCTCGCCCCGGCGCCCCGGGGGCGCGCGGTGAGCCCGAGGCAGCCTGAGGGCGACCCCCTGCCCGGCATGGGGGACCTGCCCCCGCAGGTAGGGGCCCCTGCCCCCGGGGCCCGAGGGACCTCGGGGGCGGGGGTGGTACCTGCGCCGGGGGCCGGGGACCCAGGGGCGGGTACCGGGAGCCGGGCCACGCCCCGGCCCTTCTCCGTCTACCTGCACGTGCCCTACTGCCGGGTGCGCTGCGGCTACTGCGACTTCAACACCTACACCAACCTCGCCATGGGCCCGGGGGCGTCGGTGGGTGACTACGTGGACACCCTGGAGCGTGAGCTGCACCTGGTCCGGGCCGCCATGGACCGGGCCGGGCTGCCTGCGCGACCGGCCCAGACCGTGTTCGTGGGCGGGGGGACCCCGACCATGCTGGTACCTGGGGACCTGGTGCGCATGGTCGGCGTCGTGAGGGAGGTGTTCGGGCTGGCCGACGGCGCGGAGGTCACCACGGAGGCCAACCCCGAGACCGTGGACGAGGCCTACCTGGCCGCGCTGGCCCAGGGGGGCCTCACCCGGGTGTCGTTCGGCATGCAGTCGGCGGTGCCGCACGTGCTGGCCACCCTGGAGCGCACCCACCGGCCCGAGCGGGTACCTCAGGTGGTGGGGTGGGCGCGCCGGGCCGGGCTGCTGACCTCCCTGGACCTCATCTACGGCACGCCGGGGGAGTCCCTGGACGACTGGCGCCGCAGCCTGGAGGCGGCGGTGGGCACGGGCCCGGACCACCTCAGCGCCTACGCCCTGGTCATTGAGGAGGGCACCCGGATGTGGGGGCAGGTACGCCGCGGTGAGCTGCCCATGCCCCAGGACGACGACGAGGCCACCAAGTACGAGGTGGCCGACGCCGTCCTGGCCCAGGCCGGCTACGAGTGGTACGAGATCTCCAACTGGGCGCGCCGGGACGCCACCGGGCGCTCAGGGCGCCCCGGGGCGCTGCTGGAGTGCCGCCACAACCGCGCCTACTGGCAGGACGCCGACTGGTGGGGCGCGGGGCCGGGGGCCCACTCCCACCTGGGGGACGTGCGCGCCTGGAACACCAAGCACCCGCTGGCCTGGGCGCGCCAGGTCGCCGACGGGCGCCTGCCGGTGGCCGGGCACGAGGTCGTCGACGCCGCCGCGCGCGAGCTGGAGCGGGTCATGCTCGGCATCCGGCTGCGTGAGGGCATAGCCCTGGACGGCCTGCCGGGCGCCGTCCCCGGGGAGGCTGACGCCGCCGGGGCGGGCGGGGCCGGGCACTCGGGGCCCGCCGTGCGAGAGGAGGGCGGGTCGGGTCCTGGGGAGGGCAGTGGCCCGGGTAGGCCTGGTGGCCCGGGGGCGGACGGGGCGACGGACGCTGGGGGTCAGGGCGCTGGGGCCGGGCACCTGGCACCGGTGGTGGGCCAGCTGGTGGCTGACGGCCTGCTCGACGCCTGCGCGGCCGGGCGGGGCCGGGCGGTCCTGACCCTGCGCGGCCGCCTCATGGCCGACGCCGTCACCCGGGCCCTGACCGACGGGCTGTAGACGCTGGGCGCCCGTGGCGGTGCTGCCGGGCGACGGCGTCGAGCGGGCCTGGTGCGGGGCGGGGTCAGGACGAGGGCGTCGTTCTAGGTATAACGCGAGCAGGACAAGGCCCGGTTACAGGGGCCGGGATGGTGGTTGCACATTCATCCTGGGGTCCTGGTCGGGCTGGTGGCGTCATTCCAACGATTTCCCGCCCTGGGAGGCGGAGAGGAACAAGATGAATGTGCAACGCGGACGCCGTTGCACATTCATCCTGCTCTCCGGGCCCCGGGCCGCCAGGTGGATCCGCGAGATCTTGCCATTTTATGATCGCGGTTTATAAAAGAATGTGCAACTCCACCAGTCGGCCCGGCTGTCCCCTACCGCTCCTGGCTGTGGCCTGAGGCGACCAGGACGAACCGGCCGCTGAGCACGCTGCCGCGCCGGGGCGCCGGGGCGGCGTCGTCAACGGGCAGGGCCACCGTCATGGGGACGACGCAGTCGGCGTCAATAAGCCAGAACTCCTGGCCCGTCAGCGTGTTCCGGCGCCTGCCCACCCTGCGGCAGACGGCGGACACCATGGCGGCCGAGTTCGCCTGGTCGGCGTCCGCCTGGCCCGAGGCGAGGCTGAAGAGCCACGGCGAGATGAGGCCGCGGGCGGCCAGGACCGGGCGTCCGCCGCTGGCCGCCCGCCTGGCCCGCAGGTAGGACCGCTCGGGGCCGTGGACCTCGTAGTCCACCCCCAGGGCGCCCACGCTCACCCGGGCCTGTCTGGGACGCCCCACGGCGGAGAGCCTGTAGCGGGGGAACCACGGGGCGTCGTCGAGATAGGCCAGGAAACGTGCCACGACCTGGTCCTCCCCGGCCTGCCCGGGGTCGATGACGTCCACCTGGGCGAGCGTGTCCGTCAGCCTCCACACCCGGGCGGGCACGCGGCGCCGGGGCACGTACGCCACGGTCGCGTTCATGTACGTGCCCTCCTTCCCGTACCCTATGGCGACCGCCGCCCCGGAGGGGTCGGTAAAGAGCCCGGCGTCGTCGAACCCCGTACCGTCCACGTCCCAGAAGACGGCGGAGTCGCACAGGTGCTCCAGGAGCGCCCGGCCGGGTTCGGGGCTGAACCCCAGGGCCTGGAACTCTGACTCAACGGCAGTCACGACGACCTCCTGTCAGGATCTGTCAACGGTAGGGCCACGCAGGCCTGTCAAGGGCTACGCGGGTCGGTTAGGGCCGCGCCAGGGCGCAGCGGCGTCAGGGGCCGTCGGGCGCGCTCAGGACCCGCAGGAGCAGCACGCGCCCCAGCGGGGTGGGCGCCCAGGCGGTACGGAACAGGTCGCCGGGGAACACGCGGCAGACCCACAGCACCATCTGCGTCTCCTCGGCGACCCGCATGACGTCCCAGCCCGTCAGCGGCCTGGCCGTGGTGGTGATCCCCAGTGACACCACCGCCGCTGCCAGACGCGCGTTACGACGTCGGTGCTGCTCGTGGTAGTCGGCAGGATCGGGCTCCTGGACGCCCCGCTCCTGCACCGGCTGGCCGGCCAGGTCCAGTACGGTCGTGAGCGCGATCAGCCGGTCCATGTCCTGTCTCTCCACCGGCAGCCGGGAGACGACCAGGTCGAGCAGCGCCTGCGGGTCGGACAGGGCGGTGCGCGCCGCCTCGGTCACCGTCAGCCGCTCCTTGGTCCTGCGCAGGATCCGCATCCGGGTCAGGGCGTGGCAGATCACCAGCAGGGCACGGGTGTCGGCTTCACGCCTGAGCCTGCCCAGGTAGTCGTCGTCCAGGCCCAGGGCCGCCGCCAGCGCGAGGGCGTCGGCGGGCCTGAGGTAGCCCGACGCCGTCAGGGACAGCCCGTCGCCCACGTGCTCCAGGTAGCGGCGCAGGCCCCCGGTGAGCTCGGCGCAGTCCTCCGGCGTGAGGGCCTCCGTGTCCTCCAGGCGTGCGTCCAGCACCATCTGGGCCAGGGGAGTGGGCTGGCGACGCACGGCCGTCAGGAACGCCCTGCGCAGGCTGTCGCGCACGACCCCCGGGGGGAGTCTAACGACCAACGGGTGGTCGTCCGGGGGGTCGCCGACCAGGGAGCCGTCTGGGGAGCCCTCCTCGGCCCCCGCTGGGACGGGGTCGCCCGGGTGGTCGTCCACCGGGGAGCCGTCTGCCCTCGCTGGGGCGGGGTCGTCCGGGTGGTCGCTCACCGGGGAGCCCTCCGGGGAGCCGTCCGCCTCCGGCGGGTCGGGGGCGGGCAGGGCCGCCAGACGCGCCCGGGCCCCGGCGGTGTCGAACCTGGTGAGCCACTCGTGCAGGGCCATGGCCCCCTCCAGGCCGCTGACCTCCAGGGCCCACTCCAGGAGCTGGGCCTGGTCCTCGGTCAGCGGACGCTGGTCGGCAGTCGCCTGCGCGGCCTCCACGAGTGCCGCGTAGCCCGGGATGCCACCGCACTCCTCCAGGACGTGGCCGCCCGTGGCCGCCAGGATCCGCAGGTCCGCGCAGTCCTCCTCGTGCGTCTCGGTAATGGTCAGGCGCAGCTCCCAGCTGTCACCGTAGTCGTACACGTAGGTGGCCACGGCGTCCTGGGTGGGCAGGAGCGTGCGGAGCGAGACGTCCTGCTCACTGGCCTCGTCACCGTCCCGGGGGTCGGCGGTCCACCGTGGTGCCGCGCCCCAGAACTCGCCACCACGGGTGAAACCGTGCAGGTGGTAGTCCTCCCAGCCCATGACCTGCTGGATGACGGAGCTGACCAGGGGCAGCGGCGCATCCCAGGGCAGCAGGACGTCCCGGGTGACGCTGGGTCTGGCGTCCCGGAGATCTATGTGCAGAGTGACGGAGCGCGCTTCCATGCGGACAGTCTGGCAGAAGGCACCCCTTAGGGCGCCTATATGCCCCTCCTGCGCGCCGCCCCGGCCCGTCCGGCATTTACGGCAGGCGCCCCTGAGATATTACGCCCCCCGCACGGCGCCACCACCCCCTCCCCGCACGCCTGCCAGGTGCCCGGCCCGGGCCCGCCCGCCCGCGCCCGACCCGGCCGCCACCAGGGCCGGGACCCGCTCCCAGACGCCCCGCCAGGAAGGTGACACCGCGTCGTAAGGTGCAGGGCGCCGTCGTGCCTAGACTCACCCCGGTCCAGACGTACGAGGCACGGAGGCACGTGATGACCCGCACCGGGATCCTGCTGGCGAACACGGGCACCCCAGACGCCCCCACCCCGGCGGCAGTGCGCCGCTACCTGGCGGAGTTCCTCTCCGACCCGCGCATTATCGAGACCTCCCGCTGGATCTGGTGGCCGGTCCTGCACGGCGTCATCCTGCGGGTGCGCCCCGCCCGCTCCGCCGCCCTCTACCAACGCACCTGGACCGCCGAGGGCTCGCCCCTGCGCTACCACACCGAGACCCTGGCCGCCGAGCTCGAACGCCACCTGCGCACCCAGGACGACGACGTCGTGGTCCGGGCGGGCATGCGCTACGGCTCGGGCAGCATCGCCCAGGCCATGGACGCCCTGGAGCAGGCCGGCTGCGAGCACCTGGTCGTCCTGCCCCTCTTCCCCCAGTCCTGCGGGGCCACGACCGCCTCCGTGGCCGACGCCGTGGGCGCCGTCACCGCCTCCCGGCGCAACCCGCCCACCGTCACCTTCGTGTCCGACTACCACGACCACCCCGCCTACCTGAGGGCCCTGACCGAGCACGTGCGCGCCTCCTGGGCCGGGCACGGGCGCCCCGACCACACGGTCCTGTCCTTCCACGGCATCCCCCAGTCCTACGCCGACAACGGCGACACCTACCGGAGTCGCTGCGAGCACACCGCCACCCTCCTGGCCGACGCGCTGGACCTGGGGGAGGAGTGGACCCTGTCCTTCCAGTCACGCTTCGGCCCCGCCCAGTGGCTGCCCCCCTACACCGTGGACGTCCTGGCCGACCTCGCCTCCCGCGACCTGGGGCGCGTGGACGTGGTCTGCCCCGGATTCGCCGTGGACTGCCTGGAGACCGTGGACGAGATCGGCCGGGAGGCCGCACGCCACTACCACGAGCACGGGGGCGGGGACTTCCGCTACGTCCCGGCCCTCAACGCCTCGCCCGCCCACGGCCTCGCCCTGGCCGAGGTGCTCCGCCCCTACCTCTAGGCGCCCGCGGGCCGGGCCACCGCGCGTACCCCTCCCCTGGGCCCCGGTACCCATCCCGGTGGTGCTACCGAGCGCGGCCCCGGTGGTGCTACCGGGGGCGGCCACCGTGCGTACCCCGGACCCACCCGTGACCCACCCGCCGAGGCGCTCGCGGGCCCGGGGGCGGTCGAGGTCGCCCGGCCAGCCGTTCTCGCGACGAACAAGTACCGTTCTCGCGAGCAATAAGTACCGTTCTCACGGCGAATAAGTACCGTTCTCGCGAGGGGGGAGGGGCGGGTGGGGCGCTGACGTGGGCGGTGCCAGGAGCAGGCAGTAGACTCGCCGTCGAGGGCGCACCCGTACAGCGCCTCGACGTCAACCCAAGGAGTCCCCGTGACCGAACAGCTCAGCATTACCCTCGACGGCGCCCCCCGGGTCATCGAGGCCGGGACCACGGGAGCGTCCCTCTACCGGGGCGACGTGTCGGTAGTGGCTGTGCGCGTGGACGGCGAGCCCCGGGACCTGGAGCGCCCCCTCCCCGACGGCGCCGTGGTGGAGCCCATTACCCTGGACAGCCAGGACGGCCTGGACATCCTGCGCCACAGCGCCACCCACGTCATGGCCCAGGCCGTCCAGGAGCTCTTCCCCGACGTCAACCTGGGTATCGGCCCCTTTATCACCGACGGCTTCTACTACGACTTCGGGGGTATCGACGCCGTCACCCCCGAGCTGCTGCGCGAGATCGAGAGGCGCATGAAGCGGATCGTCAAGGAGGGCCAGCGCTTCGTGCGCCGTGAGATCACCGAGGACGAGGGACGCGCTGAGCTGGCCGACCAGCCCTACAAGCTCGAGCTCATCACCACCAAGGGCGCGGGCGCCGAGTCCGCCTCGGTGGAGGTCGGCGGCACCACCCTGACCATGTACGACAATGTACGCCGGGACGGGACCGTGGCCTGGAAGGACCTGTGCCGCGGCCCCCACCTGCCCTCCACCCGCCTCATCGGCCAAGGGTTCGCCCTGACCAAGTCCTCCTCGGCCTACTGGAAGGGCGACCAGTCCGGGGACTCCCTCCAGCGCATCTACGGCACCGCCTGGGCCTCCAAGGAGGATCTGCGGGCCTACCAGGACCGGATCAAGGAGGCCGAGCGCCGCGACCACCGCAGGCTGGGGGCCGAGCTCGACCTGTACTCCTTCCCCGAGGAGATCGGCCCCGGCCTGGTGGTCTTCCACCCCAAGGGGGCCATGCTGCGCCACCAGGTCGAGAGCCACGTGGTGGCGCGCCACATGGAGTACGGCTTCGACTTCGTCCACACCCCCGAGATCTCCAAGGGCGGCCTGTTCCACACCTCGGGCCACCTGCCCTACTACGCCGACACCATGTTTCCGCCCATGCTCGCCGACGAGGAGCGCGACGCGGCGGGCAGTATCACCAAGGCCGGGCAGGAGTACTACCTCAAGGCCATGAACTGCCCCATGCACAACCTCATCTTCCGCTCCCGGGGCCGGTCCTACCGTGAGCTGCCGCTGCGCTTCTTCGAGATGGGCCGCGACTACCGCTACGAGAAGTCCGGCGTGGTCCACGGCCTGACCCGTATGCGCGGCTTCACCCAGGACGACTCCCACACCTACTGCACCCCCGAGCAGGCCGGTGAGGAGATCAAGGCCCAGATCCAGTTCTTCCTGTCCATCCTGTCCGACTTCGGGCTGACCGACTTCTACCTGGAGCTGTCCACCCGCGACAACGGGGCCAGGAAGGACAAGTTCATTGGCTCCGACGCCGACTGGGCCGCGGCCACCGCCGCCCTCCAGGAGGCCTGCGACGCCTCCGGGCTGGCGGTGGTCCCCGACCCCGGTGGCGCCGCCTTCTACGGGCCCAAGGTCTCCGTCCAGGTCAAGGACGCCATCGGCCGCACCTGGCAGATGTCCACCATCCAGTACGACTTCAACCAGCCCGAGCGCTTCGACCTGGAGTACACCGCCCCCGACGGCACCCACCAGCGCCCCGTCATGATCCACTCCGCCAAGCTGGGCAGCGTGGAGCGCTTTATCGGCGTGCTCACCGAGCACTACGCGGGAGCCTTCCCGGCCTGGCTGGCACCCGTCCAGGTGCGGCTCGTGCCCGTGGCCGAGGTCTTCGACGACTACGTTGACGACGTCGCCGCCCGCCTGCGCGCCGTGGGCGTGCGGGTCGAGGTGGACCACTCCGACGACCGCTTCGGCAAGAAGATCCGCAACGCCTCCAAGGACAGGATCCCCTTCACCCTCATTGCCGGGGGAGAGGACGAGCAGGCCGGTGCCGTCTCCTTCCGCTTCCGTGACGGGGAGCAGACCAACGGCGTGCCCGTGGCCCAGGCCGTGGAGCACATCCGCCAGGTGATCGCGAACCGGGTCAACGACCCGGCCGGGGAGAGGCTGAACCGTGGCTGAGACTACCGACGGCGTCGTACCGGACGGGTCCTCCGCCGGGGTGCGCGTGGAGGCGGCCTGGGACCACCCCGGCGCCCCCGACGCCTTCCAGCGCCTGTGGACCCCCCACCGCATGGTCTACATCGGCGGCCAGGACAAGCCCAAGGACTCCAGCCACCACCAGTGCCCCTTCTGCCGGGCACCCGGGCGGACGGACCAGGACTCCCTCATCGTCCACCGGGGCCGGAGCGCCTACGTGCTCATGAACCTCTACCCCTACAACACCGGCCACCTACTGGTGTGCCCCTACCGGCACGTCTCGGACTGGACCCAGGCGTCGGCCGCCGAGCGGGTCGAGATCGGCGAGCTCACGGCCCGGGCCATGGAGGTCCTGCGGGCGGTGAGCCACCCGCAGGGCTTCAATCTGGGCGTGAACCAGGGCGAGGTGGCCGGGGCGGGGATCGCCGCCCACCTCCACCAGCACGTGGTGCCCCGCTGGAGGGGGGACGCCAACTTCATGCCCCTCATTGCCCGCACCAAGCCCGTCCCCCAGCTCCTGGGGGACCAGCGCGAGGTCCTGGCGGCCGCCTGGGACGAGGCCCCGGGCGGGGACGCTCCAGTGGGGGACGCCCCAGTTGGGGGCCCCGCCGGGGACTCCCCGGCAGGGGGCGCCCCGGCTGGTGGCCCTGCCGAGGGCGCCCCGGGCGACGCCCCTGCCGGTGCCCCCGGCTGACCGCCTCGGCACCGCCCGGGGGCGCCGCTACCGCCCCACCTCCCACAGCGACCAGAGGAACCTATGCTCGGACAGCACGGCCGGGGCCTGACCAGGGCCCTCTTCACCCGCCCGGCCCTCGCCATGGCGCGGGCCGGCATCACCCCCAACACGCTCACCGTGACCGGCACCGTCCTGTCCGTCACCGCCGCCGTGGTCACCCTGCCGCAGGGGCACTTCCTCGTGGGGCCGCCGCTCCTGGGGATCCTGCTCGTCGCCGACTCCTTTGACGGGATCCTGGCCCGGGCCACCGGACAGAGCTCGGTCTTCGGCGCCTTCCTCGACTCCACCCTGGACCGGCTGGCCGACGGCGCCGTCATGGGCTCCCTGGCCGTCTGGGCCGCCCTGCGCATGGAGCCCGGCACCCTGCGCACCGTGACCGTGGTCCTGGCCACCGCCAGCGTGGTCCTGGGTGCCGTCGTCCCCTACGCCCGGGCCCGGGCTGAGTCCGTGGGCGCCGCCGCCGCCGTGGGCCTCGCCGAGCGCACCGACCGTCTCGTGGTGTCCCTGGTAGCGGCCTTTATCGTGGGCCTGGGCGCCCCCCAGTGGGTCCTGAGCGGTGCCCTGGGGTACGTGGCCGTGGCCTGTCTGGTTACCGTCGTCCAGCGGGTGCTCACCGTCCGTGGGCAGATCGGTCCCGGGGCCGCTGTCCGGCAGGAGCCCGCGCTGGGCGCCGGGACCTCCGGGGGCCGGGCATGAGCGGCCGCCTCACCGCGGCGCTCTACCGGACCGCCTGGCGCTGCACCCGCTACTTGCCCACCTGGCTGGGCTACGGCCTGGCCCACGCCGGGGCCGACGTGGCCTGGACGGTCCACCGACTGCGCCCCACCCGCACGGGCGTGGGCCAGCTGGAGAGGAACCTCGCCCGCCTCCTGCCCGCCGACACCACCGCTCGCGCCCTCCACCGCGCCTCCCGGGCCGCCATGCGCTCCTACACGCGCTACTTCTACGAGGCCTTCGCCCTGCCCTCCATGAGCCTGGAGCAGGTCATGGCCCGGGTACGCGCTGACGTCCCCGAGAGCCTGCGCCAGGACGCCCGGGACGGCTCGGTGGTCCTGGCCCTACCCCACATGGGCAACTGGGACCTGGTGGGGACCTGGGCCTGTCAGGAGCTGGCCCAGGTGCTCACCGTGGCCGAGAGGCTGGAGCCGGCGGACCTGTTCGACCAGTTCGTCCGCTTCCGCCAGGGCCAGGGCATGCGGATTATCGGCCAGGCCCCCGGGGAGAAGGTCTTTGAGCACCTGGTGGGTACCGCCAGCCGGGGCCACTACGCCGTCGCCCTGCTGGCCGACCGGGACCTGTCCGCCTCGGGCGTCCTGGCCGACCTGGCCGGGCACCGCGCCCGGGTGGCCGCCGGGCCAGCTGCCATCGCCCAGCGGCTGGGCCTGCCGCTGTACGCGGTCACCATCGGCTACGAGCCGCTGACCGGTGAGCGCCGCCGCCGGGCCGGGTCCCGCTGGGGGCTGTACGTACGTGCCTGTCACGTCCCGGCGCCTGAGGGCCTGGACGGCCGGGCGCAGGTGGAGGCCTGGACCCGGCGGTGGGTCAGCGCCCTGGCCCCGGACCTGGCCGCCCACGCCACCGACTGGCACATGCTCCAGCCGGTCTTCGACGCCGACCTGGACCAGGAGCGGCTGGCGCGTTCCCACGCGCGCCAGGGCGGGGCCGCCACCGCGGATCCTGCGGCGTCCCGTCACCTGCAGGAGGGGAGCGCATGAGGGTCGGTATCGTCTGCCCGTACTCTCTGGACGCCCACGGAGGTGTCCAGGTACACGTCATGGACCTGGCCGGTGAGCTGCGTCGTCGAGGGCACGACGTACGTGTCCTGGCCCCCGCCACCCGGACCGAGGACCTGCCGCCGTGGGTCACCAGCGCCGGGGACACCGTGGCCATCCCCTACAACGGGTCGGTGGCGCGCCTCAACTTCGGTACCGCCGTGGCCCGCCGCGCCCGCAAGTGGCTGGAGGAATGTGATTTAGACCTCCTTCATATTCACGAGCCCATTACCCCCTCGGTAGGCATGCTCGCCCTCCAGGCCGCCGACGGGCCGGTGGTAGCCACCTTCCACGCCGCCATGGACCGCTCCCTGGCCCGCGAGCTCCTCTCACCCATGACCGCCCCCCTCATGGAGAGGATCTCCGCCATGATCGCGGTCTCGGAGGAGGCCCGACGCACCCTCATCCAGTACCACGGCGGTGACGCGGTGGTCATCCCCAACGGGATCTACGTCGAGCCCTTCGCCACGGCCTCCCACCACGACCCGCGCTTCGCCGGGACCCCCCAGGCCCCCACCGTGGCCTTCCTGGGGCGCCTGGACGAGCCCCGCAAGGGCCTGACGGTCCTGGCCGACGCCGTCCCCGCCGTCCTGGAGGCCCTCCCCGGGACACGCTTCCTGGTGGCCGGGCGCGGGGACGCCGGGGAGCAGCGTGCCGCCCTGGCGCGCTTCGGGGAGCAGGTGACCTTCCTGGGCGGGGTCAGTGACGAGGACAAGGCCGCCCTGCTCGCCTCCGCCACCTGCTACGTAGCCCCCCAGACCGGGGGGGAGTCCTTCGGGATCGTCCTGGTGGAGGCCATGGCGGCCGGTACCCACGTCATCGCCTCGGACCTGACGGCCTTCTCCGACGTGCTGGGCGCCGGACGCTACGGCGCCCTCTTCCGCAACGGGGACAGCCAGGACCTGGCCCGCGTCATCGTCGACACCCTGACCGACGTCGACGCGGCCGACGCCCGGCGCCGGGCCGCCGACGCCGAGGTGAGGCGCTACGACTGGTCCACCGTGACCGACGCCGTCCTGGACGTCTACGACATGGCGCTGTCCACCGCCCACACCCGGGTACGCCTGGCACCCGGGCAGCGTACCGTCATGAGCCGCCTGCGCGACGCCCTGGAGGACTGAGATGAGCGTGCCCCACCCCCAGACCCTGCTGGGATGGACCGTCCTGGTGACGCTGCTGGTGGTCATCGGCTGGCTGCTCTACGCCCGCGCGGTCAGGGTGGACCGCCTCCACCGCCAGGTCCTGGGGGCGCGCGCCACGCTGGAGGCCCAGCTCGTCCACCGTGCCCAGGCGGCCCTGGAGCTGGCCACCTCCGGGCTGCTCGACCCCGCCTCCGGCCTCCTCCTGGCCCAGGCGGCCCGGGAGTCCCTGGACTGCGAGAGCCCCCTGGTCGACGACGGCCTGGAGCACCGCCCGCCGGGGGCCGGGGCGCCCCCGAGCCCGACGTCGTCCACGCCCCCCACCGGGGCGGACCCGGCGGCCGGGGACGGTGAGGACCGTCCGCGCGCCCGCGTGGAGTCCGACCTGTCCCGGGTTATCCGGACCGTCCTGCACGCGCGCACCCGGGCGCTCCTGGCCGACGACCCCCGCTCCGCCGAGGTCCTGGCCCGCCTGGACAGGGCCGCCTACCGGGTGGTCCTGGCCCGCCGCTTCCATGACACCCGCGTGGCCCAGGCCCAGCGCCTGCGTGCCGACCTGGTGGTCCGTCTCCTGCACCTGGCCGGGCGCGCCCCCATGCCCCAGACCTTTGACGTGGACGACGACACCGGGCCCGCCGGTGCCGCAGGAGCCTGAGCATGGCCGCCCTCCCCCCAGGCCCCCGCCCGCCCTGGGAGCCGGACCCGCCGGCGCCCGGGGCCGGTGCGGGGGCGGGTACCGACGCCCTGACCGTCAATGCCCTCTACCCCGACGGCGAGCCGGACTGGTCCTCCCCGCAGCTGGACGCGGCGGTCCTGCCGGAGGGCCTCACCAGGTTCCGGGCCCGGCGGTCCACGGCCCCCGTCCTGGTCGTCCTGGGTCTGGTAGCCCTGGTCGGCTCCGTGGTCCTGCTCACTACCAGGGGCGCCCTCCTGGGGCACGTGCTCCGGGCCCTGGGCGGGGCGCTCGTCCCGGTGGCGGTGACCGTCGGCTACCTGCTGTGGGCCGCCAGGACCGCCAGGTACCGGATCCTCGTGCTCGTGGCCTTCCTGTGGGGTACCACCGAGCTGCTGGCGGAGTACGGCCTGGAGGACGTGGTAGGGCAGGTGCGCCTGTCCTTCCTGCTGCCCCAGGTCGCCGTGTCCCCCGGCCTGGTGGGCACCCCGCTGGTCCACGCCCTGCTCACCGGGGCGGGGCTGGCCCTGCTCCTGCTCCTGTGGCGCGAGGACGTCGGCGGCGTCCTGGACGCGGTCACCTACACGGGCTTCATGGCCTGCGGGCAGGCCCTGGTCGTCAGCGTCTCCCTGCTGGCGAGGGAGATGCCCGGGGTCGCTGCCGTCCTGGTGACCGTGCAGGCCGTGGTCTCCACCTTCTGCCCGGCCCTGGCCCTGGGCCGGGCCGCCCGCACGCGCTCTAAGGCGATACAGGTGGCGGTGCTCGGAGGCGGGGTCCTGGCCATGGTGGTCCTGGAGTCCTGGATGACGCACCAGCTCTCCGAGGACCACCCGGGCGTCTACCTCGGGGTCCTGGTGCTGCTCGCCCTGGCCTGGGGGGCGACCGTCCTGGTGGTCTCGCTCACGGAGCCCTCCCGGATCCGGGCCTCACTGGCCGGTGACGTCAAAGCCGGGCGCCTCACGCCGTTGGAGGTGGGCATGGCGACCAGTGGCGCGGGAAGGGCCTGGTTGCGCAGGAACTGCCTCCGGCCCGACGCCGCGGAGGTCAGCGGCCGCTTCTGCCGGGCCGTCATGGCCCTGGCCCTCCTGCGCAGGCGGACCCCGCCCGACGGCGTCCTCAGCCAGGAGGTCAGCGCCTGTCTTGAAGGCGCCCTGGGTGAGCTCGCCGCCGCCCGCGGCCTCCTGGTCCCCTTCCTTCCCCCCACGAACCCGGTGCCGCCCACGACGGTGCCGCCCGGCCGCGTGCCCGCAAGGACCCCTGGCCCGGTCGGCGCGGCGCCTGTGAGGGTGGTGCCTCGCGGAGCGCCGGGAGGCCCGGTCCCCTACATCCCGGGCCCAGGTCCGTACGCCCCGGTCCCGTACGCCCCGGTCCCGGTCCCGTACGTCCCCTTAGCGGGCCCCTACGCCCCCGGACCGGTTTCTTACGCACTGGGCCTGTACGCCCCCGGGAGCCTGCCCGGCCCGGGCCCGTACGCCCCCGGACCAGTTCCTTACGCCCTGGACTCCTACATCCTGGACCCCTACACCCTGGACCCTTACAATCCCAACCCAGGTCCGTACGCCCCGGGCCCCAGACCATAGGGCCCGGGGAGACGCTGCCCAGGGCAGACACAATGGCGGTCTGCGCGGTACCGTCACCCAGAAGCCCCCCGACCCACCAGGAGATCCCCATGACCACAGCACCTGGGGCAGCACCGCTGACCCCCCGGGACCCCCACCTGCCCCCAACGGGCACCTCCTCGCGCTTTACACGCCGTGACAACGGCTGGGGCTACTCCGCCGGTACCTACAACTTCTCCTACACCACCGGCACCAGCACCGCACCCGACCAGTACGGCGGGAGCGTGCCGGGCTGGGCCAGCCCGCAGGCCCAGCGCGCGCGCCGCCGCAACGAGGTCGTCGGGGTCCTGCTTATGGTCGTCAGCGGGCTGGCGCTGCTGGGCTTCGTGGTCTACATGGTGCGCTCGGTCAAGGACGCCAGCCAGCTGGTGCTGCCCGCCGCCCTGGCCCTGGTGCCCCTGGTGATCGTGCTCCTGACCGTCCTGTGGATCGACCGGTGGGAGCCTGAGCCCCCCGCCATGCTCGTCACGGCCTTTATGTGGGGCGCCGGGACGAGCGTGGTCATTGCCGTGCTGCTCAACGACTGGCTGTCGGGGACCGTGGCCGAGGCCCTGGGGGACCCGGAGGTGGGGGAGACCGCCGGCGCGGTCATTGCCGCACCCCTCTTCGAGGAGGGGGCCAAGGGCCTGGGCGTGCTGGTCATCTTCTTTATCTGGAGACGCACCTTCAACGGCCCGGTGGACGGCATCGTCTACGCCTGCGTCATCGCCGGCGCCTTCGCCTTCTCCGAGAACATCGTGTACTTCTTCCGCGCCTACCAGCTGGACCAGACCCACCCGTCCGCAGGCGGGAGCCAGCTCCTCGAGACCTTCCTGGCCCGTGGGATCATGACACCCTTCACCCACCTGACCTTCACCTCCTGCACGGGGTTCGCCGTCGGGCTGGCCTCGACCATGCGCTCACGCTTCTCCTGGGTGTGGATGACGCTGGTGGGCTACGCCCTGGCGGTGTGCGGGCACGCCTTCTGGAACGGTGTCATCGCCAGCCTGTCGACCCCGGTCCTGCTGGCGGTCGAGATCCCCGTCTTCCTCATGTGGATCGGCGGCATCGTGCTCCTGCGCCAGATGGAGCGCAGGGCCATGGCCTCGCGCCTGGCCGACTACTCCCGGGCCTCCTGGCTCACCGGTGCCGAGATCACCATGCTCACCACCGGGACGGGGCGCCGTCAGGCCCGACGGTGGGCCCGTAACCGGGGGCCGGCGGCGGGCAAGGCCATGAAGAGGTTCCAGAAGGCGGCCGTGGACCTGGCCCAGCTCCGCCAGCGCGCCATGAACGGGCACGCCGAGAGCGACTACGCCGACGCCGAGCACAGGCTCCTGGAGGAGCTCGCCCGGTCGCGACGTGCCTTCTTGGACGCACGCACCTGACGGACTAGGCTGCTCCTGACGGCGTCGCCCCCGCGCGCCGCCCCGACCCCGAGGACACAGATATGACCAGCACGCCCCCTGCCACCGGAACCCTGACCGTCAAGCGCGGCATGGCCGACATGCTCAAGGGCGGCGTCATTATGGACGTCGTCACCCCCGAGCAGGCGCGTGTCGCCCAGGACGCCGGGGCCGTGGCCGTCATGGCCCTGGAGCGCGTCCCCGCCGACATCCGCGCCCAGGGGGGCGTGGCCCGTATGAGCGACCCCGACCTCATTACCGGCATTATCGAGGCCGTCTCCATCCCGGTCATGGCCAAGGCCCGTATCGGCCACTTCGTGGAGGCCCAGGTCCTCCAGTCCCTGGGCGTGGACTACATTGACGAGTCCGAGGTGCTCACCCCGGCCGACTACTCCCACCACATTGACAAGCACGCCTTCACCGTGCCCTTCGTGTGCGGGGCCACGAACCTGGGCGAGGCGCTGCGACGCATTACCGAGGGCGCGGCCATGATCCGCTCCAAGGGCGAGGCCGGCACCGGCGACGTCTCCAACGCGGTGACCCACATGCGCACCATCCGCGACGAGATCCGCCGCCTGACCTCCCTGCCCGCCGACGAGCTGTACGTGGCCGCCAAGGAGCTCGGCGCCCCCTACGAGCTGGTGGCCGAGGTGGCCCGCACCGGGAGCCTGCCCGTGGTCCTGTTCACCGCCGGCGGCATCGCCACCCCGGCCGACGCCGCCATGATGATGCAGATGGGCGCCGAGGGCGTGTTCGTGGGCTCGGGCATCTTCAAGTCCGGCGACCCCGCCAGGCGCGCCGCGGCCATTGTGCGCGCCACCGCCCAGTTCGACGACCCCGACGTCGTCGCCGAGGTCTCCCGCGGCCTGGGGGAGGCCATGGTGGGCATTAACGTCGAGGAGATCCCCCAGCCCCACCGCCTGGCCGAGCGCGGCTGGTGAGCCCCGGTACCGGGGCCGGCGGCCTGACCGGGCCGGGGGGCGGTACCCCGTCGTGCGGGGCCGGCGGCCTCACGACCCCCGCTGCGGGGACGACGGGTCCGGCAGCGGGGGCCGGGCTCACCCCCGACGGACGCCACCCCACCCTGGTCCCTAAGGACTGGGACCGGCACGTGGACCCCGGTGAGTGGGGGCTCGGCCCCGGCGGCCTGCCCTTCCGGCGGGCCGCCCGCGTCCTGGTGCTCACTGCCGACGGCCTGGCCCTCCTCATGACCGGCCACGACGTGGCCGACCCCGCCCACTCCTGGGTCTTCACCCCCGGGGGCGGCATCCAGCCGGGGGAGACGGACCGCCAGGCCGCCGCCCGCGAGCTGGCCGAGGAGTCCGGGATCGTCGTCGACCCCGCGGACCTGGAGGGGCCCGTGGCCCGGCGCGACGCCGTCTTCCGCTTCGCCACCGTGACCTGCCGCCAGGACGAGGTCTTCTTCCTCCTGCGCCTGAGTGGCCCCCTGGCCCTGGAGCAGGCGGGGTGGACCCAGCTGGAGCGCGACGCCGTGGACTCCATATCCTGGTGGACGCCCGCCGAGCTCGACGCCGCCCGCAGGACCGGCTGGGAGATCTACCCCAGCGCCGTCCCCGGGCTCGTCGGCTCCCTGCGTGCCGGCTGGGACGGCAGGCCCCTGGACCTCACCGAGCCACCGGACGCCGAGCTCCTGGCCCAGGTGGCCGCGGGCGGGACGCGGTCGGGTGGGGGCCGGGCGACGTCGTGACCAGTAACCGTGAGCACCGGGAGGAACCCGTGGACCGTGTCCCCGCCCAGACCATGGACGCGCTCAACCCGCGCGCCCTCTTCCCCGCACCCGCCCCGGCGGGCTCCCGGCCCACCATCGGCGTCCTGGCCCTCCAGGGGGACGTGCGCGAGCACGCCCTGGCCCTCCAGGCCGCGGGCGCCCGCCCCGTGACCGTGCGCCGCGCCCGCGACCTGGGGGACGCCCCGGGGCAGAGGCTTGACGGCATTGTCCTGCCCGGCGGGGAGTCCACCACCATGAGCACCCTGCTGACCGGCTTCGGCATGCTCGAGCCCCTGCGGGCCCTCCTGCGCGCCGGACTGCCCGCCTACGGCTCCTGCGCCGGCATGATCCTGCTGGCCGACCGCGCCCTGGGCCTGGAGGAGGGGCAGGCCACCGTCGGCGGCATTGACATGACCGTGAGGCGCAACGCCTTCGGACGCCAGGTGGACTCCTACGAGGAGGACCTGGACGCCCCCGCCCTGGGTGCCAGCGCCAGCCGTCCCCTGCACGCGGTCTTCATCCGCGCCCCCTGGGTGGAGTCCGTGGGCGCGGACGTCGAGGTCCTGGCCACCACCCGGGCCGGACGCGCTGGTGAGGGCCAGGGGGGTGCGGGCGGTAGGATTGTCGCGGTTCGTCAGGGTCCCCTGCTCGCCACCTCCTTCCACCCGGAGGTCGGGGGCGAGAGCCGGGTCCACGACGTCTTCGTCGCCATGGTGACGCACCGGGCCTGAGCAGCGCCCGGACGCGCCCTGCGCACCCGCCAGGCCCGCTGGCCGCCGCGGGGGCGCCCTCTACCGCCGACTCCCAAGGAGCACACATGTCGGGTCACTCCAAGTGGGCCACCACCAAGCACAAGAAGGCCGCCATTGACGCCAAGCGCGGCAAGCTCTTCGCGCGCCTGATCAAGAACATCGAGGTCGCCGCGCGCACCGGCGGCGGTGACCCCACCGGCAACCCCACCCTGTACGACGCCATCCAGAAGGCCAAGAAGAACTCCGTACCCGCCGACAACATCACCCGCGCCGTCAGGCGCGGCAGCGGCGAGGAGGCCGGGGGAGCGGACTGGCAGACCATTATGTACGAGGGCTACGGGCCCGGGGGCGTGGCCTTCCTGGTGGAGTGCCTGACCGACAACCGCAACCGCGCGGCCTCCGACGTGCGCGTGGCCTTCTCCCGTAACGGCGGCAACCTGGCCGACCCCGGGTCCGTGGCCTACAACTTCACCCGCAAGGGCGTGGTCGAGGTGGCCAGGACCGACGGCGTGGACGAGGACTCCGTCCTCATGGCCGTCCTGGACGCCGGTGCCGAGGAGATCGAGGAGGGCGCCGAGTCCTTCGAGATCTACTGCGATCCGGGCAACCTGGTGGCGGTACGCACCGCCCTGACCGACGCGGGCATGGACTACGAGTCCGCTGAGGTCCAGTTCGTGGCCGGCACCAAGGTCGAGGTCGACGCCGACGGCGCCCGCAGGGTCCTGCGCCTGGTGGACGCCCTGGAGGACTCCGACGACGTCCAGAACGTCTTCACCTCCGTGGACATCTCCGCCGAGGTCGCCGCCCAGCTCGAGCCCGACGAGTGAGGCCCGCCCGCCCGCTCCCACCTGCCGGTACCCGGCGTGGTCCCGCCTAGCCCCGCCTCCGGGCACGCCCTCGTGGCCCAGCAGCGGGTCATGGGGGTGGATCCGGGGCTGACACGCTGCGGGCTGGGGTGTGTGGACATTGACCCGCGCCGACGGGTGCGCCTGGTCGAGGTCGGGGTGGTGCGCACCCCGCCCTCCCAGAGCCCTGAGCTGCGCCTGCTGACCATCGCCCGCGCCCTGGATGACTGGATCGCCCGCCTGGGCCCCACCTCGGTGTCCGTCGAGCGGGTCTTCGCCCAGGACAACCTGCGCTCGGTCATCTCCGTGGCCCAGGTCATGGGCGTGGCCATGGTCGCCGGGGCCAGGGCGGGCCTGGAGGTGGCACAGCACACACCCAGTGAGGCCAAGGCGGCGGTGACCGGCTCGGGCAGCGCGGACAAGTCCCAGGTGGGGGCCATGGTGGCGCGCATCCTCGGCCTGAAGGCGCCCCCCTCCCCGGCCGACGCCGCCGACGCCCTGGCCCAGGCCATCTGCCACGGCTGGCGCGGAGGCGGGACGGGCGTGGACGGGGCCACCGAGATGGTCTCCGCCGGGGGCTCCGTGCGGGTCCGCGCCCGTACCCCCGCCCAGCGCCAGTGGGCCGCGGCCCAGGCCGCCGCCCGTCGGACCGGCGCCGTGGACCCCCGTCGCTCCCGCCCCTGAGCCCGCCAGCTCCCCGACCTGCCCGGCCTCCCCGGGGACCGTGGACGCCCGTCCGCGGGGCCGAGGCCGGTGCCTGGCGTCAGGGGTCGGCCTCTTAATGCCGGCGCCCGTCCCGTCCGCGGGGGCGGCGGGGTGGGGTGACAGCGGGCTTGCTGCTAGGCTGGCGAACAGCCGTTCGAACCGATCGGAGTGACATGATCGCCTCCCTGCACGGGACCGTCCTGACCCTCAGCCTCACTGACGCCGTCGTGGAGTGCGCGGGCGTGGGCTACCGGGTCCTCGCCACCCCGGCCACCCTGGCCTCGCTACGGGTGGGGGAGGAGACCCGGCTGCACACCGAGCTCATTGTGCGGGAGGACTCCCAGACCCTCTACGGCTTCTCCGAGGCCGACGAGCGTGACGCCTTCCGCGTGCTCCTGACCGCCAAGGGCGTGGGGGCCAAGCTGGCCCTGGCCATGCTCGCCGTCCACACCCCCGACGCCCTGCGCCGCGCCGTCGCCAGCCAGGACGTGGCGGCCCTCACCCGGGTGCCGGGCCTGGGCCCCAAGGGCGCCCAGCGCGTCATTATCGACGTCGGCGACCGCCTCGGTCCGGCCACCGGCCCTGCCCCGGCCCGCAGCGAGGAGCCCGCGGCGCCCCCGCCTGCAGGGGCCAACGCCGACGTCGTGGCCGCCCTGGTCCAGCTGGGCTGGAACGAGGCCACCGCCACCCAGGCCGTGGCCGCCGTCGAGGCCGCCTACCAGGAGGAGCCGTCCGCCCAGGAGCCCTCTGTCCCCGAGCTGCTGCGCGCCTCACTGAGGTGGCTCGGCGGGGGACGCCGTGGCTGAGGACGCCCGCCTCGTGGGCGGGGCGGCGGACGCCACCGAGCGGGCCGCCGAGGCCGCGCTGCGTCCTAGGCGCCTGGAGGACTTCACCGGCCAGGAGGTCGTGCGCACCCAGCTCTCCGTGGTCCTGCGCGCGGCCCTGGCCCGGGGCACCACGCCCGACCACGTCCTGCTCTCCGGGCCGCCCGGGCTGGGCAAGACCACCCTGGCCATGATTATCGCCGCCGAGGTCGGGGGCAGCCTGCGCCTGACCTCCGGGCCGGCGGTCCAGCACGCCGGGGACCTGGCCGCCATCCTGTCCTCCCTGGAGGAGGGCGACGTCCTCTTTATCGACGAGATCCACCGCCTGGCCCGCACCGCCGAGGAGATGCTCTACCTGGCCATGGAGGACTACCGGGTGGACGTGGTGGTGGGCAAGGGCCCCGGGGCCACCTCCATCCCCCTGGCGCTGCCGCCCTTCACCGTGGTGGGGGCCACCACCCGGGCCGGGCTGCTGCCCGCGCCCCTGCGGGACCGCTTCGGCTTCACCGGGCACCTGGACTACTACGACCCGGCGGAGCTGGCCCGTATCCTGGCCCGCAGCGCCGGGCTGCTGGGGGTGAGCCTGGACGCCGACGCGGCCGCCGAGCTCGCCAGCCGCTCGCGGGGCACGCCGCGCATTGCCAACCGCCTGCTGCGCCGGGTCCAGGACTGGGCCGAGGTCCACGGCACCCCCGGGCGCCTGGACCTTCAGGCCGCCCGCGGCGCCTTGGAGGTCTTCGAGGTGGACGCCCTGGGGCTGGACCGTCTCGACCGGCAGGTCCTTACCGCCCTGTGCTCACGGTTCGGCGGCGGGCCTGTGGGTTTGACCACGCTGGCGGTCAGCGTGGGGGAGGAGCCGGAGACCGTGGAGACCGTGGCCGAGCCCTACCTGGTGCGTGAGGGCCTGGTGGTCCGTACCCCCCGGGGCCGGGCGGCGACCCCGGCCGCCTACGCCCACCTGGGGCTGGCGGTCCCGGCCGAGGGTGTGCTCTTCACCTGAGCCCGGGCCGGTGCGCGGGCGGGGCGGTGGGTGACGGAGGTTTTTCCTGTGGGCCAGCACGATGGCTAGACTCTGGGGGACTGTCCGACCCCGGCCCGCGACCACGATAGGAACCGTTTCAATGATGCTCATGACCCTTGCCATCATGATCCTCGCCATGTGGGGGATGTCCGTGCTCCTCAGGCGGCAGCAGCGCAAGGCGCAGGCGGAGCAGGAGCGTCGTACCGAGGAGGCCCTGGTACCGGGCAACTGGGTGCGTACCGTGGGCGGCTTCTACGGCACCGTGGTCGAGGTCGACGGCGACGTGGTCACCCTGGCCACCCCGCTGGGCGACGAGTCCCTGTGGAACAGGCGCTCTATCGCCGGCGCCGAGGAGCCGCCCTTCGCCGTCACCGACTCCCAGGACGACCAGGTCCCGGACAGCACGGAGCCTGACGCCGTCCCGGACGCCGCGGATGCCGCGGACGCTGCCGCCACTGCTGCCGGGCAGGCCGCCACGGACGCCGCGGAGGCCGCCACCGCCGAGCAGGAGAACCACGACCGCTGACCCCTGCCCGAGGCCAGTACCCTCACTCCCTTAACCGCTACCGCCCGATGTCGACGAGGACCCGGGCCACTTCAGGAAAGAGACCTTGTGGCCACTCCACAGACCAAGCACCCAGGACGCAGGCTCCTGACGATATTCCTCCTACTCGCCCTGGGCTACGGCGCCCTCGTCGCCGGCTCCGTGACGGGCCGGGCCTCCCTGACCCCGGGACTGGCCCTGGACCTGGAGGGAGGGACCCAGATCATCCTGACGCCCACCACCTCCGACGGCTCGGAGATCACGGACCAGGACGTCGACCAGGCTATTGAGATCATCCGCCAGCGCGTGGACGCCTCCGGCGTGGCCGAGGCCCAGATCTCCCGCCAGGGCGGCCAGAACATCGTCGTCTCCCTGCCGGGGACCCCGAGCCAGGAGACCCTGGAGCTCGTACGCACCTCCGCGGTCCTGTACTTCCGTCCCGTCATCCGCATCCTGCGCGGCTCGGCCTCCGCCATCGCCCAGGCCCGTAACCAGGCCGCGGCCAAGGCGGCGGCCTCCGCCAGCCCCGAGGCGAGCGCGGAGCCCAGCGCGGAGCCGACCACCCCGGCGCCTGACGCCGAGCCCACGGAGTCCACCGAGCCGGCCGAGCCCGCTGGTGAGCCCACCACCCCGGCCGCCGAGCCGACCACCCCGGCGCCCACCGCACCGGCCACCGTCACCCCCGAGCAGGTGGCCACCGCCCTGGCGGACGTCAACAAGGACGGCACGATCTCCTCCGACCCCCTGCCGTCCACCAGCGAGGACAACTCCTCGGACTCCTGGATCACCGAGCAGATGATCTACGACGCGGCCATGACGGACTGCACCGCCGAGCACAACCTCACCGGCTCCACCCAGGACCCCGCCAAGGCCGTCATCTCCTGCGCCAAGGACGGGTCGGGCACGGTCTACCTCCTGGGCCCGGCCGACATCGCGGGCACGAACATCGCCAACGCCACCTCGGGCCTGGAGACCACGAGCCAGGGGAGCACCACCAACAAGTGGGTGGTCAGCCTGGAGTTCGACTCCGAGGGCACCAGCCAGTTCGCCGCCGTCTCCAAGCGGCTCCTGGCCTACCGCGACGCCGCCGGCGCCAAGAGCTCCTCCGGCCAGGCCAACCCGCAGGCCCAGGTCAACCAGCAGAAGGCCGAGTTCGCCATCGTCCTGGACGGACTGACCATTATGGCCTCCGGCTTCTCCCCGGACGTCAAGAGCCCCATTACCAACGGACGGGTGCAGATCTCCGGCAGCTTCACCCAGGCCCAGGCCCGTACCCTGGCCAACCAGCTCTCCTTCGGCTCCCTGCCGCTGAGCTTCACCGTCCAGTCCGAGCAGCAGATCTCGGCCACCCTGGGGACCGAGCAGCTGAGCAACGGCCTCATTGCCGGAATGGTCGGCTTCCTGCTCATTATCCTCTACCTGGCCTGGCAGTACCGGGGACTGTCGGTCGTGGCGGTGGCCTCCCTGGTCATAGCCGCCGCCGCGACCTACCTGGTGATCGCGGCCCTGTCCTGGTCCATGGGGTACCGCCTGTCCCTGGCCGGGGTGGCCGGACTCATTATCTCCATCGGTATCACGGTGGACTCCTTCATTATCTACTTCGAGCGGGTCCGTGACGAGGTCCGTCACGGCCGTACCCTGGTGGCCGCCGTGGACGAGGGCTGGCGTCACGCCCGGCAGACCATCGTGGTCTCCGACGCCGTCAACCTGGTGGCCGCCGTGGTCCTCTACTTCCTGGCGGTCGGCGGGGTGCAGGGATTCGCCTTCACCCTGGGGGTGACCACCATCGTGGACCTGGGGGTCATTATCCTGTTCACCCATCCCATGATGGTGTGGATCCTGCGCTTCCGCTTCTTCGGCGAGGGCCACCGGCTCTCGGGCCTGGACCCCGAGCACCTGGGCGCCCGCAGCCTGGCCGCCTACGGCCGGGGACGCCAGAGGGTCGTCGAGACCTCCATGGCCTCCCTGGCCCGTCGCAAGGCCTCCCGCGGCCGCGACGCCGAGCCGCAGGACGACGTCGACCAGGAGGCCGGGGACGCCCCGGACCAGGACGCCACGAGCGGAAAGGACGGTGAGACGAGGTGAAGTCCCTCGCCGTGCTCGGTAACGAGCTCTACTCCGGAAGGGCCTCCATCCCCTTCGTGCCCAGGCGGCGCCTGTGGTACTGCGTCGCGGGGGCGGCCATCGTGGTCTCCGTGCTGCTGGTGGGGCTGGTCGGCCTCAACCCGGGCATCGACTTCAAGGGCGGCTCGGAGGTGACCGTCACCGGCGTCGCGAACCCCACCGAGGGCCCGGCCAACGACGTCCTCAAGGAGCAGGGCCTGTCCGACGGCGCCTCGGTGACCACCATGGGCTCCTCCTCGGTGCGGGTGCAGACCACCGAGCTGGACAAGACCCGCCTGGAGACCCTCAGCGCCGAGCTGGGCAAGGCCTACGGGGTGGACGGCGCGGACGTCTCGGCCACGACCATCGGCCCGACCTGGTCCTCGGACGTCACCGCCAAGGCGCTGCGCGGCCTGGTCATCTTCTTCCTCCTGGTGGGCGCCCTCATCTGGGCCTACTTCAGGACCTGGAAGATGGCGGTGGCGGCCCTGGCGGCCCTGGTCCACGACATTATTATGACGGTGGGCATCTACGCCCTGAGCGGTTTCGAGGTCACACCGGCCACCATTATCGGGGTGCTCACGATCCTGGGGTACTCCCTGTACGACACGGTCGTGGTCTTCGACAAGATCCGGGAGAACACCGCCAACTACGAGTCCCAGACCCGTTCGACCTACGCCGAGCTGGCCAACCTCGCCGTCAACCAGACCTTTGTCCGCTCGGTCAACACCTCGGTGGTCGGCGTCCTGCCCGTGGCCAGCCTGCTCTTCGTGGGCGCCTTCATCCTGGGCGCCGGCACGCTGCGCGACATCGCCCTGACCCTGTTCATCGGCATGATCGCCGGGACGCTGTCCTCCATCTTCCTGGCCACCCCCATGCTCGTCGACCTGCGCAGCCGGGAGAAGGGGGTACGGGAGCAGGCCAGGCGCGTGGCCGAGACCCGGCAGGACCGCCTGGAGGAGGCCGGGGACGACGAGGAGGCGCGCGCCGCCGTCCTGGCCGCCCCCGCGGCCGCCCCCAGCACACCCGGGCACCACCTCGGCCAGGGAGCCCAGCCCAGGAGAAGGAGGAGGCGCTCATGAGCCCGCAGTCCTCACCCAGTATCCCCGCGGGCCTGACCGAGCTGGTCCTGGACCACCTGCGGGAGATCCCGGACTTCCCCGAGCCCGGGGTCCTCTTCCGCGACATCACCCCGCTGCTGGCTGACGGCCGGGCCTTCGCCGCCCTCATTGACGGCCTCGCCGCCCACTACAGGGGGCGCGTCGACGCCGTGGCCGGGCTGGAGTCACGCGGCTTCGTCCTGGCCGCCCCCCTGGCCGTGAACCTGGGGATCGGCATGCTCACCGTGCGCAAGGGCGGCAAGCTCCCCGGCCCGGTCATCGGCATGGACTACGCCCTGGAGTACGGCACGGCGCGTATGGAGCTGCGCCCGGACTCGGTGGTGGGGGGCAGCCGTGTCCTGGTGATCGACGACGTCCTGGCCACCGGGGGCACCGCCGCGGCCTCGGTGGCCCTCATTGAGCAGGCCGGTGGGCGGGTGGAGTCCGTCTGCATGCTCATGGAGCTCAGCGGCCTGGGCGGTCGGGACAGGCTCAGGGGGCGCGAGGTGGAGTCCGTCGTCATCTTCTGAGCCCGTGCCGGGGACGGCGTCCGGCGCGGGCCCCGTGGGGACGTGCCCGGGCGCCCCGGGCGCCACCGGCCCTGCCCGTGCGCCCCCGCCCCGGGAGGTGGGTCGGCCACGGCGCCGGTACAATACAGGGATGACGGAGACGAAGACCCTTCCGGAGACCGGTGGCGACGCCGTCGTCCCCGGCTCGCGGGTTCGTAGCCGCCTGGCCTGGTTCGGCTCCCGAGGGCACTCCACACCGCCTGCTATCGAGCCGCTCCTGCGGGCGCTGCGGGCCAACCACCCCAAGGCCGACACCAGCCTCATTGTGCGCGCCTACGAGGTGGCCAGCAAGGCGCACACGGGGCAGTTCCGCAAGTCCGGGGAGCCCTACATCACCCACCCGGTCGCCGTGGCCACCATCCTGGCCGAGCTGGGCATGACCTCCCAGACCCTGGCGGCCGCCCTCCTGCACGACACCGTGGAGGACACCGACTACACCCTGGAGGACCTGCGGGCCGACTTCGGTGACGAGATCACCCTCCTGGTGGACGGGGTCACCAAGCTCGACAAGCTCCAGTACGGGGACGCGGCCCAGGCCGAGACGGTGCGCAAGATGATCGTGGCCATGTCCAAGGACATCCGCGTGCTGCTCATTAAGCTGAGCGACCGTCTCCACAATGCCCGCACCTGGAAGTACGTCCCGGCCGAGAACGCCGCCCGCAAGGCCAAGGAGACCCTGGAGATCTACGCCCCCCTGGCCCACCGCCTGGGCATGAACACCATTAAGTGGGAGCTGGAGGACCGCTCCTTCAAGGCCCTCTACCCCGGTGTCTACGACACGATCGAGCACATGGTGGCCGAGCGCTCCCCGGCACGCGAGGAGTACCTGCGTCAGGTACGGCTCCAGATCGAGGAGGAGCTGCGCACCAACAAGATCAAGGGCATGGTCACCGGGCGCCCCAAGCACTACTACTCGATCTACCAGAAGATGATCGTGCGGGGGAAGGACTTCGCCGACATCTACGACCTCGTGGCGGTGAGGGTCATTGTGGACACCGTCCAGGACTGCTACGCCGTGCTCGGCGCGCTCCACTCGCGCTGGACCCCTATGTCGGGACGTTTCAAGGACTACATCGCGGTACCCAAGTTCAACCTCTACCAGTCCCTCCACACCACCGTGGTGGGACCGGGCGGCAACCCGGTGGAGATCCAGATACGCACCCACGAGATGCACCGTATGGCCGAGTACGGGGTGGCCGCCCACTGGAAGTACAAGGAGGACCCCAACGCCACCGGCCCCTCCCCGCTGCCAGGGGCCTCGAGGGAGTCCTCCGGGGCCGAGATGGGTTGGCTGCGCCAGCTCGTGGACTGGCAGAAGGAGACCCAGGACCCGGCCGACTTCCTGGACTCCCTGCGTTTTGAGATGTCCGGTGGCCAGGTCTACGTCTTTACCCCCAAGGGCGACGTCCTGGCCCTGCCGGAGGGGTCGACGCCGGTGGACTTCGCCTACGCGGTCCACACCGAGGTGGGCCACCGCACCGTGGGCACACGGGTCAACGGCCGCCTGGTGCCCCTGGACACCCGCCTGGAGAACGGTGACTCCGTGGAGGTCTTCACCTCCAAGGCCCAGGGGGCGGGCCCCAGCCGGGACTGGCTGTCCTTCGTCCGCTCCACCCGGGCCCGCAACAAGATCCGGGCGTGGTTCTCCAAGGAGCGCCGTGAAGAGGCCATTGAGGAGGGCCGGGGCGCGATCGCGCGGGCCATGCGCAAGCAGAACCTGCCCATTCAGCGCCTCATGAGCCACGAGTCCCTCATGGACGTGGCCAAGACCCTGGACAAGTCCGACATCGACGGCCTCTACGCCGCCGTCGGGCAGGGCCACGTCTCCGCCCAGCACGTGGTGGACACCCTGGTGTCCGCCATGGGCGGGGAGGCGGGTGCCGAGGAGACCCTGGCTGAGGCGGTCCTGCCCACCAGGACCGCGCCGGGCCACCGGCGCACCACCGCCGACTCCGGCGTCGTGGTGGAGGGCATGGAGGCGGGGGACGTCTACGTCAAGCTCGCACGCTGCTGTACCCCCATGCCCGGGGACCCCATTATCGGCTTCGTCACCCGCGGCTCGGGTATTAGCGTCCACCGTTCCGACTGCCAGAACGTCGAGCAGCTCGCCAACGAGCCCGAGCGCCTGGTCAACGTCTCCTGGGCCTCCCACGCCGCCGTGGCCTACCTGGTGCAGCTGGAGGTCGAGGCCCTGGACCGGGGCGGCCTGCTGGCCGACGTGACGCGCGCCCTGGCGGACAACCACGTCGACCTCGTGAGCGCCAGGGTCTCCACCGGGCGCGACCGGGTCATGACCGGGCGCTTCGTGGTGGAGCTGGCGGCCGCCACCCACCTGGACGACACGCTGGCCGCCCTGCGCAAGATCGACGGCGTCTACGAGGCGCGGCGCTGCGCGGCCTCGGTGAGGCGTCCGCGCGAGACCGCCCAGGGCGCCTGAGCGGCCACCCCGGGTGGGGCGGCCGGGGCCTCCGGCCCGGCGGCGCAGGACCTCAGCCCAGGTTCCAGACGCTCTCAATGAGCTCCCGGGCCCGGGCGGTACCCCGGCTGGAGTCGCCGTGGCAGTGGCTCAGGGCCAGGTACATCTCCCACCGGGGCGTGTCGGCCCTGCGCGCCGCCAGCACGGCGGTGACCGCCGTGGCGGGCGGGGCCAGGCGGGCGGCGTCGACGGCGGTGCGTGCCAGGGTGCAGCACCTGACCCCCTCGATGGTCGTCAGGTCCGAGCTGCGGAACGAGCGGCGTGGGGAGCCCGGGCCCCAGGAGCCACGCGGGTAGCGGGGCAGGCCCCCGGTGCCGTCCAGGGCCGCCAGCCACGGGGGCCTGAGGCCGGTGTGGACCCACAGCGCCGTCGCCTCGCTCAGGACGGGCACGCCCGGCAGGCCCTGGGCGGCCACCCGTGCCCGCTGCCCGGGGGTGGCGACGGTGTCCGCCGGGTAGCGCCGCCCCAGGACCGCTATGAACAGCCTGGCGTCCAGGTGCTCACAGCGCAGCAGACAGGTCTCGCGCGTGGAGGGAGGCTGCAGGATCGGCTCAGGACCGGGAGCTGACAACAACTCGTCAATAGTTGACGACCTGGTAGAACTTCTTTTGACCATGTTCCATTATGGACCATAGTAGTCTGTGGTGCAGCCGAGTCGAGCCGAATCGGGGCTGAAGACGTGGACGCCGCCACTCTAGGGTGGCGGCGTCCACGGGACGGCTGCCCCGCCCTCCCGGCGTGTTTCAGGCCCGGGCGGAGCGCAGGACCTGGTCGAGCCAGGCGCGGCGGGCCGTCAGGGCGGCCTCGGCCTCGGCGACCTTCTTGGTGTCCCCGGCGGCCTGCGCGGCCGCGAGGTCCTTCTCCAGGTTGGCGATGGAGTCCTGGAGCTGGCCGGCCAGGCCCTCGGCGCGGGCCTTGGTCTCGGGGTCGGTGCGGCGCCACTCGGCGTTCTCCGCCTCGCGGATGGCGTCCTCGACGGCACGCATGCGGCCCTCGATACGGCGCACGGCCCCGCGCGGCACGCGCCCGGCCTCCTCCCAGGCGTCCTGGATAGGACGCAGGGCCCGCTTGGCGGCCTTGACGTTCTTGACCGGCAGGAGCGCCTCGGCCTTGGCCACCAGGGCCTCCTTGACCCGCAGGTTCTCGGCGAACTCGGCGTCGGTGGCCTCGTCCTTGGCCCGGCGGGCGTCGTAGAAGACCTGCTGGGCGGCCCGGAAGCGGGCCCACAGGGCGTCGTCCTCCTTGCGCGAGGCGCGTCCAGCCTTCTTCCACTCCTCCATGAGGCCGCGGTAGGCCGCGGACGTGCCCGCCCAGTCCGTGGAGTGCTGGAGCTCCTCGGCCCGCCTGATGAGGGCCTCCTTGGCGGCCTTGACCTGGGCCTGCTTGGCGTCGAGCTCGCTGAAGAACTGGCGGCGGTGGCGGTCGAAGGTGGTGCGGGCGTGGCTGAAGCGCTTCCACAGGGCGTCCTCGGTGGGGCGGTCCAGGCGCGGTCCGCGGCGCTGGGCGCTCTTCCACGTCTCCAGGAGCTCGCGCAGCTCGGCCCCGGAGTTCTTCCACTGGGTGCGGGCGGGGTCCTGGGCGCTAATGGCCTCGGCGCGCTCCACGATCGCGGTGCGCTCCTTAAGGGCCTGCTCCTTGGCGGCGGCCCTCTCGGCGGCCACGGCCTCACGGCGCTCGGCGGCCACGGCCTTGAGGGCGTGGAAGCGGGCGCGCAGGCCGTCCAGGTCGCCCACGGCGGCCGGGGCCACCAGGGACTCCTCAATGGTCTTGAGCGTGGAGTCGATCTCACGCACGGAGAGCTGGGGCAGGCGGGTGGCGAAGAGGACCACCGTGGACTTCAGGTCCAGGTAGCGGCGGACGTAGAAGGCCATGGCCTCGGCAATGGGGGCGTCGGCGAACTGGCCGACCTCCCGCTCGGTGCCGCCGTCCTGGACGTAGACGCGCCCCTCGCCGTCCACGCGGCCCCACTTGGCGGCGTCCATCGCCTCCTGGGGGTCGATGGGGGTGGCGGGGGCGGGGGCCTTGGCCTGCCCGTCCTTGGGGCTGTCGGCCGGGCCGGTGGCCTGGTCCGGGGCGGCCTGGTCCGAGGTAGCAGGTGCCTGGGCGGCCTGGTCGGCGGCGGGGGGCTCGGCGTCGCCGGTGGCCTGGTCGCCGGCCGGCAGGCTGTCAGCAGGCGCCTTGGTGGTGTCGGTGGGCTGGGGGGTGGGGGTCTGGGGGCTTGCCCCGGAGGAGGTCTCAGTGCTCACGGTGCTCTCCGTGTTCTCAAGGGTGGTGGCGGAGCCGGGCTCCGTCTGGGACGTGGCGGTGGGATCGAGCCCGGTCTCGGGCTGCGTCTGCTCGGTCACGTAATGCTCCTTCATGGTTGACGGGGTGGAGGCGGCGGGACCCGCCCCGCTTCCGTTCACGCCCGGCGGTGCCGGGTGGTCGGGGTGGCGTCGTCGTGGGAGACGACAGGGGGAGTCTATGCGCTTCGCGTCCTGTCGTGACAGGGACTCGCGCACCGGACGCGGGCGGCGTCCCGGGGCCGCGCCCCTAGGGGAGCTGGCACGGGGCGAAGACCCTCCGGTAGACGCTCTCGGTGTCCTCCTGGCCGGCTCTCAGCGTCGCGGCCGCCAGGCCGTCCCTGAGCAGGGTCACGTGGTGGCAGATCCGGTCCAGGAACCCCAGGACGTGGCTGGAGACCAGGACCGCGCTGCCGCGTCCGGCGGCCTGGGTGACCCAGGTGGACAGGGCGAGCGTGGTCTCCACGTCCAGGTCGTTGGTGGGCTCGTCCAGGACGATGACGGGCGGGTCCCCCAGGAAGGCCGCCGCCAGGTAGACCCGTCTGGCCTGGCCCCGGGAGAGCGAGTCGAGCCGACGCCGGACCAGGGCGCCGCAGCCGTAGGCCTGGAGGTGGGCCCGCAGGTCCTGGGCGTCCAGGTCCAGGCCGCGCATGCAGGAGTCCAGGACGCACAGGTCGAGCGCGCTCAGACGGGGCAGGTCGGGGACGTCCTGGGGCAGGTAGCCCAGGAGGCGGGCGGGGACGCGCCCGCCCGTGGCGGCGCCCTGCGCCGTGCGGACGCGGACGGTGCCGCCCTGCGGCCTGCTCACCCCTGCCAGCAGGTTGAACAGGGTGCTCTTGCCCGCGCCGTTGGGGCCGACGACGCCGGCGACCTGTCCGGCCTCCACCACCAGGTCCAGCGGGCCGACCCCGCCGCCACCGCGGTAGCGCATGGTCAGGCCACGGATCTCAAGCACGGCGGGCACCTCCTGAGCGGTGCATCCTGACCAGGACGGTCAGCGCCAGCAGGATCGTCAGCGGCGCCAGCAGGCACAGGACCATGACCTCGACGTCGATCAGCAGCGGCAGGTGGCGGCCACGCAGGTGACGGGTGGTCAGCAGGCCCAGGCTGAGGTGGCTCAGGACCACGACCACCAGGACCCCGACGACGTCGAGCACCCCCGCGGGGTGTCCCGCCCGGCTCCAGGCCCCTGCCAGCAGGGCGGCGGCCGCGCCCGCCCCGGCCGCCGGCAGGGACAGGGCCGCCCCCGCCCGGGCCACCTCGGTGGGATCCAGGGCGTAGCGGGTGGCCAGGAGCCGGTAGGCGGGGTCGGTCTGGTAGCGGGCCAGCGTGGAGAAGAACGCCGCGGCAGGCAGGAGGCCCACCACGTAGCAGGCCGTGGCGGTCGGGACGCCGGCCCCGGCCAGGGCGGCCCCGGCCAGGGGGCACGCGATAACCGGGACCGCCAGCTCCGGCACCCCCACCGTGCGACGCAGGAGCAGGCGGGTCGCCCCCACCCGGCTGCGGGGGAGGCGCCCGCCCCGGCCCAGGGCCGCGTGCCAGGCCGGCTGGGGGCGGGTCCGGTGCGCCTGCCTCGTGACGGCCGCACCGGGTGCGGGAGACGGGGCGCAGGGCGCGGCACGGCGGGCGGCCCGGTAGGGGAACGGCAGGAGCCTGCCCGTCCTCCTCCTGGTGAGCCACGCGGCCCCGATGACGGCGGTCAGGACGTACTGGGCCAGCAGCGCCGTGACCGCCAGGGTGGTGGACGGCCTGGCGGCAAGGACCCGGGGGACCAGGAGCGCGGCGCACAGGTGGACCGGGCTGGTCCCCACCAGGAGCAGGGCCACCAGCGTCGGCGTCCCGACGCCCCGGGAGCGCAGGTAGGCGCGTGCCGGTGCGGGCAGGTCCCAGCTGAAGACCTGTACCGCCCCGGCCGCCGTGGAGGCGGACAGGACGAGCAGGCCGCCCCCAGGGCCGTCCCGTGCAGCTCCAGGGGGGAGGAGCCGTAGACGGTCATGAGGGCGGCGGCCCCCAGGAGTGCAGCGGTCGCCAGGGTGCACCGCCCGCCCAGCGCACCCAGGCGCGCCCCCAGGACCACCGTGTCAGGGTGCGGACGCAGCAAGGACCTCCTCCTCACCAGGTGGTGGCCCGACCTCATGGCCGGGCCACCATTACCCAGTTCGGTCAGTACGCAGGTGGGGTAGGCCACATAATAGGCCAGAAGAGCCACCAAAACATGGTGGTACCGCCTCTCTCATGAGATGGGTCCAGTGGGTGACACTGGCATCTCAGAGTCTAGGGACGCCACGCTCCTATGTCAAGCATTTTAAGATACTTATCAATGCCGCATGAAATTGTTTGCAGAGGTTATTGCGTATGCCTCGGTTTGTGGACGGCAGGGCGGTCCCGTGAACGGCTCCTGAGGGGTCACCACCGACCCGGGTCCCGGCCGGTGGGCGGTCAGTGAGCCCGCCACCCTGGGTGCACCGGACCCGGGTCCCGGTGGCGGACCTTCCCGGAGGACGGCGCAGGAGACGGTACCGGCGGGGCTGCTAGCATGGTCCCGTGACCGCCTGAGCTCCTGCCCCGCTCCTGAACCGCCCCCAGGATCCGCAAGGAGTACCCGTGCCCGCGATCACCCTGACCGACATCAGCTTCTCCTTCACCGCTGAGCCCCTGCTCGCCGGTATCACCCTCACCGTCGCCGACGGCGAGCGGGCCTGCCTGGTCGGCCCCAACGGCTGCGGCAAGACCACCCTGCTGCGTCTGGTCGCCGGCGACCTCACCCCCGACTCCGGCACCGTCAAGGCCCCGCCGCTCCGGGGAGTCCCCGACGTGCCGGACCCGTCCGGGAGCGTCGGGGACTACCTCGACGCCGCCACCGCGCCCCTGCGCTCCCTGGCCGCCCGCTTCGAGGCCGCCGCCACCGCCCTGGCCACCCGCCCCGGCAGCGCCCTGGCCCGCGACTACGACGGGCTCCTGGCCGCCGCCACCGCCGCCGAGGTGTGGGACCTGGAGGCCCGTACCGGGCAGGTGCTCGCGGGCCTGGGGCTCGGGGTCCTGGCCGGGGATCCTGGGCGTGCTCGCCTTCTGGCCACGCTCTCACCGGGCCAGTGCGGCCGCCTCGCCCTGGCCGCCACCCTGCTCACCCGCCCCATCGCCCTGGTCCTGGACGAGCCCACCAACCACCTGGACGACCAGGCCGTCGCCTACCTGGCCGCCACCCTGCGCGGCTGGCAGGGCCCCGTCCTGCTGGCCAGCCACGACCGCGCCTTCATTGACGACGTCGCCACCTGTGTCCTGGACCTGGACACCGCCCCTTGGCAGGCGCTCCTGACCGCCTCCGGGGGCGGGAGCCTGCCCGGCGTCCAACGCTGCGCCGGCACCTACACCGACTACCTGGAGGCCAAGGCCCGCGCCCGCGCCTCCCACGAGCGCGTCCACGCCTCCCAGCAGGAGGACAAGCGCGCCCTGGCCCGCCACCGCCGCGAGTCCGAGACCGTCGGCCACTACGGCACCGCACACCACCACGGCGAGCGCACCGAGGTCAGGATGGCCAGGAAGTTCTACGCGGACCGCGCCGCCTCGACCTCGACGCGGCGTCAGCGTAACGACGACCGTCGGCTCGCCGCCCTGGCCGCCGTCGAGGTCCGCCGACCCCGCTCCTACCGCCTAAGCCTGGATCTGCCGCAGGTCCCCGCCCACGGCGGCCTGGCGGTCCTGGCCCGCGAGGCTCACGTCCCGGGGCGCCTGGCCCCGGTCACCCTCGACCTGGGTGCCGGAGAGCACCTGCTGGTCACCGGCCCCAACGGCTGCGGCAAGACCACCCTGCTGCGCTGGGCGGCCACCGGGGCGCCGCCCACCGCCGACTCCACCGGGGCGCTGAGCGTCTCCGGGCGCATCGCCGTCGTCCCCCAGCGCCTGCCGCGCCCCGGCGACCCCGGCCTGGGGGAGGAGACGTGGGGGTCGGGCATAGGCGAGGTCGGGGCCGGCGTCCTGCACCCCGCCTACTGGTCCCGGCGGGTGGGGGACCTCTCCGCGGGCAACCAGCGCCGTGTCCAGCTCGCCGTGGCGGCCGCGGCCGCCCCCGAGATCCTCATTATTGACGAGCCCACCAACTACCTGGACCTGGACACCATGGAGGCGCTGGAGGCGGCGTTGGCCGCCTGGGGCGGCACCCTGCTCGTGGCCAGCCACGACCGCTGGCTCATTGACCACTGGGCGGGGCGTCGCCTGGTCCTCAGTCCCTGAGGGCCAGCTGGCACGTTATTGTGGCAGGTACAGGCGGCCGTGCCCGGCCCCTGGCCGGTCTCACGGCGCACCGCCGCCGGCCAGGAGGGCGGTAGTGCGGTGGCACGGTTGTGGAGCGTGACGTAAGGAGGCTGTTATGGTCAGCAGTATTGACTGGGAGAGCAAGGACATTAATACCGTCTACGACGTCTTCTACGAGAAGGGGACGCGCTTGGGAGGCGCCTACAACTCGCTGCGCTCACGTGCCCGCGAGGTAGGGGACGAGGACGCCGTCAAGTTCTGGACGGAGCAGATTGTCGCGCTCAGACGCGAGCGCTCCGACGTCCACCCCGATGACCGCGCTGCTATGGTCGAGCGTATCGAGCGGTGGGGGAGCATGGTCTCCCAACTCGACCTGGCAGAGCGCGCAGGTGCCTATCTCTCCGCAGCATGACCACCGAGACCAAGAGGCAGGCCTGGGCGGACGCCCTTGCCGACCTGTTCGCGTCTCCGCCCGGCCCGAGCCCGACGCTGCTGTCAGTCGGCGCTCAGCCGGGTGCGGGCAAGACCCGCGCCATTGCCTCCACCCGCCGAATGTTCTACCCCGACCACGACTTTGTCGAGATCCTGGGCGACGACCTGCGCCAGTACCACCCCGACTACGAGCGGCTGGTGGCCGACCCCGATCCCGAGGCCATGCCCGCGGCGACCGCCGACCTGTCCGGCTGGCTGGTGGGCCAGGCCCTCGACGTCAATGAGCGCATTGACTCCCTCAGGGCGCTCGCCCGCCGCCTGCACGCCCCGGTCCAGGTCACGGTCGACCTCGACCACGCCCGCGCGCTGACCGGCACGCAGGCCCAGCCGCTCCCGGGACCCCGTCGCCGACGGTCCTCTGGCCAGGAGCGGGCGACCACGCGCTGACCGGACACCCCGGTCCGGCCAGGCCCCCGAAACCTACCTGACCTACTTAAGCGGCTACGCTTTGTCCACCAGCCCGTGAGGCGCCGTCGGCCCATGCCCGGCGCCGGGCACCTCGCGTACCGTGCAGGAGGCACCATGGACAAGCAGCAGGAGTACGTGCTCCGCGCCATCGAGGAGCGCGACATCCGCTTCGTGCGCCTGTGGTTCACCGACGTCATCGGGCAGCTGAAGTCCGTGGCCATAGCCCCCGCGGAGGTCGAGAGCGCCTTCGAGGAGGGAATCGGCTTTGACGGCAGCGCCGTGGAGGGCCTGACCCGCGTCTTCGAGTCCGACATGCTCCTGAGCCCGGACCCCTCGACCTTCCAGATGCTGCCCTGGCGGGAGGAGGAGCTGGGCAACCGGGTGGCCCGCATGTTCTGCGACGTGCTCACCCCCGACGGCCAGCCCGCCCGCACCGACCCCCGCGCCGTCCTGGAACGCCAGCTCGCGCGCGTGGCCGACGCCGGCTTCACCTGCTACATCCACCCCGAGATCGAGTTCTACCTGCTGCGCCGGGGGGAGGACGGCAGCCTCCTGCCCACCGACCGCGCCGGGTACTTCGACCACGTCCCCGGGGGCACCGCCCACGACTTCCGTCGCCGGGCCATCCTCATGCTGGAGCAGATGGGCATCTCGGTGGAGTTCAGCCACCACGAGGGCGGGCCCGGGCAGAACGAGATCGACCTGCGCTACGCCGACGCCCTGTCCATGGCCGACAGCATTATGACCTTCAGGGCCGTCATCGAGGAGGTCGCGATCCAGGAGGGCTGCATCGCCACCTTTATGCCCAAGCCGCTGGTGGGCCAGCCCGGAAGCGGCATGCACACCCACTTCTCCCTCTTCGAGGGGGACCACAACGCCTTCTACGACGCCGGCGGGCAGTACCAGCTCTCCGCCACCGGACGCTCCTTCATTGCCGGCCTGCTGCACCACGCCAGGGAGATCACGGCCATTACCAACCAGTACGTCAACTCCTACAAGCGCCTGTGGGGCGGGGACGAGGCCCCCAGCTACGTCTCCTGGGGCCACAACAACCGGTCGGCCCTGGTGCGGGTGCCCATGCACAAGCCCGGCAAGGCCCAGTCGGTGCGGGTGGAGTACCGCTCCCTGGACCCGGCCGCCAACCCCTACCTGGCCTACGCCGTCATCCTGGCCGCCGGCCTCAAGGGCATTGAGGAGGGCTACGAGCTCCCGCCCGAGGCCGAGGACGACGTGTGGGCACTGACCGACCGCGAGCGCGACGCCCTGGGCATCACCCCCCTGCCGACCTCCCTCAAGCGGGCCCTGAGCGCCATGAGCGCCTCCGACCTGGTGGCCGACACCCTGGGGGAGGACACCTTCGAGTACTTCGTGCGCAACAAGCGCCGGGAGTACCTGGCCTACGACGCCCAGGTCACCGACTTCGAGCTCTCCCAGTTCCTCCCACGCGGCTGACGGGAGCACGGGGGGCAGAGACCGTGGTCGAGCGCAACCTTCCTGGTCTGCGTCACGCCAGCAGCGCCCGGGCGCTGCTGGCCAGGGCGGGTTTTACCGGGCTCGGCCGGGCCTGGTCGTGCCTGCAGGACCCCGCCCTGCGCCCCTACCTCCCGGACCCCGACCCGGGCGGGGTGCCGGTCCCGCGGCCCGCTGCCCCCGGCCCCCCAGGTCCCCGCGGCACGGACTCCCTGGTCACGGCCCGGCTCACCGGGGCCCAGGCCGCCCTCGTGGAGGCCCTGGGGCGTACGGCGGACCCGGACCTGGCCCTGCTGAGCCTCATCCGCCTGTGCGGGTCCTGCACCCGCGGCGGGCCGGCCCGGCTCCTGGCCGACCTGCTCGACGCCGTCGTGTCCCCGCAGGACGCCGACAAGCAGGGGCTCCGGGTCCACGCCACCCGTCTCCTGGCGGTCCTGGGGGCCTCCCAGGCCCTGGGGGACTTCCTGGTGGCCCACCCCGGGCACCTGGACGCCGCCGCCCCGCAGCGCGCCTTCGGCCTGCCGGGGGCCGGGGCGGACGAGCAGCTGCTCGGCGCCGTCAGGAGCGCCCTGGACGGGCAGGACGGTGCCACCGCCCCAGCTGGCACGCAGGCCGTGGAGGCGGCCACGGCGGCACTGCGGGTGGCCTACCGGGACCGGCTGGTGGCGGTCGTGGCCGAGGACCTGGTCAGCGGCTCCCCTACGGGGCAGGTCGCCGTGGTCGGTCGGCAGATGGCTGAGCTCGCCGACGCCTCCCTGGAGGCCGGGCTCCTGGTGGCCCGGGCCGCCGTGGGGCCGGCCGCGGACGACGTCGCCCTGGCCGTCATCGCCATGGGCAAGACCGGGGCCCAGGAGCTCAACTACGTCTCCGACGTCGATGTGGTCTACGTCGTCGGCCCCGGCGGCCCGGCCCGGGGCGCGTCGGCGTCCCCGGCCGGCGGGGAGGAGCCCGGCGGCCGGGCCGGGCAGGAGGACGAGCTGGTCGCCACGGGGGCTGAGATCGCCACCGCCCTGGCGCGTGTCCTCAGTGCCACCGGGGCGGAGCCGGCCCTGTGGCCCCTGGACACCGGCCTGCGTCCCGAGGGCAAGGACGGCGCCCTGGTGCGCACCCTGGCCTCGCACCTGGCCTACTACGAGCGCTGGGCCTCCTCCTGGGAGTTCCAGGCCCTCCTCAAGGCCCGGGCCTGCGCGGGGGACCGGGAGCTGGGGCGGGCCTACGAGGCGGCGGTGGCGCCCCTGGTGTGGGGGGCCTCACAGCGGGAGAACTTCGTGGACGACGCCCGGGCCATGCGCCGTCGGGTGGAGCAGGAGTCCCGTCCCCGGCCGCGTACCCCTGCTCCCGGGGCGGGGCGGGCCGGGGCGGTACGCGCGGGGCGGACGCCGGGGCGCGCCTGGGAGGCCGGGGTCGTCCACGCCCTGGAGGACCCCCGGATCAAGCTCGGGCCGGGGGGGCTGCGGGACGTGGAGTTCACCGTCCAGCTCCTCCAGCTCGTCCACGGCCGGGGTGACCCCGCCCTGCGGGTGCGTCCGACCCTGGCGGCCCTGGCGGCCCTGAGCGCGGGGGGCTACGTCTCACGGGCTGACGCCGCGGCCCTGGCCGACTGCTACCGGGCCCTGCGCCTGCTGGAGCACCGGGCCCAGCTGACCCGCCTGCGCCGCACCCACGAGATGCCGCAGCGTCCGGAGGACCTCAGGCGGATCGGGCGGGGGATCGACCGGGACCGCCTGGCCGACCCCGCCCGGCTGGTCGCCCTCTTCAGGGATCTCAAGCGGCAGGTCCGCGGCCTCCACGAGGAGATCTACTACCGTCCGCTGCTGGGGGCGGCCGCGGGCCTGTCCGCCGACGAGATGACCCTGAGCCCGGACGCCGCCCGTGAGCGCCTGACGGCCTTCGGGTACCTGGACCCCGATGGTGCTCTACACCACATCCAGGCCCTCACCGAGGGGGTCACCCGTCGTGCCTCCATCCAGCGTCAGCTCCTGCCGGTCATGATCGGCTGGCTCGCCGACGGCCCCGACCCCGACTCCGGGCTGCTGTCCTTCCGTCAGCTCTCCGAGGCGATCGGCGGCTCCCACTGGTACCTGGGGATGCTGCGCGACTCCCCCCACGCCGCCCAGCGCCTGTGCCACGTCCTGTCCGGGGCGCGCTGGACCGCCGTCCGCCTGGCCGAGCACCCTGAGGCCACGGCCTGGCTGGACGACGACGCCGAGCTGCGCCCCCGCAGCCGGCAGGCCCTCACCGAGGAGGTCGCCCGGATCGTGGGGCGCCGTGACCTGGGTGGTGGGGCCGGGGGCCGGGCTGAGGAGCTGGAGCGTCGGGCGGTAGAGGCGGTGCAGGCGGTGGTGGGGGTCAGGACCCGTGAGCTCCTGCGCGCCGCCCTGGCCGACTCCCTGGACGGGGTGGACCCCAACCGGACCGCCCGGATCCTCACCGACGCCACCGACGCCGTCATCGGCGGCGCCCTGGAGGTGGCCACCGCCCTGGTGGTGGCCCGGCGGGGCGGGGCGGGGCGGGCGCCGGGCGGGGCCACCGGCACCTGGGCGGGGGCCCTGGCCCGTCACGCGGTCATCGCCATGGGGCGACTGGGCGGTGAGGAGACGAGCTACGCCTCGGACGCCGACGTCATGTTCGTCCACGAGGCCTGTCCGGGGGTGGGGGCGGTGGACGCCGCCCGGGAGGCGGAGGCGGTGGCCCGCACCACCCAGCGTCTGCTCAAGGGGGCCCTCCCCCACCCGGTGGACGTGGACGCCGACCTGCGTCCTGAGGGCCGTCAGGGCCCCATGAGCCGCTCCCTGTCCTCCTGCGCCGAGTACTACGGCAGGTGGTCGGCGGTGTGGGAGCGTCAGGCCCTGCTGCGGGCGCGTCCCTGTGCCGGTGACCCGGGGCTGGGGCGGCGTTTCGAGGAGCTCATTGACCCGCTGCGCTGGAGCGCTGAGGGTCTGGACGACGACGCCCTGCGCCAGATACGCCGCCTCAAGGCGCGTATGGAGGCGGAGCGCATGCCCCGGGGCGTGGAGCCCGCCCGCCACCTCAAGCTCGGGCCCGGTGGGATCAGCGACGTGGAGTGGGCGGCCCAGGTCCTCCAGCTCCAGCACGCGGGCCGGGTCCCGGGGCTGCGGACCACCTCCACGACGGAGGCGCTGCGGGCGGCCTCCGAGGCGGGGCTGCTGAGCGCCGACCAGGCCGGTGAGCTCATGGGGGCCTGGATCCTGGCCACCCGGGTGCGGGCCGCCAACGTCCTGGGGACCGGCCGGGACAGCGGCGCCAGGGTGGACGTGCTGCCCTCGGACGTACGCGGCGTGCGCGTGGTGGGGTGGCTGCTGAGGGTCTCGTCGGGGGGTGGGCGCGACCTGGAGGATCTCTACCGTCGGGGGGCCCGCCACGCCCGGGCCGTCATGGAGCAGGTCGTCTACGGCCCCGACCCGGTTGACCCCGTCGGCCGGCCACCGGCCACTCCCCGCTCCGGGGTCTCCCGGCGCGGCTGGGGGGAGCCGGGGCGCGGTGGCCCCGCCCGCCGCCCCGGGCGCCGGTAGGCGGGGCAGCCGGCCTGTGGGAGCCGGGGGTTCCTGGCAGGATAGGTACCGTGAAGCTTCTCCTCGTCCGTCACGCCCGCACCATGGCCAATGTCATGGGGGCGCTCGACACCGCCTTCCCCGGCCAGCCCCTGGACGCCACCGGCCTCACCCAGGCCGCTACCCTGCCGGAGCGCCTGGAGCGGGCCGGCCACCTGGAGGGCCTGAGCGGCCTGTGGACCTCCCCGATCCTGCGGGCCCGCCAGACCGTCGCCCCCGTCGAGCAGGCCACGGGCCTGAGCGCGGTGGTGGACTCCGGCCTGCGGGAGGTCCTGGCAGGCGACCTGGAGATGGCCACCGACGAGCGCTCGGTGGCCTGCTACAGGGACACCACCCGCTCCTGGATGGCCGGGCGCACGGCCTGCCGCCTGCCGGGGAGCCCGGAGGACGGGGTGAGCACGCTGGCGCGTTTCGACGCCGTCGTGGAGCGGATCGCCGCCGTCACGGCCGAGCGCGGGAAGGCGGCCGGCCTGCTGGTGGCCCACGGCACCGTCCTGCGCCTGTGGACGGCGCTGAGGGCCGCCCCCGGTGGTGGGGCGGACCCGCTGTGGGTCGCCGAGCACCCCATGTCCAACGCCGGTGTCACGGTGGTCCGCCGGGACCGGGCGGGCTGGCGCCTGGTGGACTGGAACGAGGGCGACTGGCGGGCCTGAGGCCCCCGCCCCTGCCGCCTGGGGCGGGGCAGGGGGCGGCACCAGCACTGGCCAGGGGGCTCGCGCCTCCTAGCGGGGCGGGGGCTACAGCACGCTGGCCAGGAAAGCGCGCAGACGCTCCCCGCGGGGGTGGTCCAGGAGCTGGGCGGGGTCGCCGGACTCGCAGACGATGCCGTCGGCCATAAAGACCAGCTGGTCGCCGACCTCCCGGGCGAAGCCCATCTCGTGGGTGACCACCACCATGGTCATGCCGTCCCGGGCCAGGTCGCGCATGACGGCGAGCACCTCCCCGACCAGCTCGGGATCCAGGGCGGAGGTGGGCTCGTCGAAGAGCATGAGCTCGGGGTCCATGGCCAGGGCCCGGGCGATGGCCACCCGCTGCTGCTGGCCGCCGGAGAGCTGGGCGGGGTAGTGGTCGAGGCGGTCGCCCAGCCCCACCCGCTCCAGCAGCTCGACCCCCCGCTCCCGGGCGACTGACGGGGGCGTCTTCCTGACCTGCACGGGGGCCTCCATGACGTTGCCCAGGGCCGTCATGTGGGGGAAGAGGTTGAACTTCTGGAAGACCATGCCGATCTTGGCCCTCTGGGCGGCGCGCGCCTTGTCGCTCAGGGCGTGCAGGCGTACGGAGCCGTCGGGCCGGGTCTCCTCACGCATGCCAATGAGCTCGCCGTCCACCCAGACCCTCCCGGCGTCAATGGTCTCCAGCTCGTTAATGCAGCGCAGCAGGGTGGACTTGCCGCTGCCGGAGGGGCCGATGAGCACGGTGACGCTGCCGCAGGGCACGGTCAGGTCCACGCCCTTGAGGACGTGGAGCTCGCCGAAGAGCTTGTGCAGGCCGGTGACCTGCACCTTCGGGGTGGTGGATGGGGCGGTCATGGTTCCTCCGTCGGGGGCGTGGGGGCACTCTGGTGGGGGACGGGCTCGGTCACGGCGTGTACCCGATGAAGGGGTCGTCCCTGGTGGTGTGGGAGTCCAGGATCGCCTGCTGACGCCGTGACAGCGTCCGGCGGCCCTTACCGGGCCTGGTCGGGGTCTCGGAGAAGCCCTTGCCGTAGTAGCGCTCAATGTAGTGCTGACCCACCATGAGGACCGAGGTGATAATGATGTACCAGATGGCGGCCACAATGAGCAGGGGGATCGTCTGGTAGGTCAGAGAGGCGTAGGAGTTGGTCACGAAGGTCAGGTCCAGGGTGAAGGGCACGGCCAGGACCAGGGAGGTGGTCTTGAGCATGGAGATGGTCTCGTTGCCGGTGGGGGGCACGATGACGCGCATGGCCTGGGGCAGGATAATGCGGCGCATGATCTGGCCCCGGCTCATGCCCAGGGCCCCGGCGGCCTCGGCTTGGCCCGGGTCCACGCTGGCCAGGCCGCTGCGGACGATCTCGGACAGGTAGGCGCCCTCGTTAATGCCCAGCCCCAGGACCGCGGCCACGAACGGGGTGAACACGTCGGTGGTCTTGAAGGAGAGCAGCTCGGGGCCGAAGGGCACTCCCAGGCTCAGGTGCTGGTAGAGGGCGGAGATCGCCCCCCAGAACACCAGCTGGGTGTAGATCGGGGTGCCCCGGAAGAACCACAGGTAGGCCAGGGCCACCCAGCGCAGGACCGGGTTGGAGGACTGGCGCATAATCGCGGTGGTGACGGCCAGCACAATGCCGATCGCCATGGCCAGGAAGGTCAGCAGCAGCGTCCAGCCCACGGCGGTCACCACGTGGACCTCGCGGAAGAAGAACCACACCGTGTCCCAGTGGAACTTGTCGTTGGTGACCAGGGCGTGGGCCAGCATGGCGCCCAGGACCGTCACGAGCGCGGCGCTGACCCACGTCCCGGGCCTGGGGACGGGCTTGGGGTGGTTGAGCTGCAGGGGGCTCTGGGGAGCGGGGGTGGTCGCCATGGTCAGTCCTCCACGTCGGGGTTGAGGGCGGCAGTGGTCAGTGCGGCGTCGTGGATGCCCCAGGTCTCCAGGATCCTGGTCCAGATGCCGGAGTCCATGAGGTACTGCACGGCGGCCTGGACGGCGGCGGTCAGGCGGGGGTCGCTCTTGGACATGACGATCGCCTGGGGGAGGGCGTCCTCCAGGGCGCCCACGATCTCGACCTGGCCGCCGGTCTGCTCGACGGCGTACCCGGCGACCGTGGAGTCGGAGTAGACGGTGTCGATGGTGCCTCCGGTCAGCGCGGTGGTGGCCTCGGACTGCTTGGAGTAGGAGCGCACGGAGATCGGCTCCCGGCCCGCGGCCGCGCAGGCCTGGGAATCGGCCTGCATGGCGGTCTCCTGGCTGGTGCCCACCTGGACGCCCACGCTCAGCCCGCACAGGTGCAGGTGGTCGGAGGGGTCCACCTCCTGAGGGTTGCCGGCCTGGACGGTGAACTGGGAGCCGACGTTGACGTAGGCGATCATGTCCATGGCCGCCTCGCGCTCCCGGGTGACGGTGAACGAGGAGATGCCGGCGTCGTACTTGTTGCCGATGGAGGCCATAATGGAGTCGAACTCGGCGGTGTGGACCTCGCCCCTGACCCCCAGGACGGCGGCGATGGCCCGGGTCAGGTCCACGTCGTAGCCCACGGGCCTGCCGCCGGTGTCGAGGAACTCGGCGGGGGCGTAGTCGGTGGAGGCGGCGACGTCGAGCACCCCGTCGCTCAGGGCCCCCGGGGGCAGCATGGCGGCTATCTCGGGCTGGACGGCGATGGTGGAGGTGTCGTAGCCCTGGGTGGAGGAGCTGGCCTTGCCCGAGGGCTGCCAGTCGGCGGCGTTGGTGCAGGCGGTGGCGGCCAGGCACAGGCAGAGCGCGGTGCCGACGGCACCGGCTCGCCACGGGGTCGTCCTCATGGGGGCTCCTCGGGTCGGGGAATGGACGACGCAAGCATATGCATACACAAAACTGGATAGAAATCCTATATTCGTGGTGTGCCACACACTCCGGCCCTAGCCCGTGCGGCGTCGCCCCCGGGGGGAGGAGAACCGGGGCCTCCCGCCTGACAGGAAGCGTGCGACGTCGCCCCCGGGGAGGGACGGGAGGGCCCCGGGACCCGGTCGCCAGCTGGCCCCGGGGCCAGCTGGCAGGTCACAGGTCGTAGTAGAGGGCGAACTCGTAGGGGTGGGGGCGCAGGCGCAGCGGCTCGATCTCGTTGGAGCGCTTGTAGTCGACCCAGGTCTCAATGAGGTCGGGGGTGAAGACGTCGCCCTCGGTGAGGTAGTCGTGGTCCGCCTCCAGGGCGTCCAGGGCCTGGTCCAGGCTGTAGGGGAGCTTGTCGATGTCGAAGTACTCCTCGGGCGCCAGCTCGTAGAGGTCCTTGTCAATGGGCTCGCGGGGCTCAATACGTCCGCGGATGCCGTCGATCCCGGCCATGAGGACGGCGGAGAAGCACAGGTAGGGGTTCGCCGAGGGGTCGGGCACGCGGTACTCCACCCGCTTGGCCTTGGGCGAGGAGCCGGTCACGGGGATGCGGATGCAGGCCGAGCGGTTGCGGGCGGAGTAGACCAGGTTGACCGGGGCCTCGAAGCCGGGGACCAGGCGGTGGAAGGAGTTCACCGAGGGGTTGGTGAAGGCCAGGAGGCTGGGGGCGTGGGCCAGGATGCCGCCGATGTACCAGCGGGCCAGGTCGGAGAGCTGGCCGTAGCCGCGCTCGTCGAAGAACAGGGGCCTGCCGTCCTTCCACAGGGAGTGGTGGCAGTGCATGCCCGAGCCGTTGTCCCCGAAGATCGGCTTGGGCATGAAGGTCGCCGTCTTGCCCTGCCTCCAGGCCTCGTTCTTGACCACGTACTTGAACTTCATCATGTCGTCGCCCGCGGCGAGCAGGGAGTTGAAGCGGTAGTTGATCTCCTGCTGCCCGGCGGTGCCCACCTCGTGGTGGGCGCGCTCGATCTGCAGGCCGACCGCCTGGCAGGTGGCGACCATGGCGTCACGGACGTCGGCCATCTGGTCGTTGGGGGAGACCGGGAAGTAGCCGCCCTTGAAGGCGGTCTTGTAGCCCTTGTTGCCGCCCTCCTCCTCGCGCCCGGTGTTCCAGGCTGCCTCGGTGGAGTCCACGGCGTAGGCGGATCCGGCGGGCGTGGAGTCGTAGCGCACGGAGTCGAACAGGTAGAACTCGGCCTCGGCGCCGATGTAGCAGGTGTCGGCGATGCCGGTGGAGCGCAGGTAGGCCTCGGCCTTGGCGGCGATGGAGCGGGGGTCGCGGGAGTAGACCTCGTCGGTGAAGGGGTCCACGATCGCGAAGTTGACCACCAGGGTCTTGTGGGTGCGGAAGGGGTCCAGGAAGGCGGTGGTCACGTCGGGGACGAGCTTCATGTCGGACTCGTGGATGGCCTGGAAGCCCCGGATCGAGGAGCCGTCGAACATGAGGCCGTCGGTCAGGGCGTCGTCCTTGAAGGCCGCCACCGGGATGGTGAAGTGCTGCATCACCCCGGGCAGGTCACAGAAGCGGACGTCAATGAGGTCGACGTCCTCCTTCTCGATGTAGGCCAGGGCCTCAGAAGCGTCCTTGAACATACGGGGTCTTTCCTTACACGACAGGGGTCCGCGCACCGCGGCTGGAAGACAGCCTAGGGGACCTACGGTGACACGGGCGTGCCGTGGATGTGTCCCCGATGTTTCGGCCCCCGCCCCGACGTGGCGGGCTCCCCCGTCGGTGGCCAGCAGGATGCCTGCCAGCCACCGACGGGGGAGTCGGGAGGGGAGGGTCGGAGCGCCAGCCCGGCCCCCGCCTACGGGGTCAGCCCCTGCGGGCCCGGCGCCTGAGGGCCAGGGCACCGGCCCCTGTCAGGACCACCGCCACCAGCACCGGGACGAGGACGTTGGTGCCCGTGCTCGCCAGCGGGCCCTGGGAGGCCCGGGGTGCGGCCGTGGGGTCCGCCGCCTGGGTGGGAGCCGCCTGCGTGGGAGCCGCCTGGGTGGGCTCCGTGGTCGGCGCTGCCTGAGTGGGGGCGGCTGTGGGGGTGGTCGGGGACGGCCTGAACTCGGCCAGGGTCAGCGTCTGGGCCGCCACCGTGGTCAGGACGGAGCTGGTCCCGCCGGCGTCGCTGCCGCGGTCCCAGGTGCGCTGGGGCGTGGTCAGGGCGGCGGTCCCGTTCATGCCCAGCGTCAGGCCGCTGTAGCGGTTGACCAGGCGGACGCTACCGGCGTCCCCGGTGGCGGGGACGACGAACCACTGCTGCCCCACGTCGGTGCTGTCCGCGGCGGTCAGGGTGAGCGGGGTGTCCCAGGCCCGTCCCGCCGTCGAGGAGGAGTCCACGCCCAGCGCCCTGCCGTCTGCGCCGGTGATCGTGTAGGAGCCGTCGCCGGTGGCGTGGAAGGTCCAGGCGCCGGTGTCCTCGGTGACCGTCGTGGCCCCGCTGAGCGTGCCGTCGGGGGCGGCTGACAGGAGCAGTCCGTCGGCGTTGGTGATCGTGTACCGCTTGGAGGTGTCCACCGCCTGGGCGGGGGAGTCGGTGTCAATGGTCAGGTTGACGTACTGGAAGGACATGAGCTCGGTGGTGCACCCGTAGGAGCAGTACGCGCGGAAGGACCTGCCCACGATGGCGCTGCTCGTCCCGTTCGCCGAGTCGAGGAACCAGCGGTACCACGAGGCGTTGGTGTAGGTGCCCGTGTCACCCAGCTTGAACCACTTCTGGGTGCTCAGGTCGCGAGTGGCGTAGATCTCCTGCGGGGCGTTGCCTGACTGGTCGGGGTTCTGCGGCTCGGCGATGTACAGGCCCAGGTGGGCGTTGTAGGTGACGTCCATGACGAAGAGCGGGGACGTGGCGGGGGCGGTCCCGTCCGCGACCTGCTGGCCAGCCCAGCCGGGCGTGGTCGGCTTGTACTCGTTCTCGGGTGCGGTGTAGCCCGTGGGGCTGTCGGCGGTGACCGGGGTCATATTGGACTCCCTGCCGCCGATCCCCGCCTCGGTCCACGTGCCGTTGTACCACTTCTGCCAGGTGCCGGCGGCCATCTTGCCGGAGATGGGGGCGCGGGCGACGTGCTGGTAGAAGGCGACCCAGCTGTAGCCCTTGTCCACGACGCGCGAGCCGTAGAAGGCGTAGAAGTAGCCCGAGGCGTAGTCAACGTAGAGGCGGGGGTCGCCGTCGCCGTAGTAGTAGGTCTTCTCCGGGAAGGCGTCCGTGTCCCCGCGCTTGGTGCTGTAGGGGGAGGTAATGGCGTGGTCCACAATGGTCCACGTCACGCCCTTGTCGTGGGAGACGGCGTAGTCGATGGAGTCGTAGTGGAGGCCGTCGTCAAAGGGGCGCGGGGTGAACTCGTTGTGCACCAGGCCGTACCAGTCGCCGGTGTCGGGGTCCACCCACATATTGGTCAGGTCGCAGTAGTTGGCCTCGGAGTGGGAGGTGGCGCCCGGGGCCCTGGTGGACTCGCGCCCGGTGGGGCTCTCGTTGCACCGGGTGGTGGTGTCCCAGTTGTCGTCGGCCGAGGAGGCCTCCTGGTCCCAGGTGATGTCGTCGATCGTGGTGCCCTTCCAGAACGTCCAGCGACGCTCGTCGTTCTTGCCGTAGAGGGCGTGAGCCCCCTGGAGGTGGAAGTCGCCCTTCTCGTCGATGATCATGCTGGCGGGGGTGTCGTCCGGGTGGGTCCACGTGCCCACGGAGCCCACGGTCACCGTGTAGGTCGCGGCGTCCGCGGGGTCGGCCTGGGCGGGCAGGGGGGTGCTAAGCGAGTACGCCGTGCCGACGAGGGCCAGGGCGGCGGCCGCGGCGCACAGTCTGCGGGCGGAGGCAGGCAGGGGCCTGGGATGAGGGAACATCGCGCTTCCTAACGTCATCGGAGGATAACGGCGTCCCCCAGGCTAGCCCCCTGACCTGCTCCCGGCAAAATCGTGGCGAGGTGCCGGAAAACGCTCCCCCATTGTTTCACGGGCGTGCGTCATCATGGTACCCGCCTGAGACCAGGGGGCCTGAGAAGGGTGGTGGATCCTCTCTGTCGCAGACCTCTGAAAACTGTCCTGACCTGTGCGGGCGCTCGGCGATCTAAAGGGGTGACAGACTGCGTTGGACGGTTTGTGAGAACGTGCACCGCCGTGGCGAGGAATCTGCGAGCAGGTGCGGAGGCGGGCGCTCACAGAAATGACAGGTGGTCGTGTAAGTCGGCTGGGGAAATTACCGGGAAAGCAGGTGAACAATCCGAGGAATGAGCGTCCGGGAAGTCGCAGGCTGGCACACGTCCAAGGGGGTCCAGGAAGACCTCGGGAGGACCGGCCTGGGCCCCCACCGGGTGCGCCCGGTCAGGCACGTCCTCCTACGCACCAAGCCTCTGGCCCCGTAGAACATGTCCGGGGCGAGGCCGAGAAGGACACAGGCAACATCCAGGCAGCCACACTCAAGAGAACCAGGGACCGTACCTTACGGGGGAGACACCTTCCCGCCCCGATTCACCCCACAACCAGACCTTATTCTGTTCAAACGATATCAATTCGCCTCTAATGCAATTTCAATGTGATCTTGAAGTCTCTCCGCAGTTTCGATATGGAAAATCTCAGTAAATTTTGGATCATAGACATACTTATGCACCAGAAAAGGGTACACAGAAATTAGTTTACAGAGCATGTAAGGGTTTATGAAACCTGCTTTTTTCCAGTATCTTGACGCCAGCCTTATCTCATTTGTCAGACGCTCGAGGGAAACGCCCTGATGCTTTTTTATGTTCACAATTGTTTCATCCAGTACGGTCTTTATTCTTATGTCGTAATCTGTAAGGAACGTATCATAGATTTCGGAGTCGTGTTGTTCAGACGTTTCATGAATCATTGTTTTAAGGATTTTATAGGCAGCTGCTTCAACCTCATTTTTATCTTCTTCGTACAGAGCTGCCGCACCGTACATTGAAGGATACAGTGAAGCGAGCGTCTGTGCGGTCTTTAAGTCCACCTGATGCGTCTTTCTCCATATGCGCCCTGCACTCACGAGTTCGTCTATTAGGGCAGTATACTCTTGACAGTCCACATTCTCTCCCATGCGCAGCTTTACTGCAATATTAATTGCGTGCTCTCGCAGACCTTGGTTTATCATCTCACTCTCCTTTTACTTGGGATAAATTTATTTCGACTATTCTATTCCCTGCTTTGTCAGACCATTTTTCTGCGACATCAAGTGAAGGCCACCGGCACCGCCCGCTACGGGTGCTTCACCCCCACCACCCCCGACCACCCACCAACCACACACTGACCTTGTATAACTCCAGCCATAACGTGCTCGTACCATGCTGAAGTAGGTGCCGGGATCCGTTTCCGGCCCTGAGAACTGGGCCTCCCACACCGTCTCGTACCCGTCTGCCAGTGCGTTGGGCGACCTGACGATCGACTCCCACAGGTTGGTAATGCTCTGGTTCGTGTCGGAGATGGTCACCGGGAGCCCGGGGCGACGCGCCCGCGCACCGATACTGACCGCTGCGGAGCCGCAGAACGGCTCAAGCAATCGTGCCGTGTCACCGGGGACGAGGCTGAGGATGAGGGGGCCTGCTGGCGCCTACTTCCCTGCATGGGAAAAAGCTGAGGCTGCAAGGGCGTGCCGGACGTCGTGGTGCGGGCCCGGATCAGGGTGGTTACCTTCTCGGTCATCGTCGTCCACGTCCTCCGGCGTAGCTACGAGTACCTTGACTTCTCAACGGCGCCGGGGGCCGGCCCTCAGCGTCCGCGCAGGGCGCGGCGGTCGGGGCGGACGCGGGCGGGGTCCACGCCCTTGGGGACGGGCAGGCCCTTGGCCGACAGGGAGGACAGGCGGTTGGAGACCTGGGTGATCTCGGCGTCGGTGAGCCGGGTGGGCCGGGGCGTGCGCTCGGGGCGCCGACGGTGCCGGACCACGTAGACCAGGGTCCGGCGCAGGCGGGTGAGCCGGGAGGGCCCGGTACCGAGCCTGCGCATGGTCCTCTCCAGGTCGATCAGCTGCACCTGCCCCGGGGCGGTGCCCACGTTAATGACGTGCAGCGGCACGGTGGGCAGGACGCGGGTGACCTTCTTGCGCTCGTCGGTAACCATCTTCTGGGTGCGTCCCGCCGGGCCCTCCACAATGAGCACCACGCCGGGGCGCCCGATGGCGCGCCAGGTCACGTCCTGGGTCTTGGGGTTGACCGCCGCGGGCTGCTCCTCGATGTACCAGCCCCGCTTGATCTGGTCCAGGACGGCCTTGGCGGCCCCGGGCACCCCCTCGATCTGGGTGTAGGAGGCGCGCCGGACCGTCCAGGACAGGATGACCAGGGCCGCCACGGGCGCCACCAGGACGCCCAGGAAGAGCCAGTACCACAGGGACATGCTGGTCAGGAACGTCAGCAGCACCGCCAGGGCCAGGACCGCGGCCACGGCCCCGAGCATGGCCCACCCCACCCAGGGGTAGGTGCGCCGTGAGATCGTGTACGAGTCCTTGATGTTCTGGAGGTACGTGGCCAGGCGGCGCTTCTTCTTGGGCTTGGAGGCGGGAGATGTGCTCACGGTCCCCAAGGATAGACGACGGCGTCGCCCTTCTCCCCACCCCCTACGACGAGCCCCCGAGCCCCCGGGCCACGAGGGAGGAGGCCTCCTGGCGGGCCGTCACCGGCTCGGCCAGGGCGGCCAGGTGGGGCGGGACCGGCAGGCCGCGCCTGACCATGGCCCGGCCCCAGAGCATGCCGGCGCGGTAGGAGGAGCGGACCATGGGCCCGCTCATGACGGCGGCGAACCCCAGGTCCTCGGCCAGGCGGCTGAGCTCGACGAACTCCTGGGGCTTGACCCAGCGGTCAATGGGGTGGTGCAGCCTGGAGGGGCGCAGGTACTGGGTGATGGTCAGGATGTCGCAGCGGGCCTCCACCAGGTCCGCCAGGGCCTGCTCGACCTCCTCCCGGGTCTCGCCCATGCCCAGGATGAGGTTGGACTTGGTCACCAGGCCCGCCTCGCTGGCCGCCCGGATGACCTCCAGGGAGCCCCGGTAGGAGAAGGCCGGACGGATACGCCTGAAGACGCGCGGGACCGTCTCCAGGTTGTGGCCCAGCACCTCGGGGCGGGAGGAGAAGACCTCTGCCAGGGCCGACTCCTCGCCCCTGAAGTCGGGGATCAGGAGCTCCACACCGGTGCCCGGGCAGAGGCTGTGGATCTGGCGGGCGGTCTCGGCGTAGAGCCAGGCCGCGCCGTCGGGCCGGTCGTCGCGGGCCACGCCGGTGACGGTGGCGTAGCGCAGCCCCATCTCGTGGACGGACACGGCCACGCGGCGGGGCTCGTCGGCGTCGAACTCGGTGGGCCGGCCGGTGGCGATGTCACAGAAGTCGCAGCGGCGCGTGCACGTCTGCCCGCCCACCAGGAAGGTGGCCTCGCGGTCGTTCCAGCACTCGTAGACGTTGGGGCAGTTGGCCTCCGCGCACACGGTGTGGAGCCGCTTCTGACGTACCAGCCCGCGCACCTCCTGGTAGGTGGAGGAGACCACCGCCCGGGTGCGCAGCCAGTCGGGCTTGTGCTCAATGGGGGTCTGCGCGTTACGGGCCTCGACGCGCAGGAGCCTGCGCCCCTCAGGGGCCACGGTGTTGGTCATCCGGTCCTCCTCGGTGGTGGCCGCGGCGCGGGCGCCGACGCTTACGGGGCCGAGTCTATGTCCGTCAGCACCCGAGCTAGGACTTCAGGCCCAGGCCGCCGGGCGGCCGAGGTGTGAGGTCCGACACCAGCGACGCCAGGTGGGTCTCCAGGGCGGTGAGCACCTGCGCGCTCAGGTCCGCCGCCCGCAGGCAGGAGCTCGCCGCGGGGCCGGCCTGCGCCGCCAGGGAGGTGACCCCGGCGTCCCGGATGCCGCAGGGCACGATCCGGTCCAGGTCGAAGACGGCCAGGTCCGGGCACACGTTTAAGCCGATGCCGTGCATGGTCACGCCCCGGGCCACCCGCACCCCCAGGGCGCAGATCTTCTTCTCACCGCGCCCTCTTGCCACGTCGGTACCCCCGCCGGCCCGTGCGCCCCGGCCCTCGCCACCCGCCCCGGGCGCGCCCAAGGCGTCGGGAGGGGGGACCCACACCCCCGAGCGCCCCTCCACGCGGGTGGTGCCCACCCCGTGGGCGGCGCAGACCTCCATGACCGCGGCCTCCAGGGCGCGCACGTAGGCGATGACGTCGACGGGGTGGGCCAGGCGCACCACGGGGTAGACGGTGAGCTGGCCCGGGCCGTGCCAGGTGGTCTTGCCCCCGCGGTCCACGTCGATGACCGGGACGTGGCCGGGCTCCACGAAGTCCCCGGCCGGGCGCTCCCAGGAGCGGGTGCGCCGCCCCACCGTGTAGACGTCCTCGTGCTCCAGGGCGATGAGCGTCGAGGGGCGCGTCCCGGCCGCCACCTGGGCGTGGACGGCGCGCTGGAGGTCCCAGCCCTCCCGGTAGGGCACCAGCCGTCGGCCCAGGCCGACCTCCATACGTTCCACCCCCGCAGGCTACGCCGTAGGACGTCAGGCCCGCCCGGGCCCGGCTGGGAGAGGATTCAGCGACAGAGACTAGTGGCAAACATGCTGAAAGGATGGCGTCAGTACTCAGGATAGGCCATCATAGAGGCATGAGTACGCACCGTCGCGTCCGTCCGTCCTCAGGTTCCCGACGCCGTCGTCCCGCCCCGGACCCGTCCCTGGGCCTGGACGCCGACTCCCTGAGGATCCTCGCCGCCGCCGGGCTCACCCTGGGAGAGCCCCTGGGCGGCAGGCGCCCGGGGCGGCCCACGCCCGTTAGGGGCCTGGACCGCCAGGACCGGGCCGTGTCCGTCCACCTCCTCGACCTGCCCCGGGGCCCGGCCGGCAACCGGGTCCTGGAGCGGCTCAGCGCCCTGCGCCGCCTGAGGCACCCGGGGATCGCCCCGGTCCACGAGGTCATCGCCCTGCCCGGGGAGAGGGCGGTGGTCAGCGTCGAGCTCGTGGCGGGGGCGGATCTGGCCGTGGTGCTCGGGGCGCGGGGGTGCCTGGGCGACCAGGAGTGCGCCACGCTCCTGGACGCCGTCGGCTCGGCCCTGGCCCACCTGGCCGAGCAGGGCCTGACCCACGGTGACGTGGCGCCGGGCAACGTGGTCGTCGCCCTGGACGGGCACCCCGTGCTCATTGACCTCCTGGGCGGGGTCATGGAGACCGGGACCGAGGGCTTCGCCGCTCCCGAGCGCCTGGCCGGTAGCCCGGCCACACCAGCCTCGGACGTGTACTCCCTGGCGGCCCTGGTGCGCGACTGCGCCGGGCCCAGGGCCGGCGGCGAGCAGCTGGAGAGGATCCTGGCCGACGCCCTGGACCCCGACCCGGAGCGCCGCCCCAGCGCACGGGACCTGGCCGCCCGCGCCCCGGAGGTCGGCGAGGTCGGGACCATTGAGCTGCCCGACGGCGCGCACCTGGCCGCCGGGGCCCTGCGGGCTGCCGCCGCCACGCCTACGCGGGAGGTGCCCAGCCGACGCCGCCCCGGAGGATCCCGGCGCCCTGAGACGGGGCGGGGGCGAGGCGGGCGGCGCGGCGGGCACCGCCAGGACCCCGGAGCGGTGGCGCCCGCCCACGGGGGCCGTAGCCGACCGGGCAGGCGCCGCGCGGTCCTGGCGGCGGTGGCGGTCGCCGGCCTGGCGCTGGCGGCCACCAGGGGCCTGTGGTGGCCGGGGCAGGCGGGCCCGGAGGCGGTCCCGCAGGCGCCGGCCACCGCCTCCGCGGAGGCCGGTGAGCCCCTGAGCGGCGTCGTCGTGGCCCTGTGCGCGGCCCGTGACGCCGCCCTGGTGGCCGGGGACGCCCAGGCCCTGGCCGCCACCACGGTCCCCGGCTCCCCGGCCGCGGCGGCGGACGCCGGGCTCCTCGACGCCCTGACCCAGGCGGGGGAGCAGGTGGGGGACCTGCATACCTCCGTCTCCCAGGTCCAGGCCGCCACTGTCCCGCCGGACGCGGCGGCCACCTGGCCCGGGGCGGTCGCGGTGCGGGTCACCCAGGCCCAGGACCCCTCCACCCGCACCTCGCAGGACGGGACCCGCACGGTCCCGGCCCAGAGCGCCCGGGACGTGGTCCTCGTCCTCGTCCCCGGGCCGTGGCGGGTGGCCGACGTGAGAGCCGCCGACTCCTGAGCCGGGGCCGCTCCGGTGGCGTGACCCCGACCGCGTCCCCTAGCGGCCCGGTCTCACAGGCCGAGCTCGCCGGCGAAGTCGCCCTCCTCCAGGCGCCGCTTGACGGCCATGAGGTAGCGGGCGGCGTCGGCTCCGTCAACCAGGCGGTGGTCGTAGGACAGGGACAGGTAGCACACCGAGCGGATGGCAATGACGTCGCCACCGTCAGCGTCCTTGATAACCCTGGGCTGCTTCTGGATGGCGCCCAGGCCCAGGATGGCCACCTCGGGCTGGTTAATAATCGGGGTGTCGAACAGGGCCCCGCCGGAGCCGGTGTTGGTAATGGTGAAGGTGGAGCCGGACAGCTCGTCGGGGTTGACCTTGTTCTCCCGGGTGCGGGCCGCCAGGTCGTTAATGCGCCTGGCCAGGCCGGGGATATTGAGGTCCCCGGCGTTCCTGACCACCGGCACCAGCAGGCCGCGGGGGGTGTCCACCGCAATGCCCACGTGCTCGACGTCGTGGTAGGTGACGTCCTTGCCGTCAATGGTGGCGTTGAGCTTCGGGTGGGCCTTGAGGGCCTCGGTGGCCGCAGCCACGAAGAAGGGCAGGAAAGTGAGCCTGGTGCCGTTCCTGGTCAGGAAGTCGTCCTTGGCCCGGGCCCGCAGGGCGGCCACGCGGGTGACGTCCACCTCGACCACGGTGGTCAGCTGGGCGGAGGTGCTCAGGGAGTTGATCATGCGCTCGGCGATGACCTGGCGCAGGCGGCTCATCTTCTCGGTCCTGCCGCGCAGCGTGGTGTCCGGCACGACCCTGGCCGCCTTGGCGGGCGCCGGCGCGACGGGCTCAGGGCCGGCAGCGGCCTTCGCGGCCTTCGCCTCCCTCTCGGCCTTTGCGGCCTCCTCGGCCCGGCGGGCCGCCTCAAGGGCCTTCGCGGCGGCCTCGACGTCCTGCCTGCGGATGCGGCCTCCCACGCCGGTACCGGTGACCGTGGTCAGGTCCACGCCCTTCTCGCGGGCGAGCCTGCGCACGATCGGGGTGACGTAGGCGGCGCTGGCCACCGCCGAGGCGGAGGGGGCCGGGGCCTCGGTCGTCCTGGCCGGGGCCGAGGGCGCGGCGACCACGGGGGTGGTCGCCACTGCCGGGACCACGTGTGCCGGGGCGGGCGCCAGGGTAGGCGCGGGTGCCGGCGTGGGCGTAGGTGCTGGCGCCGGTACTGGGGCGGGGGTGGGCGTGGGCGCTGGGGCGGCCGGGGCCTCGGAGGGGTCGCCAATGACGGCCAGGACGGTGCCGACCTCGACGGTCTCGTCCTCGGCCACACGGATCTCCAGCAGGACCCCGGAGGCGGGGGAGGGGACCTCCGTGTCCACCTTGTCGGTGGCGACCTCCAGCAGGGGCTCGTCGGCCTCGACGGTGTCCCCCACGGCCTTGAGCCAGGACGAGACGGTCCCCTCGGTGACGGACTCGCCCAGGGCGGGCATCTTCACGGACTTAGACATTGCTGTCTCCCTTACTCTCTGTCTGTCTGGTGTGCTGGGTCAGCCGTGGTTGTGCAGCGGCTTGCCGGCGAGCGCCATGGCGGCCTCGCCGAGGGTCTCGTTCTGGGTGGGGTGGGCGTGCACCAGGGAGGCGACGTCGTCGGCGCAGGCCTCCCAGGAGACCATGAGCTGGCCCTCACCCACCTGCTCGCCCATGCGGGCGCCAATGGCGTGGAAGCCGAGGATCGGGCCGTCCTTGAGGGAGACGAGCTTGACGAACCCCTGCGTGCCCAGGATCTGGCTCCTGGCGTTGCCCGCCACGTTGAACTCCGCCGTGACGACGTTCTCGGCGCCGTGGATCTCGACGGCCCTGGCCTCGCTCAGCCCCACCGAGGCGATCTCGGGCGAGCAGAAGGTGACCCTGGGGACCAGCGTGTCGTCCACCGGGCGCGGGTCCAGGCCCGCGATCGTCTCGGCCACCACGATGCCCTGGGCGAAGCCGCGGTGGGCCAGCTGGACGCCGGGGACGATGTCGCCCACGGCCCACACGCCCGGCACGTTGGTGCGCCCGTAGGCGTCGGCCAGGACGAAGCCGCGGTCCATGGCGACCCCGACCTCCTCGTAGCCCAGGTTCGCGGTGGCCGGGCCGCGGCCCACGGCAATGAGGAGGACCTCGGCGTCGTAGGTCCTGCCGTCGGCGGTGCGCACGCTCACGCCGCCGTCGTGGCGCGTCACGGACTCGAACATCGTGCCCGTCCTGAAGGCGATCCTGCGCTTGCGGAAGGCGCGCTCGAGCTGCCTGGAGACGGCCTCGTCCTCACCCGGCACCAGGTGGTCCAGACCCTCGATAATGGTGACCCGGCTGCCCATCGAGGCCCACGCGGAGGCGAACTCCACGCCAATGACCCCGCCGCCCAGCACGACGGCCGAGGCCGGCACGTGATCCATCTCCAGGGCCTGCTCGGAGGTGATCACGCCCCCGGAGATCTCCTGGCCCATGGTCCTGGCGCAGGAGCCGGAGGCCAGCACCACGTTGCGCCCGGTGACGCGGCGCCCGTCGACCTCGACGGTGCTCGCGTCCACCAGACGGCCCCAGCCCCGGACCAGGTCGATGCCCCGGGAGGAGACCAGGCCCTGCAGGCCCTTGTACATGCGCGAGACAATGCCGTTCTTGTAGGCCTGGACGCCGGGCATGTCCACGCCCTCGAAGGCGGCCCTGACGCCGACGGCGGCGGCCTCGCGCACGGCGTCGGCGGTCTCGGCGGCGTGCAGCAGCGCCTTGGTGGGCACGCAGCCCCGGTGCAGGCAGGTCCCCCGACCTTGTCCGCCTCGATGAGGGCGACGCTCAGACCCAGCTGGGCACCGCGCAGGGCGGCGGCGTAGCCGCCTGAGCCAGCGCCCAGGACGACCATGTCGTAGACGGTGTCTGTCACGAAAAACTCCTTGTGATCGACGTCCACCGCCTTCTCGGGGTGGTACGGCACGCCGGTCATTCTTCCATCCCTCCACCCCGTCCACGTCCGCGAGGAGGCCGGTGCGCGGGACGAGAGTCCCAGAAGCGATATGATACTTATCACTTATCGGGTGCGCACCTGTCCGCGTCCGCCAGCTCGGGGCGCGGGCGCCCGCGCCACCAGCGGGTCCGGTGCGGCCTCAGCCCTGGGCCTCCAGGAAGGCCACGAGGGTGGCCACCCCCATGCCGGTGCCCCCGGTGGGGGTGTGGCCCCACGGGGCGCCGTCGTTGAAGGCCGGCCCAGCGATGTCCAGGTGCGCCCACGGGGTGGTGGCGGTGAACTCGCGCAGGAACAGCCCCGCGGTGAGCATCCCGCCCCAGCGCGTGCCCGTGGCGGCGTTGCGCAGGGTGGCGTAGGGGCTCTCCAGGACCGAGCCCAGGTGCTCGGGCAGGGGCATGGGCCAGAAGGCCTCCCCGGCGGCCCGGGCGGCGTCCACGACGGCGTCACGCACGGCGGGGGTGCCCATGACCCCGGCGGTGCGCTCGCCCAGGGCCACGAGCTGGGCGCCGGTGAGGGTGGCCACGTCCAGGACCGTGTCCGGGTGCTCCTGGACGGCGCGCGCCAGGGCGTCGGCCATGACCAGGCGGCCCTCGGCGTCGGTGTTGGTGACCTCCACGGTGGTGCCGTCGTACATGGTGAGGATGTCGCTGGGCCTCTGGGCGCCGCCGCCGGTCAGGTTCTCGGCCAGGGCCAGCCAGGCGGTCACCCGCACGGGCAGGCCCAGGCGCGCGGCGGCGGTGACGGCGGCCAGGACCGTGGCGGCGCCCGCCATGTCGGACTTCATCTCCGGCATGGAGGCGGCCGGCTTCAGGCTCAGGCCCCCGGAGTCGAAGGTGATGCCCTTGCCCACCAGCGCCACGTGGGCGGCCGCGTGGTCGGGCGCCCACTCCAGGCGCACCAGGCGGGGCGGGTTCACCGAGCCCTGGCCCACCCCCAGCAGGCCGCCGAACCCGCCCTCTTCCAGTGCCGCCTCGTCCAGGACCTCCACGTCCAGGGCCTCCTGACGCCCCCGGGACGCGGCCTGGTCGGCCAGGCGGGCGGGGGTCAGGCGGTTCGGGGGCTCGTTGACCAGGTCGCGCACCAGGGCGACGCCCTCGGCCAGCACCTGGGCGCGGGCCCGGATCCCGTGGGCGGCGTCCTCCAGGTCGGTGAGCACGGTGGCCTGGGACAGCGGCGGGGTCGGGGCGGGGACCTTGCCCGCCCAGGCGTAGGCGCCCAGCAGGACCCCCTGGGCCAGGGCGGCGGCGCGGGCCGGGGTGTCGGCCGGCAGGGCCAGGGCGGCCGTGTCGACGCCAGCCAGCTCACGGGCGGCCCGACCGGCCAGGCGGCGCAGGACACCGGCCTCGTCCCCGCCCAGGGCGACGGCGTCACCCTGGGCCGCGGCGTCGCCCTGGGCCCGCTCCAGCTCACGGCCGGCACCGACCACCAGCAGGGTCGGGGCCGGGGGGCCACGGCGGAGGCGGGCAGGCGCACCACGGCGTCGAGGTCGCCGGTGAAGCCGAGCGTGGGCAGCAGGGCCTCCAGGGCGGGCAGGTCCAGGCTGTCGGTCAGGGCGCCGTCGGCCAGGACGTGTACGGTGCCGGGGCCGGCGGGCACGGCGGCCAGGACCAGGACCTGGGGGGCCGGGTCGCAGGGGGTCGGGGCGAGGCTGAGAGTGGTCACGGGACCCAATGGTAACGTCGGTCCGGTGAGGAAAGAGGAGCACCAGACCAGCAGGCCCCAGGTACGGGGGGTGGAGGACCGCCGTCGTCCCGCCCACGGCTGGGGCCGCCTCCTGGTGGCCTTCTTCGCCGTGGTCGGGCTGGTCATCTTCGTGCCCGCGCTCGTCGCCCTCATCCGCGAGCCGTCCCAGGACCCGGTGGTGGGCGTCATTAACGTCGTGGCCGGCCTGCTCTACCTGCTCCTGGCGGTGTGCGTGGCCCACAACGGGCGACGCATGCGCATTGTGGGCTGGATCTGCCTGACGGCCCTGCTCACCGGCGCGGTGCTCCTGGGCGTCGTCACCGCCGCCGGGCTGGCCCCCGACCTGGAGGCCTCCGTGTGGCTCGACGGCGGCCGCCACCTGTGGTTCGTGCCCCTGGTGGCCCCCGTGGTCGCCGGGGTGTGGATGTGGATGAGCGACCCGCGGCGCATTGTGGTGCGCGCCGAGCGCCAGGACCGCTGAGGGCCGCTACCGGCGGGTCGGCGGGTCGGCGGGGCCGCGCCCTAGCGGCGTGCGCGCCGGGCGCGCCACCAGGTCTGGGTCCGGGCCCCCAGGCTCGTGCGCGTCTGGGCGGCCTCCAGGGCGGCGTGCTGGTGGCGGTACAGGCGCCGCACCATCTCCTCCTGGTCCACCCAGCCCACCAGCTCCGACGAGCCGTCGTCCCGCCGACGGGTCACGGGCAGCCCGTCGGCCCGGGTCCGCACCAGGGCGCCCAGGACCGCGGTGGCGCCGTCGTGCACGTCCAGGTGGTCGGTGACCACCTCCAGGTCGCCGACCGGCTCCTCCGGGGAGCGCGAGAGGACCGCCTCGGCCACCGCCACGGCGCTCACGCAGCCCCGCAGGCGCCCGTGGCCGCCCTCGTCGGGGTCCACCAGGGGCAGGACCGAGGAGCCCGAGGAGCGCAGCACGTTGGCGGCCTGGCGCAGGCTCATGGCCGGGGTCAGCAGGGCCGGGGGGTCCTGCATGAGGTCACCGGCCGTCCTGCGCCCCACCACCGTCCCGCGCACCGGGTCGTCCACGTCCTCGCCCCGACGCCGCAGCTCCTCGGTGTAGATGGTGGTGCGGGTCAGGAACCGGCTCGTCGTGGTGGCCAGGACCACGGCCAGCATGAGGGGCAGCAGGAGCCGGTACTGGCTGGTCATCTCGATAATGAGGATGACCCCGGTGATCGGGGCCCGGGCCGCCCCGGCGAAGACCGCCCCCATGCCGATGACCCCGAAGACCGTCGGTGCCGTGGCCAGCCCGGGCATGACCGCCGTGCCAAAGGCGGCCCCCAGGGTCCCGCCGACGAACAGGGAGGGGGCGAACACCCCGCCCACGAAGCCGACCCCCAGGGTCAGGCTGGTGGCCAGCACCTTGGCCGCGGTCAGCCCCACGAGCATCAGGACGGTGTACCGGTTGTCCAGGGCCCGGTCCAGGACCGCCGAGGACTCCCCGTAGACCTCGGGGACGAGCAGCAGGAAGAGCCCCACCCCCAGGCCCCCGACCCCCGGACGCAGCCAGACCGGGACCCGGGCCAGGAGACGGGCGGCGGCGTCGGCCAGCAGGAAGCGGCACCGCGAGAACAGCACGCCGACGACGCCCCCGGCCACGCCCAGCAGACCCACCCACCCCAGCTCGGTGTCACCGCCCAGGTTGAGCACCGGCAGGGACAGGGACAGGGTGGTGCCCAGCAGGTGGTGGGACAGCACGGTGGCCGAGACGCAGGAGAGCACCACGAAGGCGAAGGCGTCCACCGTGAAGTCGGCCAGGACCACCTCCAGGGCGAAGAACGCCCCCGCCAGCGGGGCGTTGAAGGCCGCGGCGATCCCCGCCGCCGTCCCCGAGGCCGCCAGCAGCCTCAGCCAGCGTGCGGGCAGGCCCAGACGGCGCCCGAACAGGGCGGCGGCGCTGGCCCCGAGCTCCGCGATAGGCCCCTCCGGACCCACCGAGCCGCCCCCTCCGATGGTCAGGGTGGCGGACACGGTGGAGGCCAGGGCGGGCAGCGGGGCCATGGTCCCGTCGCCGCGGCGCGCCGACCAGATGACCCCGCCCACCCCGTGGCCGGTGGGGGTGCGCCCGGCCAGGGCCATGACCGGCCCCACCAGCAGGCCGGAGACGAGCGGGGCCAGGAGCACGAACCACGTCCCGACAGGGCTCAGGAGCCCCACGGAGGGGCCCAGGGAGCGGGTGTAGTCCTGGGCCCCGGTGAGCAGGCTCGTCCAGGCGTCGATACCCAGCCGGAACAGCACGGCCCCGCCGCCCGCGGTCAGGCCCACCAGGACGGCCAGGACGAACAGGCCCGAGCGGTGGTAGCGCAGGATCCCCAGGAGGTCCTGCCTCAGGCGGGGCCACGCCGACTGGCGGGCCGTGCGGGCCCAGATCCGGACGGATCGCCAGGCGCCGGGCCGGTGCGCCTCCCCGCCCCCGCTGCCTGTTGACGGCTCCTGTCTCACTGCCCCAGGTTCTCCACGGCCACCTTGCTGGTCTCCTCGCTGCGGTCCAGGCCCCAGACCTGGCAGTAGAAGCTGAGCTCGGCCTCCAGGGCGCCACGGATACTGGTGGCCATACGGAAGCCGTGGCCCTCGCCGTAGAAGATCTTCAGGGCCACCGGCAGGCCGCGGTCACGCACCGCCTGGTACATGGTGGTGGCCTGCTCGGCCGGGACCACCGGGTCCTCCGAGCCCTGGATCAGCAGCAGGGGGGCGTGGATGCGGTCCACGTGGTTAATGGGGGAGCGCTCGGCCAGGACGGGGTCCTGCACGCTCGTGGCCCCTGTCAGGCCCAGGACGTAGCGTGACTCGAACTTGTGGGTGGTGCGCGCCAGCAGCCCCAGGTCGGCCACGCCGCACACGCTCGTGGCGGCGGTGAACAGGTCGCAGGCCGCCAGCGCGCCCAGGACCGTGAAGCCGCCGGCGGAGACGCCCCGCACCGCCACCCGCGTGGGGTCCACCAGGCCCGAGTCAATGAGGTACTGGGTGCCGTGGACCACGTCCTCGACGTCGGCCACCCCCCAGTGGCCAGCCAGGGAGTGCCGGTAGGCGGTGCCGTAGCCGAAGGAGCCGCGGTAGTTGACGTCCAGGTAGCCGAACCCCCGGCTGGTCCAGTACTGGATGCCCAGGTCATAGCCCGCGTGCACGAACGCCGTGGGGCCGCCGTGGACGTTGACGACCAGGGGCGGCCGCTCGCCCTCGGGACCCCGGTAGGCGGTGGACGTCGGCGGGTAGTAGAAGCCGTGGGCGGTCTGGTCCCCGGAGGTGGGCCAGCTCACAGGCTCGGCGAAGGAGACGCCCACGGACAGGGCCTCCACGTCCGAGGAGCCCCGCAGGACCTGGACCGCGCCCCGGCGGACCTCGATAATGGAGGGCAGGGCCATCTCGTTGCCCGCCAGCATGACCACCCGCCCCCCGGCGGCCGCGACGTTGCCCATCGGCTGCCAGCCGGTGTTCCACTCCTCGAGCTCCCCGTTGGACAGGCGGACGGTGCCCAGGTGCCACAGGCCGTCGCGCGCCCAGGAGGCGATGAGGTGCTCCCCGTCGAGCACGTCGAAGGAGTGCGGCCCCAGCTGCCAGGCCGGGTAGGTGAAGGTGGCGTCGGCGGGGTGGAGGGGGCGGGTGCGCAGGGCGCCGGTCCACCCCTCCCGGTTGGTGCCCCGGCGGGGGAACCCCTCGGTGCGGTAGAGGTTGTAGAAGCCCGAGGCGTTGGAGACGTGCACGAGCTCGCACTCCTCGGTCCAGCGGGGCTCGGCCACGGAGTACCCGCTGCCGCCGTCGATGACGACCTGGTCCCCGACGGTCCCGTCCGCTCCCAGGTCGCCCACGTGCAGGGCGGCGTTGTCCCACGGCATGTCCGGGTGGTCCCAGGTGATCCAGGCCAGGTGCTCGCCGTCGGGGGACAGGGTGGGGGAGGAGACGAAGTCGGTGCCCGACACGAGCGTGCGCACCGGGGCGTCGTCGCGGGCCGCGGAGCCGTCCAGGGGGATGGCCACCAGGGTGTTGACCGGCTCGCCGGCGCCGCGGTGGTCCTCCCGGACGGCGTAGACCAGGCCGCGGGCGGTGTCGATCTCCAGGTCCCCGTGGCGTACGTCCCCGTAGACGGTCAGCGGGACCAGCCCGCGCAGGCGGTGGGCGACGTCGTAGCGGTACAGGCGCCCGTCCCCGGCGTGGGAGACCACGATAACGCCCGAGTCCACGGCGTAGGCGCGCCCGCCGTACTCGTGGACGCGGGTGCGCACGTCCACCAGCTCGTCCACCGGCGTCAGGGGCAGGATCTCACCGATCTGGCCGTCGCCGTCGCGGCGCAGGAGGACCTGGCGCCCGGACTGGGAGGCGCGCTGCTCCACCCAGTAGGTGTCCGGCCCGTCCACGCGCACCTGGGACAGGCGCACCGTGCGGGTGGTGATGGTTCCGGGAGTGATGGGAGAGGGCCAGGTGCCGTAGGGCGCGGTGGTGCTCATGGTTCCTCCTATGGGGCGGGTCGGGCGACGGCGGCGGGCCGCGGCGGTCGGCCGGTGGCCCCTAGCCTACGTGCTCCGCCTGCCGGTAGGCGGTCTCGCGCCGCCCGGGCGTCACGGCCCCCGGACGGCGGGACCGCGGCGGGACGAGGCCACGGCGGGGCCGCGGTCTGCGGTTCGAGACCGCTCCGCACCCGCCCGGCCAGCGGGGACGACGGCGGGGCGAGTGCGCACGCCCGCCCCGGGTGCGGATGTCATGGGCCCGCGGAGTGCCTATGCTGGGAGTCACAGCACCGACGGGCCGGCGTGGTACCCGGTCGCGCTCGCGCACACGCTCTGGGAGGACGGATCACATGACTCACCCCTTGGCCCTCGGCCAGCTGCCGCACACCCCGCTGCTCGCCGGCGTGCACGAGCCCGCCGACCTGCGGCGCCTGACCAGCGAGGAGCTGACGGTCCTGGCCGCGGAGATACGCAGCTACCTGGTGACCACGGTGGCGCGCACCGGCGGCCACCTGGGCCCCAACCTGGGGGTGGTGGAGCTGACCATCGCCCTGCACCGCACCTTCTCCTCGCCCCAGGACACCATTATCTTCGACACCGGCCACCAGGCCTACGTCCACAAGCTCCTCACCGGGCGCCAGGACTTCTCCCACCTGCGCGAGCGCGGCGGGCTCAGCGGCTACCCCTGCCGGGCCGAGTCCGTGCACGACGTCGTGGAGAACTCCCACGCCTCGACCTCCCTGGCCTGGGCCGACGGGATAGCACGGGCCAACCGCCTCCAGGGCCACGAGGACCGCCACGTGGTGGCGGTCATCGGCGACGGCGCCATGACCGGCGGCATGGCCTGGGAGGCGCTGGACAATATCGCCGACTCCGACGACAAGCACCTGGTCATTGTGGTCAACGACAACGGCCGCTCCTACGCCCCCACCATCGGGGGCCTGGCCCACCACCTGGACGCCCTGCGCACCAACCCCGGCTACGAGCGGATGCTGTCGACCATCAAGCGCGGGCTGCTGTCCCAGGGCGCCCCGGGGCGGGCCGCCTTCGACGCCCTCCACGGCCTCAAGCGGGGTCTGAAGGACGTCCTGGTCCCCTCGGCCTTCTTCGAGGACCTGGGCATTAAGTACACCGGCCCGGTGGACGGCCACGACGCCATCGCCGTCGAGTTCGCCCTGACCCGGGCGAGGGCGTACGCCGAGCCGGTCATCGTCCACGTCATCACCCAGAAGGGCCGGGGCTACACCCCTGCCGAGGAGGACGTGGCCGACCGCTTCCACGCCGTGGGTCGCATCCACCCCGAGACGGGGCTGCCGGTGGTGCCCTCGCGCTTCGGGTGGACGGCCGTGTTCGCCGAGGAGGTGGTGGAGATGGCCCGTGCCGACCAGCGGGTGGTGGGGGTCACCGCCGCCATGCAGGCCCCCGTGGGCCTCCAGCCGCTGGCCGACGCCATGCCCGAGCGCGTCATCGACGTGGGCATCGCCGAGCAGCACGCCCTGGCCATGAGCGCCGGCCTGGCCTTCGCCGGCATGCACCCGGTGGTGGCCCTCTACGCCACCTTCCTCAACCGCGCCTTCGACCAGGTCCTCATGGACGTGGCGCTCCACCGGGCGGGCGTGACCGTGGTCCTGGACCGGGCGGGTATCACCGGCACCGACGGGGCCAGCCACAACGGGGTGTGGGACATGGCCGTCCTGGGGCACGTGCCCGGGCTGAGGCTGGCCGCCCCCCGGGACGAGGAGTCCCTGCGCTCGGCGCTGCGCCTGGCGGTGTCCACCCAGGACGGGCCCACGGTGGTGCGCTACCCCAAGGGCAGCCTGCCCGCGCCGCTGCCCGCGCTGCGCACCCTGCCGGGCGCCGGGGACGACCTGTTCGGCGTGGTGGACGTCCTGAGCGAGGGCTCCCTGGAGGAGGACGCCACCGTGCTGGTCGTGGCGGTGGGCCCCATGGCCACCGCCTGCGTGCAGGCCGCGCGCCGGCTGCGCGCCCAGGGGACCCGGGTGCGGGTCCTGGCCCCGCGCTGGGTCATCCCCGTCCCCCGGGCGCTGGTGGCGGCGGCCCTGGCGGCCCCGGCGGTCTTGGTGGTCGAGGACGGGCTGGCCGACGGCGGCGTGGGCTCCCAGCTGCGTGACGCCGTCGACCAGGAGGCCCGGGCGCGTCAGGCGCACCGCGTGCCCCTGGTGACCCGGGTGGGGGTCCCCCGGCAGTTCGTGCACACCGCCACCCGCGAGCAGGTCCTGGCCGACTGCGGCATGGACGTGGCCGGGATCCTGGCCAGCGCCCGGGACCTGGCCCGGCGGGTGGCCGACGGGTCCCCGGACCTCAAGCCGGCTCTAGGACTGAGTTCCTAGGTCCGCGGATAGGCGCGCGACCCCCTCGCGGGGGCGGTCCCGGGGCCTTACGGAGGTAGGACAGGTGTCCTAGAGCGCTCTGTCGCCTCCTGGGCCCGGACGCCGGAGCCAGCCTGATTGCCGGGTCAACACCACCATGACGGGGACCACGGCGTCATGACCTCGTATTGGGACCAAGGTCCCTGCCAGGGAACCCCGGGAAAGCGGCTGTGAGAGAACCCACGGGGGGACTTCCGACCCTCTGCCCTGGCGGGGGGTGAACGCGCCTAGTCTGGGTCCCGACGGCGCAAGGACGGCCGCCACGCCCCTCGGGGCGACCCACCACCGGGCGACCCACCGGCCGCCCACTGACAGGAGGCACGGATGACCACCGAGGTCACAGCATCCACCGCTGCGGACGACGTCAGGGACGCCTGGGAGGGCTTCGCCACCGGGCCGTGGACGCAGGACATTGACGTCCGCGACTTCATCCAGCGCAACTACACCCCCTACGACGGCGACGCCTCGTTCCTGGCCGGCCCCACGGACAAGACCCTGCGCCTGTGGGACACCCTGGAGAAGGACTACCTGGCCGAGGAGCGCAAGGTCCGCATCCTCGACGTCGACACCCACACCCCCTCCGACATCGACGCCTTCGCCCCCGGCTACATCTCCGCGGACGACGACGTGGTCGTCGGCCTCCAGACCGACTCCCCGCTCAAGCGCGCCATGATGCCCAACGGCGGCTGGCGCATGGTCGAGCAGGCCATTAAGGAGGCCGGCAAGGAGGTCGACCCCGAGGTCAAGAAGATCTTCACCCGCTACCGCAAGACCCACAACGACGCCGTCTTCGACATCTACACCCCGCGCATCCGCGCCGCCCGCTCCAGCCACATTATCACCGGCCTGCCCGACGCCTACGGACGCGGCCGCATTATCGGCGACTACCGCCGCGTGGCCCTCTACGGCGTGGACCGCCTCATCGAGCTCAAGCAGAAGGCCAAGGACGCCGTGTCGGACCAGCCCTTCTCCGAGCACTGGGCCCGCTACCGCGAGGAGCACTCCGAGCAGATCAAGGCCCTCAAGAAGCTCAAGGCCATGGCCGCCTCCTACGGCTACGACATCTCCGGGCCCGCGCGCGACTCCCACGAGGCCGTGCAGTGGACCTACTTCGCCTACCTGGCCTCGGTGAAGTCCCAGGACGGCGCCGCCATGAGCATCGGCCGCCTCTCGGGCTTCCTGGACATCTACTTCGAGCGCGACCTGCGCAACGGCGTCATTGACGAGACCCGCGCCCAGGAGCTCATTGACAACATCGTCATGAAGCTGCGCATCACCCGCTTCCTGCGCACCACCGACTACGACCAGATCTTCTCCGGCGACCCCTACTGGGCCACCTGGTCCGACGCCGGCTTCGGCGAGGACGGTCGGCCGCTGGTCACCAAGACCTCCTTCCGCCTGCTCCAGACGCTGCGCAACCTCGGCCCCGCCCCGGAGCCCAATATCACGATCTTCTGGAACGAGAACCTGCCCCAGGGCTACAAGGACTTCTGCGCCCTGATCTCCATCACCACCTCCTCCATCCAGTACGAGGCCGACGAGCAGATCCGCGAGCACTGGGGCGACGACGCCGCCATCGCCTGCTGCGTGTCGCCCATGCGCGTGGGCAAGCAGATGCAGTTCTTCGGCGCCCGCGTCAACGCCGCCAAGGGCCTGCTCTACGCCATTAACGGCGGCCGCGACGAGATGACCGGCCGGCTGGTGGTCGACGGCCTGCCCGGTATCGAGGGCGACGGCCCCCTGGACTTCGACGAGGTCTGGGACAAGTACGAGAAGATGCTGGACTGGGTGGTGGCCACCTACGTCGAGGCCCTCAACATCATCCACTACTGCCACGACCGCTACGCCTACGAGGCCATTGAGATGGCCCTGCACGACTCCGACATTGTGCGCACCATGGGCTGCGGCATCGCGGGGCTGTCCATCGTGGCCGACTCCCTGAGCGCCATTAAGTACGCCAAGGTCACCCCGGTGCGCGACGCGACCGGCCTGGTGGTCGACTACGTCACCGAGGGCGACTTCCCCATCTACGGCAACGACGACGACCGCGCCGACGACATCGCCGCCACCGTGGTCCACACGATTATGTCCAAGATCAAGGAGCAGCCCTTCTACCGCGACGCCATCCCGACCCAGTCGGTGCTGACCATCACCTCCAACGTGGTCTACGGCAAGGCCACCGGCTCCTTCCCCTCCGGGCACCGCAAGGGCACCCCCTTCTCCCCGGGCGCCAACCCGGAGAACGGCATGGACACCCACGGCATGGTGGCCTCCATGCTGAGCGTGGGCAAGCTGGACTACAACGACGCCCTGGACGGCATCTCGCTGACCAACACCATCACCCCCCAGGGCCTGGGGCGCACGCTCGACGAGCGCGTGGCCAACCTGGTGGGCATCCTCGACGCGGGATTCGTCCCCGAGGACTGCGCCTGAGGCGCGCCGGGGCGCGCGCACCCTTTTCGCGCCCGCCCCGGTCCTGAGCTATCCGACGCATCACATCTCTCACAACCAGAAAGGCGGCAGCAATGCCTACCTACGAAGAGCGCCTCGCCTCCATGAAGGCCCAGCGCGAGGAGAACGGCGGGGTCAAGGGCCTGTACCACGCCAATATCAACGTGCTCGAGCGCGCCACCCTGGAGGACGCCATGGAGCACCCGGAGAACTACCCCAACCTCACCGTCCGTGTCTCGGGCTACGCCGTCAACTTCGTCAAGCTCACCCGTGAGCAGCAGCTCGACGTGCTCCACCGCACCTTCCACGCCGCGGCCTGAGCCGCGGTCGGGGCGAGGACTCAGATGACTGAGACCATCACCCCCGTGACGGGCGGCCGGGACCAGGACTTCCTGGCCCCGGCCGCCCGCCTTCGCGGGGCGGGGATCGGCGGGCTGGAGGAGCTGACGGACCTGGAGCGCTCGGAGCGCCTGGCCCGTATGCGGGCCGGTACCCTGGGCTCGGTGCACTCCTGGGAGCTCGTCACGGCGGTGGACGGCCCGGGCACGCGCATGACGGTCTTCCTCAACGGGTGCCCCCTGCGCTGCCTGTACTGCCACAACCCCGACACCTTCCTCATGAAGGACGGGGAGCCGGTGGAGGCCGACGAGCTGCTGCGGCGCATGCGCCGCTACCGGGGGGTCTTCCGCGCCTCCAAGGGCGGTATCACGCTCTCGGGCGGGGAGGTCCTCATGCAGCCGGCCTTTGCCGCGCGCCTGCTGGAGGGGGCCAAGAAGATGGGGATCCACACCTGTCTGGACACCTCCGGCTTCCTGGGCGCCAACGCCACCGACGCCATGCTCGACAACGTCGACCTGGTGCTGCTCGACGTCAAGAGCGGGGACGAGGAGACCTACAAGAAGGTCACCGGGCGGTCCCTGGCGCCCACCATCGCCTTCGGCGACCGCCTGGCTGCCAAGGGTATTGAGATCTGGGCGCGCTTCGTCCTGGTCCCGGGCCTGACCGACGACCCGGCCAACGTGGAGAACGTCGCCCGCATTATCGAGCGCTGGCGCCCCGTGGTCAGCCGGGTGGAGGTCCTGCCCTTCCACCAGATGGGCACCGACAAGTGGGACACCCTGGGCCTGGACTACAAGCTGCGTGACACCCGCCCCCCCGAGCCCGAGCTCGTGGAGTCCACCCGTGCCATCTTCCGCTCCCACGGCTTCACCGTCCACTGAGCCGGTGGCCGGGGCGGCTCCTTAAGGCCGGTCACGCCGCGCCCCGGGCGGCAGCGGCGCCCTGAGCGCCTAGCGCCAGTGCGCCGCCTGGTGGCGGAGCTGCGATGACACGGCCCCTTGACCGGCGTGTCGCTAGGCCGCTGGGCCGCTAGACGACCCGGCGCAGGGTGCGGGCCAGGGTGGGGCCGACCTGCTCGACCTGCCAGGGGCGCGCGTCCATGGCGGCCAGGCGCTTCTTGACGGCCCCGGCCCGTACGTCCACGTCCTGTCCGGCGGCGACGGCCTCACCCAGGTCCCAGGCCAGGCGCCGCTGGGTGTCGGGCGCCAGGAGCAGCTCCTGGGGCACCCGCAGCTCCTCGGCACGACGGCGTACCGCGGCCCGTACCGGGTCCAGGAGGCGGGCGGCGTCGGTGTGGTGGCGCGCCCAGGAACGCGGGCTGGTCAGCTCCCCGGGCGCCAGGGGCCCGCGCAGGGGGGGCAGCTCCTCCTCCGGCAGGGCCAGGGCCCGGTCGAGCGCCTGCCACCAGGTCTCCATGTGCAGGCGTGCCTGGCGGGAGGAGAAGTCGTGCAGGGTCATGAGCTTGCGCCGCGAGGTCGGGCGCATGATCGCGGCGGTGACCAGGGCCCGGTGGGGCAGCACCTTGGAGGGGGTGATGTCCAGGTCGGCGGCGAGAGCCTCGCGGGCGGTCCACATCTCCCGCAGGACGGCCAGGGACCGACGGTTGCGCAGCGCCCGCCCGGCCTTGGGCGTCTTGCGCCAGGGGTCGACCTTGGCCGAGCGCGCGGGACGGGTCCGCTCGTACTCGAACTCCTGGGCGGCCCAGGCCGCCTTGCCCTGGGAGTCGAGCTCCTGGGCCAGGGCCTGGCGCAAGGGGATGAGGAGCTCGACGTCCAGGGCGGCGTAGACCAGCCAGGACTCCGGCAGGGGCCGGATCGACCAGTCCGCGGCGGCGTGGTCCTTGGCCAGGCGCAGCCCCAGGGTCTCCTCGACCACCGCCCCCAGGCCGACGTGCTCACGACCCAGCAGGCGGGCGGCGAGCTCGGTGTCGAACAGGCGGCGCGGAGCCAGGCCGCGTTCGGCCAGGCAGGGCAGGTCCTGGTCCGCGGCGTGGAGGATCCACTCAGGCTCCTCCAGGACCTTGGCCAGGGGGTGCAGGTCCCCGGCGCCGAGAGGATCCACCAGGACCGTCCCGGTGCCCTCACGGCGCAGCTGGATGAGGTAGGCGTCCTGGCCGTAGCGGAAGCCCGAGGCCCGCTCGGCGTCCACGGCCACCGGACCGTGGCCGGCGGCCAGGTCCTGGCAGGCAGCACGCAGCGCCGTGGGGGAGTCCGTGACCGGTGGCAGGTCCTCGGCGGGCCTGAGGTAGGGGCGGGTGCGCTCGACGGGGATGGGGTGGGCTGTCGTCCCGGGGACCGGTGCGGGCGCCGGGACAGGGCTCACCGCAGGACCCCCATGAGGTCGGTGACCGGGGCGAGGAAGGAGGTGGACGTCGTCGTCTCGAGCGGTGCCAGGGTCAGGGGCTGGGCGAGCTGGGGCTCGTGCCCGCTGGCCAGGTGGATGAGCTCGTACCAGGCCTGCAGGTGGGGGGCCAGGTCGGGGGTGCGCGGGGACCAGGAGGCGCGCACCTCGATGTGCGTACAGGCGTCGGACAGGGACAGCCCCCCGAAGGTCTCCGACAGCGCCCGGGTGACGGTGCCCACCAGCGAGTGGTAGCCCGCACCGGTGTCGTCCAGGGAGTCGGTCAGCCAGGACCAGGCGACCGCCCCCAGGAAGGGGTCCGTGCCGCTCTCGTCGTCGATCTGGGCACGCACCTCCACCACGAGCCGGAAGTCCCCGTCCCAGGCGGGCTGGCCGTCGGGGTCGTGCAGCACCACGAGCCGACCGGAGGCCAGGGGGACGGAGGGCGTGGTCTCCTCCGTGCTCGCGCTCAGCGCCGCCGCCCAGGGGGCCAGCCGGGGGGCCGGCACCTCCTCAAGGACCAGGCCACGGGGCCGCGGGGCGTCGCGCAGGCTGAGGAGGGCCACCTCAAAACGCTCGGGGATGCTCTCTGAGCCCCGGTTATCCGCTGTGCTTGTCACGCCTCCACCGTACTGAGCACGGGACCCGCGGCGGGGTTCCCACGCCGGGGAGGGGTGTGGTACGCAGCGCCCTGCCCGCCGCCGGCTACCGCTGGCCAGCGGTCCTGCCCGCCACAGGGCCCGCGCGGGCCCGGCGGCGGGCAGGGCTGACCAGGGCCGGCCGCCGGGGGACCGGGCGGGTCCGGGGCTGGCGTCTAGCGGGTGGCGACCAGGGTCTGGCCGGGTGCCAGGGTCCCCGGCGCCCCCTGGGCGACGGGCAGCCAGGACAGGAGGACCTGGCGGGCGGCGGGGGCGGGGCGGGTGGCACCCGAGAGGTTGGCCACCACCACCACGTCCTCGTAGGTGACCGTGATCACGTCCAGGGCGTCCTCTACCCAGGGCCACTGCTGACGCCGCCCCCAGCCCAGGCGGCGGCGCAGGGACACCAGGCTGCGGTACCAGGCCAGGACGCGGGCGTGGTCAGAGGATCCCGTCGTGGAGGAAGACCCGCCCGTAGGCCTTGGTGAAGGCCCCCGGGGCGGCGAAGTCCTCGTAGTAGCCCTGCCTCTCCCCGGTCAGGCGCACGTGCAGGGCGTGGTGGACGTCGTCGGCCCACTGGGCGTCCATCCCCAGGCTCGGCACAGCGGCCGGGGCGGGGGCGTCGGTGGGGGTGATGACGCCGACGTCGTTGAGGTCGGACTCGGCCACCAGCCCCAGGGGCCGCCCCAGCTCGGCGCCCAGGGCGTGGACGGCGTCGGCCATCTCGGCCAGCACGTGGCGGGGGGAGTCGTCGTGGATGGCGTGGATGGCGTCCAGGCGCAGGGCGTCGACGTGGAAGTCCCGCAGCCAGCGCAGCGCGGAGTCAATGACGAAGGCCCGCACCTGGTCGCTGCCGGCCTGGTCGTAGTTGACGGCCTGGCCCCAGGGGGTGCGGTGGGCGTCGGTGAAGTAGGGGCCGAAGGCCCCCAGGTGGTTCCTGGCGGGTCCCAGGTGGTTGTAGACCACGTCCAGGCACACCCCGAGCCCGTGGGCGTGGGCGGCGTCCACCAGGCGAGCCAGCGCCTGCGGGCCGCCGTAGGCCTCGTGGACGGCCCACAGGTCCACCCCGTCGTAGCCCCAGCCGGCCCGGCCGGGGAAGCCCGCCAGGGGCATGAGCTCGACCATGTCCACCCCCAGCTCGGCCAGGTAGGGCAGGCGCTCGATGACGCCGTCGAGCGTGCCGGCGGGGGTGAAGGTGCCCACGTGGAGCTCGTAGACGACGCTTCCCACCAGCTCCCGGCCCGCCCAGCTGGAGTCGGTCCACAGGGTCCTGTCCCAGGCGGTGGTGTCGACCACCTGGGAGGGGCCGTCCACGCCCTCGGGCTGGAGGGCGCTGCGCGGGTCGGGCAGGGCCGGGCCGTGGTCGGGGCGCAGCAGGTAGCGGGTCCCGTCGTCCAGGTCGTAGGGGGCCACCCACCAGCCCGGGTGCGTGGGCGAGGCGAGCATGTCCACCTCCTGGGTGGTCTCCTGCCCGATCACCACCAGCCCCACCCGTCTGGCCGACGGCGCCCAGACGGGCACGCGGGGCCCCACCGGGAGCGCCGGGCTGGGGGCGGGGCCATCGCTCCCCCCGGCGTGGCGCTATTGGCACCGGGCGCAGTGCTGGCGGCACCCGGCGTGTCCCCGGGCGGTCACGACCGCCCCTTTGGACGGTCCCCGGGGCGCTCACGCACCAGGACGGCGACGGCGGCGTCCCCCACCACCGTGGCCAGCGGCTGGGACCCGCCCGCCACGCGGGTGGTGCCCAGGACGCTGGACCAGGTCCCCTCGGGCAGGACCACGGTGGCGTCGCGCCAGCCGCCCAGCCGCTCCAGGCGTCGGGGCAGCCGGGTGACAATGACCACCACCTCCGCCTGGCCGTCCACGGTCCGGGCGAAGGAGAAGGCGTGTGCCGTGGTGGAGGGCACCACCTGGTAGCCCGATCGGGGCCCCACGAAGGCCTCGGGACGCTCCCGGCGCAGGCGCGCCAGGCGGGCGGTGAGCCGCAGCTTGGCCTCGTCCAGGTCCTCCGGGGCGGCCCCGGAGTCCAGGCGCGCCAGGCGCTCGGCGAGCACCGTGTGGTCCACGGCCCGGCGGTTGTCGGGGTCCACCAGGCTGGTGCGGGTCACCTCGCTGCCCTGGTAGATGTCAGTGACCCCCAGCCAGGTCAGGGCCAGGGCCTTGGAGGCCAGGACGGTGGTGCGCACCGCGCGGGCGGTCAGGGAGGCGAAGGCGTCCATCTGCCTGGCGACCTCGGGGTCGGTCAGCAGGTGGGCCGCGTAGGCGCTCAGGGCCTCCTCCCGGGCGCTGGCCGGCTCCGCCCACGTGGTCCAGATCTTCTGCTCCCGGGCGGCCTTGACCAGGTAGGCGCTCAGGCGCTGGGGGGTCATGGGGTCCGCGGAGGCGGGCGCCCAGGTGCCCCACAGGGTCTGCCACAGCAGGTTCTCGGTGCGCCCGTCCAGGTCCACGGGACGCTGCGCGGCCGTCAGGGCCCGCAGGCGGTGGACCAGGTCGCTCCACTCGGTGGGGTAGGAGGCCAGCACGTTCAGGCGCGCGCGCACGTCCTCCCCCGCTTGGTGTCGTGCGTGGTGGAGGTCACCATGGTGTCGGGCCAGGAGACCTGGGTGCGGCGGGCCCAGGCGTGGGCGTCGTCGGGCGGCAGGGAGAAGCCAGCCGGGTTGCCGCCCACCTCGGTCAGGCTGGTCAGGTGCGTCCAGCGGTAGAAGGCGGTGTCCTCCACGCCCTTGGCGGTCACGGCGCCGCAGACCTGCTGGAAGCGCACCACCGCCTCGGCCCGCCTCGGGGAGTCGGCCAGCCCCTCGGATCCCACCGGCTCACCCAGGAAGAGGGCCACCACCAGGTCGAGGGTCTCGCCCTGGTCCGCGTCCAGGGCCCGGCGGGCCGCCTCGGCGTCGGCCCGCAGGTGGGCAGCCGCCTCGGGGGAGGGGGGCGTGCCCGGGACCACGTAGGCGCGGTAGCGGTCGGCGGCCACGAGGAGCTCGACGACGCAGTCGCGCAGGTCGCGCAGGGTGTGGTCGCGCAGGCGCACGTCGGCCTGCGTGAGCTGGCCCAGGATGCGGGCCAGGCAGTCCACCTCGGCCGACAGGGAGCCGTCAATGACCTCCCGCTTGGCCTGCTCCACCACCCGGGGGTAGTCCGCGGGGGCGTCCCCGGCGACCTCCTGCATGAGGGCACCGAGCTGGGCGGCCCCCGCCGGGTCCACCTGGAGCTGGTCGATCCTCCAGGCGGCGTCGTAGCCGGTGGTCCCCGCCACGGGCCAGTCGTCGGGCAGGGACTCGTCGGGGGCGAGGATCTTCTCGGCGACCACCCAGGCGCCGTCGGTGGCCTGGCTCAGGTGCGTCAGGTAGCCGCGGGGGTCGGCCAGGCCGTCGGGGTGGTCCACGCGCAGGGCGTCCACCACGCCCTCCTGCACCAGGATCCTGATGAGCCCGTGCGTGCCGGCGAAGACCTCCGGGTGCTCCACCCGTATCGCGGCCAGGGTGCCCACGTCGAAGAAGCGCCGGTAGTTGGTCTCCTTGTCACCGACCTTCCAGTAGGCCAGGCGGTAGTGCTGGCGGTCCACCAGCACGTGCAGGGGCAGGGACTCCGTGCCCGGGGCCACGGGGAAGGCGTGGTCGTGGTAGCGCAGGACCCACTGCTTACCGCGCCCGGGCTCGGTGGGCACCACCATCCTGGTCAGGGTGAGCTCCTCGTCGGCCAGGACCGAGCCGATGCGCCTGGCCAGGACCGGCATGAGGACGGGCTCGTTGCGCGGGACGTCGAACCAGTCGGCGTAGGGGGAGTCGGGCCCGTCACGCAGGAAGGACCACAGGGGCAGGTTGAACCAGCCGGGCGTGGGCACCGCCATGTGGTTGGGGACGATGTCCACCACCACGCCCATACCGGCCTCGTGGGCGGCCTCGGCCAGGGCCTGGAGCCCCTCGAAACCGCCCATGACGGGGCTGATGCGCCGGTGGTCCACGACGTCGTAGCCGTGCGTGGAGCCCGGCGCCGCGGCCAGGACGGGGGAGAGGTACAGGTCGGTGACCCCCAGGTCGCCCAGGTAGGGGATGAGCTCACGGGCCTGGGCGAAGGTGAGGTCCCCTCCCAGCTGGAGGCGGTAGGTGGTCACCGGCGTACGGTGCCCCTCCCGGGGGACGTGCCCCGACCAGGGGGCGTACCCCCCCAGGGCCTGGGACTGGCGGGCCCTCCCCGGGGCGCTCACTGCTCCTCCTGGCTGTGCAGGAACAGCAGGGAGCGGCCCTCCACCACCACCGTGTCCCCGCTCCGGAGGACCTGGCGCGGGTCGGCCTCACAGGGCGCGGTGTCCAGCGCCACCGCCCAGGAGGAGGGCATGGAGGCGGAGGGGATGGTGAACTCGATGTCCTCGGCGGCGGCGTTGATCAGCACCAGGAAGGAGTCGTCCACAATGCGCTCCCCGCGCGGGCCGGGCTCGGCGATGGCGTCACCGTTGAGGAAGACCGTCATGGCGCGGGCGTACCACATGGTCCAGTCCTCCTCGATCATGCGCTCGCCGGTGGGACGCAGCCACTCGATCTCGCCCAGGTCGGACTCCCCGCCGTGGCCGGCCTCGCCGCTGAAGAAGCGCCGCCGTCGCAGCACCGGGTGGTCGCGGCGCAGCCGGATCATGGTGCGGGTGAAGTCCAGGAGCTCCTGCTGCCACTCCTCCAGGTCCCAGTGGACCCAGGAGATCTCGTTGTCCTGGCAGTAGACGTTGTTGTTGCCGCCCTGGGTGCGCCCCAGCTCGTCACCGTGGGCGATCATGGGCACGCCCTGGCTGAACAGGATCGTGGCCAGGAAGTTGCGGATCTGGCGGTGGCGCAGGGTCAGGACGTCGGGGTCCTCGGTGGGGCCCTCCGCCCCGCAGTTCCAGGAGCGGTTGTTGGACTCCCCGTCCGCGCCGCCCTCCTTGTTGGCCTCGTTGTGCTTGTTGTCGTAGGACACCAGGTCGGCCATGGTGAAGCCGTCGTGGGCGGTGACGAAGTTGATGCTGGCCACCGGGGTACGGCCCGAGTACTGGTAGAGGTCGGAGGAGCCGGTGATACGGGAGGCGAACTCGCCCAGCGTCGAGGGCTCGCCGCGCCAGAAGTCCCGCACGGTGTCGCGGTACTTGCCGTTCCACTCGCTCCACAGGGCGGGGAAGCCGCCCACGTTGTAGCCGCCGTCGCCCACGTCCCAGGGCTCGGCAATGAGCTTGAGACGGCTGAGGACGGGGTCCTGGTGGATAATGTCGAAGAAGGCGCTGAGCTTGTCCACCTCGTGGAACTGGCGGGCCAGGGTGGAGGCCAGGTCGAAGCGGAAGCCGTCCACGTGCATCTCCGTGGCCCAGTAGCGCAGGGAGTCCATAATGAGCTGGAGGACCGCCGGGGAGCGCATGAGCAGGGAGTTGCCCGTGCCCGTGGTGTCGAAGTAGTGGGCCTGGTCCCCGTCCACGAGCCGGTAGTAGGAGGCGTTGTCAATGCCGCGGAAGGACAGGGTGGGGCCCATGTGGTTGCCCTCGGCGGTGTGGTTGTAGACCACGTCGAGGATGACCTCGATGCCCGCCTCGTGGAAGGCCTTGACCATGGACTTGAACTCCTGGACCTGCTGACCGTCCTGCCCGTAGGCGGCGTAGCGGTTCTGGGGGGCGAAGTAGCCGATGGTGTTGTAGCCCCAGTAGTTGGACAGGTCCTTGTCCTGCAGGTAGGCGTCGTTGACGAACTGGTGGACCGGCATGAGCTCGATGGCGGTGACGCCCAGGTCGGTCAGGTGCTGGATGACGGCGGGGTGGACCAGTCCCGCGTAGGTCCCCCGCAGCTCGGCGGGGACCTGGGGGTGGAGCATGGTCAGCCCCCGCACGTGGGCCTCGTAGATGACCGTCTCGTGGTAGGGGTGGCGCGGCGGCCGGTCGTGGCCCCAGTCGAAGAAGGGGCTGATGACCACGCTGCGGGGCATGTAGGGGGCGGAGTCCTCGGTGTTGCGGGTCCCGGGGTTGAGCACGTCGTAGGAGTACAGGGCGGGGGAGGGCTCCACCTGCCCGGAGATGGCCTTGGCGTAGGGGTCCAGGAGGAGCTTGGAGGGGTCGCAGCGGTGGCCGTGGTTGGGGTCGTAGGGGCCGGTGACCCGGTAGCCGTAGTGCTGCCCGGGGTGGACCGTGGGTAGGTAGGCGTGCCACACGTCCCCGTCCACCTCGGTCAGGGGGACGCGGGTCTCGGTGCCGTCCTCGTCGAAGAGGCACAGGTCCACGCCGGTGGCGACGGCGGAGTAGAGGGCGAAGTTCGTGCCCGCGCCGTCGTAGGTGGCCCCCAGGGGGTAGGAGTGCCCCGGCCAGGTCTGGGGGCGGGCCGGCTCGGGGGCGGGCGCCGGCTCGGTGACCTCCACGACGGCCTCAGGTGCCGGCTCAGGCTCCTCGGGCGCTGGCTCAGACTTTGAGGGCTCTGTGGGCTCCTCGGGCTCCGAGGGCTCTGCGGGGGCCGGCTCAGGCTCCGTAGGCGCTGGCTCGGGCTCTGTGGGGGCCGGCTCGGGCTCTGCGGGGGCCGGCTCGGGGGCGGGGACCTGGGGTGTCGTGGGCTGGGAGGATTCAGCCGTGGGCGCACAGGGCGGCTCAAGGGACGCCTGCTCGGTCTGGGCCGCCTGCTCGGTCTGGGCGGTCTCGTCCTCAGGCTCGGGGGCGTCCGGGGAGCTGGCCGCCTGCTCGGGCTCCGCGGGCACCTGCTCGGTCGGCTCGGCCTGGGCGGTCTCGGGCTCGGGGGCGGGCCCTGTCTTGGGTGCCGGCTCGGGGACGGCCTGGGGATCCTGGGTCGGTGCGGCCTCGTCCTCAGGGGCCGGAGCCGGTTCGGGGGCGGGCTGCGCGGCGGGGGACTCGGGCGCCGTGGGCGCCTGTGCGGGGGGTGCGGGTACTGGCGCCGGCGGCTTGGTGGTGGGGTCCGTGCTCGACGCTGCTGACTGGGAGGTCTCCATGCTCCAACTGTGCCATGACACACGGTCAACTTCCCGGAAAGACATGTGTATGAGCCAGGTCATAGTGTGGTTGTTTGCGGCTCGGGCGGGCGCTCTGCTACCTTTCTTCCCGCGCCGTCCTGGCAGCAGGGCTGCGTGGTAACGCGGATGTGGCTCAGTTGGTAGAGCATCACCTTGCCAAGGTGAGGGTCGCGGGTTCGAGTCCCGTCATCCGCTCGGGCGATTGGCGCAGCGGTAGCGCGCTTCCCTGACACGGAAGAGGTCACTGGTTCGATCCCAGTATCGCCCACCACCGGCCCCCGGGCCTTCCTGCTCCCGCTGCGCTGCTAGCTCCAGTACGCTGTCTCGGCGGGCGCCGTGGCCGCCACGCCCTGACCGCGTGCCGGTGGCAGGGCCGGGGCACGCCGCTGCTGCCACCTGACCACACCCTCCAGCACCAGCACCATGGCGAAGGTCCAGGCCAGGCCCAGGGACCACCCCGCCAGGACGTCGGTCATCCAGTGGTAGCCCAGGTAGACGCGGGACAGCCCCACCCCGGCCGCCACGAGGAGGGCGGTACCCAGGGCCACGGACTTGTACGCCTGGCAGGCCCCGGAGACCAGGACGAAGCCGGCCAGGACGCCCAGGAAGACCGTGGAGTTCAGTGAGTGCCCCGAGGGGAAGGAGAAGCTGGAGGCCGGCTTGCCCAGGAGCAGGGTGGTGCTGGGACGGCCGCGCTCCCAGGCGTCCTTGACCAGCACCGTGAGCGTGGAGGAGCCGATCATGGCCACCAGGAGCACCCCCGCGTGCTGCCGGTAGCCCCGCCAGGCCAGCAGGAGGGCCGTCAGGACCGTCAGGGCCGTCAGCCCCGGGGTGCTCGCCATGGTCGACAGGAAGGTGGCCACCGCGCTGACGGGGCGGGTGCGGGCGTGGACCGCCCAGCCGGTCACGGTCGGATCCAGGTTCGTCAGGCCCGTGCCCGTGACCACCCCCAGCGCCAGGACGCAGAAGACGATGACGGCCAGCGCCGCCCCGGTCAGCAGCGGCGCCCTGCCCGGCAGGGCGCCGGCGTGGTGGGCCAGCGTGTGGTGGCGCCTGGGTGACGCCCGGTGCTGCCAGGCCTCGTCAGGAACGGCGTCCTGAGGGGCGTGGACCGAGCCGGTAGGCGTCGTCGGGGCTGTCATGCCCGGCAGGCTAGGTGGTGAACCTCTCCCGCGCCTCCTCAGAGCCTGAGAGCTGTCTGTGAGCCTGGTGGACCGGTCCCCTCCCGGCCGGTCCCCTCCCGGTGGCGGGGTCATCCTCTGTCGGCCACGTAGGCGGGCAGCTCGCCCACGACCGGGGTGTCGCGCACGTGGAGCTCGGAGTAGACCGACCACAGCACGCTCACCAGCGGAACCGCCACGATCGCGCCCAGCAGCCCGGCCGAGAAGGTGCCCAGGGCCACCGCGACAATGACGACCACGGGGTGTATGGAGACCTGCTTGCCCATAATGAGGGGCTGGAGGATGTGGCCCTCGATCTGCCCGATCGCCGCCACGCCCACGCCCACCACGATCATGGTGACCACGCCCTTGGAGGCCAGGGCCACGATCATGGCGATGACCATGGCGCCGGGGGCGCCGATAATGGGGATGAACGCGCCGATAAAGACCAGCACGGCCAGGGGGGCGGCCAGGGGGATGCCCACGACCTGGAGGAATACCCCCGCCATGACGGCGTCGGTGAGGGCCACGATGACCGTGCCGCGGGCGTAGCCGGCGAACGTGTACCACCCGGCGCCCGCGGCGCGGTGGACCCTCTGACGGTAGCGGGCGGGCAGCTCGTTGAGGAACCAGCGCCACATCTTGCCCCCGGAGGCCAGGAAGAAGATAGTCACGAACAGCGCCAGGGCCAGGACCGTGAACACCTCCACCAGGGTGCCGGCGTTGGAGAGCACCTCGCCGGCCAGCGTGGGGGCGTTCTGCGTGACGTAGTCCTGGCCCTTGGTCATGAGGTCGTCGATCTCGCGCATGATCTCGGCCTGGGTGATGTGGACCGGCAGGGGGCCGTGCTCCAGGAAGTCCATAATGGTGTGGATGCCGTCGGTGAAGCGGACGGCCAGCGTGCTCCACTGGTTCGTCACCGAGGTCACCACGTAGGTCACCAGTCCCGCGACCACGCCCAGGGCCGTCAGCAGCGCCAGGAAGGTCGCCGGGAAGCGGGGCATGACCCGGGCGAAGAGGTTCACCAGCGGCTGGAGGATCGAGGTGATGATCAGGGCCAGGAACATGCCGATGAAGACCGGGACGACCTTGCTGGTCAGGAAGAAGACCAGGGAGATAATGATCCCGATCCCCAGCAGCAGCCAGGACCCCAGGCCCCCGCGCACCAGCCAGGAGGGCAGGGAGTCCATGGTCGTCGAGCGGGTGCGCACCACCGCGGGCAGGGTCGGGGCCGCGGGCGGCGCCACCTCGGCGGCGGGGGCAGGGGCGCGGGTCCCGGTCTCCTCCAGGCTCAGGCCCACCTCGCGGGCGTGCAGACGGGCCTGCTCGTTGCGCTCGATGGTGGCGTCCAGGACGTTGTGCCCCCGACGCCACAGGCGGGCCAGGTCCCCCAGCAGGCCCCTGGCGCGCCGTCGCGGCGGGGCGGCGCCCGGCGCGCGGTCGGCCCCGTGGGGCTGGGTAGGGCCGGAGGTGGTGGGGGTGTCCGACGCCGGGTCGGGGGAGCTAGTCGGCTCAGGCATGCGTGGTCCTTGCGGGTGGGTCGGGGACGGTCAGAGGCTCAGCCCGAGCAGGGTGGCGAGGTCGGCGGGGGAGGCGGCCAGCGCGGTGGCCCCGGCCAGCTCCTCGGCGTCCCCGTAGCCCCACAGGACGCCGATGCTGAGGATCCCCGCCTCACGGGCCCCCCGGACGTCGTGTCCGCGGTCACCCACGTGGACCACGTTCTGGCTGCGCACGCCGGCCAGGGCCAGGCGGGCCAGGGCGTCGCCGATGACCTCGGCCTTGCCGCCGTGCCTGTCGGCCGCGTCGGCCCCGGCGATGACGGTGAAGAAGGTGTCCAGGTCCCAGTGCCGGAGGATCTGCGCGGCCAGCACCTCGCGCTTGGATGTGGCCAGGGACACCGGGATCCCGGCCGTGGCCAGGGCCGCCAGCACCTCGGGCACGCCCGAGTACAGGGGCGCCTCGCACATGCGCTCGCGGTAGTGGCGCCGGTAGGTGGACACCGCCCCGGCGAGCTCCTGGCCGGTGAGCCCCGCGTTGGCCTGGAAGCCGTCCACCAGGGGCGGGCCGACGTAGGCCATGAGGTCCTGGCGGGAGGGGACCGGCAGGCCCAGCTCGCTCAGGGTGACCTCCAGGGCGTCCAGGATGACCGGGGCGGAGTCTGTGATCGTGCCGTCCAGGTCCAGGAGCACCGCGTCCGGCGGGCGGGGGATCGTGGTGGAGGGCTGTGGCATCGGAACCTCGCTGGTGGGCGGACAGGGCGCGGGCCAGGACACGGCCCACGCCCTTGAGAACGCCTCCCAGACTACTCGCGGCAGCTGGCGGCGACGCGCTAGGCTGGGCCCGTGAGTCTTCCCGCTCCGGGCCGCGCCGACGCCGCCCCGCACCTGCCCCGTTTCACCGCCCTGACCCCCGGCCGGGGCGGGCAGCCCCGTCTCCTGGTCGACGCCCCGGCCGGCCGGGCGGAGATCTACCTCCACGGCGCCCAGCTCACCAGCTGGGTCCCGCGTGCCGGCTCCGAGGTGCTCTTCACCTCCCGGCAGGCCGTGTACGACGGCGTGGCCAGCGTGCGCGGCGGCGTGCCCCTGTGCCTGCCCTGGTTCGGCCTCGGCCCCCGGGGCACGGACAGCCCCAAGCACGGCTGGGGGCGTCACGTCGACTGGGTCCTGCGCGAGGTCGAGCCCCATGGTGACGGCGTGGTCGCCCGCCTGGAGACCGAGCACGACGGCGTGGCCGCCCGCTACGAGGTCTGCGTGGGCGAGGCCCTCAGCCTGTCCCTGTCCCTGCGCGGCACGGGGGCCGAGCCCGTCCTGACCGAGATGGCGATCCACACCTACCTGCGCGTGGGGGACGTGACCGGGGTGGAGATCACAGGTCTGGAGGGGGCGCGCTACGAGGACGCCCTGGACGGGTTCGCCTGGCGCACCCAGGGCGACGGCCCGCTGACGGTCAACGGCCCGGTGGACCGGGTCTACCAGTGCCAGGGCCCGGTGGCGGTGAGCGACCCCGCGCTGGGGCGGCGCGTGGTCAGCCGGCCCCAGGGGGCGACCAACGTGGTGGTGTGGAACCCGTGGGCGGACCTGGCCCGCGACCTGGCGGACATGGCCGACGACGAGTTCGCCTCCATGGTCTGCGTGGAGACGGCCTCGGTACGCTCCCACGCGCGCACGCTGGCGCCCGGCGAGAGCTGGTCGGTGGGGGTGCGCTACACCGTCGAGCAGCTCTGACAACAGGTGTGACCTGTTGCACCCCGGCATGATTTGGTCCCACCGCCGGAGGGCGTGCTAACTTTCTCTGCGTCCCCGCCGGGGGTCCCCGGCGGACGGCTTCGTCATCAGGTCCGAGTGGCGGAATAGGTAGACGCGCTAGCTTGAGGTGCTAGTGCCTTATTAAACGGGCGTGGGGGTTCAAGTCCCCCCTCGGACACGGATCAGGGGTCCCGGGGCTTTGGCCTCGGGACCCCTGCGTGTACGCCCTGCCAGGGCCTCACTCCTTCTCCTGGGCGGCCCCGTCCCTCGGCTTGGTGGCCCCGTCCCCCGGCGCCTTTGGCGCGGCGCCCTCGGAGCGGGTCCGCGTGGCGTCCCGGTGGCGTCGGGCCCTCCTGGCGGCGGCCGGGTACCTGAGGCTGCGCTGGGGGAGCTCCTTGTCGCCGTCGGTCAGGAAGATCCCGATCCAGGCCGAGCGGGGGTCGGCGTCAATGAGGACGGCCTTGGCGAACAGGGTCAGGGGCACGGCCAGGACCGAGCCCAGGCCGCCGATGACAATGGTCCACAGCATGAGCGACAGGAACGTCGTGGTGGTGTTCAGGCCCACGGCGTCGCCGGTGAACTTGGGCTGGATGAGGCTCTGGATGACGAAGTTGAGCACGGAGTAGGCCACCACCACCCACACCGCGGTCCAGGGCCCGGAGTTCACCAGGCCCAGGACCGCGGGCGGGATGACGCCGATGACGAAGCCCAGGTTGGGGATGTAGTTGGTGATGAAGGAGAACACCCCCCAGGTCACCGCCATGGGCACGTCCAGGAGCATGAGGACGGTCGTGTCGAACACGGCCACGATGAGCCCGAAGATCGTGGAGACCGCCCAGTAGGAGCGCACCGCGGCGCTGAAGCGCGACAGGGAGTCGTACAGCCCGGGCTTGACCTGGGCCAGGGCCGCGGCCCGCGAGCTAATGGTCATGGTGTCGATGGTCAGGAAGAAGATGGACAGGAACAGCACCAGGAGCATTGAGCCCGTGTTGCTGACCTGCTCCAGGACCGACTGGGCGAGCGAGGCCACCTTGGAGGCGTCCACCACCTTGGAGAGCTGCTCGATCAGGGTCTCCTGGCTGACACCCATCGCCTCCAGGTGCTTCACCCCCTGGTCCCACAGGGACTGGAACTTGGCGGAGGAGTCGGGCAGGGCGTCCACGAACTGGGCGATCGCCACCCCCATGGCCACGAACAGGCTCAGGATGAACACCACGATCAGGGTCATTGTGGCGGTGGCTGCCAGGAGCTTGGGCACCTGGTGGCGCACCATCCAGGTGTGCAGGGGACGCACGGTAATGACCAGGGTCAGGGCGAAGAACGCCGGACCCACCATCGACCTGGCGAAGTAGACGCCCACGGCGGTGATACTCAGCGCAGCCAGGGTCAGGGCCAGGATCTCGCCCTCGGTGCGGTGATGATGTCGTGATGAGGAGGAGACGCTGGTCGTCGGGGTAGTCATGGGGTGATCCTTGCACGGATGGTGCCTGCGGGCCCAGACGACCGATCCGCCCCGGCCTGGCGCAGGTCGGGCGCGTGCCGGGGCGGGGGCGGGCCCGCGCCCGGGGTACCTCCGGCGGCGGGCCCGCTCCCGGGTGAGGTGGTGTCCTGTTCGTTATCACTAGCAGGCCGCCGGGTATAGGCTCCGGCCCATGCAGCCCTTTGAGATCACGGTCCCTGCCGCGCCCCGGGCCCCGGAGCTCCTCCTGAGCGTCCCCACGCACGCCGACGTGGACAGGATCGCCGAGATCTGCCAGGACCCGGCCATCCAGGAGTGGACCACCGTGCCCTCGCCCTACACGCGCGGCTCCGCGGTGTCCTTCGTGGAGCAGGTCGTGGCCCCGGGCTGGGAGAGCGGTGAGGAGCTCACCTGGGCGGTGCGCGAGCTGCCCGGGGGCTCCCGGGGCCAGGACGGGGTGCTGGTGGGCATGATCGGGATCTCTGCCCACCCGAGCGGTACGGGGGAGATCGGCTACTGGCTCGCGCCACGGGCCCGCGGGCGCGGCACCGTCACCCGGGCCGCCCGCGCGCTCATCGATGTGGTCCTCGAGGGGGGCGACGGCGCAGGGGCTCCCGGGGGCCCGCTCCCCCTCAGGGCGCTCCGGTGGCGTTGTGACATCCACGACGGTGTGCCCAACTGGGCCTCCTGGAGGGTGGCCTGGTCCCTCGGCTTCGTGCGCGAGGGGCGCGTGCGCCGCCTCCTGGCCAATGACGGCGCGTTGCACGACGGCTGGATCGGCACGCTCCTGCCGGACGACCCCCGCCAGCCGCGGGCGCCCTGGGACGGGCCGGTGGCGGGGCAGGACCCGCGTACCCCCCTGGTGCCCCACGACGGCGTCGGGCAGCGGGAGGGGGACGACCCCGAGGCCCTGGTACGCCGCTTCCACCACGTCTACGGCCTGCCCGTGCGCACCGACGGCCCCAGTCTGGAGCGTGAGAGCCTGCATATGCGCATGGGGCTGGTCGCCGAGGAGTTCGCCGAGCTGGTCGGCGCTGTCTACGGCGGGGCCGCCCGCGAGCAGGTCGAGTCCGGCTACCGGCGGGCCCTGGCCGCCGACGACGGTGCCCGGGACACGGTGGGAGCGGCCGACGCCCTGGCCGACCTGGTCTACGTCGTCTACGGCATGGCCCTGGAGACCGGTATCGACCTGGCCGCGGTCCTGGCCGAAGTGCAGCGCTCCAACATGTCCAAGCTCGGCGCCGACGGGCGTCCCGTCTACCGCCAGGACGGCAAGGTCCTCAAGGGGCCGGGCTACCTGCCGCCTGACGTCGCCGCCGTCCTGGCCCGCGGCGGCCTGGGTACCGCCACCGGCTGACGCCCGCCCCGCTCCCCGCCCGCTGACCTGCTCCCTGCCCGCCGGCTGGTCTCCGCCTGCCGGCCCGTACCCCGGGCGCCAGGCCGCGACCGCAGCGGGCGCGTAGCCGACGTCCACCCCGGCCCGTACCCCGGGCGCCGTGGCCCCCGGAGCCCGGCCCCGGACAGGCCGACCACTGGCTGCACGACCACGTTCTGTAGAGTTGCGGGCGTGTCCCAGACCCTCGTCAACCCCGCGCCTCCGCCTGCCCCGCAGGCCCCCGGGGCACGCCAGTGGGCCGCCCTGGCCGTCCTGACCCTGGCGGTCACCCTCCTGGCCATTGACTCCACCGTGCTGGCGCTGGCCATCCCCTCCCTGAGCGCCGACCTGGGCCCCACCGCCACCCAGCTGCTGTGGATCGGCGACGTCTACTCCTTCACCCTGGCCGGCCTGCTGGTGACCATGGGCAACCTCGCGGACCGCGTCGGGCGCCGGCGCCTCCTGCTCATTGGCACCACCGGCTTCGGGGTCTCCAGCGTCCTGGCCGCGCTCGCCCCCAGCGCCACGGCCCTCATTGCCGCCCGGGCCCTGCTCGGGATCAGCGGCGCGACGATCATGCCCTCCACCCTCTCCCTCATCCGCAACATCTTCCCCGGCCCCCGCCACCGCACCACCGCCATCGCCGTCTGGTCGGCGGGCAGCTCGGGCGGGACGGCCCTGGGTCCCCTGGTCGGGGGAGTGCTGCTGGAGCACTTCTGGTGGGGCAGCGTCTTCCTCATTAACGTGCCCGTCATGGCCGCCGTCGTGGTCACCGGCCTGTGGCTCCTGCCCGAGTCCCGCAACGACGACGGCGACCCGGTCGACGTGGTCTCCGCGGTGCTGTCCGTGGCCGCGATCGTCCCGGTGGTCTACGTCGTGAAGTCCTTCGCCCACGACGGTCCCACGCTCACCGCCGCGGTCGCCCTCGTGGCAGGGACCGTCGCGGGCAGGGCCTTCCTGCGCCGCCAGCGCCAGCTCACCACACCCCTGATCGACGTCGGGCTCTTCAGGCTCCCCGCCTTCACCTGGGCGGTGGTCGCCACCGTCATGGCGGTCTTCGCCCTGGCGGGACTGCTGTACTTCTTCTCCCAGTACCTCCAGCTGGTACGGGGCTACTCCACCCTCCAGGCCGGGCTCACCGAGCTGCCCACGTCCGTCTCCTCCATCGCGGTGGTGGCCGTGGTGGCCTGGCTGGTGCGGCGCCTCGGCCACGGGGGCGCCCTGGGCGGCGGGCTCGTGCTGTCGGCGGCCGGGCTGGTGGTCGTGGCCGTGGCGGAGTCCTGGGGCGGGATCGTCCTCATCTGCGTCGGACTGCTCATAATCGGCACGGGCGTGGGCCTGGCCTTCACGGTCTCCACCGGCGCGGTCCTGGGCTCCGTGCCCGCGAGCCGCGCCGGGGCGGCGTCGGCCATCTCCGAGACCGGGCTGGAGCTCGGGGTCGCCCTGGGGATCGCGGTCCTGGGGACGGTCCAGGACGTCGGCTACCGGCTTCTCCTCGGCGCCGTCCCAGGTGGTGTCCCCGGACCGGTCGCCGACGCGGCCCGTCAGTCACTGGCCACCCTGGCAGGAGCAGCGGACCCCTCTTACCCCGAGCAGGCGCAGCTGCTGGCCCAGGCGCGCACGGCCTTCACCCACGCCATGCAGGCCACCGCCCTCGTCGCCGCTGTCATCCTCCTGCTGGCAGGGTGCATGGCCGCCCGGCGCGTGCCGGCGGCCGGCGCCGAGACGGCCGGTCCGCCGGCCCGTACCCCGGGCGCCGCGGCGGGTCAGGGCGCTGAGGCGGCCGGCCCCGCTGGCAGGAGGTAGGTCCTCCTGCTGCCCCGGTGGCGTCGCAGGTCCGCAGGCCCGCCCCTGTCCGGCCGTGGCACCATGGGCCCATGACTGAGACGAGCCCGCTGCCGGACGCCGCCACCCCACCTGTCCTGCCCGAGGGAAGCCCCTTCGCCGCCCCCTGGGACCTGGACCTGGGGCTGCCGGACTTCACCGGGGTGCGCCACGAGGACATCGCCCCCGCCGTGCACGCGGGCATGGCCGCCCAGCGCGCGCAGTGGGAGGCGGTGGCCGCCGACCCCGCCCGGCCCACCCTGGCCAACACCGTCGAGCCCCTGGAGCGCTCCGGGGACCTGCTGGAGCGGGCCCTGACGGTCCTGTACTGCCTGACCTCTGCCACGTACTGCCCGGACCTGGACGCCCTGGAGGAGGAGCTCGCCCCAGCCCTGGCCGCCCACGCCGACGCCTACCGGCTGGACCAGCGGATCTACGCGCGCTTCAAGGCGCTGGACGAGGCCGTGGCCGCTGCGCGGCAGGCGGGTACCACCCCCGTGGACGCCGACGCCGCCCCCATCGGCCCCCAGGCCGCCCGCCTGGTGCACCTGGCCGTGGAGGAGTTCGAGCGCGGCGGCATCGCCCTGACCGGGGCGGACGCCGACCGCCTGCGCGAGCTCAACGCCGGCATTAGCCAGCTCATGAGCCGCTTCTCGGTGCTCGCCACCAGGGCCATGCACGCGGCGGGAACCGCGAACTTCACGGCCACCCCGGCGCTGGCCACCACCCGCCCCCACACCGCCCGCCTGGAGCTGCTGGCCCGTTCCACGAGCCGGGGCCTGGGCGGTGAGTACGACACCCGCGCCCTGGTCCTGGAGCTGGTCCGCCTACGTGCCCAGAGGGCCGCCCTGCTGGGCTTTGAGCACCACGCCGCCCTGGTGGCCGCCGGGTCCGCGGCCCGCACCACGCAGGCCGTGAGCACCATGCTGGGACGCCTGGCCCCGCCGGCCATGGCCAACGCCCGCCGTGACGCCGCCGTCCTGGCCGCGCGCATGGCCGCCGACCCGCTCACCCTGGCCGGGGAGGTCTTCGGCCCGGCCGACTGGCCCCTGTACGAGGCGGGGCTGCGCAGGGAGCAGTTCGGGGTGGACGACGCCACCCTGGCCCCCTACCTGGAGCTGTGGAACGTCGTCGAGAAGGGCGTCTTCTACGCCGCCAACCGTCTCTACGGCCTGACCTTCCACGAGAGGGCCGACCTGGCCGCCCACATGTACGACCCCAGCGTGCGGGTCTGGGAGGTGCGTGACGGTGCCGCGGCCGGTCCGGGGCAGGAGGCGCCGGTGCTGGGGCTGTTCGTCGGCGACTACTTCGCCCGTGAGGGCAAGTCCGGTGGCGCCTGGATGAACAGCCTGGTCAACCAGTCCCACCTGAGGGGGACCCGGCCAGTGGTCATCAACTGCGCCAACGTGCCGGTACCGCAGGAAGGCGGGCCGGCCCTCCTGACCTGGGACGAGGTCATTACCTGCTTCCACGAGTTCGGCCACGCCCTGCACGCCCTGCTGTCCGACACCTACTACCCCAGCGCCTCGGGGGCCAACGTGCCCAACGACGTGGTGGAGTTCCCCAGCCAGGTCAACGAGTCCTGGGCCCTGCACCCCCAGGTCCTGGCCAGCTACGCGGTGCACGTGGACACCGGTGAGCCCATGCCCGAGGAGCTCGCCACCCGCCTGCGCAGCCAGGGCAGCTTCGGACAGGGCTACGCCACCACCGAGTACCTGGGTGCGGCCCTCCTGGACCAGGCCTGGCACACCCTGGCCGCCGACCAGGTCCCCGACGACGTCGCCCAGGTGGAGGTCCTTGAGCGCCGGGCCCTGGAGGAGTCGGGCATCGAGGTGGACCTGGTGCCCCCGCGCTACCGCACCACCTACTTCTCCCACGTCTTCGCCGGGGGCTACGCCGCCGCCTACTACGCCTACATCTGGAGCGAGGTCATGGACGCCGACACCGTGGCCTGGTTCCGTGCCGACGGCCAGGGCGGGCGCGACGGCGACCTGGGCCTGAACCGGCAGGCCGGGGAGGCCTTCCGCCGTGAGTTCCTCTCCCGGGGCGACTCCCGGGACCCGCTGGTCTCCTACCGGGCCCTGACGGGACGCGACCCGGCTATTGAGCCGCTGCTGGCCCGCCGCGGCCTGGCCTGAGGCGCGGCGTCAGGGCCTGAGGCGTACCGGCTGCACCTCGGCACGACCATCCCGGGGCTGTACCGACCTCGGGGTGGGCGTGCCGAGGCAGTCCAGCCATTAGAGGGTGTCCTGCGTGCTGGAGCCGCCCAGGGGAGGCCTCCGGTGCGTAGGGTCCTGGGCTAAGCGCAAACAATGTTCTCAGCTGGTCCTGCGGGTCTCCTTGAAGGTGCCGGTCACGTCCTCGTCGAACTCCCAGGCGCACAGGTAGCGGTGGGTGTGGGAGGACTCCCAGGTCTCCCGGGTGGGGAAGACGGAGGAGACGCTGACGCCGTTCTTGTCGTAGTCCTTCATGGAGTACCCGGCGGCGGCCACCGTGCAGGTGTCCTGGGCGGTCTTGCTGGACGCGGTCTGGTCGTAGGTCCCGGACTCGTCCATCTCCCACGTCTTGAACACCTCCATGCGGTGAGGCTGGTCGCAGGGTACCTGGCTGGAGAAGGTCTCCGTGGTGGCCTCCGTCCAGCACGACCCCTCCTCGGCCTGGTAGAAGGCGTCAGGGTCCCCGCTCGCACCAGAGAGGTCCAGCATGGTCGGCGCGACGGGCATCGGGGGGCTGGTGGCGGTGGCCTGCCGGGTGGAGCACGAGGAGGTGCTGAGGCAGGCCGCGAGCACCAGGACCGAGACGAGCCGGAGGGCGACGCCTCCTGCGTCATTGCTGAGAAGGGCGGTCCTGGGTCGGGTGCTGGCGGTCGTCATGACAGGCTTTCTCTCAGGGGTTCACCCTTGGTGCTTGAAGGAGACAGAAGTCATTATAGGTGACATACGGAGACTCATCAAGAAATGAGGCTGTGCCAATAGGTAGGTTTCGGTCTTGTTAAAACAGGGTGAACAGGTTGTGTCATATTGGTTAGGGAGAGGTTATCGTCCTGTCAGGAACCATTGCCTGCTCCTGTTGGCCGGGGTAAGGCGGAGGCGCCCCCGCAGGGCATCGCCCTTGGCGGCCGACAGGAGGCGGCCCCGCGGGTGTGCTGCCGTGCGGGTGTGCGGCTCGTGCTGGTCGTGCGGGTGTGCGGCCCGCTCCCTGGCGTCCGACGTCGACCACCACGGCCCGCAGCCGTGCGGCCCCGCAGTAGCGGGCACGGAGCGCCCAGCTGGCGGGTCGTCCGCGTGTCAGTAGTGAGACTAAGGTCCCATTCTGGTGGTGTCTGGTAGGGGTGCGGCGTCGGACTAGCCTGGGGCCAGGACCGTCCCCGGCCCGTCGCAGTGCTGGGCCCGTGGCCACCCTGAGTCAGATCCCCACCACCCGAGAGGACAGCCATGGTTCGTGTCACCATCGTCGGCGGCGGCTACGGCGGCATTACCGTCGCCAAGGCCCTCGACCCCATTGCCGAGGTCACGCTCGTCGAGCAGAAGGACATGTTCGTCAACCACGCCGGGGCCCTGCGCGCCGCCGTCGACCGCGACTTCGCCGAGCGCATCTTCATCCCCTACGACAACCTCCTGGCCCGTGGCCGGGTGGTCCACGGCACCGTCCTGGGCGTCGAGGGGACCAGTGTCCAGGTCCCTGGCGTCGGCCGCCTGGAGGCCGACCAGCTCGTCCTGGCCACGGGCACCGCCTACCCCTTCCCGGCCAAGCACCTGGAGTCCTCGGCCGTGATCGCCAAGGCCCGTATTGAGCGCGCCCACGCCAACCTGGAGCACGCCGGGCGCGTCCTCATTGTGGGGGCCGGTGCCGTGGGCATTGAGCTCGCCGGGGAGATCACCTCCGCCTTCCCCCGTACCGAGGTGGTCCTCCTGGAGGCCTGTGAGCGCATCCTGCCCACCGGGGACTACGCCCCCGAGCTGCGTGACGCGATCGAGGCCCAGCTGGCCGAGCGCGGTGTGCAGGTCATAACCGGCGACCACCTGGCCTACCTGCCCCCGGTGGACGTGGGCGTCCTGTCGCCCTTCAGGGTCACCACCACCTCCGGGCGCCGCCTGGAGGCCGACGTGTGGTTCCGGGCCTACGGCTCGGCCGCGGCCACCGGCTACCTCGGTGAGGGCTACGACGAGATCCGCCACTACGACGGCACCATCCGCGTGGACGACCACCTGCGCGTGGTGGACCACCCCGGCGTCTGGGCCGTCGGCGACATTACGGACGTACGCGAGTCCAAGCGGGCCGACGCCGCCCGCGCCCACGCCGAGGTGGTGGCGGCCAATATCGCCCAGGTCGTCTCCGGGGCCGAGCCCACCCACACCTACACCCCCCGGCCCGAGCTGGTCGTCCTGCCCCTGGGCCCCGACGGCGGCGCCTCCCAGGTGCTGCGCGACGGCGTGCGCGTGGTGGTGGGCGCCGAGGAGACGACCCGTCTCAAGGGCCAGGACCTCTACCTGGGCTTCGTCAGGGAGCAGCTGGGGGCCGACAGGGTCTGAGCATCTGAGCATGGGCTCCGGCCCATCCGTTCCAATGAGCGCCGGTGCGTGCTGTCCTAGGCGGCGTTCCTCTACCCCGCGCTGCATCCGCGTGCGCGGCAGCGAGCCGCTGCGCACCGTGTGCACGTACCTCTCGCGCCTGGCGCGTGCGCGGCAGGCAGCCCCGCCCCGTGTCCCGGGGGCCCCGGCGGGCTGGCCGGTCCCGGGTGCGTGGCAGGTCACCAAAACCGGTAGGCTGTTACCCATGACGAACGACCCGCGGTCCGCGCTCAACCGACTCATTGCCGCCCTTGAGGCGCACCTGGACGCGGCCGTGACCGGGGACGACCGCTCCCCGGCCGTGGTCGCGGCTGAGAGCGCCCTCCAGGACGCCTTTATCGCCTACGACGACGTCCTGTTCACCGCCTATGGTATCGAACTTCCTTTCGACACCTTTGACGCTGATGAGGAGGACGACGACTACGACGACGATGACGACGACTATGACGAGGACGACGACTACGACGACGAGGACGGGGACTACGAGGAGGACGACGACTACGACGACGAGGATGATGGCGCCGAGGACGACGCCTCTCGTCGCTGAGGGCCGGGCCCCCAGGGCACTGCCGGTCCGCTCGCGGCGCGGCTGAGGATGGCCCGCAGGTAGCCGCCCCCTCGGCGTCCGCCACCACGGGTGGCGGGGCCTTGGCGCCCGACCGCCCCCCGGTGCGCCGCGCCTGACGTCGCGTCTCGGGCGCTGTCCCGCGGCCCCTCAGAGCGGCCCCTCAGAACCGCTCCGGGTAGCCCAGGGTCGGGGCGGTGATCTCGTTGAGGGCGTGACGGATCTGGACCGGCAGGGTGAGGTCCTCGACCGCCAGGGCGCCACGCAGCTGGGCGGGGGTGCGGGCCCCCAAGATGGTGGCCGACACCCCGGGGGCGTCACGTGCCCACGCCAGGGCCACCTCCACCGGCTTACGGTCCAGGCCCGCGGCCGCCGTCGCCACCGCCTCCACCACGCCCCGGGAGTCCTCGCCCAGGTAGGCGGAGACGTAGGAGCGCAGGTGGGGGGAGGCCGCACGGGAGTCCGGAGGTGTGGAGGCCCGGTACTTTCCGGTGAGTACCCCGCGCCCCAGCGGCGCGTAGCCGATCACCCCGAAGCCCAGGGTCTGGGCGGCCGGCACGAGCTCGCGCTCAATACCCCGGGTCAGCAGGGAGTGCTCGACCTCGACTGCGGCCATCCCCGGCCCCTGGAGGCCGTCCCGGAGCAGGTCGAAGGCGTGGACGCTGGCCCAGGCCGGGTGGTTGGACAGGCCCACGTAGCGGGTCCGCCCGGAGGCCACGGCCAGGCGCAGGGCGTGGGCGGTCTCCTCCAGGGGGGTCGTGCGGTCGGGCACCTGGACCAGCCAGAGGTCCAGGTGGTCCGTGCCCAGGCGGCTCAGGCTCGCGTCCAGCGTGTCCAGCAGGGTGCCTCGGGAGGCGTCGGCGGCGCTGGCCCGGGCCCCGGTGCGCCAGGTGCGGATACCGGCCTTGGAGATCAGGACCACGTCCTGGCGCTCCACGTGCTCGCGCAGGAGGGTCCCGATAGTGGTCTCCGACAGGCCCTCGCCGTAGGAGGCGGCCGTGTCCAGCAGGGTCCCCCCGGCGTCCAGGAAGACGTCGAGCTGGTCGGCAGCCTCCTGCTCGTCGGTGTCCCGCCCCCAGGTCATGGTCCCCAGCCCTATGGCGGACACCCGCAGCCCCGTGTGCCCAAGTCTCCTGTGCTCCATGATCCCACCGTAGAGGCTGGTCGCGGGCGTTGGGGCGCACCACGCGGGAGGCCGGCGCCGGCGCGGGCCCTAGCCGGGGGACCTCCCCGCGCCGTGGTCGGTCTCAGGCGTGCGCGGTCAGCAGGCGGGCGACGCCGTCGGCCGGGATCCGTGGTGGGGTGCCGCCAAAGAGCGGGCAGTGGGCCTGGAAGGCGCACCAGCCGCACAGGGGAGTGCGCCTGGGACGAAAGTCACCGGTGGATGCGCAGCGGGCGATCTCCGCCCACAGGCGCTCGACCCTCTCCTCGGTGGCCTGGAGCTCGCCCAGGCAGGGGTCGTGGGTCAGGGTGCGTCCGTCCCGGAGGTAGAGCAGCTGGAGGCGGGCTGGGGCGCGGCCACGCAGGCGCCACAGGACCAGCCCGTAGAAGCGCATCTGGAACAGCGCCTCGTCCTGGAAGCGCGGGGAGGGGGACTTGCCGGTCTTGTAGTCCACCACCCGCATGGCCCCGTCGGGGGCCACGTCCAGGCGGTCCACGAAGCCGCGCAGCAGGAGCCCGCTGCTGGTCTCGGTCTGGACGAGGAGCTCACGCTCGGCGGGGGCGAGCCGCCGGGGGTTCTCCATGCGGAAGTAGGTGCCAATGAGGGTACGGGCCTCCTCCAGCCAGGTCTCGACCTGCCCGGGATCCTTGAAGAGGCCCATGACCTCGGGGTTCTTGGCCTGGTGGGCATCCCACTGGCCGGGCAGCAGGTCCAGGGCGGCCTGGGGGCAGCGCTGCTCCGGGGGGAGGTCGTAGAGGCGTTCCAGGACGGCGTGGACCAGGGTGCCCTTGTGGGTGGCCAGGGAGCCGGGCTCGCTCAGGCCGTCCACGGTGCGCAGGCGGAAGAGCAGCGGGCACTGCATAAAGTCCTTGGCGCGCGAGGGGGACAGGGCGGAACGGCGCGGGCCCCTGCGCCGGTGGACCCCGCCGGGGCCCGTGGGGCGCGGGCGGTGGGTCGTCTCACCAGATGGCCCGGTGGTGCCGAGGGGTGCCGCAGGGGCGGCAGGCGGTCTGCCGGGTGCCCCGGACCCGCCCCGGGCGTCCAGATGGGGTGCGACGGCGGGTCGGCCACCGCCAGGGACGGAGCCGGTGGCGGCCTGCGGGGCGGGCGGGCGAGGATGAGGATCCATGCCCGGACGCTATCGCGTGGCACCGACACGTGTGGTGAGGTGGTCTTGGACGCCGTTGTCAGAGGCGCCACCATGATCTGAGAAACGCGCGGCCTTTTACCGTCCCGGTCGGGACCGCCCGTGCCCGGCGGGGTGGCCTGGACCCGCCCGCACCCGCTGCGCGGGCACGGACTTCTGACCTACTAGGCTCGGGCCCATGTCTTCTGTCTCCCCTGCGCGCAGCAGCGGCTGGGTCCTGGGGCGGATCGGCGGCACCCCTATCGTCGTGGCACCCACCTCAGCACTCCTGGGCCTCGTGCTCGCCGGGACCTGGTACCCGGTGGTCGACAGCGTCCTGGGTGACCTCGGTATCGCCACCGTCCTGGGCGTCGTCCTGGCGACGGTGGTCGGCGTCGCCCTGTCCGTGCTCCTCCACGAGCTCGCCCACGGCCTGACCGGGACGCTGCTGGGGCGCCGTCCCACACGCTACGAGCTCTACCTGTGGGGCGGCCGGACCAGTTTCGGGGCCGTGGGGCACTGGGCACCGTGGAAGGAGGTCCTGACCACGCTGGCCGGGCCGGCCACCAACGCCCTGCTCTGGCTGATGCTGGACCGGGTGTTCCTGCACCCCGTCGGTGCGGTCGGCTCCGAGACCCTCTTCGTGGTCGCCCTGGCCCTGGCCTGGGTGAACCTGGCCCTGGCCGTCTTCAATATCCTCCCCGCGCTCCCGCTCGACGGGGGGCACGCTCTTGCTGCCCTGGTCGCCCAGGTCACCGGACGGACGGCCCTGGGGCAGAAGGTCGCCGCCTGGGGAGGCGTCCTGGTCAGCGTGGGCGTCGTCTGGTACTGGATCCTGGAGCCCCTGCTCCTCAGAGGTGCCCGGCCCCAGGCCCTCAACCTCATGATCGTCGTCCTGGTCCTGTGGTCCATCCTGGGCTCCAGCTGGCGGGTGCTGGGCCTGGGGAGCGGCGCCCGGGCGGCAGCCAGGCTGGACCTGCGCCGCCTGTGCCGTCCCGTGGCGGTGGTCGCGGCCTCGGCCCCGGTAGCGGAGGTACGCCAGTGCCTCGCCTCGGGCATGGCGGTGGTCGTGGTGGTTGAGTCAGGACGCCTGCTGGGCACCATTGACGCCGCGGGCCTGGCGGAGACGGGGCTGGAGGACCCGGCCGGGGGAGGGGAGGCCCTGGCCTCCCAGATCTGCCGGGTGCTGCCCGCCGCGGCGGTGACGACGTCACTGGGCGGGGCCCAGGCCGCCCAGGCCCTCAGGGCGGCGCGCGCCGTCTCCCGCTGGCTGCTCCTGGTGGAGAACGGCAACCTGTGCGGGGCCGTCCCCACCGGGGCCCGCTGAGCTGGTGGCCCACCGCCCCGCTCGTGGTGGCCGCTCGCTGACGCCTCAGTCGGGGGTGCGTGACCCCGTCTCCAGGATCTACGTCTGCCCACGGCCATGCGGACAGGTGGCCTCAGCACACGAACCCTGGCTCCCTGCTCATCGCTGCCCGGAACCAGATTGTAGTGACCAGAACCACATACGGGGTCTTAGGAAAGGTTGCTCGTAATGGGGGGAGTCTCCGTGCCCGAGAAGAGCGCTTGTATTGTGGCGAGGGCGCGTGTACACTCGCCTGGCAGCGAGGCCGCCAACGCGGGCTCGCAGTTTGTTAAGTGTTGTTTGCGCCCTTTTCTGTGGGCATGTTTTCCGTCGCGTGTCGGCGGCTAACTGGTAATTAGGAAGGATCTTAAGATGACGACAGTCACTCGTCGAGTCAAGGAGGTCAAGCAGCCTCGCGGGGGGTACGTTAACCCGCGTACCATGGAGGTAACCTCCTTCGACGACGGCCAGCCCTCGCCACTTGATCACAGGGTTGAGAACATCTACTCCTCCCTGGTGGGGATGGCGGTAGACTACCTATCGCGCCTGGCCAACGGCTCGGAGCCGCGTGACGTCTTCAGGGTTCCGCTTCTAGGGGCTATTAACGTGGGTGCGGAGGCGTTCGCACAGGCCGGACGCAAGGTGGATGGCTTTGTCGCTGGCAAGGTGAACGCTTGGGCGGTAGCGTCAGCCTGCTGGCTCTCAGGGTTCGACGTCGCCTACCGGGCCGGGCCGATGTGGTACAGGCCGGACGCTGTTACGACGCCGGACAAGGTGACAACTGACCACATCCTGACCATGGTCGAGCGCTCTACCACCTTCTTCCGTCAGTACGGTCCGGTCGTCGCTGACGGGTTCACGTTCCCGGGAGGCTATACGGACCTGGTGACGGCCGGTGATGGGGACTTCCTCACAAGCGACACTATCTGGGATTTCAAAGTATCGGTCAAGGGGCCCACCAAGGACCATACGCTCCAGCTGCTCATGTACTGGCTCATGGGACTGCACTCGGGTGCCCCGGAGTTTGCGAGGGTTAAGAATCTGGGTGTCTTCAACCCCCGTTTGAACGCTGCGTACCGTATTGCGGTGTCTGAGATTCATGACGACGTGGTCCGTGAGGTTGAGAAAGACGTGATCGGGTACTAGATCAGGTTCCCCGGCGCCTGCGGCATCCCCTCACGGGTGCCGTCCATCTCCACCAGCGAGTCGGTCTCGGTGGGCTCCGGGGCCTCGTTGGTAGCCACCACGGGACCGTTGGCCACCGAGCTCGACGTCGTCACTGGCGTCCAGGGGCCCAATACGCGCGGCGGGTATGTAGGCGGTGCGCCCAGGGGCTGTACGTTCCCGTATCCGGGACGTTGTTCTGGCCGTGAATGTAGGCGGTGCGCCCGGGGGCTGTACCCGGTACGCGCGGTGGGCGAACGGGGCAGGGAGTCCAGGCCCTCCATGACCTGCCAGGGGCCCAGTACGCGCGGCGGGCACACGCCGGGCAGGCCGCGGTGTGGGAGGAGGTTCGTCCGTAGCCGGTACGCGCGGCGGGCGCACCGCGGTCCCGCCTAGACTGCCGGTGATGAGCCAGACCAGCACCAGCGCTCCCTCCGTCCCATCCGCCCCATCCGACGCCGTCCCCGCGCTCCCGCCCCGCCACCTCAGCCAGGCGGTCCTGGGGCAGGCGGGCCGGCGCGGCCCCCTGCGCTACGGCGAGCGCGTCCAGGTCACCGACACCAAGGGCCGTAAGAATACCTTCGTCCTGGACCCCCGTGGCTACTTCCAGTCCCAGCGCGGCAGCTTCTACCACCGTGACGTCGTCGGCCTGGACGAGGGCACGGTGCTGACCACCGACACCGGTCACGAGCTGCTCCTGCTGCGCCCCCTCCTGGCCGACTACGTCCTGTCCATGCCGCGAGGCGCCCAGGTGGTCTACGCCAAGGATGCCGGGCAGGTGGTCGCCATGGGTGACATCTTCCCCGGCGCCCGCGTCCTGGAGGCCGGGGTCGGCTCCGGGGCCCTGACCATGAGCCTGCTGGGCGCCGTCGGGCCGGAGGGCCACCTGGTCTCCGTGGAGCGCCGTGAGGACTTCGCCGCCATTGCCGCCTCCAACGTGGACGCCTGGTTCGGGGGCCACCACCCCGCCTGGGAGCTGCGCACCGGGGAGTTCGCGCTGGTGGCCGCCCGCATGGAGCCCGGCAGCATCGACCGGGTGGTCCTGGACATGCTCGCCCCCTGGGAGAACGTGCCCGCCTCCGCACGCGCCCTGGCCCCCGGGGGCGTGTTCCTGGCCTACGTGGCCACCGTCACCCAGCTCTCGCGCACCGTCGAGGCGCTGCGGCACAGCGGCCTGTTCACCGAGCCCGAGTCCTGGGAGTCCCTGGTGCGTACCTGGAACGTCGACGGCCTGGCCGTGCGCCCCGACCACCGCATGGTCGCCCACACCGGCTTCCTGGTCACCGCCCGCCGCCTGGCCGCCGGGTCCGGTCCTCTGACCCGGCGGCGCCCACCGGCCCGCGGCGCCTACGACGAGGCTGGCTACTGGGAGCCCCAGGACGTGGGGGAGCGCACCGCCACCGACAGGAAGGTCCGCCGTGTCCTGCGCGACTGCCGTGCCAGGCAGCCCGAGGACGCCACCCCCGTCCTGCCCGGCCTGCCTCCCCAGGGCGCTGAGGGGAACGTACCGGGCGCCGCGGAGGGCGTGCCGGCCCCGGCCCCGGAGGCGGCTGGAGGGGGCGCCGCCGGGGCGGGGACCCCACCCGGCCAGCCGGGCGGGCAGCCTATCGGTGGTACCGGTGACTGAGCCCCGGGGCCCCCACGGGCAGGGCCCCCACGGGCCGCTCACCCCCGCCCCCGGTGCCGCGGGACCGCCAGGGGCCGGACAGGCCGACGCCTCCGTGGGGCCCCCGCCCGCACCCAGGACGCCCTCACCGAGCTTTGCCAGCCACCAGCTGCGTGAGGCCCGGGCGCAGGCCGTGAGCCTGGCCGCCAAGAACGAGCGCCTCGCGGCCGCCCTGGCCACCGCCCGCGAGCGCCTGGCCGAGCTCGGGGCCCAGCTCGACGCCGTCACCTTCCCCCCGGTCACCCTGGGCCTGCTCACGGACGTCCCCGTAGCCCGCCGCAGCGGCCGGGAGGACCCCCAGGCCCGCCACGCCGGGGCCTCCCACGAGGTCGAGGTCCACCTCGGCGGCCGGACCATGCTCCTGGGCCTCCACCCGCGCCTGCACCCGGTCCTGGAGTCCGGGGGGCTGCGCGTGGGCCAGCAGGTGGCCGTCAACGACCAGATGCTCGTCGTGGACGTCCTGCCTGAGCCCGTGACCGGTGAGGCCGTCACCCTCGACGAGCGCCTGGACGCGCGCCACGTCCTGGTGACCACCGGCGGGGGAGCCACCCGCGTGCTGCGCCTGGCCGACGGCCTCGTAGACGCCCGCGCGGGCCAGGGCGGCGTGGTGGCCCCGGCTGCGGAAGGCGCGGCTGCGGAGGGCGGTGCGGTGGCCCCGGCTGCCCCCGGCGTGGACCCCCTGGCCCCGGGCACCACCCTGACCGCCGACCTGCGGGCCGGGGTCGCCACCGGGGCGGTGGCACGCACCAGCGTGGAGCAGCTCGTCGTCGCCGAGGCCCCTGACGTCTCCTGGGAGGACATCGGCGGCCTGGCCCCTCAGATCCGGGCCGTCCGTGACGCCCTGGAGCTGCCCTTCGCCCACCCCGGGCTCTACCGCTCCTACGGCCTGTCCGCCCCCAGGGGCCTGCTCCTGTACGGCCCGCCCGGCACCGGCAAGACCCTCATCGCCAAGGCCGTGGCCACCTCCCTGGCGCGCTCACTGGGTCGGGGGGCGCCGTCGGCCGCCTTCCTCAATATCAAGGGGCCTGAGCTGCTCAGCAAGTTCGTGGGGGAGACCGAGCGCCAGATCCGGGCCATCTTCACCCAGGCCCGCAGGGTCAGTGCCGAGGACCGTCCTGTCGTGGTCTTCTTCGACGAGATGGAGGCCCTGTTCCGTACCCGCGGCAGCGGCGTGTCCAGTGACGTGGAGACCACGGTCGTCCCCCAGGTGCTGGCCGAGATCGACGGCGTGGAGTCCCTGCGCAACGTGGTGGTCATTGGCGCCTCCAACCGTGAGGACATGATCGACCCCGCCGTCCTGCGCCCCGGCCGCCTGGACGTGCGGATCTACGTCGGCCGGCCCGACGCCGAGGCCGCCCTGGACATCCTGGCCAGGCACCTGACGGCCGACCTCCCCCTGGACCCGGCTGAGCTCGCCGCGGCCGACGGCGACCGGCAGGCCGCCGCGCAGGCCATGCGCACGGCCGTCGTGGCCGCCCTGTACGCCCGTACCCCGGACACGGCGGTCCTGGAGGCCAGCGACGCCGCCGGGGGCACGCAGGTCCTGCACCTGGCCGACATCGCCAGCGGCGCCATGCTGGCCGCCGTGGTGGCGCGGGCCAAGACCCTGGCCATCAAGGACGAGCTGGCCGGGGGGCCGGGGGGTCTGTCCACGCCCCGCCTGCTGGAGGCGCTCAGGCAGGAGACGGCCATGAGCGAGGAGCTCACCGGGGCCACGACGCCGGAGGGCTGGGCGCGTGTGGTCGGCCGCCGCGGCGCCCCGGTGAGCTCCGTACGCCGCCTGCGCCCCCGCCCCACGGGGGCCGCGGGTCCCGGCGTGCCCGCGCACCCGGCCCGGTGCGCGCCGTCAGCCGTCCCGGACCCCGTCCCTACGACGACAGGAGGCACCCCATGAGCCGTCCGCCCCAGGGGGTCCCCGGGCCCCGGGAGGCCGTCACCCGTCCCGTGGGGCTGGAGACCGAGTACGGGATCACCCAGCCCGGGAACGCCTACGCCAACTCCGTGGTCCTGGCCAGCCAGCTGGTCCGCGCCTACGCCCTCCGCTCCCGCCCCGGCCTGCCCGGGGCGCGTCCGGTGGCCTGGGACTACGAGGGGGAGGACCCTCTGGCCGACCAGCGTGGCGGACGGCTCGACCGTGCCAGCGCCCACCCCAGCCTCCTGACCGACGACCCCGACGTACCCGCGCCGGCCGGGGACGCCCCGCACGTCCCCGCCACCGGGGGCACCGGCCGGGGGGACCGCCCGGTCGGCACACCGGCGCACGCCCGGCAGGCCGGGGCGGAGCTGCCGGGCGCGCCGTGGGGGACCCGCCCCCGGCCCGGCGCCGCCGAGGCCGCCCTGCCGCGTGCCACCGCCGTGGTCCTGACCAGCGGGGCGCGCCTGTACGTGGACCACGCCCACCCCGAGTACTCCTCCCCGGAGGTCCTGACCCCCCGTGACGCCCTGGTCTGGGACCGTGCCGGGGAGGAGGTCGCCCGCCGGGCCATGACGGCCCTGGCCCGTGACGGCGGCCCGGAGGTGGTCCTGTACAAGAACAACGTGGACGGTAAGGGGGCGGCCTACGGTTCCCACGAGAACTACCTCCTGGAGCGCGCCGTCCCCTTCGCCCGCGTGGCCGCGGCCCTCGTCCCCTTCCTGGTGACCCGCCCCGTCATGGTGGGGGCCGGGCGCGTGGGGGTCGGGCAGCGCTCCGAGCGCCCCGGCTTCCAGGTCAGCCAGCGGGCCGACTACGTCGGCTGCGAGATCGGGCTGCAGACCACCTTCAACCGGCCCATTGTCAACACCCGTGACGAGCCCCACGCCGATGCCGCCCGGTTCCGGCGCCTCCACGTCATCAACGGTGACGCCAACCGCTTTGACGTGCCCATCTACCTCAAGGTCGCCTCCACGAGCCTGCTCCTGTGGTACCTGGAGCGGGCGCAGGCCCGCGGCGAGGGCCTGGGGGACCTGGCGGGGCTGCGCCTGAGAGGGGACCCGGTCGAGGAGCACTGGGCGGCGTCCCGCGACACCACCCTGACCTACTCCCTGGCCACCGCCCGCGGCCCCATGACCGCCCTGGACGTCCAACGGGCCTACCTGGAGGCCGTCACCGGCGCCCTGGAGGCCGACCACGGCGGTACCCGGGCTGACCAGGTCGGGCCCGAGACCGCCCGGGCCCTGGATGTGTGGGGCGAGGTCCTGGACGTCCTGGACGCCGTGGCCGCCGAGGGGGTGCGCGGGCAGGCGGGGGCCGCCGCCGCGCCCCTGGTGGAGTGGGTGGCCAAGATGCGCCTGTGCGAGGGCCTGCGCGCGCGCTCCGGCACCAGCTGGGAGGACCCGCGCCTGGCCGCCCTGGACATCCAGTGGGCGGACCTGCGTCGTGCCGGCGTGGTGGACCGGCTGGACGCCGCCGGGCACGTCCGGCGCCTGGCCGCCCCCCAGGAGGTCGCGGCCGCGGCCGACACGCCTCCCCGGGGCACGCGCGCCGTCGTGCGCGGACGCGCCGTGGCCACCGACCCGCGCGTCGTGGCCGCCTCCTGGACCGGTCTCGTGCTGGACGTGCCCGGGGTCGCCGACCTCCTGCGCGTCCCCCTGCCCGGTGGTGTCGCGCTCACCTCGGGGGAGGCCGAGCGGATCGCCGCTACGATTGGGGCCCTGGGCCCCCAGGGGGGACACTAGCGCCAGGCCCGGCGGGGGCAGCCCGACCGCCGGGGAGCGGCCCCCAGGCCCTGAGACGAGGAGACGACCATGGCCACCACCCAGCAGCAGGTCCAGCCCGTGCCCGGCCCGGAGGAGGGCCCGCAGGCGGGTGGCGCCGCCCAGACCCAGGTCAGCGGCGTGGACGACGTCCTTGACGAGATCGACGCCGTCCTGGAGGCCAATGCGGCCGCCTTCGTCCAGGGCTTCGTCCAGAAGGGCGGCCAGTGAGCACCGACACCGCGCAGCCGGCCGGCACCCCTCGGCCTGCCGGTACCGGCCCGCGCCCCAGCGCCCGACGCATTGTCGGCATTGAGACCGAGTACGGCATCACCTGCGCCTCCACCACCGGAGGGCCCCCGCCCCTGGACGCCGACCACGCGGCCCGGGAGCTGTTCGAGCCCCTCATCCAGGCGGGGCGCTCCTCCAACGTCTTCACCCCCGGTGGGGCCCGCCTCTACCTGGACGTCGGCAGCCACCCCGAGTTCGCCACCGCCGAGTGCGACCGTCTGGAGGACGTCCTGGCCCAGGACCGGGCCGGGGAGATCACCATGGCGGACCTGGCCGGGCAGGCCAACGCCCGCTTGGCCGCCGCCGGGGTCCCGGGTCGCATACACCTGTTCAAGAACAACCTCGACGCCCGGGGCGCGGGGTTCGGGTGCCACGAGAACTACCTGGTCCGGCGTCGGGGCGACTTCTGGAACGACGCCCGCACCCTGGTGCCCCACCTGGTCACCCGCCAGATCCTGGTGGGCTCCGGGCACGTCGTGCCCGCCGGCCCCCGCTGTCGGCCCCGCTACGTCTTCTCCCAGCGCGCCGACCAGATGCACGACGCCGTCTCCAGCGCCACCACCCGCTCCCGGCCCCTGATCAACACCCGTGACGAGCCCCACGCCGACGCCGGGCGCTACCGCCGTATGCACGTCATCGTGGGGGACTCCAACATCGCCCAGGGCGCCACGCTGCTCAAGGTCGCCGCCATGGACCTGCTCCTGGACTACCTGGAGGAGGGCGGGGACCTGGGGGACCTGGCCCTGGCCGAGCCCATGCGCGCCATCCGCGAGACCTGCCACGACCTGAGCGGCACCGTGGCCCTGGAACGCGCCGACGGCCGGACCATCACCCCCGTCGACCTCCAGGGCGAGCACCTGGAGCGGGTGCGCGCCCACGCCGCCAACCTGGATCTCACCGCCCTGCAGCACGCCGCCCTGGACCTGTGGGAGCGGGGCCTGGAGGCCCTGCGCGCCGGGGACGTGGGCGCCGTGGCCACCGAGCTGGACTGGGCCGCCAAGTACCGGCTCCTGGAGCGCTATGCCGAGCGGGCCGGGGCGGAGCTGGACGACCCCCGTCTGGCCCGCCTGGCCCTGGCCTACCACGACGTCTCGGCCGACGGGTTGCGGGCCCGGCTGGAGGCGGGCGGCCTGCTGCGCCGCTACGTCCCCGAGGAGGCTGCCCGCCGGGCCGTGACCACCCCGCCGGCCACCACCCGGGCCCACCTGCGCGGCCGGGTGGTGGCACGGGCCCGTGAGCTGCGCCGTGACCTGAGCGTGGACTGGGTCAACCTCAGGCTCGACGACGGGCGCACCCCCGCCATCGCCCTGCGTGACCCCTTTGCGAGCCACGACGAGCGGGTGGACTCGCTTATCGCGGCCATGGACGAGGCTGGTAGCCTCCCGGCAGGTCTGTGAGGGAGGATGATGGACAAGCGCACCAGCGGCACGCCGCAGGACGGTGGGACCGGTGACGACCTCCTGCCCTGGCTCCCCCTGTCCCGCCAGCAGGACCGGGGCCAGGACCAGGGGCACCGGCCTCCCCGGGGTGGGGGGGCCGTAGGGCCCCGCCTCCCGGCCCCCTCCTGGCCCTCCTTGAGCGGCTCCGCCCCCGCCAGCCCGGCTGGCCCCACCAGCCCGGGCGCGCCGCCCCCTCCCGGGCGCGCCCCGGCAGGGCCCCGGTCCGCCGGCGCACCGCCCACCGGCTCCCGGACGGCGCGCCCCCACCAGGACACCGGCCCGACCGCCCACGGCGCCACGCCCCCGGCCCGCCCCGGCAGGGCCCAGACCCCACCCGGCGGCGCGCGCCGCACCACAGCACCCCCTAGCAGCCCACGAGCCGGCCTGCCCAGCGTGACCGACGCCGACCCGAGCACCATCTGGGCCGCCGGCACCTACAGGGCTGGCAGCCGCAGCACCCGCGTCAGCAGCACAGAGCCCACGACCGGCGCCCACCGCACCGCGCCCCCGGCCCGCCCCGGCAGGGCCCAGACCCCGCCGACCGGGACCCCCGGCCCACCTGGTGGCACCGGCCCGCGCCGCACCGCTCCGGCAGCTCGCGCCGGGCGGGCTGACACCTCCACGACCGACACCCGCCACACTGCTAATACCCAGACCTCACCGACAGGTATTCAAAGAGTCGTCAGACCTGATACGCCACACACCGGTACGCACCGTACCGGAAGAGCAAGTACACCGCGCTCTGGTACTCAACGTACCACGAGGGCTGACACCTCGACCGGTACGCACCGCGCTACGGGCCCTGCCACCCGCCCTGCCAGGGCCGAGACCTCACCGACCGGTATCCGACGTACCGCGGGCCCCGCCACCCGCAGGAGCGGAGGGGTGGCGCCCGGGCGCCTGGCCGTCGGTGCGGGTGGTACCCGGCGCGGTGCCGGGGCGCCCGTGACGGCCTCGCCCGCCGCCAGGCCGTCCGCGGCCCGCTCCGGCTCCGAGCCCCCGACGGCGACCGGGGCGCAGCGCGCGATCGGGGCCACCCTGGGCCGTCCCCGGCCCCGGGGCCGGGTGGCCTGGGCCCTGGCCGTCGTCGTCGTCCTGGCCATCGTCGTGGTCCCGGTCTACCTGAGTCGCACGCTGACCGGCGGCCCGGCGCCGGGGGCCACCAACCTGTCCGCCCCGACGGCCACCGTACCGGCCGACGCCCCCCTCCAGGACGTCCTGGAGGTAGCCGGTCGGCTCGGCTCGACGCCCATTATCTCCCTCAAGGGGCAGCTGGAGCCCGCCGGGGGAGTCGTCACCGACAGGCTCATTACCGGCCAGGGCCGTACCGTCAACGCCGGGGACGCCGTCCTGCTGTCGGTGTCCACCTTCTCGGGCCGCGACGGCGCCAACACCACCGGGACCAGGTCAGGCCACCGCCTGCACGCCGGGCGCGTGGAGCCCACCACCCTCGGGGAGGTCCTCAGCGGCGCCGTCACCGGGCAGACCGAGGGCTCCCGGATCGTCGTACGGGCCCCGGTCAGCGGCAGCGACGGGCTCACCGAGGAGGTCACGGTGGTCGACGTCCTGCCGACCACCGCCACCGGCCAGGAGCTGGACGCCCCGGTGGGCACGCCGTCGGCCACCCTGGGCCAGGACGGCTGCATGGTGGTCTCGGCGGCGGGGCTGCCCACCCCCACCCGCTCCAGCGCCACCGTGGTCGTCCAGGGGGACGGCCCCCAGGTCACCGCCTCGGACACCATCGTGGCCCGCTACACCACCGTCGGCTGGGCGGACGACTCCGTCCTGTCCTCGACCTACGGCACCACCACCGTCCCGGGCACCATCAACATGGCCTCCACCATGGCGGGGATCGCCCAGCACCTGCTGGACATCCCGGTCGGCAGCCGCGTCATCCTCTCGCTGCCGGCCGACCAGGCCCGGGGCGACCAGCCCGTGGCGGTGGTCATCGACGTCCTGGCCGTCGCCGAGGGCGGCGAGGGCGCCACGGGCACCCCCCGGGGCTCCGCCACCCCCAGCGCCCCCGCTGAGGGGGCCACGCCCTCCACCCCTCCCACCCGCTGAGACCGGCAGGAGACCACCGATGAGCGTCGCGATCCGCATTATCCCTTGCCTGGACGTCAAGGACGGCCGGGTGGTCAAGGGCGTCAACTTCGCCGGCCTGCGTGACGCCGGGGACCCCGTCGAGCTCGCCCGCCGCTACGACGCCCAGGGCGCGGACGAGATCACCTTCCTGGACGTGTCCGCCTCGGCCGAGGGGCGAGCCACCATGGTGGACGTGGTCTCCGCCGCCGCCGACCAGGTCTTCGTGCCCCTGACCGTGGGCGGCGGCGTGCGCACCGTCCAGGACGTGGCCCGTCTCCTGGCCGCCGGGGCGGACAAGGTCGGGGTCAACACCGCCGCCGTCGCCCGCCCCGAGCTCCTGGGCGAGGTCGCCGACCGCTTCGGCAACCAGGTCATCGTCCTGTCGGTGGACGCCCGCCGCTGCCCACCCGGGGTGAGCACGCCGTCAGGCTACGAGGTCACCACCCACGGCGGGCGGCGCTCCACCGGGATCGACGCCGTCGGCTGGGCGGTGCGGGCCGTGGAGCTGGGGGCCGGCGAGATCCTGCTCAACTCCATGGACGCCGACGGGGTCACACGCGGCTTCGACCTGGAGATGCTCGACGCCGTGCGCCGCGCCGTGAGCGTGCCCCTCATCGCCTCCGGCGGGGCGGGACGCCCCGAGGACTTCGTGTCCGCCGCCGACCACGGGGCCGACGCCCTCCTGGCCGCCAGCGTCTTCCACTACGGGACCATGACGGTCGGGCGGGCCAAGGAGGCGCTGCGCGCCGCCGGGCACCCCGTACGCTGAGGCGGGGCCCTCCTGCGCGCCGACCTGGGCACGGCCCTGGGGCTGAACCCCTTCGCGCTCCTGGCGGACCTGTGGCTGGTCACGGTCCTGGTCCGCTACGCCTGGTGGCTGCGGGCCCGCCGCAGCGGCCGGCCCACGCGGCCGACGGTGCTCTCGCGCCCCGAGTGGGTCGTGGTGCTGGCGCTCGCGGCCGGGTTCTTCGTGGCGCGCAACCTGCCGGGGGCGTGGGTCTACCTGGGTCCCCTCCTCGGCCCCGCAGGCTGACTGCCGGCGCCCCGCGCTACCGGGGGCGCCCCGGCCGCGGTCACCGGGCGGGGTCAGCACGACGCGGTCACCGGGCGGGGTGGTCCGTGAGAGGATCCCGTGCGTGACCGAACCCGTCCTGCCCGCCTCCCTGGCGGCCCGTCTCAAACGGGACGCCTCCGGCCTGGTGTGCGCCGTCGTCCAGCAGTTCGACACCCGCGAGGTCCTCATGGTCGGGTGGATGGACGACGAGGCCCTGCGTCGCACCCTGACCCAGGGGAGGGTGACCTTCTGGTCCCGCTCCCGGGGGGAGTACTGGCGCAAGGGGGACACCTCCGGCCACCACCAGTACGTGAGGTCCGTGTCCCTGGACTGCGACGGCGACGCCCTCCTGGTCCAGGTCGACCAGGTCGGGGCCGCCTGCCACACGGGGACGCGCAGCTGCTTCCAGGCCGGCGGGGACCTGGGGGCCGTCGTCGGCTCCCGCCCCTGACCGGGGCCCGCCCCGCCCACCGCCCCGCTCGCGTGCTACCCCCGCGCGCCGGCCCTGGGCGTCACCGGCCGCCAGGGTCAGGCCGTTGCCAGCTACCGTCGGCGGGCACCTCACCGGACTCCGGGGCCCGGCACGACAGGGCGCACCACCACGTCCGGCCCGTAGCGCGGGTCCCGCCGCCAGGCCGACGCCACGCGGCGCTCCTGCGCCTCCCAGGCCGCCACGTCCCAGGTGTAGGGGTCCCGGGAGCGCAGGCGCCGGTGGCGCACGGCGTCCTCGGCCTCCACCAGGACCCGGATGACCTGGGCCCCCGCCAGCGGCTGCGCGCCGGCCGCCAGGGCGCCGCAGCCCTCCACCACGGCCGCCCCCGCCCTGCCCAGCGTGAGCCGTCGGGTCCCGCCGGGCTCCATACGCCCCCAGTCCCAGCTCCTCACGGTGGCGCGTCCCTGCCCGGCCAGCTCCCGCAGGGCCGCCGCGCACCGGCCCACCCCCTCCTCCAGGGCCTGCCAGCCGGGAACCAGCTCCTCCACCGCCAGGGACAGGCATCCGGGCAGGCCCGCCTCCAGGCGCCCGGCCAGGGTCGACTTCCCCGAGCCGGTGAGCCCGTCGATAAGGACCAGGACACGGCGACCAACGGACGTGTGCTCCGTCACGCGGGCGGTGAGGAGGGGCACGGCCGCGTCAGGGGTCACCGGCGACGGGCTCACCCGGCCAGCCTAGCGCCCGCCCCCTGCCTCCTCGCCCAGGGCACCACCCCGGGGTGCCCGGGGTGGACCGGGAGGCCCGGGGCGCCACCGGCGCGGGTACCGGGGTCGGACACGCCCGGCGGGGTGGACCTGATTTGCCTCACGGGCCACAGGGCGAGGACGATGGAGGCCCCCGTCCATCCCATCGGTGAGGAGGTGCGTGTGAAGGCGTTTCTACGTGCTGTCGAGGCCGCACGCCTCGCCGTGGCCGCCCGGGAGGAGCGCCTGCCGCTGGACCGGGTCCGTGAGATGGTGCGCACCGCCCCGGGGGCCCTGGACGCCGTGGCCGTCCTGTGCACGCAGGCGCGGGCGGTCTCCGTGATCGCCGAGGTCAGGCGCGCCACCGCCACCTTCTCCGACCTCTCCGGGGTCGGGGACCCCGGTGTCCTGGCGCGCTTCTACGAGGCCGGGGGGGCGGCCTGCGTCTCGGTGGTCACCGAGCCCCTGCGCAGCCACGGCTCCCTGGCGGACCTGGACGCCGTGCGCCGGGCGGTGGACGTCCCCGTCCTGGTCCACGACCTCATTGTCACCCCCTACCAGGTCCACGAGGCCCGGGCCCACGGCGCGGACCTGCTCATGCTCGACGCGCGCCTGGCCCCCCTGATCCTGGAGAGCCTGGTGGAGCGCACCCACTCCCTGGGCATGCTCGCCGTCGTCGAGGCCCACACGCGCGCCGAGGCCCTCACCGCCCTGCGGCTGGGGGCCCGGGCCGTCAGCGTGGACTCCCGCGACCCCAGGAACCGCAGGGCCGACCCGGGCCGCTTCGCCCAGGTCGCCGAGGTCGTCCCCGCCGCCACCATGCGTATCGCCCAGGGCGGCGTGCGCGGGGCCCACGACGTCATGGAGTACGCCCGCGCCGGCGCCGACGTGGTCCTGGTGGGGGAGGCGCTCATACGCTCCGCCGACCCCCAGCAGTTCGTCGCCGAGCTCGTGGCCGCCGGCAGCCACCCGGCCCTCCTGCCCGCCGCCCACCGAGAGGTTTCCTGAGTGCCTACCGTCGCCACCCTGATCACCGGCCTGGCCGCGACCCGTGCGGTCCCGCCCTGCTCCATCCCCAGCCCCTCACGCTCCGTGTGGCACCTGGGGCCCTTCCCGCTACGGGCCTACGCGCTGTGCATCCTCACCGGGGTCTTCGTGGCCGTGTGGTGGTCGGACCGCCGTTACCGGGCCCGGGGCGGGGGCAGGGACGTGGTGCTGGACGCCGCCCTGCTGGGGGTGCCGGCCGGGATCGTCTGCGCGCGCCTCTACCACGTCCTGACCTCGCCGGACGCCTACTTCGGACCGCACGGGGACCTGTCCCTCATCCCCCAGGTCTGGAACGGGGGCCTGGGCATCTGGGGCGGTGTCGCGGGGGGCACGGCCGCCGTGGCCTGGCTGCTGCGCCGCCGCGGCCTGCGCCTGGCCCCCTTCGTGGACGCCGTCGCCCCCGCCCTCCTGGTGGCCCAGGCCATCGGCCGGGTGGGCAACTGGTTCAACCAGGAGCTCTTCGGCGGCCCCACCACCCTGCCCTGGGGGCTGGAGATCGACGCCGCCCACACCCCCGTGGGGTACGCCCCTGGCACGCTCTTCCACCCGACCTTCCTCTACGAGGCCCTGTGGAACCTGGCTGGCGCGGCCTTCCTGGTGTGGCTGGGACGCCACCTGCTGGCACGTGACGGCGCCACCGGCGGCCGCCTGGCGTGGGCCTACCTCATGGTCTACACCTCGGGCCGGGGGTGGATCGAGTACCTGCGGGTCGACGAGGCCCAGCACGTCCTGGGGCTGCGCCTGAACGTGTGGACGTCCCTGCTTGTCTTCGTCCTGGGCCTGGTGGGCTACACCCTGTGCCAGCCCGTCGACGACGCCGTGGCCTGCCCCGACCGCGGCGCCCGGGGCGGACCCGGTGGGGAGGACCCGACCGCGACGCCGGGCCGAGAGGACCAGGGGGACCAGGACCAGGAGGAGGAGCCGGAGGGAGAGCCAGACGCACCCGGCCCCGTCGAGGAGCCGGACGCCCCCGGCCCCAGGTCGGCGCGGGCTCCTGGCCGAGGGCCCCGGGAGGAGGGGGACGGCGCCGCGGCCGGCTGACCCGCCCCTGCCCGTTAGGCCCGTCCGGGGTGTTACTGTCGCACGCCCGGGGCCCGTCGCCTACTATAGGCCCATGCACAGAGCAAAGATCGTATGCACCCTCGGACCGGCCACAAACTCCCCTGAGCAGGTGCAGGCTCTCGTGGACGCTGGCATGAACGTCGCCCGGATCAACCGCTCCCACGGGCGGGCGGAGGACCAGGAGGAGGTCATCGACCGGATCCGCTCGGCCGCCCAGGCCTCCGGCCGCGCCATCGCCGTCCTGGTCGACCTCCAGGGTCCCAAGATCCGCCTGGGGACCTTTGTCAACGACCAGAAGGTCATGCTGCACAAGGGCGACGAGTTCACCATCACCACCGACGACGTGCTGGGCACCGTCAAGCGCGTCTCCACCACCTTCAAGGGGCTGCCCGGGGACTGCCGTCCCGGTGACCGCCTCCTCATTGACGACGGCAACGTGGCGGTGCGCGTCGTGGCCGTCACCGACACCGACGTGGTCACCAAGGTCGAGGTCCCCGGCTACGTCTCCAACCACAAGGGCCTCAACCTGCCCGGGGTGGCGGTCTCCGTGCCGGCCCTCAGCGAGAAGGACCGCGGGGACCTGCGCTGGGCCATTAAGATCGGCGCCGACATCATCGCCCTGTCCTTCGTGCGCAGCGCCGACGACATCAAGGACGTCCACGACATCATGGACGAGTACGGGGTGCGTATCCCCGTGATCGCCAAGATCGAGAAGCCCCAGGCGGTGGACAACCTCTACGACATCGTCTCCGCCTTCGACGGCATTATGGTGGCCCGCGGCGACCTGGGCGTGGAGATGCCCCTGGAGTCCGTGCCCCTGGTCCAGAAGCGCGCCATCGAGCTGGCCCGCCGTCAGGCCAAGCCGGTCATCGTGGCCACCCAGGTCCTGGAGTCCATGATCCAGAACCCGCGCCCCACCCGCGCCGAGGCCTCCGACTGCGCCAACGCCATCCTCGACGGCGCCGACGCCGTCATGCTCTCCGGGGAGACCTCGGTGGGCGCCTATCCGATCGAGGCCGTGCGCACCATGGCCCGCATTATCGAGAACGTCGAGGAGCGCGGCGGCGAGCGCATCGCGCCGCTGGGCTCCTACCCCCAGACCCGCGCCGGGGTGCTCACCCGTGCCGCCGCCGAGATGGGCGAGCAGCTCGACGTGGACTACCTGGTGACCTTCACGCAGTCCGGCGACACGGCCCGCCGCCTGTCGCGCCTGCGCTCGGCCATCCCGCTGCTGGCCTTCACCCCCCTGACCTCGACCCGCAACCAGCTGGCCGTCTCCTGGGGCGTGTCCACCTACGAGGTGCCCGAGGTCACCAACACCGACGAGATGGTGGACCAGGTCGATGAGGTCCTCCAGACCAAGAACCTGGCCAACCTCGGGGACACGGTGGTGATCGTGGCCGGCATGCCCCCGGGCACCCCCGGGTCGACCAACTCCATCCGCATCCACACCGTGGGGGAGCGCAGCGACTACCGCTACGACTGAGCCCGACGGCGCCATCCGGCCCACGGTGTCCCCGCCACCACCCGTGGCGGGGACACCGTCGTGTCCGCCACGTGGGCGGCGCGGTGCCTCCGGTGGGACTCGAACCCACACTGCTCCGATTTTGAGTCGGATGCCTCTACCGATTGGGCTACGGAGGCTCTCAGCCACGTGATTCGCGTGACCTACACCGTCAACCGCCGCTCTAACCTGCGGGAACGGTATGTCACACGTACGTCATACCAGTTCCTGGCTCGCTCAGAGAGCGTGACGCCTACCAGCATACTAGTATCGCCGCGTGAGCACCGATTCCACCACCCGATCCCGCAGGGTCCTCGTCGCCGAGGACGAGACCCTCATCCGTCTTGACATCGTGGAGACCCTCACTGATGCCGGGTACGAGGTCGTCGCCGAGGCCGCCGACGGCGAGGAGGCCATCCGTCTCGCCGAGGAGCACCGGCCCGACATCTGCGTCATGGACGTCAAGATGCCCGTCACCGACGGCATCACGGCCGCCGAGCGCATTCTCGACAAGCACGACTGCGCGGTGGTCATGCTGACCGCCTTCAGCCAGACCGAGCTCGTCCAGCGTGCCAGCGAGGCCGGTGCCATGGCCTACGTGGTCAAGCCCTTCACCCCCGCCGACCTCATCCCGGCCCTGGAGATCGCCGTGAGCCGCCACGAGGAGATCTCCTCCCTGGAGTCCGAGGTCGCCGACCTCCAGGAGCGCTTCGAGACCCGCAAGCGCGTGGACCGGGCCAAGGGCCTGCTCATGGAGAAGATGGGGCTGAGCGAGCCCGACGCCTTCCGCTGGCTGCAGAAGACCTCCATGAACCGCCGCCTGACCATGCGCGAGGTCGCCGACGCCGTCATCGAGCAGGTCGGCTCCTCCAAGTCCTCCAAGTCCTCCTGAGGGGCCCTGCCTCAGGGGTGCGGTACGTACAGGCTGCGCAGGGTCCCGCGTGCCACCAGGTGCTCGGACACGTCGGTGACCCTGACCTCGTACACCGTCGTGCGGCGTCCCACGTGCAGCGGCTGCGTCACGGCCCTCACCGTGCCCTGGCTCACCGGGCGCAGGTGCGAGACCTGGAGCTCGGCCCCCACCGGCACCAGGCCCTCGGGTGCCGCCTCCCGCGCCGCCACCGAGGCCGCCGTCTCAATGAGGGCGGCGCTCGCGCCCCCGTGGAGGATCCCCACCACCTGCAGGGCCCTGTCCACCGGCATGGTGACCACGGTATGGTGAGCATCACGTCGGACGACCCTCATGCCCAGGGTCTCCATGAGCGTGGCGCGCTCGCGGTCCTCCCACCGCGCGGCCCCGGGCCCGGAGGGGACGGGGCGGCAGGGGCCGCCGGCGGAACCGGGGGGAAGGGCCTGACTCATACCCGTAGGCTGGCACGGTGAGTACCTCAACCGCCAGCACCGACCCCGCGCGGCTCCTCCTCGTCGACGGCCACTCCATGGCCTTCCGCGCCTTCTACGCCCTGCCGGTCGAGAACTTCACCACCTCCACCGGCCAGGCCACCAACGCCGTCCACGGCTTCACCTCCATGTTCCTGTCCCTGATCGACAGCGAGCGCCCCACGCACGTGGCCGTGGCCTTCGACCTGCCCGGAGGCACCTTCCGCACCCAGGACTACCCCCTCTACAAGGCCAACCGCGACGCGCCCCCCCAGCCCTTCGTCGGCCAGGTCGCCCTCATCCAGGACCTCCTGTCCGCCATGGGCGTGCGCTCCCTGACCAAGGAGAACGTCGAGGCCGACGACATCCTGGCCACCCTGGCCGCCCGCGCCCAGGAGGCGGGCATGGAGGTCCTCGTCTGCTCGGGGGACCGTGACTCCCTCCAGACCGTCACCGAGCGGTGCACCGTGCTCTACCCCGTCAGGGGCGTGTCCACCCTGCGCCGCATGACCCCCGCCGAGGTCGAGAGGCGCTACGGGGTGCCTCCGCAGCGCTACCCCCACCTGGCGGCCCTGGTGGGCGAGACCAGCGACAACCTCCCCGGGGTGCCCGGGGTGGGCCCCAAGACCGCCGCCAAGTGGCTCAGCCTCTACGACGGCCTCGACGGCGTCATCGCCCACGCCGACCAGATCCGGGGCAAGGCCGGCCAGTCCCTGCGCGACCACCTGGGGGACGTCGTGCGCAACCGCCGCCTCAACCGCCTCCTGACCGACGTCGACCTAGGCCTGGACGTGCGCCGGGACCTCAGGCTCGCGGGCGCCGACCGGGCCGCCCTGACCGGTGTCATGGAGTCCCTGGAGCTGCGTACCCTGGCCCAGCGGGCCGGACGGATCCTGACCTTCGCCGACTCCGCCGACCACGCGGGCCCCGCCCCGGGGGACCGCCTGGCGGGGCGCCTGGCCTCCCTGACCCCGGCCGTCCTGGGTGCCGACCTCGAGCCCGGGGCGGTGGGGCCCTGGCTCGCCGGGCACCTGGGGGGAGCGGACGGGCAGGCCGGGGTGCTGGGGGTCGTGGTCACCGGCAGCCTGCGCCCGGGCCAGGCCGACCCCGAGCTCCTGGCCCTGTCGGACGGCACGGCCGCCGTCGTCATCGACCTGACCCTGGTCTCCCCCCAGGACGAGACGGCGCTGGCGGCGCTGCTCACCGACGTCTCGCGCCCCAAGGTCGTCGCCGACGCCAAGGGCGCCTGGCACGCCCTGCGCGCACGGGGCCTGGGGCTGGACGGCGTCGTGGGGGACCCCTCCCTGGGGGCCTACCTGTGCCGTCCCGAGCAGCGCGCCTACGACATCGACTCCCTGGCGCAGCGCTGGCTCGGGGTCGACCTGGAGGCCCAGGGGCCCGCCCAGGTTCAGGGGGCCTTCGACCTGGAGTCCCTGGGCCAGGACGCCACGCCGACCGCCGCCCTGGCCGCGGCGCGCCGCGCGGCCCTCCTGCCCGCGCTGGAGGAGGCGCTCAGGGAGCGGATGGGCCAGCGCGGCGTCCTGGACCTCTACCAGGGCCTGGAGATGCCCGTGGCCAGCTGCCTGGCCCAGATGGAGGCCGACGGCATCGCCGTGGACGAGGCCGTGCTGGCCGAGCGCGAGACCGAGCTCGACGCCCGCGTCACCCACGCCGCCCAGGGGGCCTACGACGCCGCGGGCCACGAGCTCAACCTCTCCAGCCCCAGGCAGCTCCAGGCCGTCCTGTTCGACGAGCTGAGGATGCCCAGGACCCGGCGCACCAAGACCGGCTACACCACCGACGCCGCCGCCCTGGCCGACCTGTACGCCAGGACCTCCCACCCCTTCCTGGGCCACCTCCTGGAGCACCGCGACGCCATTAAGCTGCGCCAGACGGTCGAGGGCCTGCGCAAGGCCGTCCAGCCCGACGGGCGCGTCCACACCACCTTCCAGCAGACCGTGACCGCCACCGGGCGCCTGTCCTCCACCGACCCCAACCTGCAGAACATCCCCGCCCGCACGCCGGAGGGCATGCGCATCCGTGAGGCCTTCACCGTGGGCCGGGGCTACGAGTGCCTGGTGACCGCCGACTACTCCCAGATCGAGATGCGCATTATGGCCCACCTGTCGGGGGACGAGGCGCTCATTGAGGCCTTCCGCAGCGGGGAGGACCTGCACCGCTACGTGGCGGCCCTGGTCCACGACGTCCCCGTGTCCCAGGTCACGCCTGAGCAGCGCAGCCACGTCAAGGCCATGAGCTACGGCCTGGCCTACGGGCTGTCCACCTACGGGCTGGCCAAGCAGCTGGGCATTGACAACGCCGAGGCCGCGGCCCTGAAGGACGCCTACTTCGCCCGGTTCGGGCGGGTCCACGACTACCTGGAGGGCGTGGTGGAGCAGGCCCGGCGCGACGGCTACACCCAGACCATGTTCGGACGCCGCCGCTACCTGCCGGACCTGGCCAGCGACAGCCGCCAACGCCGGGAGATGGCCGAGCGGGCCGCCCTCAACGCCCCCATCCAGGGCAGCGCTGCCGACATCGTCAAGAAGGCGATGGTCGACGTGGCCGAGGAGCTGGGGGAGCAGGGCTGCTCCAGCCGCATCCTGCTGCAGATCCACGACGAGCTCCTGGTGGAGGTGGCCCCCGGGGAGACCGGGACGGTGGAGGAGGTCCTCAGGAGCCGCATGGGGGCCGCCGCCGAGCTCTCGGTACCCCTGGACGTCTCCCTGGGGCGTGGCCGGACCTGGCGCGACGCAGCACACTGACAGGTGTGCAAGGTGCGAGGTCACCCCCGTATGTGATGCATCACATATATGAGGACGGTATGGCGTCTTGATTCCTATGCGGTGAGAACGCACGAATCCCTGGTAGAGTCCGGGGCCATGCGCTCCAGGGCTGGTGACGCATCTTCTGCCGGAGGTGACGTCGTCGGCCCGACCGTGCCGCGGGCCAGTCCGGGCTGGGTCGCGGCGTCGGGGGACGCATGGTATCTGCTGACCCGACCAACCTGTCCGTTTCGGAGCAACCACTCAATGACCATCACCAACAGCCTCGCCCCGGTCGCCGTCAACGACATCGGCTCGACCGAGGAGATCCTCGCCGCCGTCGACGAGACCATCAAGTACTTCGATGACGGCGACATCGTCGAGGGCACTGTCGTCAAGGTCGACCGCGACGAGGTCCTCCTTGACATCGGCTACAAGACCGAGGGCGTCATCCTCGCTCGCGAGCTGTCCATCAAGCACGACGTCGACCCTGACGAGATCGTCTCGGTCGGCGACGAGATCGAGGCCCTGGTCCTCCAGAAGGAGGACAAGGAGGGCCGTCTGCTCCTGAGCAAGAAGCGTGCCCAGTACGAGCGTGCCTGGGGCACCATCGAACGGGTCAAGGAGGAGGACGGCGTCGTCACCGGCACCGTCATCGAGGTCGTCAAGGGTGGTCTCATCCTCGACATCGGCCTGCGCGGCTTCCTGCCCGCCTCCCTGGTCGAGATGCGCCGTGTCCGTGACCTCCAGCCCTACGTGGGTCGTGAGCTCGAGGCCAAGATCATCGAGCTGGACAAGAACCGCAACAACGTGGTCCTGTCCCGCCGTGCCTGGCTCGAGCAGACCCAGTCCGAGGTCCGCACCAACTTCCTCCAGACCCTCCAGAAGGGCCAGGTCCGTACCGGTGTGGTCTCCTCCATCGTCAACTTCGGTGCCTTCGTGGACCTCGGTGGTGTGGACGGCCTCGTCCACGTCTCCGAGCTGTCCTGGAAGCACATCGACCACCCCTCCGAGGTCGTCGAGGTCGGTCAGGAGGTCACCGTCGAGGTCCTCGAGGTCGACTTCGACCGCGAGCGCGTCTCCCTGTCGCTCAAGAAGACCCAGGAGGACCCCTGGCAGGCCTTCGCCCGCACCCACGCCATCGGCCAGGTCGTGCCCGGCAAGGTCACCAAGCTCGTCCCCTTCGGCGCCTTCGTGCGCGTGGAGGACGGCATCGAGGGCCTGGTCCACATCTCCGAGCTGGCCCAGCGCCACATCGAGGTGCCCGAGCAGGTCGCCAAGGTCGGTGACGAGGTCTTCGTCAAGGTCATTGACATCGACCTGGACCGCCGTCGTATCTCCCTGAGCCTCAAGCAGGCCAACGAGGGCGTGGACCCCAGCTCCGACGACTTCGACCCCAGCCTCTACGGCATGGCCGCGGAGTACGACGAGAACGGCAACTACAAGTACCCCGAGGGCTTCGACCCCGAGACCAACGAGTGGCTGGAGGGCTACGACGCCCAGCGCGAGGCCTGGGAGGCCGAGTACGCGGCCGCCCACGCCCGCTGGGAGGCCCACAAGGCCCAGGTCGCCAGGGCCATGGAGGAGGACACCGACTCCGGCGCCCCGGCGTCGGGCTCCACCTCCTACTCCTCGGCCCCCTCGGAGGCCACCGGTACGCTGGCCTCCGACGAGGCGCTGGCCGCCCTGCGCGAGAAGCTGACCGGCAACTGAGCCAGCTGGCCGGACCACGCTCACTGCCCGGCCCCCTTCCCGGGGGCCGGGCATATCCGTGTGCGTCAGGGCGCGCACGCCTATGATGCTGTCGTGGGCACCCGGGTAAAGCGGCTACGCAGATGGGCGGCGGTGACCGCCGGGGTCTGCCTGTGCCTGGCCTGCCTGCCGTGGCTCCTGGGCCTGCCCGTGGTGCTGGCCCCGGGCCCCTTCAGCCTGTGCCTGGTGATCTCCTCGGTGCTGCTGCTGGGCGTGGTCTGGTCCTGGCCCCCTGCTGACGACCAGGGGCAGGGGCAGGGCGCCGACGTCCTGGCCCTGCCCGTCAAGCTGGTCAACGGCGTGGTCGTGGTGGCCTCCCTCGTCCTGGTGGGTATGGGCTACGTGGGCGGTCTCGGCCTGCTGGAGAGCAAGGAGTACGTCGACAAGGAGGGGGTCACCTGGTACCCCGAGACCAACCCGGTGGCCTCAGACTCCGACCTCTTGTTCCACAGGGGCGTGGGCCCCTTCCTCGCGGAGCGCCGGGCCCAGAGGAACGAGCTCATCAGCAGGTACATCGCGTGCGTCCAGAAGGCCCGGTGGGACAATGAGAACGTGTCCGCAACCTGTGGGCGCACCCCCGCGGACCTGCCCTCCACCTGGTCGCCCACGACCGCTCCCCCTCCCCTCCCGACGGGCTCTGTCCCCATGGCGCCCGCGACGCGGCCGCCCGGGCCCACGGCTACCCCGACACCCGGGCCCACGGCCACACCCGGGCCGACCCTGGGCGTCAACGACCCGAGGGGCTGCCCGCGCCTGGACCAGGAGGACGCGGACCAGGCCGTGGCCGCCCGGGGGGCGAGGCAGACCCGGGTCCTGGAGGGCCACGGCATGGTGTGCGCCTACCGGCTGCGCAACGGCCGGTGGGAGGCCCAGAGCCGGGTGGCCCTGCGCGGTGACCCGTACGCCTACGTGGCCCTGAACGGGGTCCTGGTGGCGGGGACGGGCTCGGCCACCGGGGGAGAGATCTACGTCTCCACCGACGACGGGACCACCTGGAGCAAGGTGACCGTCCCCGCGGCACTGGGCGACGACCCGGCCGGGCACTTCCTGCAGGACGCCCGGGGGGACTCCCACCGCATCGAGGTGCAGGTGGGCTACCCCTCCTGGGCGACGGCGGGGGAGAGCACCTGGATCGTCTCCACCGACGGCGGACTGACCTGGTCGCCCATGTAACGGTCGCCCACCGCGAGAACGGTACTTATTCGTCGCGAGAACGGTACTTATTGTTCGTGAGAACGGTACTTATTGCTCGTGAGAACGGTACTTGTTGCCCGTGAGAACGGCAGGCGGGCCGTGTGCGCCCGGAAGGCGGGCCGGACCCGGGGCTCACGTGCTCCCCGGCTCCCGTACGGCGGTCACGCTGACTACTGTGCCGTGGCATGCGCTCCCCGGGCTCCCGCGGCGTGGGGCACAATGGCGGGCATGACCGCTTCTGTGAGCTCCCCGGTCCTTATCACCGGCTTCGGCCCCTTTGGCCCCCACGCCGTCAACCCCTCCCAGGAGGTGGTCCGGGCGCTGCAGGCCGCGCCGGGTGACGACGTGGCGGCCGAGGTGCTGCCCGTCAGCTTCACCGGGGCCCCGGCGAAGCTGGGTGAGCTCGCCCGCGTGCACCGCCCCCGGGCCGTGCTGAGCCTGGGACTGGCCGGGGACGCCCAGGTGCTGCGGGTGGAGTGCGTGGCGGCCAACGAGCAGGAGGGCGTGGACGAGGACGGTCGGCCCTCACAGCAGGGCGTGGTCGAGGCAGGGGGACCGGAGGGACTGCTCGCCACGGTCGACACCGCCGCGCTGGTGGACGTCCTGACCCAGGCCGGCCTGGAGGCTAAGGAGTCCTGGGACGCAGGCACCTACGTGTGCAACACGACCTTCTACGCGGGGGTGCGCACGGGCCTGCCCGCCGGGTTCCTCCACGTCCCGCCGGACGTGGACGTCGCCGTCCTGGCGCAGGCGCTGCTGGCCTGGGCGGCAGGCTACCGGCGGTGAGCGCGCCCGGCACGGGTGCGGCCCCTGGCGGTGCGGGGCCGGGCGGGGCGGCCCCCACCGGGGCGGGGTCGGCCGGGTCCGGCGGGTACTCGGGCCCGGCGGGTGCCCGGGCCCTGTACGTGGGGCTGACCGGCGGGATCGGCTCGGGCAAGTCCACTGCCGCCGCCGTCCTGGCCGACCTGGGGGCCACCGTCGTGGACGCCGACGTGCTGGCCCGTGAGGTGGTGGCCCCCGGCACGCCGGGCCTGGCGGCGGTCGCGGCGGCCTTCGGGGACGTCCTGCGGGCGGACGGGTCGCTGGACCGGGCCGCCCTGGGGGCCCGCGTCTTCAGGGACCCCGGGGAGCGGGCACGTCTTGAGGGCATTGTCCTGCCCCTCGTCGCCGCCCGGGCGCAGCGGCGCCTGGCCGCGGTCCCGGCCGGGCGCGTGGCCGTCTACGACATGCCACTCCTGGTCGAGCAGCGGGCGGCGTCGCGCTTTGACTACGTCGTGGTGGTGCAGGCCCCGTGCGAGGTGCGCCTGGCCCGTCTGGAGGGCCGGGGCCTGGGCCGGGAGGAGGCCCTGGCCCGCCTGGCCAGCCAGGCCAGTGACGAGCAGCGTCGCGCGGTGGCCGACGTCGTGCTTGACAACAGCGGGACGCGCGAGGAGCTGCGTGCCGCGATTGAGCGCCTCTGGGCGGACGTCCTGGTGCCCGCGGCTACGGAAATGGCCGCTGACCAGGGCAGACGTGCCTGACCTCATAGACGCTCCCGGGAACTAAGGTTAGTCTCACCTGTGTGTCCGCGCCGATGCGGACACCATAACCCCGACACCCCAAGGAGACCCTTATGGCAGCACGTCGCTCACGCGCCCTGGCGCTCGCCCTGGGAGCAGCCCTGGTGCTCCCCGTCGGCACGGCTGCGACGCCCCTCCTCGCCCCGGCCTCTGTGGCCGCTGAGGCCTCCGACGCCCACTCCCTGGACTGGGTCAAGGCCCACGCCACACCGCAGACGGTGACTTATAACACAAAATATGGTGAGCAGCAGGCCACCGTCTGGGTGGCCACCCTGAGCTACGACTCCCTGAGCCAGGCCCGCGAGATCATGCTCTACGGCGAGGTCGCCATGCCGATCTCCTCCCAGGACGTCGGCGTGGAGGAGTTCGACGGCCGGTACTACCTGCCCTTTGAGACCAATAGCGTGAGGCACAACGAGTACGTCAGATCCCGTCTGCTGTGGTCCGAGGAGGACCCCAAGGGCACCTACGACAAGACCGTCTTCTCCAGCGACGGCCCCCTCAGGGGCGTACGCGGCACGAGCGTGACCCTCACGCTCGGCGGGGTGGAGAGCACGGTGAGCGTCCCCCAGGAGACCGCCGTGACGGACACCCACGAGCTGGAGGAGGCCATTACGGAGCACTGGTCGACCTACTCCGCGGCCGTGGACGCCGGCATGCTCCTTGAGGAGACCACCAAGCAGACCTACCTCAGCCAGGACACCGCCGCCCGGGCCCTGGTGATCAGGGCCCGGGCCGGAGGCGCCGACGCCCCCACCAACGCCGACATCCAGGCGGCCCGGACCAGCCTCAACACCGCCTTCGACGCCCTGACCCCGGCCCCCTACGACCGCACCTCCCTGACCACGTCCCTGACCGGCGCGACTACCCTGCTGGAGGCCAACGGCAAGGACGGCAGGCGCCTGACCCGTGCCAGCTACGACACCCTGGTGGCGGCCGTGGCCACCGGCCAGAAGCTCCTGGCCACCCCCGACGCCGTGACCCTCAAGGCACCCAGGGAGGGCGAGCTCGTCACCCACCGCGACTTTGACAACGCCGTCGCCGCCCTGGACGCTGCCGTCGCCGCGGCCACCACCGAGGACTACACCCCGGTGGACACCACCGCCCTGGACGCCCGGTACGACGCCGCCATCGCCCGCGTGCCCGCCGAGGGCAAGGGCTTCACCCCCGGGACGCGCGCCGCCCTCATGTCCGAGATCGCGACCGCCGCCACCCTGCGCGACCAGGCCGCCTACGCCACCGCGGACCAGGTCTCCCAGGAGGTCACGGCCCTTGAGGACGTCATGGACGCCCTCGTCGAGGAGCCGCTGGGGGAGGCCTTCACCCTCACGGTGCGCTACCAGCACCCCATGGAGGGCGCCCCCTCCGACCTCATCCACGAGTACTTCAACGACGCCGCCGGCAACCCCGTGGAGGAGCAGGTCCCGGTCCACCGCGGCCAGGAGATGCGCTACCCGTTGACCGACGAGACGCTCATTAAGCGCTTCGAGGGCTACACCCCGCGCTCCTTCCACCTCAACTCCGACGACGGGACGCTGGGGCTGGTCCAGGTACTCACTGACTCCAAGGGGGTCAGGACGGTGGCCTTCCGCGCCGACACCACCAGCCCCGCAGGAGGCGGATCCCTGGACATCCGCTACGTGGCAGGGCAGGACACTCGGGTCGCGCCCAGCCCGACCCCCGGGCCTGAGACCCCGGCGGATCCCGGGACCGACCAGGCGGCGGCACCGGCGGTAGACCCGGCGGTAGGGCCCTCAGCCGGGGCGGCCGCCCAGGCCGCCGCGCAGCAGGGAGGCAGGCCCGGCTCGGGCCTGGCACGTACCGGTGTCTCCCTGGCGGCACTGGGTCTGGCCGGGGTCCTGACCGGCGGGGGCGTGCTCCTGCGACGTCGTCGCTGAGCGCCTGGTGGGGGCCGTGCCGGGGTCCTGGTGCGGCCCCCACCAGGGGCGTGGTCCCGGAGGACGGCGGTAGAATTAAGGACGACCTGTAGTCCAAGGAGGGATATCGTGCGTACTTCCCGGGTGACTCGCAGAGGGCTCCTGGCGCTCGCCGCCGCGGGTGGGCTGGCCCTGGCAGCAGGGTGCAAGCCGCTGTCGCTCAAGTGGAGGGGGTCCGAGTCCAAGAAGCCGGTGCTGTACCTGTACCCGCAGCAGGAGACGGCCCTTGAGGTGTCCCTGGCGTGGGACGGGGAGCTGACCTACGCCTACCCCGAGCCGGTACGCACCAGGGGCCTGGCGACCTGGTCGGTGACGGCCTCCTCCGACGGGACCCTGAGGGACTCGGCGGGGCGGACGTACCCCTCACTGTTCTGGGAGGGAACGTCGTCCCCTGCCTTTACCCAGGCTGAGGGATTTGTGGTGGAGCCCGGTGGTGAGACCGTCTTCCTGGAGGAGAAGCTTGCTCTTCTGGGGCTGAGCGAGCGCGAGTCAGCTGACTTCATTACGTACTGGGGGCCGCGTATGAGAACCCGTGGTCGGTGCCTGGTCACCTTCGCCACGGACCAGTACGCGCGGCGCGCTCGGTACACCTTTGTGGGTGACGGCGCGGCAATGGTGCCGGACACCTTTGTCCGTGTCTACGTCGTTATTGGCGCGGTACCCCGGGAGGACGTCCCTGAGCAGGTTCTCATCCCGGCCCCGACGAGGCACGGTTTCACTGCCGTGGAGTGGGGCGGCACCGAGCAGTAGGGTGGCGGGCGGTCGGTTCTGTCGCAATCTGAGGATCAGAGCCGACCCCACCCCGCCCAGCACTTTGTACACCCAATGTCCACGCAGGTCAGGGGCCTGGGCCTTGGCGTGGCTGAGGGTGGCCCTCGTTCTGATCCTCAGATTGCGACACGCGCACGAAACCGGGCCAGTAGACAGGTGGCAGACCACCCAGAGGGCGGTGTGCGGGGACGTTTTGTGCGGGGCGGGACATTTTGTGTGCAGGGTGACGTTTTGCGCAGAAGGTAACGAATCCGGGTCACTTTCTGCGCAATCGGTTACCCTCTGCGCAAAATGTCACCCTGGACGCCGCACCGGCCCGCTCCACCAGGAGACAGGCGATTGTAAAAAGAACGTGCAACTCCCCCAGCCGAGCAGCGGACGTCCCGCCTCCTGGAACGTGTCCTGTGAGCCCGCGTCCCAAACGCCCCTCACCTGGCATCGGGCGGTGCGTCCGGGACGCCTAGTCTGAGCCTGTCCTGTGAGAACGCTGTGAACGTGCCCGTTCTCACGACGAACAAGTACCGTTCTCACGACGAACAAGTACCGTTCTCACGACGAACAAGTACCGTTCTCGCGGTGGGCGGGTGGGAGGACGGGCGGGGGCACGTCGGGGCTGGCGGGTAGGGTGCGGGGTATGCGCCCCGTCACCGACCTCCAGCGTGCCGCCAGGCCCTTTGAGGTCATCAGCCCCTACTCACCCAGCGGCGACCAGCCCGCCGCCATCGCCGCCCTCACCCAGCGCCTTGAGGCCGGGGAGAAGGACGTCGTGCTCCTGGGGGCCACCGGCACCGGCAAGTCCGCCACCACCGCCTGGCTGGTCGAGGCCGTCCAGCGCCCCACCCTCATCCTGGAGCCCAACAAGACCCTGGCCGCCCAGATGGCCGCCGAGTTCCGCGAGCTGCTGCCCAACAACGCGGTGGAGTACTTCGTCTCCTACTACGACTACTACCAGCCCGAGGCCTACGTCCCCCAGACGGACACCTTCATCGAGAAGGACTCCTCCATCAACGACGAGGTCGAGCGCCTGCGGCACTCCGCCACCAACTCCCTGCTCACCCGCCGCGACGTGGTGGTGGTCTCCTCGGTGTCCTGCATCTACGGACTGGGCACGCCCCAGGAGTACGTGGACCGCATGACGCCCCTGGAGGTGGGGCAGGTCATTGACCGCGACGAGCTCCTGCGCCGCTTCGTGACCATGCAGTACACGCGCAACGACATCGACTTCACCCGCGGCACCTTCCGCGTGCGCGGGGACACCGTGGAGATCATCCCCGTGTACGAGGAGCTCGCCATCCGCATTGAGTTCTTCGGCGACGAGATCGAGTCCCTGGCCACCCTGCACCCCGTGACCGGTCAGGTCATCGCCCCCACCGAGCAGGTCTTCGTCTTCCCGGCCTCCCACTACGTGGCCGGCCCCGAGCGCATGAGCAGGGCCATCGAGGGCATTGAGGACGAGCTGGCCGAGCGCCTGAGTGCCCTGGAACGCGGCGGCAGGCTCCTGGAGGCCCAGCGCCTGCGCATGCGCACCACCTACGACCTGGAGATGATGCGCCAGATCGGCACCTGCTCCGGTATCGAGAACTACTCCCTGCACATTGACGGCCGCTCCCCGGGCACGCCCCCCAACACCCTCCTGGACTACTTCCCCGAGGACTTCCTCCTGGTCATTGACGAGTCCCACGTGACCGTCCCCCAGGTCGGGGCCATGCACGAGGGGGACGCCTCACGCAAGCGCACCCTGGTGGACCACGGGTTCCGCCTGCCCAGCGCCCTGGACAACCGGCCGCTGACCTTCGCCGAGTTCGAGGAGCGCGTGGGCCAGACCGTCTACCTGTCGGCCACCCCCGGCGACTACGAGCTGGGACGCAGCGACGGCGTCGTCGAGCAGATCATCCGACCCACCGGCCTGGTGGACCCCAAGGTCGTGGTCAAGCCCACCCAGGGCCAGATCGACGACCTCCTGGAGGAGGTGCGCGTCCGGGTGGAGCGGGACGAGCGGGTCCTGGTGACCACCCTGACCAAGCGCATGGCCGAGGACCTGACCACCTACCTGGCCGAGAGGGGGGTGCGCGTGGAGTACCTCCACTCCGACGTCGACACCCTGCGGCGCGTGGAGCTCCTGCGTGAGCTGCGCCTGGGGCGCTTCGACGTCCTGGTGGGCATTAACCTGCTGCGTGAGGGCCTGGACCTGCCCGAGGTCTCCCTGGTCTCCATCCTGGACGCCGACAAGGAGGGCTTCCTGCGCTCGGCGCGCTCCCTGATCCAGACCATTGGGCGGGCCGCCCGCAACGTCTCCGGCGAGGTGCACATGTACGCCGACACCCTCACCCCCGCCATGGCCGAGGCCATTGAGGAGACCGAGAGGCGTCGCACCAGGCAGCTGGCCTACAACGCCGCCCACGGCATCGACCCCCAGCCGCTGCGCAAGAAGATCGCCGACGTCACCGACATGCTCGCCCGCGAGGACGTGGACACCGACGAGCTCCTGGCCGGGGGCTACCGCGGCCATGAGGAGCGGGCGGTCGTGGGGCGCCGCAGGCGTGCCGCCGAGGCCACCGTGCGCGAGAAGCTGGCCGGCGCGGCCGCGGGGGACCTGGCCGGGCTCGTCGAGGAGCTCACCGCCCAGATGCACGCCGCGGCCGAGGACCTCCAGTTCGAGCTGGCCGCCCGCCTGCGCGACGAGATCCGCGACCTGAAGAAGGAGCTGCGTGCCATGCGGGAGACGGGCTGAGCCAGGGGGGCGGCCGTGCCAGAATGTGCCCATGGCACAGGTACGAGCAGCGACGTCCTCACTCTCCGGCTTCCCCGAGTGGCTCCCCGCGGGCCACGTGGTGGAGCGCCTCTTCCTGGACACCCTGCGCCACACCTTCGAGCTCCACGGCTTCTGCGGCATTGAGACCCGCGCCGTGGAGCCCCTGAGCGAGCTGACCAGGAAGGGGGAGACCTCCAAGGAGGTCTACCTCCTCTCCCGGCTCCAGGCCGACCCCGCCGAGGTGGCCGACCCGCGCAAGCAGCTGGGCCTGCACTTCGACCTCACCGTCCCCTTCGCCCGCTACGTGGTGGACAACGCCGGGTCCCTGCACTTCCCCTTCAAGCGCTACCAGATCCAGAAGGTCTGGCGCGGCGAGAGGCCCCAGGAGGGGCGCTACCGGGAGTTCATCCAGGCCGATATCGACGTCGTCGGCGACGGCTCCCTGCCCCTGCACCACGACGTGGAGGTGGCCCTGGTCATGCACGAGGCCCTGTCCGCCCTGCCCGTCCCGCCGGTGAGCGTCCACGTCTCCAACCGCAAGGTGGCCCAGGGCTTCTACACCTCGGTGGGTATCCGGGACGACCAGCTCATTGAGGTCCTGCGCGTGGTGGACAAGATCGACAAGATCGGCGCCCGGAACGTCTCCGAGGAGCTGGTGGGCCAGGTCGGTACCACGCCCGGCCAGGCGCAGGCCGCCCTGCGTCTGGCCGCCGTCACCGGCGCCGACCCGGACGCCGTGGGCGCCGCCGTCGTCGCGGCCCTCGAGGGTGGTGAGCCCACCGCGCTGCTGACCGAGGGCCTGGAGGAGCTGGGCGCCCTGCTGCGCGCCGCCCAGCGGCGTCGGCCCGGGGCGCTGGTGGCCGACCTCAGGATCGCCCGCGGCCTGGACTACTACACCGGGACCGTCTACGAGTCCTTTATGGCTGGCCACGAGGACCTGGGCTCGGTGTGCTCCGGCGGCCGCTACGACAACCTGGCCTCGGGCCGCAAGCGCGTCTTCCCCGGGGTGGGCATCTCCGTGGGCGTCTCCCGGCTGCTGTCGCGCGTCGTCGCCGAGGGGCTGGTCGAGGTCACCCGGGCGGTGCCCACGACGGTCCTGGTGGCCGTCATGGACGAGGAGCACCGCCCCGCCTCCGAGGCGGTCGCGGCCGCCCTGCGCGCACGGGGCATTGCCGCCGACCTCTCCCCGACGGCGGCCAAGCTCGGCAGGCAGATCAAGGCCGCCGACCAGCGCGGCATCCCCTTCGTCTGGTTCCCGGGAACCGGCCGGGCCGACGGCGCGGCCCCGGCCACCGACTCGGTCAAGGACATCCGCTCCGGGGAGCAGGTACAGGCCGACCCCGCCACCTGGGTCCCCTCCGACCCCGCGGACCTGGCCCCGCGCCTGGTCCCGGGTGCGGGGGTGCCGGCTCCGGACAAGACCCCGTGAGAACGGTACTTGTTTGCCGCGAGAACGGTACTTATTGCTCGTGAGAACGGTACTTGTTCGTGCCGAGAACGGTACTTGTTTGCCGTGAGAACGGTACTTGTTCAGGAGGCCGATTGGACCCGCCCTGAACGGTGCGGCCACTCAGGTCTGGCGACCGCCTGACAGGACTCCGGGCGTGAGCAGCCCGGGTGACGGCCCCGCCTCCACGGTGATGGTCGCCTGACGCCTCCTCCAGGTGTCGCTACCAGCTGGGCGGCACGGCCTGCTGGCCCTGCCCGCCGGGGCCGTGCCACGGTGGGCATGACGTACGGGGCCGGGGCTAAAGCCCCCGTACCCGTTAGGACCGGACGCCCAAGGCCGGGGGATTGTGGGGGCCAGCCCTCACAATCGCTTGGTTGCGGGGCCCGTCGTGGATCGTCCAGGGGATCGTGGGGGCCGGGCACCCGTGGGGCCTAGGTCCTCCTGGCTTGGTCGGCCTGGTCGAGGGGCTCGGCACCCGTGGGGCCCAGAGCGGGTCACTGTTGCGGGCCAGGAAGTCCTGTGAGCCCGCTGTGAGCGGCCCCGTTCTCACGACGAACAAGTACCGTTCTCACGACGAACAAGTACCGTTCTCACGGGGAATAAGTACCGTTCTCGCGTTAGGGGCGGGCGCCGACCGTCTCCACGGCCTCGGCCAGGGCCGCCCCCAGGCCGTCGTAGGCGTTAATGACGGCGTCCACCCCACAACGGCGCATCTCGGCGGCCTCGTCGTCCCACCGGGCCACCGCAATGACCCGCCCCTCGAAGGAGGACCGCTCCAGCCACTCCAGGACGTGGAGGTTGGCTCCCGGCTCGGGCATGGCCAGGACGGCCTTGGTGGCGTGGACGGCGTCGAGACGCTCCCAGAAGTCCTGGTCGGTGGCGTCGGCCTCCATGACGCGCAGTCCGGCCCGGCCCAGGCGCTCCACCTTGGAGGCGTCGTTGTCAATACCCAGCACGCCGCTCTCCCCGTCGGCCACCAGCCGGGCGTAGGTGGCCCGCCCCACCCGTCCCATACCGAAGACCACGGTCTGCACCCCGGCCAGGTCCACCGGCTGCTCCTCGGGGTGGAGGGTGTGGTCGCAGCGGTGGGGGATGCGGGCGGTCAGGGCGCGCACGAGCCGGGCGGGGCCGCGGTTGGCCACCGAGGAGACCACGAAGCTCAGCGCCAGGGCCAGGCAGGCCGCGGCCTGCCACTGCTCGCCCAGGTCCCCGTGCCTCACGGCCACCGCCACCACAATGAGCGCGAACTCGCTGTAGGCCGTCATCGCCAGCCCCACCAGCACGCAGGTGCGCCGACGCATCCCCAGCACGCGGACCACGACCGTGTAGGTCAGGGCGCGCAGCGGCAGCAGCCCGAGCAGCGCGAGCGCCACGGCCACCGCCCCGGCCCCCGGGGACCCGTCCAGGCCGATGGACACGAAGAAGCTCACCAGGAGAAGCTCCTTAATGGTGAACAGGCTCGCCGAGAGCTCCCTGGCGGCGGGGTGGGAGGCCAGCAGCGCCCCCATGAGCAGGGCCCCCAGGTCGCCGTCGAGTCCCAGGAGGGTGAACAGGAGGTAGCCGGGCAACAGGGCCATGGCAATACCGAACAGGGTGCGCATCTCCCCGTGGCTCACGCGGTCCAGGACGCGGCCCAGCACCCTGGAGGCCGGCCACAGCAGCACCAGGGCGGCCGCCCACGGGCTGGGGGTGAGACCGGCGGCCAGGGTCATGTAGGCCACGGCGAGCACGTCCTGGACGACCAGCACGCCAATGGCGATCCGCCCGTAGAGCGCCCTGGTGTCGTCACGCTCCTCCAGGAGCTTGACCACCACGACGGTGGAGGAGAAGGACAGGGCCAGCCCCAGGCAGGCCACCCCGGTGGGGGTGACGGCGTCCGCGGTCAGGCCGCAGGCCACGAGGCCGCCCACGAGTGCCGTGGACGCCAGGTCCAGGACGAGCGTGGTGGCCACCGCCGTGCCAATGACCTCCCGACGGGCCAGGACCCGCAGGTCGAGCTTGAGCCCGATAGTGAACAGCAGCACCGCCACACCCAGGTCGCCCAGGACCTCCACGTAGCCCAGGTGCTCCACATCACAGGCTCCCAGGACGAAGCCCGCGGCCAGGAAGCCCACCAGGGGAGGCAGACGCAGGAGCGTGGCGGCGAAGCCCAGCAGGACGACCGCGGTCAGGTAGACGGCAGGGGTCAGTGCAGGGCTCACGGCAAGCTGGTCCTCATCGATCGAAGCGGTCGGCCACCGTATTCATACCACGAGGTCAGGGCCTCCCGCGCACCGGGCGCCCTCGCGGCCGGCCGCGTACCCGGCTGACGGGCGGCCAGGGCCCCGTGCGCGCCGGGCACCCCCCGGTACTCGATCGGCTCGACGACCACGGGCCAGGGCCCCGTGCGCGCCGGGCACCCCGGGGCGCTGGTCCCCGCCGGGCACGTCCCCACCGACGTACCGGGGCCACGGTCGCACCACGGTGGTGTCACGACGGAGCCACTCAACTTGCATATGGTGTCACAGTGGTGTCATTATGGTGTCATGGATATGAACCTGTACACGGAGACCCTTGCCAAGGCCCTCCAGGACGCCGCCAGCCTGGGGGACCAGACCACCCAGGAGGTCTCCCGGAGGCTCGTGGTGGCCATTGAGCCCTCCCTGCGCCTGACAGCCCTCCAGATGCTCACCGAGGTCGCCGAGGAGGTCAGCGCCGAGCTCGACTCCACCCGTGTCAGCGTGGTCATGAACGGGCCCGCCCCGCACCTGCAGGTCATTGAGCTGCCCCCGCCGCCGCCCTCCGCCCCCGTCCCGGGCGACCAGGCCCCCGGCGAGGAGCCCCAGGGCGACCAGCCCACGCCGCCCCAGGACGACGAGGCCGAGGTCCGCACCACCCTGCGCCTGCCCGCCGCCCTCAAGCGCAAGGTCGAGGCCGCCGCCCAGGCCCAGGGCCGCTCCGTCAACGCCTGGCTGGTGGAGGCCGTCAGGGAGGTCCTGTCCTGGGACGACGAGGACGGCGGCTACGAGGGCCAGGAGGGCTCCCACTGGGGCCCGTCCTCCCGCCCGCCCCGGGCCGCCCGCACCTCCGCCCCCACCCTCAACGGCTGGTTCGCCTGACGGCCCGCGGCCGCACCTCTAGAGTTAAGGAAAGACCTCATGCCAATCTGGACCTTCGACGTCACCGGGCCGCAGGCGCCGGTACTCGCCCTGGACCTGTCCTCCCTGAGCGTGGTGACCTTCCCCGGCGCCGGCGGCTCCATCACCGTGGAGGCCACCGAGGAGCAGGCCCGTATCCTGGCCGTGGAGGCCGACGGACAGCGGGTCACGGTCAGCCAGACCGCCACGACGGGACGGGACCGCCTGGCCGGGCTGCTGCCCTGGACCGACTGGTTCGGGCGCATCCGCGTGACCGTCCCCCAGGGGGCGTGCCTGGAGGGGCGCCTGAGCGCCGGGGGGATCAACGCCATGCAGCCCTGGGAGAGCGTGCGCCTGACCACCATGGCCGGCTCCATTAAGGTCGGCCCCTGCCAGAACGCGGACCTGCGGGCCGAGGCCGGCTCCATCCGCGTGGCCTCCGTCAACGACGGCCGTTTCACCACCCAGGCCGGGTCGGTGGTCCTGTCCATGACCACCGGGGACGTCATGGCCAGCACCGAGGCCGGGTCGGTGAAGGTGGAGCGGGCGACCTCCGGGCACCTGGACCTGCGCTCCTCCCTGGGGTCGATCAAGGTCGGCGTCCCCGCCAGCACCGCCGTCCACCTGGACTGCAGCTCCCGGCTGGGCAGCGTCACCACGGACCTGAGCCCCTGCGCCCAGCCGCCCCAGGAGCGCCAGCAGCTGTTCCTGAACGCCCGCACCGAGTTCGGCACGGTCAGGATCCGCAGGGCCTAGCCCCTTCCTCCACGCGCACGACGGCGGCCCGACCTCTTTCCAGAGGCCGGGCCGCCGTCCCGTTGCGGGCCCGGACGTCCTCTTACTAACAGGACCGTCTCAGTAGGAGCGACCGTCCCGGTCCTCCCGGCGCGGGCCGCGGCGGTCCTGCCACTGGCTGTCGCGTCCGCCGCGGAAGCCGCCCCGATCGCCGTCGCGCCCGCCGCGGAAGCTGCGCTCACCGCGGTCCTCACGCCCGCGGAAGCCGCGGTCCCCGCGGTCGCCGTCACGCTCGAAACGACGCCCACCACGGTCGTCGTAGTCCCGGCGCGGGCCGCGGCGGTCCCACTGGCCGTCACGCCCACCACGGAAGCCGCCCCGGTCGCCGTCGCGCCCGCCGCGGAAGCCGCGCTCACCACGGTCCTCACGCCCACGGAAGCCGCGGTCCCCGCGGTCACCGTCACGCTCGAAACGACGCCCACCACGGTCGTCGTAGTCCCGGCGCGGGCCGCGGCGGTCCCACTGGCCGTCACGCCCACCACGGTCGTCGCGCGAACCGCCCCAGCCGTGGCCGGGCCCGTCGTCCAGACGCATGCGCAGCTCCCGGCCGGCAAAGGTCGCGTGCCTGAGGGACTCCAGCTGGCTCTCGCTCAGCGGGGCGTAGACGGTCACCAGGGAGAAGGACTGGAGGATGTCGATCTTACCGATCTCGGAACCGGGGATACCGGCCTCGTTGGCGATCGCGCCCACGATCGCGCCGGGCATGACACGGTCACGGTGACCGACCTCGACGCGGTAGACGGTCCCCGGGCCGTCGTGCTGCTGACGGCGCCCGCCCCGGTTGCCACCACGCTCCTGGCGGCCCCGCCGGGCGCCGTCCCGGCCGCCCTCGAAGGAGGCCGACACGAAGCTGCCCTCGTCGTCCACGGTGACCTCACGGCGCTCGCGGCCCCGGGAGGACTCGCCCTCACGCCGCTGCGGACCCTCGTCGCCCACGGCCAGCGCCAGCAGGGTGGCGGCCAGGTCCCCGACGCTCACGTCCAGCTCCCTGGCCTTGTCGTCCACCAGGGAGGTGTACATCCCCAGCCGACCGCGCTCGTAGCGCGAGGCGGCCCGCTCCAGGAGCTGGGTGGCGCGGTGCGAGGAGACGTCGGCGGGGGAGGGCAGGGTGATCTCCTCCAGGCGGGTGCCGGTCAGGCGCTCGATCTGGCGGAGCTTGGACTTCTCCTTGGGGGTCAGGAAGGTCACGGCCTCCCCGTGGCGCCCGGCGCGCCCGGTACGCCCGATGCGGTGCACGTAGGCCTCGGCCTCGCGGGGGACGTCGAAGTTGACCACCAGGCCGATACGGTCCACGTCCAGGCCGCGGGCGGCCACGTCGGTGGCCACCAGCACGTCCAGGGTGCCGGCGCGCAGGCGCTCGACCAGGCGCTCACGCTCACGCTGGGGGACGTCCCCGGAGATGGCGGCGGCCTGGATGCCCCGGCCGGCCAGCTCGAGGGCCACGTCCTCGGCCGTGGACTTGGTGCGCACGAACACGATGGCGGCCTGGGCCTCGGTGACGGCCAGGACCCGGGAGACCGCACCGATCTTGTGGCGGAAGGGCACCACGGCGTAGGTCTGGTGGACGGTGTCCACCGTGGAGGCCTGGGGGGAGACCTCGATCTGGACCGGCTCAGTCAGGTGCTGACGGGCGACGGCCTGGATCGCGGGCGGCATGGTGGCGGAGAACAGGGCCGTGCGACGCTCCTCAGGCAGGGAGGAGGCAATGGTCTCCACGTCCTCGGCGAAGCCCATGCGCAGCATCTCGTCGGCCTCGTCCAGCACGAAGTAGCGCACCGAGTCCAGGCTCAGGGCACCCTTGTCAATGAGGTCGATAATGCGGCCGGGGGTGCCCACCACCACCTGGGCCCCGTCGCGCAGCGCACCGATCTGCGGGCCGTAGGGGGCGCCGCCGTAGACGGCGACGACCTCCAGGCCGCGGGAGCGGTGGGCCATGTCGGTAATGGCGTCGGCGCTCTGGAGGGCGAGCTCGCGGGTGGGGGCCAGGACCAGGGCCTGGACGACGCCCTCGCGGGCGTCCACGGCGTCGAGCAGCGGCAGGCCGAAGGCGGCGGTCTTACCGGTACCGGTCTGGGCCACGCCCACCACGTCGCGCCCGGCCAGGAGGACCGGGATGGCCTCCTTCTGGATCGCGGTGGGGGTCACGAAGCCCATGTCGGTCACGGCCTTGAGCAGGTCCGCGGGCAGGCCGAGGTCGGCGAAGGTGGTCTCGGCCTCACCGGGCTCATCCTCGGCCTCGTCCCCGGAGTCCAGGAAGGGGGCGTGGCCGTCGACGTCGTCCTCGACGGTCTGGGTGTCGCCCTCGTCGGCGTCGTCCCCGGCGTCGTCCTCCGGGTCGGCCTCGGGCACGTCGCGCTCGACGTCGTCGTCCTCGTCCTCGTGCTCCACGTCCTCGGGGTCCTCGGGGGAGTCGGAGGAGGCGGGGGAGGCGAAGTCCTCGGGGGAGCCGGGCGAGGAGTGGGGGACGGCCAGGGGCTCGGCCCGCTCAGTCTGCTCGGTCTGCTCCTCGGCGGCAGGGGGCTCCTGGCCCGCGGTCTCGGCGTTGAAGAGAGCGTCCAGGCTCAGGGGCGCGGACGCATTGGTGTCATTGCTCATGGAGTTATCCCAGATCTGGCCCCTGAAGTACCTGTGGGGCCGACGCGGAGTGTGGGGGAGGGCAGGTTGCGCTCCACTCTTGCCGCACCACCCACCACACTCGCCACGCACCGGCTCCCAGGTGCCCTGGGACTGGTGGCTGACAGGCTGTACGCACAGACTTACGGGAGTACTGCCCGGGAAGTTCCTGGCAGCCCCGAACGGGGTCGGATACGGTTCGCTCCTGCCCATGAGGCTAGCCGATGCCGACACCCGCCGGACCCCCGCGCGCACCACATCACACGGTGAGGTGTCTCTCGACCCGCAGCAGCTCGCGGCGGGTGGGCAGCGGTCCCAGCGTGGGCGGCCGCGCGGGCCTCCATGTCCGCGCCCAGCAGGTAGCGCTGGGCGGCCCCCAGCGTGGGCGGCCGTGCGACGGGCCCCTGTCTTGTACGGGTCGGGGAGGCGGCCCCAGGGGGCGATGGTGTGGGGGACGACCCCGGGCGCCACGCAGGCGGCCCCCAGGGGGCGTGGGAGGCCGTGTGCCCGTTATTGTGAGCGGTCCGGACCCGTTCTGGCGCGGCGAAGGTGCGCTCGGGTCGGTAAAGTCGGTACAGTGGGCAGGTGTGTACCTCTCCGGGCCAACGTGGTCACGAGGAACGTGCACCTTCTACCCACACCCCGCTTCCCCTCGTCCAAAGGCTGTCGATGACCCCCTACCGCCCTCGTCATGCTGCCAGTCGAGCGCCGCGCCCCGTGCGGCGCACCGCTGTGGTGACCGCGGTGACGACAGTGCTCCTGCCTGCCGCCGCGTGGGCGGTGCCCGGCACCGTCATGGTCGTCAGCGACTCCTGGGACACCCCCGTCAGGACCTCCGGGGCCGACGGCATACAGGACATAGCGAGCCGGTGCGTGCCGAACCTGACCGTCCTCCAGCCCGACGCCACCCGGGCCGCTGACGAGGTGATCCCCACCTACGACCCCGCCGGGTCGCTCTGGCTGCGCACGGGCGGGTGGTGCGACTCCCACGGCGCCACCCTCAGGGCGCCGTCGGTCACCCTCAACGTCATTGACCCCGCCACGGGGGCGGTGACCCCCTACCCCCTGGGCTGGAGCATGCGTCTGCGTGCCAATGGCAGCCGCTACGGGAGCCTGACCCTGAGCCGCCTGCTGGACGGCAGCCACCTGGCCGACCCCGCCACCGGACTGTTCTCCCTGACCCTGACCAGCGGGACGACGAGCGTGACCAGCAACGTCTTCCGGGTCAGGGGGACCCAGCAGGCCGCGGAGCCCGAGCCCGACCCCGCCCCCAGCTGCCCCGACCCCCTCACCACCCTGGTCCTGGGGCCTGACGCCGTCCCCGGTGGCGAGCCGCGCTACCTCTCGGCGAGGCGGGTGTGGCTGCGTGCCACCGGCCTGTGCGTGGACGGCGTGACAGTGGACGGGACCGTGGAGATCAGCGTGGAGGTGCGGCGTACCGACCGCCCCACCGAGTCGCGCACCCTCCTGTACGACGTCCCGGTACACCAGGGTAGCTTTACCGTCCCTTTGGACCTGAGCGAGGCCATTCCCGACGGCCCCGACTCGGTGGGCACCTACCAGCTCGACGTCATGGTCAGGGGACGGCACGCCGCGAACGTGAGCAGCCTGAGCATTGTGCCCGCCCCCACGCCCAGCCCGGCTCCCACGCCCTCCCCCTCACCCTCACCGGCCCCGAGCGTGACGCCCACGCCCAGCCCGGCCCCCGGCGACCACCCGGCCGACCCCTCCACCCCGCCCCCGACGGCGCCCCCCGGCGAGACGGCCCAGCCCACCCAGGAGCCCACCCAGGCACCTGCCCCCGTGGCGCCCACTCAGGCACCCGTCCCGGAGCCGACCGGGCCGGGCGCGGCCGTCCCGCCGGAGCCGGCCCCCACGGAGCCCGCGCAGCCCCAGCCCGCCCCGGACCAGGGGGCCACGCCCGCCCCACCGGACCAGGACGACGCCGGCATCCAGTCCATCCAGCCCCACGCGCCCTCGCCGTCCCAGCCCCCCGAGCTGGCTACGCCCCCGGAGCCTGAACCGGACCCCGCCCCCCGGGACGGGCGGGACGAGGACGCGGACGCCGTCGACCTGTCCCTGGACGACGACGTCCTGTCCCCGCTCCTGGACCGCCTGACCCAGGAGCCCGAGGTGGCCCCCGAGCAGGAGCGCCTGGTCCGTCCCGACGTCGTGCCCCAGTCCCCGGTCACCGACGCCGGGGACCTGGACTCCTCCAACGCGGGATCCCTGTCCGGGGGGCGCCACGGCGACACCGTCACCCTGACCCTGCCCCGCTCCAAGGCGAAGGAGGGCGACTGGGTGGCGGTCTTCACCTTCCCCGGGTCGGTGAGCGCGGGCTGGATCCAGGTCGACTCCACCAACTCCGTCACCGTGGACATCTCCTCCCTGCCTGAGGGCACCTACCAGCTCGCCGTCGCCGACCGGAACAACGAGCTGCTCGGCTGGGCCCAGCTGGAGGTGAGCAGCGTCGCCAGCCAGCCCCTGACCGGAGGGGCCTCCCTGCGCACCGTGCGCCCCGACACCACCCAGAGGCAGATCCTCAGGCCGGCGGACTGGATGCTGGTGGCCGCCGGGGGCGTCCTGGCCCTGGGCACGGTGTCCTTCACCGTCATGGCCCACGAACGCCCCAGGCGGGGGAGGCGCCAGTGAGACTGTCGGCACTTCTGCGGCGCGCCACCGGACCGGTCCTCCTGGTCGCCCTCACGGTGCCCGTCCCGGTTCCCGCGACCCCGGCCGAGGGACTGGTTGTCGTGGCGCCCCCCGCGGAGACCTCCACGACCGGGACCGCCTCGACGGTGAGCCCCTCGACGGTGGCCACCGGCGGGACCCTGTCCTACACCCTCTCCGGCTTCCCCCGCGGCGCCACCGTCCAGGTCCTCATTGACGACGGCACCCTGGCCCCCGCGGACGACGCCGCCCACGGGGTCGTCATGGAGGTGACCGTCTCCGCCTCAGGGACCTCCTCAGGGGCCTTCGAGCTGCCCGCCTACGTCAGCGAGGGACAGCACTGGCTGCGCTTCCGCGTGTCGGCGGGCCAGGACGTGCCCGCCTCGCCGGTCCGGACCCTGGACTACACCAACAGGTCGCCCCTGTTCACCGTGGGCGCGGTCACCGTGATCGGGGGCGCCAACCCGGTGGCCTCCTCCACCCCGACGCCTACCTCGACGCCTCGGGCCAGCACCTCGCCCACGGGCACCTCCGTGGGCGCGACCACGGCCCCGCCCAGCAGCTCGGGCGACTTCCCGGTGGTGGGGGCCTCGGTCCTCATTGTGGCCGTGGCCCTGGCGACGACGGGGGTCGGGGTGTCCATCCACCGCCGTCGGCTGGTGGCCACGGCGCGGGTGGCCTCCTCCAGCCAGCTGGAGGCCACCCCGAGCTGAGCGGGCACCCGGCGGGCCGACGGCGGCCTCGGACGTAGGATGGCCGACGGCGCCCGCCCGTCTCGCGGTGCGCCCCGAGCGGGCACCGGGCCGGTGCCCCCGTACCGGGAAGGAACCCAGCACCGTGCTGCGAACCCACACCGCAGGCTCCCTGCGCACCTCCGACATCGGCCGCATCGTCACCCTCACCGGGTGGGTGGACCGCCGTCGTGACCACGGGGGGGTGGCCTTTATCGACCTGCGTGACGCCTCCGGCATCGCCCAGGTGGTCATCCGTGAGGAGGTCGCCCACGACCTGCGGGCCGAGTACGTCCTGGCGGTCACGGGCGAGGTGGCCAGGCGCCCCGAGGGCAACGCCAACCCCAACCTGCCCACGGGCGAGGTCGAGGTCGTGGTGAGTGACGTCGAGATCCTCAACCCCGCGGCCCCGCTGCCCTTCCAGGTCTCCGACCACGCCGAGGACGTCGGCCAGGTGGGGGAGGAGGCCCGCCTGCGCTACCGCTACCTGGACCTGCGCCGCAGCCCCATGCAGCACGCCATGCGCCTGCGCGCGGCGGCCAACCAGGCCGCGCGCCGGGTCCTGGACGCCCACGGCTTCGTGGAGGTCGAGACCCCGACCCTGACCCGCTCCACCCCCGAGGGGGCCCGTGACTTCCTGGTCCCCGCGCGCCTGGTGCCGGGGTCCTGGTACGCCCTGCCCCAGAGCCCCCAGCTGTTCAAGCAGCTGCTCATGGTGGCCGGCATGGAGCGCTACTACCAGATCGCCCGCTGCTACCGCGACGAGGGCTTCCGCGCCGACCGCCAGCCCGAGTTCACCCAGCTGGACGTGGAGATGAGCTTCGTGGAGCAGGACGACGTCATCGCCGTGGCCGAGGAGGTGCTGCACGAGGTCTGGGCCCTGACCGGCTACGAGCTGCCCACCCCCATTGCGCGCATGACCTACCGCGACGCCATGGAGCGGTACGGCACGGACAAGCCCGACCTGCGCTTCGGGTGCGAGCTGGTGGACCTGACCGACTACTTCAGGTCCACCACCTTCCGCGTCTTCCAGGCCCCCTACGTGGGCGCCGTGGTCATGCCCGGCGGGGCCTCGCAGTCGCGCCGGACCCTCGACGCCTGGCAGGAGTGGGCCAGGCAGCGCGGTGCCAGGGGCCTGGCCTACGTCACCGTCGCCCAGGACGGGACGCTGGGCGGCCCGGTGGCCAAGAACATTACCGACGCCGAGCGCACCGGCCTGGCGGCGGCCGCCGGGGCGGAGCCGGGGGACTGCATCTTCTTCGCCGCGGGCGACGTGGACGCCTCCCGGGCGCTGCTGGGCGCCGCCCGCCTGGAGATCGGCAGGCGCTGCGGGCTCATTGACGACGACGTGTGGTCCTTCGTGTGGGTGGTGGACGCGCCCCTGTTCAAGCCGTCGGCCGAGGCCCGTGCCGAGGGCGACGTGGCCCTGGGCAGGTCGGCCTGGACGGCCGTGCACCACGCCTTCACCTCGCCCAAGCCCGAGTGCCTGAAGACCTTTGACACCGACCCGGGCAGCGCCCTGGCCTACGCCTACGACATTGTGTGCAACGGCAACGAGATCGGCGGCGGCTCCATCCGTATCCACCGGGCCGACGTCCAGGAGCGGGTCTTCAAGGTCATGGGCATCGGCCAGGACGAGGCCCGTGAGAAGTTCGGCTTCCTGCTGGAGGCCTTCAAGTTCGGTGCCCCGCCCCACGGGGGCATCGCCTTCGGCTGGGACCGCATTGTCTCCCTGCTCACCCACTCGGCCTCTATCCGCGACGTCATCGCCTTCCCCAAGTCCGGGGGCGGCTACGACCCGCTGACCGAGGCGCCCGCCCCGATCACCGCCCTCCAGCGTAAGGAGGCCGGGGTCGACGTCGTGCCCGAGGTCACCAGGGACACGGCCTCGGCGAAGGCCTGAGGCGCCTGCTGCCCCCGGACGCGGGCAGGCGCTGGAGCGGGCACCGCGGGTACACGGACGGCCCGGGACGTAGTCCCGGGCCGCCCGTCGCGTCGTCTCAGACGGCGTGGTTGCAGGTGGGGCAGGTGCAGTCGGGGCAGGTGCACGAGGAGCAGGAGTCCGAGCAGTGCTCGCAGCTGCAGGTGTTGTGGTTGCAGGTGGGGCAGGTGCAGTCCTCGCACTCGCACAGGGCGCAGTAGTCCGAGCAGTCCGGGCAGGAACAGGTGGTGCACTCGTCGTAGTGGCCGTTGTCCTCGTGGTGGAGGTGGCCGTCGTGCAGGTAGTCCACGTGGTTGCCGTGGATAATGGCGTGGTGGCCGCAGTCCGGGCCGTGGGTGTGGTGGTGGGCCTCGGCGGGGCGGTGCTCAATGGTGGCAGTCATGGTCGTGCTCCTGGGTGTGTCCGAGCGCGTCAAGGAGGATTGACGCGACGTGGTCGTCAACAAGGCGGTACGTGGTGCGCCGTCCGTCGCGCTCAGCCTGGACGAGGTGCCCCTCGCGCAGCAGGCGCAGGTGGTGCGAGACCAGCGGCTGGGACAGGCCGAGCATGGTGGTGAGCTCGGTGACGTCCGCGGGCGAGCGGGTCAGGCGGTGGACGATGGACGCCCGGGTCGGGTGCGCCAGGGTCCTGAACAGCGCGACGACGCGCGCTATGTCCTGGGGACCGGCCGTCCTTCCTTGCATAAAGGCAACTTTATATCAAGGCTTCTTGATGAGTCAAGGCGGTCCCGGCCCCCCTCGGGCGGTCTTGGTCACGCCCGCCCGCGCCGGTAGCCCACCAGCGCCACCGTCAGGGCCGCTGGCCACAGCAGCATGGGGGCGTAAGCCAGGGCCAGGACCCAGGTCTGGCCCGGGCTCATGCCCTGGGCGGGGGTCCAGCCCGGCGGGTCGCTCAGGGCCGCCCTGGCAAAGCGGAACGCGACCGAGTAGACGACGAGGTAGAGCAGGGCGTCGCCGCCCCCTCCCAGCACCAGGGGCAGGCGGCGGGGGATCCTCCTGCCGCCCAGGCCGGGCACCCAGCGGGGGACCACCTCCCCCCACGGCCGGCACAGCCCCACGCACGCCACGGCGGCGCCGACCTGGACGACCTCCAGGGCGAGGACGTAGACGGTCCCGCCCGCGCTGTCCCGATAGCGGTAGGCGTCCCTGAAGCCCACGTCCGCCCCGGCCATCATGGCCACCCGCCAGCACGCCGAGGGCAGGGCGCACCCCAGGCAGGCCCAGCAGGCGGCCCTGGCCCAGGGCGGGCGGGGGAGCGCCCCAGTAAATAGATTACTGATTCTAAAACCCATGGCCACACGCTACCGCTAGGCTTCCACCATGGCAAGACCGGCACGGTTCAGCACGGACGGTCTCCTCGACGCCGCCGCCCAGGCGCTCCTGGAGCACGGGCACAATGTCACGGTGATGCAGGTCGCCCGGACCGCCGGGGCGCCCACGGGGTCGATCTACTACCGCTTTACCTCCCGTGAGGAGCTGCTCATCAGGCTGTGGCTGCGCTGCGTGCGCCGCTTCCACGCGGGCTTCCTTAAGGCCTGCCGCTCAGAGCCCGCCGCCGACGCCGTCGTGTCCGCCGCCGTCCACATCCCCCGCTTCTGCCGGGAGAACCCCGTCGACGCCTACGGCATGACCCTCTACCACCGCGCCGAGCTGCTGAGGGACGCCCCGGTGGGCCTGCGCCAGGATGTCGCCACCCTCAATGACGAGGTCGATGCCGCGACCCGGGATCTGGCGCGCCGCCGCTACGGGGCCCTCGACCCCCGCCGGGAGGCGCTGCTGTACACGGCCACACGGGTGTGCCCCTACGGCATGGTGCGTCCCTACGTCGGCGGCCAGGTCCCCGACTGGCTCGACGAGGCCGTCGCGTCCGCCGCGGGCGCCGTCGCCGCGCTCGGGGACTGAGGCGGCCCCCGCCAGTGCGTCGGACCGACGGACGCAGGGCGTCAGGGCACAATACGAGCATGTCACGCTACATCGAGATCCATCCCCTCAACCCCCAGGCCCGCCTCGTCAGCAAGGTGGTAGACACCCTGCGTGACGGCGGGCTCATCGCCTACCCCACAGACTCTGGCTACGCCCTGGCCTGCGCTCCGGCGAACAAGGAGGGGCTGGACCGGATCCGGGCCATCCGCCAGCTCGACAGCAAGCACAACTTCACCTTCGTCTGCGCCAGCTTCGCCCAGGCCGGCTCCCTGGCCATCGTGGGCAACAACGCCTTCCGCCTCATTAAGCGCCTGACGCCGGGCCCCTACACCTTCATCCTCAAGGGCACCAAGGAGGTGCCCCGTATGACCCTCAACCCCAAGCGGCACACCCTGGGCCTGCGGATCCCCGACCACGCCATCACCCAGGCCCTGGTGACCGAGTTCGGCGCCCCGGTGCTGTCCTCGACCTTTATCCGCCCGGGCAACACCGAGCCCGAGTCCAGCGGGTGGGAGATCGAGGAGGCGCTGGGACACCTCATTGACGTGGTCATCGAGGGGCCCGTCGGCTCCACCGAGCCCACCACCGTCATCGACCTCACCGAGGACGCCCCCGAGATCCTGCGGGCCGGGGCGGGGGACACCTCCGTCATCTGAGCGGCCCACGCCGTCCCGTCCCGGCCCGAGCGGGACGGGACGGACCGGCCCCCGACGCCGCCCGGGGCCTTCGCCGTCTGCCCGGGTGGGGGCTATTCCCGGATCCCGTACCTCTCGTAGAGACTGGTCAGGCGCGCCGGCGCCCACCAGTTCCAGTGGCCCAGCAGGGTCATGGTCGCCGGGACCAGGAGCATGCGCACCACCGTGGCATCCAGGGCCACAATGACGGCCATGGCGACCCCCAGCTCCTTAATGACCAGCATGTCGCCGGTGACAAAGCCCAGGAACACCGTCACCATAATGAGGGCCGCGCTGGTGACGACCCGTCCCGAGCGCTGGAGGCCCTTCTCCACGGCGGCGTCGTTGCCCTCGCCCTCGTCCCAGTACTCCTTGACCCGGGCCAGCAGGAAGACCTCGTAGTCCATGGCCAGGCCGAAGCCCACCCCCAGGGCGGTGACCAGGACGTAGGTCTCCACCCCGCCCATCGGCGTGAAGCCCAGGAGCCGGGCCCCGTGCCCGCCCTGGAAGATCCACGCCAGCACCCCCAGGGAGGCGGCCAGGGACAGGGCGTTGACCACCAGGGCCTTGAGGGGGACCAGCACCGAGCCGGTCATGAGGAACAGCAGGACGAAGGTGGACACCACGATCAGGCCCAGCGCCCAGGGCAGCCCTGAGAAGATCGTCTCGCGGAAGTCCAGCTGGGTGGCCGCCTGGCCGGTCACCCACGTCTGGTAGGGGGGGGTCAGGGCCCGCAGGGCGCTGACCGCCGCCTCCGCCGTCCGGGAGGAGGGATCCCCCTCCAGATCCAGGTAGACCACCGTGTATTGCCCGGCCGTGGCCGAGCGCAGCACCGAGGTCACCCCGGGGGCGGTGGCGACCTCGGTGTTGATAAAGGTGGTGACCGACTCGCCCGTGCCCGCCATAATGAGGGTCGCGTCCTGCTGGGCGGCCGAGGGGTAGTTCCTCGACAGCTCCTCAAGGTACTCACGCTGGCTGGAGTCCTCGGGCAGGAGCTCGGTGGTGGAGGACAGCAGGTGGAGCCCGCCCAGGGGCAGGCACAGGACCACCAGGAAGGTCAGGCACCCGGCCAGGACGTACCACGGGCGGGCGTGGACCCGCCGTGCCAGGGCCGCGAAGACGCCGTCGTGGCTGGTGACGTCACCGAGCCGACGCTGGAGGGCGCCCAGCCCCGGGACGCGCTGGAGGACCGAGGGGCCCACCATCCGGCGGCCGAAGATGACCAGGACGGCGGGCACCAGGGTCAGGGCCGCCGCCACGGACAGCAGGACCACCGCCAGGCCGGCCAGGCCGATGTTGTACAGGATCGAGGTCCCCATGACCAGCAGCCCCAGCATGGAGACGGCCACGGTCAGGGCGGAGAAGAGGACGGTGCGCCCGGCGGTCCGCAGGGTCGTGGTCATGCAGTCCACAATGACCGGGTCGCGTCGCCCCGCCCGCTGCCTGCGCCCCTGGCCCCTGGGCGCCATCTGGGACTCCGCGTGGGCCCGGGCCAGCTCCTCCCGGTAGCGGGAGGTAATGAGCAGGCCGTAGTCGATGGACAGCCCCAGGCCGATGACGCTGACGATATTGACCACGAAGGACTGCAGGTCCGTCCCCAGGCTGAGCGCCCACAGGACCCCCAGGGTCGAGGCGATCGAGGCCAGGGCCCCGATCAGGGGCATCCCCGCCGCCAGGAAGCCGCCGAAGACCAGCACCATGACCAGCAGGGCCAGCGGCAGGGAGACGGCCTCGCCGTGCAGGAGGTCACGCTCCACCTGGTCGTTGACGGCGGCGTCCGTCAGCCGGTGGTCCGAGACAATGCCCGCTGCCCGCGCGTCCACGTCGGTGAGGCTGTCGGGTACCTGGGCCAGGCGGGCCTCCACCCGGGAGACGAGGGCGTCACGCTGCTTGATGTAGCCCTGGTAGCCCCGGTCCTTCCTGGACAGCACGGTGGAGCCGTTGGGGTCCACGGTCACGATCATGAGGAAGCCGTCCAGGTCCTTGGCGGCCAGCACCTGGGCGGCCGCCTCCGACAGGCCCCCGGGGACCACGAAGGGATCCAGGACGTTCCCGTCACCGACCATGGTGCGCAGGTCCTTGTGGGCGTCGGCCAGGGCGGCGCTCACCGCCTCCCGCTGGGCGGGGGTGGAGATGTCCACCCCGGTAATGAGCAGGTTCACCGTCGTGCCGTCACCCGACAGGGTGTCCAGGACCTGCTGCCCCTGGGCGCTCTGTGTGCCCTCCACGGCGGCGTCGCCGGGGCTCAGGCGCTCGAACAGGTTCCTGCCGCCCAGCCCCGTGCCGGCTAGAAGGAGGCACACCAGGGCGACGGCGGCCCAGGCCCCCACCACGATCCAGGCGTCCTTAATGACATGTCGAGCGAGCCACTGCAGCATGCAGCCATTGTCCCACGTGTGTCGCACTGCTCCTTACCGCGGCCTTATCCCGGGGACGGAGGGGGCGGCGCCGGTGTCGCCGCCTCGCGCTAGGGTCGGGCCATGGACCTGTTTGACGCCGTCGGGACGGACGAGGCCGGCCTGCCCGTGGACACCCACGCCCCGCTGGCCGTGCGCATGAGGCCGCGCAGCCTGGAGGAGGTCCTGGGGCAGGACCACCTGCTGGCCCCCGGCTCCCCGCTGCGCCGCCTGGTGGAGGCCCCCGTCCTCAGCGGCCGGGGCGGGGCCGGGGTGTCCTCGGTGGTCCTGTGGGGGCCTCCCGGCACCGGGAAGACCACGCTGGCCTACCTGGTGGCGCGTGGCAGCGGCCGACGCTTCGTGGAGCTCTCGGCCGTGACCGCGGGCGTCAAGGACGTGCGCGCCGTCGTCGGCGACGCCAGGCACCGTCTGGCCGCCGGCGGCCAGGAGACGGTCCTGTTCATTGACGAGGTCCACCGCTTCTCCCGCTCCCAGCAGGACGCCCTGCTGCCCAGCGTGGAGAACCGCTGGGTCACGCTCATCGCGGCCACCACCGAGAACCCCGCCTTCTCCGTGGTCTCCCCCCTGCTGAGCCGCTCCCTGCTGCTGACCCTCCACCCGCTCGGGCCCGACGACGTCGCCCGGCTCCTGGAGCGCGCGGTGGCCGACGAGCGGGGCCTGGGCGGCTCGGTGGCCTTAAGCGACCAGGCCCGTGACCAGGTGGTGCGCCTGGCCGGGTCGGACGCCCGCAAGGCGCTGACCGTCCTGGAGGCCGCCGCCGCCAGCGTGCTGGAGGCCCGCGCCGGGGCACCCGGCAGGGCCGCGGGACCGGGGGAGGACGGGCCCGGGGCCCAGGAGGGCGCGCAGGCGGGCGTCATCACGGTGCAGGACGTCGAGGCCGCCGTGGACGTGGCCGCCGTGCGCTACGACCGTGCCGGTGACCAGCACTATGACGTGGCCAGCGCCTTTATCAAGTCCATGCGGGGCTCCGACCCCGACGCCACCCTGCACTACCTGGCCCGCATGGTCGCCGCGGGGGAGGACCCGCGCTTTATCGCCCGACGCATTGTCATCCAGGCCGCCGAGGACGTGGGACTGGCCGACCCCACCGTGCTGGCCACCGCCGTCGCCGCCCAGCAGGCCGTGGCCCTGATCGGTATGCCCGAGTCCCAGCTGGTCCTGGCCGAGGCCGCCCTGGCCGTGGCCACCGCCCCCAAGTCCAACGCGGTGACCACGGGCATACTGGAGGCCCTGGCGGACGTGCGGGCCGGCAGGGGCGGGACGGTGCCCGCGCACCTGCGTGACGCCCACTACGCCGGGGCCCAGGAGATAGGGCACGGGACGGGGTACCGCTACGCCCACGACTACCCCCACCACGTGGCGCCCCAGCGCTACCTGCCCGAGGACCTGGCCGGTACCGAGTACTACCACCCCACCACCAACGGCTTTGAGGACCGCCTCACACGCCGGGTCGCCAGCGTGCGCGCCATCCTCCGCTCGGGCTAGAGTGCTCGGGTTACCCGGGCCCAGTCCGCCCGGGTGCTCCTGGGGTCCCGGCCCGTTCGCGGCTGACCCCGCGCCGGCAGACGCCGGCGCGCGAGCACCCTCCGACAGGAAAGAGAACCATGAGCTCCTCCCGCTCCCGCCGTCAGGTGCGCCTCTCCCGCGCCCTGGGCATCCCGCTGACCCCCAAGGCCGTGAAGTACTTCGAGCGCCGCCCCTACGGCCCCGGTGAGCACGGCCGGGCCCGCCGCCGGGCCGAGTCCGACTACGCCGTCCGCCTCAAGGAGAAGCAGCGTCTGCGCGCCCAGTACGGCATCCGCGAGGCCCAGCTCCAGCGCGTCTTCAAGGAGGCCCGTCGGGAGAAGGGGCTGACCGGTGAGTCCCTGGTCGAGCTGCTGGAGATGCGCCTGGACGCCCTGGTCCTGCGCTCCGGGTTCGCCCGCACCATCGCCCAGGCCCGCCAGGACGTGGTCCACCGCCACATTATGGTGGACGGCAAGGTCGTGGACCGCCCCTCCTTCCGGGTGCGCCCCGGCCAGACCATCCAGGTCCGCCCCCGCTCCCAGGTCATGGTCCCCTTCCAGGTGGCTGCCGCCGGCGCCCACCGTGACGTCCTGCCTCCGGTGCCGGACTACCTCACGGTCGAGCTGGAGAAGCTCTCCGCCACCCTGGTGCGCCGCCCCAGGCGCGAGGAGGTCCCCGTGATCTGCGACGTGCAGATGGTCGTCGAGTACTACTCCCGCTGAGCGCCTCGTGCCCAGCGCCCGGAGCGCCCCGGACCTCTGTCGGTTCGGGGCGCCCGGCGTTCCGGGGTACGCTCACCCCGGCCTGATCAACCAGTCACCACCGCACCCGGCCCCGGACCGGGTCCCCACCCACGAACAGGACGAGCATGCGAACCTCCGAGATCCGCTCACGCTGGCTGGACTACTTCGCCGCGCACGACCACGAGGTGCGGCCCTCGGTCTCGCTCATCTCCCCCGAGCCCTCGATCCTCTTCACGGTCGCCGGCATGGTGCCCTTTATCCCCTACATCCTGGGGGCCGAGCCCGCCCCCTGGCCCCGGGCCGCCAGCGTGCAGAAGTGCATCCGCACCAACGACATCGACAATGTGGGGAAGACCACCCGGCACGGCACGTTCTTCCAGATGAACGGCAACTTCTCCTTCGGGGACTACTTCAAGGAGGGGGCGATCGACTACGCCTGGGACCTGCTGACCGGCAGCCGGGACGAGGGCGGGTACGGCCTGGACGGGGACCGGCTGTGGATGACGATCTGGGAGGAGGACCAGGTCTCCTACGACCACTGGACCCGGGTGGTCGGCGTGCCGGCCGAGCACGTCCAGAAGCTGCCCTTCGCCGAGATCTCCTGGTCCACCGGCCAGCCCGGCCCGGCCGGGGCCTGCTGCGAGATCCACTACGACCGCGGGCCCGCCTACGGCCCCGACGGCGGCCCCGCCGCCGACGCCCAGGGCGACCGCTTCCTGGAGATATGGAACCTCGTCTTCGACGAGTTCGTGCGCGGTGAGGGCCGGGGCCACGACTTCGAGCTCGTGGGCAGGCTCGACCGGACCGCCGTCGACACCGGCGCGGGCCTGGAGCGCCTCGCCTTCGTCATGCAGGACAAGCCCAATATGTACGAGATTGACGAGGTCTACCCCGTCATCGCCGCCGCCCAGGCCATGAGCGGGCGGACCTACGGCCTCGGGGCCGGCCCCGAGGCCGGCGACGCCTACCTGGACGACGTGCGCATGCGCGTGGTCGCCGACCACGTGCGCTCCGCCCTCATGCTCATTTCCGACGGCGTGCGCCCCGGCAACGACGGGCGCGGCTACGTGCTGCGCCGCCTCATCCGCCGCGCCGTGCGCTCCATGCGCCTGCTGGGCGTGGAGGAGGCCGCCCTGCCCACCCTGCTGACGGCCTCCAGGGACGCCATGAAGGCCTCCTACCCCGAGCTGGAGGAGAACTGGTCGGCCATCTCCGACGTCGCCTTCGGCGAGGAGGAGGCCTTCCGACGCACCCTGGCCGCGGGCACCACCATCCTGGACACGGCCGTGGCCCGGGCCAAGGAGGAGGGCGCTGGCAGGCCCCTGCTGTCAGGGCGCTCCGCCTTCGAGCTGCACGACACCTACGGCTTCCCCATCGACCTGACCCTGGAGATGGCCGCCGAGCAGGGCGTGGCCGTGGACGAGGCCGCCTTCCGCACGCTCATGGACGAGCAGAGGGAGCGGGCCCGCGCCGACGCCCGGGCCAAGAAGGCCGGTCACGCCGACATCCGCGTCTTCCAGGACCTGGTCAAGGAGCTCGACGGGGGCTCGGTCTTCCTGGGCTACACCGACTCCAGCGCCGAGGCCACCGTCGCGGGCCTCCTGGTGGACGGCGTCCCCCAGCCCGCCGCCACCGCCCCCGCCCACGTCGAGGTCGTCCTGGACCGCACCCCCTTCTGGGCCGAGATGGGCGGCCAGCTCGCCGACCAGGGCGTCATCCGCCTGGCCGAGGGGGGCACGGTCGAGGTCGACGACGTCCAGGCCCCCGTCAAGGGCCTGACCGTCCACCGCGGGCGCCTCACCGAGGGCACCCTCACCGTGGGGGAGCGCGCCTGGGCGCAGATCGACACCGCCCGCCGCCTGGCGATCGCCCGCGCCCACACCTCCACCCACATGGTCCACAAGGCCCTCCACGAGGTCGTCTCCTCCACCGCCACCCAGGCCGGGTCGGAGAACTCCCCCTCCCGCCTGCGCTTCGACTTCCGCCACGGCTCCGCCCTGGCCGCCGACCAGGTCGAGGGCATTGAGGAGCTGGTCAACGCCAAGCTCGCCGAGGACCTGCCGGTCACCGACGAGGTCATGGACATCGACGCCGCCCGCGCCACCGGCGCCATGGCCCTGTTCGGTGAGAAGTACGGCAGGCGGGTCCGGGTGGTCTCCATCGGGGGGGACTGGTCCAAGGAGCTGTGCGCCGGCACCCACGTGCCCACCACCGGCCGTATCGGGCGTGTCACCGTGGTGGGGGAGTCCTCCATCGGCTCGGGCGTGCGGCGCATTGACGCCCTGGTCGGGGACGGCGCCTACGGCTTCCAGGCCAGGGAGCACGCCCTGGTCTCCCAGCTCTCCGCCCTGGTGGGGGGGCGCGCCGAGGAGCTGCCGGACCGCGTGGCCGCGCTCATGGGCCGCCTGAAGGAGGCCGAGAAGAAGCTCGCGGCCGCCGAGCAGGCCGCCCTGGCCGCCCGGGCCGACGAGGTCGTGGCCGCCGCCCGCGATGTGGGCGGGGTGCGCCTGGCCTCCCTGGCGGTCGGCCAGGTCGGCTCCGCCGACGCCCTGCGCTCCCTGGCCCTGGACGCCCGCGGCCGCATGGGCAGCTCCGAGCCCGCCGTCGTGGTGGTGGCCGGCCTGGCCGGCGGGCGGCCGCTGGTGGTGGTCGCCACCAACCAGGCGGCCCGGGACCAGGGGCAGCGGGCCGGGGCGCTGGTGCGGGTGGCCGCCAGGGTCCTGGGCGGTGGCGGCGGCGGCAAGGACGACGTCGCCCAGGGCGGCGGCCAGGACGCCGGGGCGCTGGACGCGGCCCTGGAGGCGGTGGCCCACGAGCTCGGGGCCTGAGGGGCCGGTATGCGCAGGGGGGTCAGGATCGCCTTCGACGTGGGCAGGGTACGCATTGGCGTGGCACGCTGCGACGCCGAGGCGATACTGGCCGTGCCCGTCCTGACCCTCAGGCGCGACCGCTACGGCGCGGACCTGGAGGAGGCGGCGGACATCGTCGCCCAGTACGCCGCCGTCGAGGTGGTCGTGGGCCTGCCCGTGAGCCTGCGGGGACGCAGCACCTCCTCCACCAAGGACGCCAGGCGCTGGGCGCGTAGACTAGCTGGTCTCATCCCCCCCGTTCCCGTACGGCTGGTAGACGAGCGGCTCTCGACCGTCACCGCCCACCAGGTCCTGCACGAGTCGGGTCGTCACGAGAGGAGCTTCCGCCAGGTCGTCGACCAGGCGGCCGCTGTCGTCATCCTGAACCAGGCCCTTGAGGCTGAGAGAAACACAGGCGCACCCACCGGTGAGCTTGTCCCGCCGACCCCGGGAGTCAGACCGTGAGCAACGACGATTTCTTCAACGAGATCGTGAACCCGCATGGCCAGGACGTGAAGCGACGGCGACGGAGCCGCGCAGAACGCCGTCGTGATCAACATCACGAGGAGGTCTCCGGTCGTCGCGCCTCCGGGAGGTCCTCCGCCCCGGCGGGGGACCGCCACCAGCGGCGTACCCACCACACCGACGAGCCCTCCACCCCGGTGGGGGAGCAGCGCCCGCCGCGCACCCCCGCCAGCCCGGCCCCTGCCCCGGCGGGGGACCGGCCCGCCACCGGCCGGCGGGCCCGGCGTCTTCAGGAGCGTCAGGAGCAGGAGGCCGCCACCGGCCAGGAGACCACCGGCACCCCCGCCTCGGGCCTGCCCCCGGCGGGGGACCGGCCCGCTACCAGCCGGCGGGCCCGGCGTCTTCAGGAGCGTCAGGAGGCCGAGGCCGCCACCGGCCGGGAGGTCGCCGAGGACCCCGCCTCGGACCTGTTCGCCTCCGAGCCGCCGCCCCGCCCCAGGACGCGGGTCGAGGGGGCCCGCACGCGCCGCCTGCGGGAGCAGCGCCAGGCCCAGGAGCGGGCCCGGCGCAAGAAGCGCCTGCGCCGTCGCCTGGTCAGCGTCATGGTGCTGGTCCTCGTCCTGAGCGTGGTCAGCGTGGCCGGGTACCAGGCCTTCAACTTCCTGCACGACACCATCCCCCAGGAGGACATGAGCGACTACGAGGGCGCGGGCGACAGCGCCGACAAGGTGGTCGTCACCCTCCCCGCCGGGGCCGGGGGCAGCCAGATCGGCAGTATCCTCAAGGAGGCCGGGGTGGTCGCCTCGGTCGGCGCCTTCGTCAAGGCCTACAACGCCAACTCCAACGCCTCCGGGATCCAGTCGGGCACCTACACGCTCAGGAGGGGCATGTCCGCGGCCTACGCGGTGGCGAGCCTGCTCGACCCCGCCTCGCGCAAGGACCACACCCTGACCGTCACCGAGGGGGCCACCAAGCGCCAGGTCAAGGAGAGCCTCATGCGGGTGGGCGGCTTCACCGACGCCCAGGTGGAGGAGGCCTTCGCCGACACCGCGGCCATTGGCCTGCCTGCCGTGGCGGGCGGCAACGTGGAGGGCTGGCTGGCCCCCTCCACCTACGACGTCACCGCGGACGCCACCGCCACCGAGCTGGTCAAGTCCATGGTCTCCACCACGGTGTCACGCCTCAACGCCCTCCACGTCCCGGCGGAGTCCTACCAGACGGTGCTCACCAAGGCCTCCATCGTGGAGCGGGAGGTCTCCTCCTCCGACTACTACAGCCAGGTCGCCCGGGTGATCGAGAACCGCCTGGCCGACACCGGGGGGGAGACCATGGGCAAGCTGCAGATGGACTCCACCACCCTGTACGGGCTGGGACGCACCGGGGGCATCCCCACCAAGGCGGAGATCGAGGACCCCTCCAACGCCTACAACACCCACGTGTACGCCGGCCTGCCCCCCAGCCCGATCGGCAGCCCCGGGGAGAAGGCCATTAGCGCGGTCCTCAACCCGCAGGAGGGCCCCTGGCTGTACTTCGTGACCGTGGACCTGGGCACCGGCAAGACCCTGTTCGCCGCGACCTACGACGAGCAGGTCGCCAACAGCAAGAAGCTCGACGAGTACTGCGAGGCCCACAAGGACATGTGCGGCAGCGGCCAGGGCACACCGCCCCCCAGCCAGGACTCCGACGGTGACGGCTGAGGCCCGCCGGGGGCAGGAGGCGGCCGGGGCGTCGGCCGACCGCACCGGGCACCGGGCCGCCGTCATCGGCTCCCCGGTGGCCCACTCCCTGTCACCGGTCCTGCACCGCGCCGCCTACGCCGACCTGGGCCTGAGCACCTGGTCCTACACGGCCCGCCTCCTCGCCCCCGACCAGCTGGCCGACCTGCTGGCCCAGGTCGCGGCCCCCGCCCGGGGCGGGCCGGTGTGGGAGGGCCTGTCGGTCACCATGCCCCACAAGCAGGCGGTCACGGGCCTGCTGGACGCGGTGGATCCGCTGGCCCGGGCCGTGGGGGCGGTCAACACGGTGGTGGCCCAGCGCCACGGGGGCGGACGGGCCCTCCTGACGGGGGTGAACACCGACGTCGCCGGGATCGTCGGGGCCCTGCGGGAGGTCCTGGCCCACCAGGGGACCGCCCCCGGCCCGCGGGCCGTGGTCCTGGGCTCGGGGGCCACCGCCTCCTCCACCCTGGCCGCGCTGACCGAGCTGGGGGCCACGAACGTCCTGGTGGCGGCACGCCGTCACGCCGGCCCCGGGCGCGCCGCGGCGGCCGCCCACCGCATGGGCCTGGGGATCCGCACCCTCACCTGGTCCCCGGGGGAGCCGGCCTCCGACGCCGCGGTGGCCCACGAGCTGGCGGCGGCCGACCTGGTGGTCTCCACCCTGCCCGCCCACGCCGCCGACACCCTGGGTGCCCCCCTGGCGCGGGCCCTGGGCGGCAGACCGCGTCCAGGGGCCCTGCTCGACGTGGTCTACGCCCCCTGGCCCACGGCCCTGGCCGCCACCTGGCAGGCCGGGGGTGGGGTCGTGGCCCCGGGCTGGCTCATGCTCCTGCACCAGGCCGCGCCCCAGGTCCAGCTCATGACCGGACGGACCCCCCGGCTGGGGCCCATGCGCGCCGCGCTGCTCCACGCCCTGGGGGAGGGCCGGGGTGCCGAGGTGGCCGCCGACGTGGCCGGGCCGGACGCCTAGGCCGTGACGGGCACCCCGGGTATGGGATGATCGTCCCATGCTGCGATGGATGACTGCCGGGGAGTCCCACGGCCAGGCCCTGACCGCCGTCATGGAGGGACTGCCCGCGGGCGTGTCGCTCACCACCGAGACGGTGCGCACCGCCCTGGCCCGACGGCGCCTGGGGCACGGCCGGGGGGCCCGCCAGGGCTTTGAGCGCGACGAGCTGACCATCCTGTCCGGCCTGCGTCACGGGCGCACCATCGGCAGCCCCCTGGCCATGGTCATTGGCAACTCCGAGTGGCCCAAGTGGGTGGACGTCATGAGCGTGGACCCGGTGGACCCCGCGGTCCTGGCCCGCGACGCCGGCAGGGGGGAGGCGCGCGAGGTCGCCCGCAACCGGCCCCTGACCAGGCCCCGCCCCGGGCACGCCGACCTCGCCGGCGTCCTGAAGTACGACCTGCCCGACGCCCGTGAGGTCCTGGAGCGGGCCTCCGCCCGGGAGACCGCCGCCCGGGTGGCCCTGGGCGCCGTCGCCGAGGCCCTGCTGGACCAGGTCGCCGGGATCGCCCTGGTCTCCCACGTGGTCCAGGTCGGCACCGTCACCCTCCCGCCGCACGTCCCGGCCCCCGTGCCCGCCGACACCGACAGGCTCGACGCCGACCCGGTACGCTGCACCGACCCCGCCACCAGCGCCGCCATGGTCGCCCAGATCGACGCCGCCAGGAAGGACGGGGACACCCTGGGCGGCGTCGTGGAGGTCATCGCCACCGGCGTCCCGGTGGGCCTGGGCACCTACGCCTCCGCCGACCGGCGCCTGGACGCCCGCCTGGCCGCCGCCCTCATGGGCGTCCAGGCCGTCAAGGGCGTGGAGATCGGCGACGGCTTCGCGCAGGCGGGGCTGCGCGGCAGCGTCGCCCACGACGAGATCCTCCACCTGGGTCCCGGCACCGTGCAGCGGGCCGCCAACCACGCGGGCGGCATCGAGGGCGGCATGTCCAACGGCGCCGACGTGCGCGTGCGGGTGGCCTACAAGCCCATCTCCACCGTGCCCCGCGCCCTGCGCACCGTGGACCTGGCCACCGGCCGGCCGGCCACCGCGGTCCACCAGCGCTCCGACACCACCGCCGTCGTCCCCGGGTCGGTGATCGTGCAGGCCATGACCGCCCTGGTCCTGGCCGACGCCCTCATGGACAAGACCGGCGGGGACAGCCTGGGCGAGGCCCGCCGCAACCTGCGCTCCTACCTGGAGCACTGCGCCCGGCGCACCAGCTGGGACGCCTGAGCCGCCCCCCGCCGGGTCCCACCGCTAAGGAGCACCATGAGCCGCTACCCCTACCGCAAGCCCCGCGTGAGCGTCGCCGCCGAGCACCTGCCGCTGGTCCTGGTGGGCCTGCCCGGGGCCGGGAAGACCACGGTGGCACGCCTCCTGGCCACGGCCCTGGGGGTGCAGGTCACTGACACCGACGCCGAGATCCGGCGCCGGGCGCGCCTGACGATCCCCCAGATCTTTGACGCCGAGGGGGAGGAGGGCTTCAGGGACCGCGAGGAGCAGGCCATGCGTGCCGTCCTGACCTCCCCTCAGCACGCCCAGGGCGTGCTGGCGCTGGGGGGCGGCGCCGTCCTGCGCCCGGCCAACCGGGCCCTGCTGGCCGGGCGCACGGTCGTCTACCTCCTGGCCGCGCCCGCCACCGCCGCCCGCCACGTGGGTGACGGTAGCGGCCGGCCTCTCATGGCGGGCCGCTGCGCCGGGGCCGACTCCGACACCGCCGAGGCCGCCAGCCAGGGGGCGCAGGACACCGCCGCCGGGGTCCTGGCGCGCATGGAGACCCTCTACCGGCAGCGCGCCCCCCTGTACGCCGCCGTGGCCACCCACACGGTCCCCACCGACGGCCTGAGCCCCGAGCAGGTCGCCGCCCTGGTCCTGGTCACCCTGGGGGCCGAGCCCGGGCGGGCGGCCAGCGCCCTGGCCGTGGCCACGGGCCGCACGCGGCCCTCGCCCGCCGGGCCCGGGACCCTCCGGCCCCCGTCGGGTGCGCCGGCCACCCCGTCCCCGGTCACGTCCCCGCCTGCCCGTCCGGCTGCTCGCCCGTCCGCCTTGTCCCCGGTCGCCCGGCCGGCTGCCCGACCGCCCACCAGCCCGGCCGCCCGGCCAGCCGCCGTGCCGCCCGCCGGGCCCGGGACCGACCGCGTCCCCACCCTGGATGACCACCCCCGGGAGCTCGACCGGCTGCGGGGCGGGCAGACCGTGCGCCTCCCGGTCGGGGGGGCCCGGCCCTACGAGGTCCTCATTGGCCGCGACCTGGGCGCCCAGGTCACCTGCGCGGTCACGCGCGCCCGGGGGGGCGGGGCCGGGGGCGTGGCCGTCGTCCACCCCCCGGTGCTGCGTGGGGCCGCCGAGCACCACGAGGCCCTCCTGGAGGGGCTCGGGCTGCGCGCCACCCGCATTGAGGTCCCCGCCGGGGAGGCCTGCAAGACCGTGGGCGTCCTGGAGGAGGTCTGGGAGGCCCTGGGCCGCTTCCGCATGGGGCGCGACGGCTGCGTCGTCGGCCTGGGCGGGGGGGCGACCACGGACCTGGCGGGCCTGGCCGCGGCCACCTGGCTGCGGGGCGTGCCCGTGGTCCAGGTGCCCACCACCCTGCTGGCCATGGTCGACGCCGCCGTCGGGGGCAAGACCGGTATCGACACCGCCGCGGGCAAGAACCTCGTGGGGGCCTTCCACCCGCCCGCCGGCGTGGTGTGCGACCTGGCCACCCTGGACACCCTGCCCCTGCCCGAGCTGCGCGCCGGGGCGGGGGAGGTCGTCAAGTGCGGCCTCATAGCCGACCCCGTCGTCCTGGAGCAGGTCCTGGCCGACCCCGACGTCCTGGCCGCGGGCTCGCCGGCCCTGGCCGAGCTCGTGGCCCGGGCGGTGGCCGTCAAGGCGGCCGTGGTGGGCCGGGACCTGACCGAGTCCGGGCTGCGGGAGATCCTCAACTACGGGCACACCTACGCCCACGCCGTGGAGAAGGTCACCGGCTACCGGTGGCGCCACGGTGAGGCCGTGGCCGTGGGCTGCGTCTACGCCGCCGAGGTCTCCCACCGCCTGGGCCGCCTGGACGCCGCCGCCCTGGACCTGCACCGCCGGGCCATGGTGGCCGTGGGCCTGCCGGTGTCCTTCCCGCAGGGGGCCGGGTGCTGGGAGGAGCTCCACGCCGCCATGATGAGCGATAAGAAGGTCCGCTCCGGGCGTCTGCGCCTGGTCCTGCTTGACGCCGTGGCCCGCCCCGTGCGCCTGGACGCCCCCGGGGAGGAGCTGCTGCGGGCCGCCCACGAGGCCGTGAGCAGGCCGTGAGCGACCCGACCGGCGACCTTACCGCCCCGACCGGCGCCAGGAGGGGCGGGGGGAGGGGAGGCGCCGGGGACCGGGAGGCGCCCCAGGACGTGCCCGGAGAGGCGCCCGGGGAGGCGCCCCAGGACGTGCCCCGGGGCTCCGGGATCCGGGGCGCGCTCGTCCTCATTGGGCCGCCGGGGGCCGGGTGCCGGTCCGTGGCCGCCGAGCTCGTCGCGCCCGGGGCCCGCTGCCGCGACCTGGAGGCCGTCACCGCCGCCAGGCTCGCGGTGGACCCCGCCCTGGCCCACGTGGTCGTGGCCGAGGAGGTCTACCGGCAGGCCGAGGCCCGGGCCGCCGTCGAGCTCCTGGAGGGCGCGCGCCCCGGTGACGCCCTGGCCCTGGGCTCAGGCTGCCTGACCAGCCCCGCGGTGCTCCGGGCGCTCGACGCCCTGCGCGCCCGGGGCGGGACGGTGGTCGCCCTGACCGCGCAGGCGCGGTCCCTGGCACGCCGTAACGGCCTCGACGCCCCGCGCTCGGTGGCCCTGGGGCCGGTGCATAGGACCTTCGTCACCCTCCTGCGTCAGCGCGAGGCCTTGTGCCGCGACCTGGCCGATGCCATGGTGGACACCACCGGGCTGTCGGCCAGCCGCACCGCCCAGCTGGTCCGCGAGAAGGTCGTCCTAAGGAGGCAGCCCTGATGTACGTCCCCCGCCACTTCGAGCTCCCCGAGGACTACGCCCGCACCCTCCTGGAGCACCCGCGCGCCGGTAACCTCGTGACCGTCCACGACTTCGGCCCGGAGGCCACCTTCGTGCCCTTCTACCTGGACAAGGAGCGCGGGCGCCTGGTCACCCACCTGGTGCGCAACAACCCCCAGGCGCGCACGCCCGTCACCGCCCCGGGCCTGGTCATCCTCGACGAGGCCGACGCCTACGTCTCCCCGCACTGGTACGCCACCAACAAGGTCAAGCCCAACGTCCCCACCTGGGACTACATCACCCTGCACGTCAGCGGGGCCGTCAACGTCGACGCCAGCCCCCAGGCGGCCCTCCAGGCGGCCAGCGCCCTGACCCACCACATGGGTGACGGGGACTGCCTGGAGCCGGTGGGGCAGGACAAGCTCGAGCGCATGGCCCGGGCCATTGTGGTGGTGTCCGTGGACACGGAGCGGGTGCGGGGCAAGGCCAAGATGAGCCAGAACCGCCACCCCGACGACATCCGCAGCCTCATCGCCGCCCTGGAGGAGCAGGGCCAGGACGTGCTGGTGGACTACCTGCGCACCGTCTCCCTGCCCTACGCCGAGGAGCGCCTGGCCACCATCACCGCCCTGCGCGGGGCGCGCGCCGCCCGCGAGGTAATGAGCGCCCGCCACCCCTGCGCGGGGATGTGAGGTGGGAGCACACTCACCCCTGGCCCACCCGGGCCCCGGGCCCGGGCGCGGTAGGATCAGCGCGTCCCAGACGCAACGCGACAGTGAGGAAACCGCTCGTGGCAACGACGAACGACCTGAGGAACGGCCTGGTTCTCAACCTTGAGGGCCAGTTGTGGCAGGTGGTTGAGTTCCAGCACGTCAAGCCGGGTAAGGGCCCCGCCTTCGTGCGCACCAAGATCAAGAACGTCCTGAGCGGCAAGACCGTGGACAGGACCTTCAACGCCGGCCTCAAGGTCGAGACCGCCACCGTGGACCGCCGTGACATGCAGTACCTGTACAAGGACGGCAACGACTACGTGTTCATGGACGTCAAGTCCTACGACCAGATCTACGTCCCCGGTGACACCGTGGGCGACGCCGCCCGCTTCCTGCTGGAGAACCAGGACGTCATCGTGGCCTTCCACGACGAGACCGTCCTGTTCGTGGAGCTGCCGGCCGCCGTCGTGCTGACCGTCTCCCACACCGAGCCGGGCCTCCAGGGCGACCGCTCCAACGCCGGTACCAAGCCCGCCACCCTGGAGACCGGCGCCGAGATCCAGGTCCCCCTGTTCCTCAACACCGGGGACCGGGTCAAGGTCGACACCCGCTCCGGCTCCTACATCTCCCGCGTCACGGACTAATGCCCTCCCAGCAGCCCACCGGCCCCGCGCGGGCTGGCACCCGTCCCGTCAAGCACCCGGTCACGGCCCGGACCAAGGCCCGGCGCCGTGCCGTCGAGGTCCTCTTCGAGGCCGACCAGCGGGGACTGCTGGCGGGCGGCCAGGCCGAGGACCTGTCCGGGGAGCCCGGGCAGGAGGCCGACGCGGGCCCGGCCGGGCGCCTGCGCGCCCTGGCCGCCGAGCGCGCCGTCTTCTCCGCCAACCACACCCAGGCCCCCGCCTACACCCGGCAGATCCTCGCCGGCGTGGCCGACCACCTGGTGGACGTGGACGAGACCATCGAGACCTACGCCCAGGGCTGGGTCCTGGAGCGCATGCCGGCCGTGGACCGGGCCATCGCCCGGGTCGCCACCTGGGAGATCGTCTACAACGACGACGTGGACGTCCCGGTGGCCGTGGACGAGGCCCTGACCCTGGCCAGGATGCTCTCCACCGACGACTCCCCGCGCTTCCTGGCCGGGCTGCTGGGGCGTATCGGCGACCTGGCCGACACCCTGCGCTAAGGGCGCCGGCCACACGGGTCGCCAGCCCCGCGGGAGGGGAATAACGGCGGTGCGTCCCCTTGTTGCCACCCCAGGACCTTGTTCGTTCAGCCCCCGACAGGAGCCCGCATGAGCCTGCCCCAGCACGAGTCCCCATCACCCCTGGTCGCGGTGACCGGCGCCACGGGGAAGGTCGGTGGTGCGGTCGCCGAGCAGCTGCGGGCCAAGGGACCGGCCCCCCGGCTCGTGGTGCGTGACGCCTCCCGCGCCCCGGGGTGGGCCGAGGACGTCGCCGTGGCGACCTACGGTGACTACCAGGCCGCCACCGCCGCCCTGGCAGGCGTCGACGTCCTCCTCATGGTCTCGGCCTCCGAGTCCGCCGACCGCCTGACCCAGCACCGGACCTTCATTGACGCCGCCGCGGCCGCCGGGGTGCGTCACGTCGTCTACACGAGCTTCCTTGGTGCCGCGCCGGACGCCGTCTTCACCCTGGCGCGCACCCACTGGGCCACCGAGGAGCACCTGCGCGCCTCGGGAGTGGGCTTCACCCTCCTGCGCGACTCCTTCTACGCCGACTTCCTCCCCGAGCTCGCCGTCGACGGGGTCATCGCCGGGCCCGCGGGGCAGGGGCGCGTGGGCGCGGTGGCACGGGCCGACGTCGCCCGGGCCGCCACCGCCGTCATCGGCGACCTCGTCGCCGGGGACCGCCGGCACGACGGCGCCGTCTACGAGCTCACCGGCCCCGAGGCCCTCACCCTGGCCGAGGCCGCCGCCGTCATCACCAGGGCCACCGGCCGGCCCACCGTCTACCGTGAGCAGACCCTTGAGGAGGCCTACGCCTCCCGCTCGGTCTACGGCGCCCCCGACTGGGAGGTCGACGCCTGGGTGTCCACCTACACCGCCATCGCCTCCGGTGCCCTCGACCGCGTGACGGACGACGTCGAGCGCCTCACCGGGCGCCGGCCGCTCAGCCTGGCGCAGCTGCTCGCCGGCCACCACTGACCCGGGGCGGCGTACGGGCCGGCCGGTCAGCGTCTAGGCTGTCCCCGTAGCCCCCGTCCTGCCGCCTAAGGGCGGCGTACGTCCCCAAGGAGCTGAAGCATGGGACAGTCCCCGTCACCGTACGAGCCCGGCGCCTACGGAACCGCGTCCCGCTCTCCCGCCGCCAGCCCGTACAACGCCGTCGAGCCCTACACGGGCACGCCACCTGCCTACGCCGCCCCCGGCTCACCGTCTCCCGGCACGGCCTATCACCTACCGACGCCGCCTGCCTACGGGCGGCCCGGTCCCTACGGCCCCGGCGGGGTCCCCTACGTGCAGCCGTACGTGCTCGTGGCCCCGCCCAGCCCCGAGGAGGTCGCCGAGAGGGGCAGACGGACCACCCGCGGGCTGGGGCTGGGGGCGGTGGTCACCGGGACCGTCTCCGTCGTGATCCAGGATCTGACCGTGCTGGGCATGGTCCTCATGGCCGTTACCGGCGGCTCCGGGTCGAGAGGCGCCACGTTCGCCACCGGGATGTTTATTGTCCTGAGCATCCTTGTCGTGCCCCCGGCGGTCTTCCTGGCCTGGGCCGTCTCCTTCGGCCTGGCCCTGACGGCGTGCGTGAGGGCCGCCGGCGCGGGGCGGCAGCCCGCGCACTGGGCCGGTGCAGGAGGCCTCATGGGCGGCCTTCTGACCGTCTCCGTCCTCCAGGGCGTACCGGCGGTCATGATTATCTTCACCATCGGGCTCTACGAGGACAGCCGCTCCTCGGGGGACGCCATGCTGGCCGCGACAGCCGTCGCCGGGATCGTGCTCCTGGTCGTGCACATTGTCCTGATCGCCAGGATCCGCGCCCTGGGCACCGGGACCGGGCCCCAGGTCCCCTACGCCTGAGCGCCCGGGGGCACGGCGGTCCTGGACCCAGGGACGCGCGTACGACCTACTGAGCGCCCGCGCGGCCCAGGGGCGGCCCGTAGCCCACCAGGTGGCGCCGGCGCGGGGCCGAGGCGGCCGCGCCGGCGCCACCGGCACCGCCCCCGCCGCTCCGGCGCGCGCAGCGGACCAGGTCGCGGTAGCCTGACCCCTGGCACACGCCCTTTAAGTCCGTCCTGAGAGGCGGGGAAGGAGGCCAGGGATGGCCGAGCTGTCAGACGTCGGGAGCGCACCGCCGGAGGGCAAGAGGATCCTGGGGGAGCCGGAGGTCGCCCGCTCCCTGCTGCGGATCGCCCACGAGGTCATTGAGCGCAACCGGGGTGTCAGCGACCTGGTCATTATGGGGATCCCCAGCGGCGGCGTGCCCCTGGCCCAGCGCCTGGCACGCGCCCTGGCCACCGCCAGCCAGGCCGCGGCGTCGGGCGCCACCGCCGCCCCGGCCGCCCCGGCCGTGCCCGTGGGCACCCTGGACATCACCATGTTCCGCGACGACCTGGGACGCCACCCCATCCGCGTGCCCCGGCCCACCTGGGTGCCCGAGGGCGGTATCGACGGGCGGACCGTCATCCTGGTCGACGACGTCCTGTACTCCGGGCGCACCATCCGCGCCGCCCTGGACGCCCTGGGCTCGATCGGGCGGGCCCGCGCCGTCCAGCTCGCCGTCCTGGTGGACCGCGGCCACCGGGAGCTGCCCATCCGCGCCGACTACGTGGGTAAGAACCTGCCGACGTCGCGCTCCGAGAAGGTCGTCGTCGCCCTGACCGAGCTCGGGGCCCCGGCCGACTCGGTCACCATCCTGCCCGCCACCGACCCCCGGGAGGCCACCCGATGAGGCACCTGCTCAGCGCCAGGGACCTGACCCACGACGAGGCCGTCATGGTCCTGGACACCGCCGAGGCCATGGCCGCCACCCAGCGCCACGCCGTCAAGAAGCTGCCCACCCTGCGCGGCAGGACGGTGGTCAACCTCTTCTTCGAGGACTCCACCCGCACCCGCCTGTCCTTCGAGGCGGCCGCCAAGCGCCTGAGCGCCGACGTCATGAACTTCTCCGCCAAGGGCTCGAGCGTCTCCAAGGGGGAGTCCCTGAAGGACACCGCCCAGACGATTATGGCCATGGGGGCCGACGCCGTCGTCATCCGCCACCGCGCCTGCGGGGCCGCCCACCTGCTGGCCCACGCCGGGTGGATCAACGTCCCCGTCCTCAACGCCGGGGACGGCACCCACCAGCACCCCACCCAGGCGCTCCTGGACGCCATGACCCTGCGCCGCTGGTACGTCCCCGGCACCGGGGCGGGCGACGGCAGCCCCGCCCCCCAGGGGCGGGACCTGGCCGGGGCCGAGGTCGTCATCGTCGGTGACGTGCTGCACTCGCGCGTGGCCCGCTCCAACGTGGACCTGCTGACCACCCTGGGCGCCCGGGTCACCCTGGTGGCCCCGCCCACCCTCCTGCCGGTGGGCATGGAGAACTGGACCTGCTCGGTCTCCTACGACCTGGACGCCACCATCCAGGCCGTCCGGCCCGACGCCGTCATGATGCTGCGCGTCCAGCGTGAGCGCATGAGCGCGGCGGGCGGGGGGTTCTTCCCCAGCCCCGACGAGTACTCGCGCGCCTACGGCCTGGACCTCACCCGGCGCCGGGCCATGCCCGACCACGCCATTGTCATGCACCCCGGGCCCATGAACCGCGGCCTGGAGATCACCGCCGAGGCCGCCGACGACCCGCGCTCGCGCGTCATCGAGCAGGTCGGCAACGGCGTGTCGGTGCGTATGGCCGCCCTCTACCTCCTCCTGGCTGACGAAGGGAACCAGCTGTGACCGCCCACCTCCTGACCGGGGTCCGCCCCTACGGCGAGGACCCCGCCGACGTCCTGACCGCCGACGGCCGTATTGCGGCGATCGGCCCCGACGCCGCCGCCCAGGCGCCCGCGGGCACGGTGCGCCACGACCTGGACGGCCTGGTGGCCCTGCCCGGCCTGGTGGACATCCACACCCACCTGCGCCAGCCCGGGGGGGAGTCGGCCGAGACCGTCTTCACCGGCACCCGGGCCGCCGCCGTGGGCGGCTACACGGCCGTGTTCGCCATGGCCAATACCACCCCGGTGCAGGACAGCGCCGGGGTGGTCGAGCAGGTGCTGCGCCTGGGGCGGGAGGCCGGCTGGGTGGACGTCCACCCCGTGGGCGCCGTGAGCGCGGGCCTGGAGGGACGCCACCTGTCCGACATGGGCGCCATGGCCCATAGCGCCGCCCGCGTGCGGGTCTTCTCCGACGACGGCAGGTGCGTGGCCGACCCCGTCCTCATGCGTCGCGCCCTGGAGTACGTCAAGGCCTTCGACGGCGTCATCGCCCAGCACGCCCAGGACCCGCGCCTGACCGAGGGCTCCCAGATGCACGAGGGGGCGGTCTCCGCCGAGCTGGGCCTGCGCGGCTGGCCGGCCGTGGCCGAGGAGTCCGTCATCGCCCGCGACGTGCTCCTGGCCGGGCACGTGGGGAGCCGCCTGCACGTGTGCCACCTGTCCACCGCTGGCAGCGTGGACATTATCCGCTGGGCCAAGGCCCGCGGCATTGACGTCACCGCCGAGGTCACCCCCCACCACCTGCTGCTGACCGACGAGCTGGCCCGCTCCTACTCGCCCCTGTACAAGGTCAACCCGCCGCTGCGCACGGCCGCCGACGTCGAGGCGGTGCGCGCCGCCCTGGCCGATGGCACCATCGACGTGGTGGGCACCGACCACGCCCCCCACCCCCTGGAGTCCAAGGACTGCGAGTGGGCGGCGGGCGCCTTCGGCATGACCGGCCTGGAGACGGCCCTGAGCGTGCTCATTGAGACCATGGTGGCCCCCGGGCGCATGACCTGGCGCGACCTGGCCCGGGTCATGTCCTCGGCCCCTGCCCGCATCGGCCGCCTGACCGACCAGGGCCAGGGGCTCGAGGTGGGGGCGCCGGCCAATATCACGCTGGTGGACCCCGGTGTGCGCCGCACCGTGGACCCGCGCGCCCAGTGGACCCGCTCGGCCAACACCCCCTACGCGGGCATGGAGCTGCCCGGGCAGGTGGTGGCCACCTTCCTGCACGGCCGCCCCACCGTCCTGGCGGGCGAGCCGGTGGCGCGGGAGGAGGCGTGAGCCGCCGCGGCCCGGCCCTGCTGGTCCTGGAGGACGGCTACGTACTGGTCGGCAGCGCCTACGGCGCCACGGGCCGCACCATTGGCGAGGTCGTGTTCAACACCGGCATGACCGGCTACCAGGAGACCCTCACCGACCCCTCCTACCACCGCCAGATCGTGGTCATGACCGCCCCCCACATCGGCAACACCGGGGTCAATGACGAGGACCCCGAGTCCGGCCGCGTCTGGGTGGCCGGCTTCGTGGTGCGCGACCCCGCCCGCCGGGCCTCGAGCTGGCGCGCCCGCCGCGATCTGGAGGACGAGCTGGACGCCCAGGGCGTGGTGGGCCTGTGCGAGGTGGACACCCGGGCCCTGACCCGCCACCTGCGCGAGCGCGGCGCCATGCGCGCCGGGATCTTCTCCGGGGCGGCCCTGCCCGCCGGGGCCGCTGACCCCGGCGGCCCCTCGCGGGCGGCCCTGGACGTGTGCCTGGACCTGGTGCGTTCCGCCCCGCCCATGACCGGGGCGGCCCTGGCCGCCGAGGTCTCCACGCCCCGGGCCTACGTCGTGGAGCCCTCCGGCGCCTTCGCCGGCCGGGAGCCGGTGGCCACCGTGGCGGCCATTGACCTGGGGGTCAAGAACCGCACCCCCTGGCAGATGGCCGAGCGCGGCGTGCGCGTCCACGTCCTGCCCCAGTCCTCCACCCTGGCCGACGTCCTGGCCGTGGACCCCGACGGGGTCTTCTTCTCCAACGGCCCCGGGGACCCCGGGGCGGCGGTGGACGAGGTCGAGCTGCTGCGCGGGGTCCTGGACGAGCGCATTCCCTTCTTCGGGATCTGCCTGGGCAACCAGCTCCTGGGGCGGGCCCTGGGGTACGGGACCTACAAGCTGGCCTACGGCCACCGCGGCGTCAACCAGCCGGTCCTCGACCGGGCCACCGGGCGGGTGGAGATCACCGCCCATAACCACGGCTTCGCGGTGGACGCCCCGGTGGACGCCCCCTCGGTGGCGCCCTACGACCACGGACGCTACGGGCGCGTCGAGGTCAGCCACGTCGGCCTCAACGACGGCGTCGTGGAGGGGCTGCGCGCCCTGGACCTGCCGGCCTTCTCCGTGCAGTACCACCCCGAGGCCGCCGCGGGCCCCCACGACGCCGAGCACCTGTTCGACCGGTTCGTCGCCCTCATGCGCGCCCACCCCCGGCCCCGGGCCGGGCGCGCGGGCGGCGCCACCCCGACCGGCCCCGCCCCGGCCACGCCGACCGCCCCCGGCGGCACCGCTGGTGCCTCCGCCCCGGCCACGCCCGGCCCCGCCACCCCCACTGGCCCCGCCGGCGCCCCTGGTACCACCGACCCCGAGGAGAGCTGACATGCCCCGCCGCCCCGACATCTCCTCGGTCCTGGTCATCGGCTCCGGGCCCATTGTCATCGGCCAGGCCTGCGAGTTCGACTACTCCGGCACCCAGGCCTGCCGCGTCCTGCGGGCCGAGGGCATCCGGGTGATCCTGGTCAACTCCAACCCGGCCACCATTATGACCGACCCCGACGTGGCCGACGCCACCTACGTGGAGCCCATCACCCCCCAGACCGTCACCGCCATTATCGCCAAGGAGCGCCCCGACGCCCTGCTGCCCACCCTGGGCGGGCAGACCGCCCTCAACACGGCCGTGGCCCTGGCCGAGTCCGGGGTCCTGGAGCGCTACGGCGTGGAGCTCATTGGAGCCTCGGCGGCGGCCATTAACGCCGGGGAGGACCGGGAGGAGTTCAAGGCCGTCGTCGAGCGCTGCGGGGCCCAGGTGGCCCGGTCCGTCATCGCCCGCACCATGGAGCAGTGCCGCCAGGGGGTGAGGGAGCTGGGCGGCTACCCGGTGGTGGTGCGCCCCTCCTTCACCATGGGGGGCCTGGGCAGCGGCATCGCCTACAACGAGGCCGACCTGGAGCGCATCGCCGGCCAGGGCCTGGCCGACTCGCGCACCACCGAGGTGCTCCTGGAGGAGTCCATCCTGGGCTGGAAGGAGTACGAGCTGGAGCTCATGCGCGACACCGCCGACAACGTGGTGGTGGTGTGCTCCATAGAGAACGTGGACCCCGTGGGCGTGCACACCGGGGACTCCGTCACCGTGGCCCCCGCCCTGACCCTGACCGACCGGGAGCTCCAGCGCCTGCGCGACATCGGCATCGCCGTCATACGCGAGGTCGGGGTGGACACCGGCGGCTGCAACATCCAGTTCGCCGTGGACCCGGCCAGCGGCCGCGTCGTGGTCATCGAGATGAACCCCCGGGTCTCGCGCTCCTCGGCCCTGGCCTCCAAGGCCACCGGCTTCCCCATCGCCAAGATCGCCGCCCGCCTGGCCGTGGGCTACACCCTGGACGAGATCCCCAACGACATCACCGGCTCCACCCCGGCCTCCTTCGAGCCCACCCTGGACTACGTGGTGGTCAAGGTCCCCCGCTTCGCCTTCGAGAAGTTCCGCGGGGCCGACCCCACCCTGACCACCACCATGAAGTCCGTGGGCGAGGCCATGGCCATCGGCCGCTCCTTCACCGAGGCCCTCCAGAAGGCCATGCGCTCCATTGACAAGAAGGGCTCCGTCCTCTCCTGGTCCGGCCCCGCCCCCACACCCCAGGAGACCGCCGACCTGGTCAGGCGCGCGGCCACGCCCACCGAGCACCGCCTCCTGGAGGTCCAGCGGGCCCTGCGCGGGGGGGCCGGTGTGGCCGAGCTGGCCCGGGCCACCGGCATCGACCCCTGGTTCCTGGACCAGATGCTCCTGCTCCAGGAGGTCGCCGAGGACGTCGCCGCCGCCCCCGCCCTGACCCCCCAGGTGCTGGCCCGGGCCAAGCGACACGGCTTCTCCGACGCCCAGGTCGCCGAGCTGCGGGGCATAGGGGAGGACACGGTCCGTGAGGTCCGCCACGCCTTCGGCCTGCGCCCGGTCTACAAGACCGTGGACACCTGCGCGGCGGAGTTCGCCGCCCGCACCCCCTACCACTACTCCAGCTACGACACCGAGACCGAGGTCGCCCCGCGCGAGCGGGAGGCCGTCATTATCCTGGGGTCCGGCCCCAACCGCATCGGCCAGGGCATCGAGTTCGACTACTCCTGCGTCCACGCCACCATGGCCCTGGCGCACCGCTACGAGACCGTCATGGTCAACTGCAACCCCGAGACCGTCTCCACCGACTACGACGTCTCCGACCGGCTCTACTTCGAGCCGCTGACCTTCGAGGACGTCATGGAGGTCTACGAGGCCGAGCTGGCCGCGGGACCCGTGGCCGGCATGGTGGTCCAGCTCGGCGGGCAGACCCCCCTGTCCCTGGCCGCACGCCTCCAGGCCGCGGGCGTACCCGTCCTGGGCACCAGCCCGCAGGCCATTGACGCCGCGGAGGACCGCCAGCTCTTCGGCGTGGTCCTGGAGCGCGCCGGCCTGCCCGCCCCCGCCCACGGCACCGCCCGCAGCGACGAGCAGACCCTGGCGGTGGCCCGCTCCATCGGCTTCCCGGTCCTGGTACGCCCCAGCTACGTGCTGGGCGGGCGCGGCATGGAGATCGTCTACGACGTGACGGGCCTGACGGACTACCTGCACCGCGCCGCCGCCGAGCCCGGGGGCGCCTACGGCACCGGCCCGCTGCTCATTGACCGCTTCCTGGACGACGCCGTCGAGATCGACGTCGACGCCCTCTACGACGGCACCGAGCTGTTCCTGGGCGGGGTCATGGAGCACATTGAGGAGGCCGGCATCCACTCCGGGGACTCCGCCTGCGTCCTGCCCCCCATGAGCCTGTCGGACACCGAGATCGCCCGGATCCGCCGCTCCACGCAGGCCATTGCCGCCGGGGTGGGGGTACGCGGGCTGATCAACATCCAGTTCGCCCTCATGAGCGACACCCTCTACGTCATCGAGGCCAACCCCCGGGCCAGCCGCACGGTGCCCTTCGTCTCCAAGGCCACCGGGGTCCAGCTGGCCAAGGCCGCCGCCCTGCTCATGGCCGGCTCCTCGATCGCCTCACTGAGGGCAGACGGCCTCCTGCCCGCCGACGACGCCGCCGCCTCCGACCCCCTCGACCCCATCGCGGTCAAGGAGGCGGTGCTGCCCTTCAAGCGCTTCCGCACCCCCGACGGCCGGGTGGTCGACACCCTCCTGGGCCCGGAGATGCGCTCCACCGGCGAGGTCATGGGCTACGACGTGGACTTCCCCCGGGCCTTCGCCAAGTCCCAGTCAGGGGCCTACGGCGGCCTGCCTAGTGAGGGCACGGTCTTCGTCTCCGTGGCCGACCGGGACAAGCGGGCGGTCATCCTGCCGGTGGCCCGCCTGGCCGAGCTGGGGTTCACCGTCCTGGCCACCACCGGCACCGCCCAGGTGCTGCGACGCAACGGCATCCCCGCCACCGTGGTACGCAAGCTCAGCGAGGGCGTGGGCCCCCACGGGGAGCAGACGATCGTGGGACTCATCGAGTCCGGGGCCGTGGACATGGTGGTCAACACCCCCAAGGGGCAGGGACCGCGCTCGGACGGCTACTCCATCCGCGCCGCCACCACCGGTGCCGACAAGCCGATTATCACCACCGTCCAGGAGCTCCAGGCCGCCGTCCAGGCCATTGAGGTACGCCTGCGGCCCAGCGAGTACTGGAACACCGTCCGCAGCCTCCAGGAGCACGACGCCGCCCGCGCCGCCCGACGCGCAGGACACCAGCAGGAGGAATGGCTATGACACACCACACGCCCGTGCCGGGGCGGCCCCCACGCCCCTTCGGGGCCCGCCTGGAGGCCGCCATGGACACCCACGGACCCCTGTGCGTGGGCATCGACCCCCACCCCTCCCTCCTGGCCGACTGGGGCCTGCCGGACACGCCCGCCGGCCTGCGGGACTTCGCCCTGCGCACCATCGAGGCGGTAGGCGGGCACGTGGCCGCGCTCAAGCCCCAGTCCGCCTTCTTCGAGCGCCACGGGGCCGCCGGCATAGCGGTCCTGGAGGAGGTCCTGGCCGCCGCGCGCCAGACCGGCACCCTGTGCGTCCTGGACGTCAAGCGCGGGGACATCGGCTCCACCATGACCGGCTACGCCCAGGCCTACCTGGCCGACGACGCCCCCCTGGCGGCCGACGCCGTCACCCTCTCGCCCTACCTGGGCCTGGGCTCCCTGGCCCCCGCCCTGGAGGCGGCGGAGCGCACCGGCCGGGGCGCCTTCGTCCTGGCCCTGACCTCCAACCCCGAGGGTGCCGGCGTCCAGCACGCCCGCGACGCCTCCGGGCAGGCGGTGGCCGCGGCCGTGGCCACCGGGGTGGCCCGGGCCAACGCCGCCGCGGTAGCCGCCGGGACACTGGGCAGCGTGGGACTGGTGGTCGGCGCCACCGTGGGCGACGCCGTCACGCGCCTGGGGATCGACCTGGCCGCCGTGGGCGGGCCGCTGCTGGCCCCGGGCGTGGGCGCCCAGGGGGCCGGCGCCACCGAGCTGGAGGCCGTCTTCGGGGCGGCCCGCCGCCACGTCCTGGCCTCGACATCCCGCGCCGTGCTGAGCGCCGGCCCCCACCCGGGGGCCATACGCGCCGAGGCCACCCGGCAGGCCGCCCGGGTGGGCGCCGTCCTGCGGCCCTGAGCCGGGCCGCGCGGCCCGGCGCCCCCGACACGCTGGCCCGGCGCCCTTAGCCCCGGCGTCCTCGGCGCCCCGGGTGGAGCGCCTCACCACCTGTCCCGAAAACACGCCCTCGAGATGCGGTGCCCCTCACATGGCCGTAACCTAACATCGTATCGGCCCACCGTACCCAATGAGAAGGAGCAGGTCATGGCATTACCCACATTGACACCTGAGCAACGGACCGACGCCTTAGCCAAGGCGGCCGCGGCACGCGCACGCAGGGCGGAGGTGAAAGCGGCGCTCAAGGGGGGCTCAATGAGGCTCTCCGCCTTTCTGGAGCAGGCCGACCAGGAGGAGGTCCTGGGCAAGATGAAGGCCCTCGCCCTCCTCCAGTCCCTGCCACGTGTGGGCGCCACCACGGCCCGTACCATTATGGAGGAGGTCGGGATCTCCGAGTCCCGGCGTGTGCGCGGCTTAGGCGCCCACCAGCGTGCCGAGCTCGTCCGCCGCTTCGGCTAGGAGCCGCAGCCGAGCCTGCCGTGCCGGGGGCGTCCCAGCCCCCGGCACGGTCGCGCTCGCGGGCCCGGTAGCTGGGCCATGATGGTCCCATGAGCGACGTCCCCTCCCCGTCCCGTCTCACCGTCATCGCCGGCCCCACCGCGGTGGGCAAGGGCACCCTCGTGGCCGAGCTGCGGCGCCGGCACCCGGATCTGTTCGTCTCGGTCTCGGCCACCACCCGCGCCCCCCGCCCCGGTGAGGTTGACGGCGTCGACTACCACTTCGTCTCCGAGGAGGAGTTCGACCGCCTGGTCGCGGACGGGCAGATGCTGGAGTGGGCCGTGGTCCACGGCGCCCACCGCTACGGCACGCCGCGCCGCCCGGTCCAGCAGCGCCTGGACGCCGGCCGGCCCGCCCTGCTGGAGATCGACCTGGACGGGGCGCGGCAGGTACGCCGCCGCATGCCCGGTGCCCGGCTGGTCTTCATCGCCCCTCCCAGCTGGGAGGAGCTGGTCTCCCGCCTGGTCGGGCGGGGCACCGAGTCCCCGCAGGAGCAGGGGCGCCGCCTGGCCACCGCGCGCACCGAGCTGGCCGCTGAGGGGGAGTTCGACCAGGTGGTGGTCAATGACACCGTGTCGCGTGCCACCGACGAGCTGGAGCGTATCCTGGGCCTGGCGGACTAGACTGTCCCGACGCAGCGTCTGCCGACACGCTCGGCCCACACCCGGAAGGAACGCACATGCTCGGTACCTCTCCCCAGCCCGAGGGTATTACCAACCCACCCATTGACGACCTCCTGGAGAAGGTCGACTCCAAGTACGGGCTCGTGGTGGAGGCCGCCAAGCGCGCACGGCAGATCAACTCCTACACCCAGCAGCTCAACGACAACCAGTTCGACTTCTACGGCCCCCTCGTGGACGCCGACATCGAGGACAAGCCCCTGAGCGTCGCCCTGCGGGAGATCGCCGCGGACAAGCTCCAGGTCATTACCGGGGACGCCGCCCGGGCCCGTCGCGCCGAGCTGGAGGCCGCGCGCAGGGCCGCCGAGGAGGACGACGCGTTCCCCGAGATCACGATCTCCATGGACTCCGGCGGCTCCCTGGACGGGGGCGTGGACGGGGGGACCGTCAACCCCGATGACGTCCGGTTCTGAGCCGCGCTCCCGGGGCCCGGAGGCGGGTGCCGGCCAGGGACGGGGGCGGCACGTGGTCCTGGGCGTGTCCGGCTCGATCGCGGCCTACAAGGCCCCGGCCCTGGTGCGCCTGCTGCGCCGGGCCGGCCACGAGGTCAGGGTCGTCCCCACCGCGGCGGCCCTGAGGTTCATCGGGGCCCCCGCCCTGGCGGCCGTGAGCGCCCACCCGGTGTCCACCGGCCTCTTCGACGACCCCCAGGCCGTGGAGCACGTGGCGGTCGGCCAGTGGGCCGAGCTGGTCCTGGTCGCCCCGGCCAGCGCCGACCTCCTGGCCCGCCTGGCGGCGGGGCGGGCCGACGACCTGCTCACCGCCACCGTCCTGACCACGACCGCCCCGGTGGTCCTGGCCCCGGCCATGCACACCCAGATGTGGCTCAACCCGGCCACCGTGGACAACGTCGCCACCCTGCGCCGTCGCGGCCTGCGGGTCATTGACCCCGCCAGCGGGCCCCTGACCGGCGCCGACTCCGGCGTGGGGCGCCTGCCCGAGCCCGAGGACGTCGTGGCCCAGGCCCTCGACCTCCTCGGGGGGCCGGCCGGGAGTGACGCCGACGCCGAGGGGGAGGGGACCTCCGGGGGCGCCACGTCGTCGTCTCCGCGGGAGGCACGCGCGAGCCCCTGGACCCGGTGCGCTTCCTGGGCAACCGCTCCAGCGGGCGCCAGGGGGTGGCCCTGGCCGCCGCCGCAGCCCGCGCAGGGGCCCGGGTCACCCTGGTGGCCGCCTACGTGGGCCAGGATGTCCTGGCCGACCTGCCCGCGCAGGTCGGCGTCCGGCAGGTGGGTACCGCCGTGGAGATGGAGGCGGCGGTCCGCCAGGCCGCCGCGCAGGCCGACGCCGTGGTCATGGCCGCCGCCGTGGCCGACTACCGGCCCGCCCGGGCCCAGGCGACCAAGATCAAGAAGCACGCCCTGCCCCGCGGCGACGTCCCGGAGGGCGGCGGGGAGCGCCCGGCCGAGGAGCCCCCGCCGGTGATCACCCTGGTGGAGAACCCCGACGTCCTGGCCGGGCTCGTGCAGGACCCGCCCCGGGCGGGGCTGGTCGTCATGGGCTTCGCCGCCGAGACCGGTGACGAGGACGGCGACGTCCTGGCCCACGGGGCGGCCAAGGCCCGGCGCAAGGGGGCCCACCTGCTGGCGGTCAACGCGGTGGGGGAGAACCTCGGCTTCGGGGACGTCCCCAACGCCGTCGTGGTCCTGGACGCCCAGGGCCACGAGGTCGCCCGCGCCCGGGGCAGCAAGCAGCAGGTGGCGCAGGCGCTGGTCGGCCTCCTGGCCCGCTACCTGCCCGGGCGCTCCTAAAAGGGGCCCGCGCCCCGTCCTCCTCCCGGCCCCTCGCGCCCGGGGTCTTACCGGCGGCGGTGCCCCCGGCTAGACTGCGTGCGTGAACTCCAGCCTGCGCCTTTTTACCTCTGAGTCCGTCACCGAGGGGCACCCCGACAAGGTCTGTGACCGTGTCTCGGACGCCATCCTCGATGCCATCCTCACGCAGGACCCCCAGGCTCACGTCGCCGTGGAGACCCTGGTGACCACCGGGCTGGTGCACGTGGCCGGGGAGGTGACCACCGAGGCCTACGTGGAGATCCCCGACATTGTCCGCAGCGAGATCGTGCGCATCGGGTACGACTCCTCGGACGTGTGCTTCGACGGTCGCAGCTGCGGGGTGTCGGTGTCCATCGGCCAGCAGTCCCCGGACATTGCCGCGGGCGTGGACAAGGCCCTCCAGGTGCGCGAGGGCGGCACCGCCGACCCGCTGGACCGTCAGGGGGCCGGGGACCAGGGGCTCATGTTCGGCTACGCCTGCACCGACACCCCCGAGCTCATGCCCCTGCCCATCCACCTGGCCCACCGCCTGGCCGAGCGCCTGGCCCAGGTCCGCAGGCGCGGCGTCGTGCCCGGCCTGCGTCCTGACGGCAAGACCCAGGTGACCGTCGGCTACGACGGGGACCGGCCCGTGAGCCTGGCCACGGTGGTGGTCTCCACCCAGCACGACCCCGACCGCTCCCAGGACTGGCTGCGCGCGGCCCTCACCCAGGAGGTCATCCGCCCCGTCCTGGAGGCCCAGGCCCGTGCGGGCACGGAGCTGGCCTGGGACGAGGGGGACGTCCTGGTCAACCCCTCGGGCCAGTTCGTCATCGGGGGGCCGGCCGGGGACGCGGGCCTGACCGGACGCAAGATCATTGTGGACACCTACGGGGGCATGGCCCGCCACGGCGGGGGGGCGTTCTCCGGCAAGGACCCCTCCAAGGTGGACCGCTCGGGGGCCTACGCCATGCGCTGGGTGGCCAAGAACGTCGTCGCCGCCGGCCTGGCCCGGCGCTGCGAGGTCCAGGTGGCCTACGCCATTGGCTCCTCCCGCCCGGTGGGCCTGTACGTGGAGACCTTCGGGACGCACACGGTGCCGGTGGAGCGCATCCAGGCGGCTATCGAGGAGGTCTTCGACCTGCGTCCGGCGGCCATCGTCCGTGACCTGGACCTGCTGCGCCCCGTCTACCGGTCCACCAGCGCCTACGGGCACTTCGGCCGCCCCGGCTTCACCTGGGAGGCCACGGACCGGGCCCGGGCCCTGGCCGACGCCGTCTGAGACCCCGTGGTGGTGCCCCGGTGAGCAGCGAGGTCGCGCAGCAGGGCGTGCTCCTGGCGGCCCCCGCGCCCGCCCGCCGCCCCGTGGCCCTGGCCGGGGTGTCCCACCCGGTGGCCCGCGTCCTGCTGGACTCCCCGGTGCCCCACCTGGACCGCACCTTCGACTACCTGGTCCCCACCGGCCTGGACGCCGCCGCCCAGGTCGGCACCCGCGTGGTGGTGCGCCTGGGGGGCCAGGAGATCCACGGCTGGGTGTGGGAGCGGGGGGACACCACCACCCACGCGGGCAGGCTCGCCCCCCTGCGGCGGGTGGTCTCCGACCTGCCGGTCCTGACCCGGGCCACCCGGACCCTGGTGGAGGCGGTGGCCGAGCGTGCCGCCGGGACCCGGGCCGACGTCGTGCGCCTGGCCGTCCCCGCCCGCCACGCCGACGCCGAGGCCACCGAGCGCGCCGCCGACCCTCCCGCGCTACCTGACTGGGGCCTGCCCGCCCCCAGCCCCACGGGCTGGCGGGCCTACGACGGCGGCCCCGGCTTCCTGGCCGCCCTGGCCGCCGGGGGCGCCCCGCGCGCCGTGGCCTGCGTGCTGCCCGGCGGGCCCCAGGTGGATCCCTGGGAGGAGCTGCTGGCCCAGGCGGCCCGTACGACGCTGGCCTCGGGCCGGGGCGTCCTGGTCCTGGTGCCCACCACCGCCCAGGCCGAGGCCCTCGCGGCGCGCCTGGGCCAGGAGCTCCCCCGCGAGGGGGTGGCGGTCCTCAGCGCCGAGCACGGGGCGCGCCGACGCTACCGCACCTTCGTGCGGATCCTGCTGGGGCGTGCGCGCGTCGTGGTGGGGACGCGCGCGGCCGCCTTCGCACCGGTGGCGGACCTGGGCCTGGCCGTGGTCTGGGACGACGGCGACGACCGCCTGGACGAGCCCAGGGCCCCCTACACCCACGCGCGTACCGTCGTGGCCCTGCGCGCGGGCGCTGAGCGCTGCGGCCTGCTCCTGGCCGGCTACTCCCGCAGCGTGGAGGCCCAGTCCTACGTGGAGGCGGGCTGGGCGCGCGAGGTCGCGGCCCCCCGGGCCCTGGTACGCCGCGCCGTGGCCCGGGTCCAGGTGCCCGGGCCCGAGCTGGAGGCCGAGGGGGCCTCCGGGGCCGCCCGCGTCCCCTCCCTGGCCCACCGCGCCCTGCGTGAGGCCCTGCGCGGCGGGCCGGTCCTGGTCCAGGTGCCCCGCGGCGGCTACGTCCCGGTGGTGGCCTGTGCCGCCTGCCGGGCCGCCGCCCGCTGCGCCCTGTGCTCCGGGCCCCTGGGGATGGACCGGGACGGGACCACCACCTGCCGGTGGTGCGCCCGGCGCACCCGGGACTGGTCCTGCCCCGCCTGCGGGGCCACCGGCCTGCGTATGGTGGGCGTGGGCAGCGCCCGTACGGGCGAGGAGCTGGGCCGGGCCTTCCCCGGGGTGCCCGTGCTGGTCTCCGGCGCCCGGGAGGACCACGGGGTGGTGGCGACCGTGGACGACGAGCCGCGCCTGGTGGTGGCCACGCCGGGGGCGGAGCCGTCGGCCCCCGGCGGCTACGGCGCGGTCCTGCTGCTGGACGCCGCCACCCTGTCCGCGCGCCCCGAGCTGGGTGCGACCAGCGAGGCCCTGCGCCTGTGGAGCAACGCCGTCGCCCTGGCCCGTCCCGGGGCGAGGGTCATCCTGCTGGGCGGGCCCGAGCCCGGGGCGGCCCAGGCGCTCCTGCGGTGGGACCAGGCCGGTTACGCCCGTCGTGAGCTGGCCGAGCGCGCCGGGCTGCACCTGCCCCCGGCGTGGAGGGCCGCCCGCCTCGACGGGCCCCGGCGCTCCGTGGAGCGGCTCCTGGCCGCGGGGGCGGCCCAGGGCTTTGAGGTCCTGGGGCCGGTGCCCGCTCCCGGGGGCGGGGGAGAGCCGTCCCGGGGCGAGCAGCTGCGCGCCCTGCTGCGCGCCCCCCGCTCCCGGGGCCGGGACCTGGCCGGGATGCTGCGTCTGCGCCTGCGTGAGGCCTCCGTCCACCGCGAGGAGCCGGTACGCTGCGAGCTCGACCCGACCCTGCTGTGGTAGACCGAGAACTGACCGATTCTGAGCGGAAACGGAGCTAACAGGTCTCTATTCGACAATCTTCCGCTGGGAGAGATACGATCGTGACACGATCCCCTGTCGAGCATGAAGGCGAAGGAGCCCCCATGAAACGACCATCTCTCCACGTCCGAGGTCGAGGCCCGCGAGCCCTGGCACTCCTGGGAGCCCTCGTCCTGGGCCTACCCCTGGGCGCGCGCGCCGCCGCGGAGCCGGCCACCGCCCTGACCGGTACCGTCGACCTGTCCGTCCCCGGCCTGACGGCCACCCTGGCGACGGACTTCCCCCAGGTCACCGGCTACGAGGTCGGCGGGAGCCACCTGGGCGGGCGCGTCTCGACGGTCACCAGCGTCCTGGTCGACGACACCGCCCACCAGGTCACCGACGTCAAGGCCTACCGCACGACGCCGACCGCGGTGCGCTACGACGTCACCCTGGACGGAGGAGTCGACCTCACCGCGGAGATCTCGGTGGACACCGTCACCTCGCAGGCCGACGGAACCGCCGGGGCCATCCGGCCGACCCTGACCTTCCGGATCACCAGCCTCACCGGGGGCCACACGGTGGAGATCCCCGGGCAGTCCCTGGTGTCGGTCTCCTCCGACGACGCCGGCGCCGCCTTTGCCGCCGCCACCACGGGCGTGGCCCGGGGCGCCACCGCCGACAACCCCCGGGCCGGGGTCCAGGACGCCTACGGCACCGTGACCGCTGACACCCCCACGGACGCCTCCGCCGTCGGGTCGGCCTACCTCCTGGTCAACACCGCCGAGGTCGCCGTCGGCATGGAGACCAACGCGACCCCCGACCAGCCCAGCGGGGCCACCAGCATGAACAACAGCCGGTGGACCCGCCAGGTGGTGGGGACTGGCGACGACGGCACCGGCCGGGCCCTGACCGTCCAGGCCGGGCAGTGGACCTACCGCTCCACGGCCGCCACCGACGCCGTCGGCGACGAGCCCAGGCCCTACGCCACCTTCGTGTTCACCTCCGACGCCAACCGCTCGGGCAGCGTGGACTGGCAGGACGGCGCCGTCGCCTACGCGGACATCGCCGAGAGCGTGAACGGTGCCGCGGACAACCACAAGTGGGTCGTCACCCACATCCCCTTCAACTTCGCCTCCCAGGCCACCCACCCCTTCCTGCGTACCGCCGACGACGTCAGGCGCGTCTGCCTGGCCACCGACGGCCTGGGCCAGCGCGTCATGCTCAAGGGATACGCCTCCGAGGGCCACGACTCGGCCCACCCGGACTACGGCAACAACATTAACGAGCGCGCTGGCGGGGAGAGGGACATGAAGACCCTCTTCGATACCACCCGGGACTGCAACTCCATCTACGGGGTCCACGTCAATACCACCGAGGCCTACCCCGACGCCGAGCAGTTCGGCTCCCTGGCCTTCACCGGCTCCAAGGGCTGGGACTGGCTGGGCCCCTCCTACTACATTAACCAGCGCGACGACCTGGGCAGCGGCAAGGTGACCCAGCGCTTCCAGGAGCTGCGTGACCAGTTCCCCCTGGCCCAGTACCCCAGCTTCCGCTGGATCTACATTGACGTCTACTACAGCTCCGGGTGGCTGGCCGACCGCCTGGGCCGCGACCTCAACCAGCAGGGCTGGGAGGTCGGCAGCGAGTGGGCGGACAAGTTCGAGCGCTTCTCCACCTGGTCCCACTGGTCCAACGACGAGCGCTACGGCGGCTCCAAGCTCAAGGGCCTGAACTCCGAGATCATCCGCTTTATCGACAACGCCAACAAGGACAACTGGAACCCCAACGTGGCCCTGGGCTACCCCCAGATCGTGGAGTTCGAGGGGTGGACGGGACACCAGGACCAGAAGGCCTTCTACGCCAACGTCTGGGGCAACAACCTGCCGGTGAAGTTCCTCCAGGCCAGCCGCATTATGAGCCAGTCCTCCACCCCGGGGGAGAGGGGCACCACCTACACCTACACCCTGGCCAACGGCGCGGTCGCCTCGGGTACGACGTCGTACACCAACCTGACCAACGGTGACGCCGCCGCCTCCACCATTGCCGCGGACATGGCCGCGACACGCTCGATCACCTACGACGGCGCCCAGGTCCTGTCCGGCTCCTCCTACCTGCTGCCCTGGGCGGACAACGGCAGCTCCCAGGGCAGCCCCCGCCTGTACTACTACAACCCCGCGGGCGGGGAGTCCACCTGGACCCTGACCAACAGCTACAAGGACCAGACCTCCCTGGCCCTGTACCGCCTGACCGACTCCGGCAGGGTCAAGGTCGCCGACCTGCCCGTCACCAACGGCACCGTGACCATCCCCGCCTCGGCCTACGACGGTATCGAGGCCGGGCAGTACGCCTCCACGGCCTTCGTCCTCTACCCCGCCTCCACCCCCGCCACCACGCCCCAGCCCAGCTGGGGGGCCGGGACGGTCCTGTCCGACCCCGGCTTCAACGCCGGCCTGGACGCCTACACCACCACCGGCGCGGTGAGCGCCACCAAGGACGCCCAGGGCGACCCCGTGGCCGCCATTGACGCCGGCGCGGGCTCCCTGGGCCAGCAGGTGACCCTGGACAAGGGCACCTACGAGGCCAGCGCCTGGACGGAGGTCGGACACGGTACCGCCAGCCGGGACGTGTCCGTCTCCGTCAGCGGCCAGGGCGTGGCGGGCACCGGCAACCAGCCCGGTGCCGACACCTCCTCCGCCACCCCCACCAGCCCGGTGACCACCGTGTTCGAGGACTTCGAGCACGTCACCGAGGGCTGGGGGCCCTTCGTCAAGGGCAACGCCGGGGGCTCGACCGACCCGCGCACCGTCCTGGCCCCGCTCAACGCCCCCTACACCCAGAGGGGCTGGACGGCGCCCAACGGCAGGGTCAAGGTCACTGACGACGTGGTCGCCGGGCACTGGAGCCTCAAGGCCCACTCGGAGAACCAGGGCCTGGTCTACCGCACCGTCCCCCAGACCGTGCCGCTCCAGGCCGGGCACCGCTACCGCGTCTCCTTCGACTACGAGAGCACGGACGCGGGCGCCTACAGCTGGGTGACCGGGTACACCACCCTGGGTGCGACCGAGCCGGTGGACACCTACCTGGACACCACCGACATCCCGCAGCAGACCACCCCCACCCACTTCACCGAGGAGCTCACGGCGGGCGCCTGCGGGGAGTACTTCGTGGGCCTGTACAAGAACCAGGGGGGCGGCGAGCAGGTCGACTTCTCACTGGACAACTTCCGGGTCGAGGACCTGGGGGTCGCACAGACCCAGCCCTCCTGCATGACCCCGCAGCTGAGCGTGGAGGGCGCCCTGGTCACCGGCCAGGCCGGGACCGTCCGCTCCACCGTCAGCAACGCCGAGAGCGGCACCGTCACCAACGTGACGGCCACCCTCACCGCCCCCGAGGGCTGGAGCGTGGAGCCCCTGGGCTCCACTAGCGCCGCCAGCCTCGCCCCCGGTGAGACCCTGTCGCCCGCCTGGCGCGTGACCGCCCCGCACTCGGCTGCGGGCACCGCCGCGCGCCTGACCGAGACCGTGACCTACGAGCTGGACGGCGCCCAGCGCCAGGCCACCGCCAGCACCGAGGTGACCCCCCTGGGCGGGCTGAAGGCCGACGCCGTCAACTACCTCTCGGACCTGCCCATTAACCCGGACTACAACGGCAACGGCTGGGGCCCGGTGGAGCGCGACCAGGAGAACGGTGAGCAGGGGCAGGGCGACGGGACCCCCCTGACCATCGGCGGGGTGAGGTACAGCAAGGGCCTGGGGGCCCACGCCCTCTCCGACGTCGGCTTCGACCTGGGCGGCCAGTGCCACAGCTTCAGCGCCGTCGTCGGGGTGGACTCCACCCAGTCGTCGCGCGGCAGTGTGACCTTCACCGTGTGGGGGACCGCTGACGGCGAGAACTGGAGCCGGGTGGTTCCCCAGACCGCGGTCCTGCGCGGGGGCCAGGCCGGTCAGCAGGTCAGCGGCGACGTCACCGGGATGCGGACCATCCGCCTGGTCGTCGGCGACGGCGGGGACGGCAACGGCAACGACCACGCCGACTGGGCCGACGCCAGGGTGGCCTGCGGCACCGCCACCCTGGACGGGGGCGGCTCGGGGGGATCAGGGGGCACCACCCCGCCCGGTGACGGGCTGAGCCCCTACACGGGCCCCCTGACGGTCAGCGCGCCGGAGGCCTACGCCAGCAACCCGGTCAGCAACATGATCGACGGGAACCCGGCCACCTTCTACGACAAGGACTGGGTCAACCCGACCCCGCACCCCTCCGAGGTCCTCATGTCCCTCTACCAGGGGGACGACCCCACGGCCGTGGAGCCCACCAGCGTCTCCGGGCTGTCGGTCACCGGCCGGGCCTCCCAGTCCAACGGGCGCGTCCGGGACTACCAGGTCTACGTGGGCCAGGACGCCGCGAACGTCAACCAGCTGGTGGCCTCCGGCACCCTGAGGGACACCGGGGACGAGCAGCGGATCGTCTTCCCGACCCCGGCCAGCGCCAAGCTCGTCAGGCTCGTGGTCACCTCCACCTACAAGACCAAGCCCACCGAGCCCGACGGCCTGCTGACGATCGCCGAGATCGCCCCGCTGACCGGTACGGCCACCCCCGCGCCCACCCCGCCGGACCCCTCGACACCCTCGGATCCGCCCGCGCAGCCCGACCCCAACGGCGTGGTCACCGACACCGCCGCGCCGGGCCTGGTGGGCCAGGACTACCTGGGGGTGAGGACGGCCAGCGACGCCGGTGCGGTCACCGGGACCGTGACCACCCGGATCTCCACGACCTCGGCGGCCAACTGGGTGGCGGCCGACCAGAAGCACGGCACCTACTTCCAGCGGGTGCCGGTGCGCTTCACGGTGGGCCAGGACCGCACCGCGGTGACCCTGAGCGTCACCGCTGGTGACGGCTCCGCCCCGGTCCTGGTGGACAACCTGCGCCTGGTCAGGGTGGAACGGGTCGCCGACAACGACCTGCTCGGCGTGGACTGCACAGCCAGCCCGGTGCCCCAGGCCTGCACCTCGGCCACCGCCAACGCGCGGCTGGGCCTGTCCACCCCCGCCCGGCCGGGCGGTGACACCCCGGAGCCCGGGCCCACGCCGTCCCCCGAGCCGACGTCAGGGCCGACGCCCGGGCCCAGCCCGACGCCGGCGCCCACCACTGAGCCGACCCCGGAGCCCGGGCCCACGCCGTCCCCCGAGCCGACGCCCGGCCCAACTCCTGGTCCCACGCCCGGGCCCACTCCTGGGCCAACTCCTGGTCCCACGCCCGGCCCGAACCCGGAGAATCCCACCAAGCCCATCTTCGTGGCCACCGTGGAGGCGGCCGCCAAGGGCACCGTGTTCCTGGGCGACTGGGACGGCGACGGGGTGAGGTCCTGGGCCGTCCGCGTGGGCACCCGCGTGGTGTTCTACAACGACAACACGGCCCTGGCCGCGCCGGTGGCCTCGGTGTCCATCGGGCGTGCCAGCGACGAGATCTACGTCGGTGACTGGGACGGCGACGGGAAGGACACGGTGGCGCTGCGCCGTGGCTCCGCCGTCTACTACCAGACCAGCGTGGAGTCCTCGGCGACGACCACCGGCACGGTCCCGCGCGGTGCGACCCTCAACGTGGTCAGGCAGGATGGTAAGGACGTGCTCGTCCCCCAGACCTGAGGCCCCTCCCGGTCCTGTCCCGCAGGCCTGGCGTCGTCATCTGGCGGCCCGAGCGCCCCTGTCCCGCAGGCGGCCGTCGAGCCACACGGACTGAGGCCCTTGTCCACCCGGTCCCGTCACGCGCCCTCGTGGTGCGTGGCGGGACCGGGTGCGTGCTTAGCGGCCGCACCTGCTCGGGGACGGCCCGGGCCGGGGGATTGGGCCCCGGGTCGGGCTGGCCGGTGGTGACCGCTGAGACGGTCCGGCCTGCGGGGCCGACAGTGGCAGGCTGGTGCGCTGAGGCCAGTGCGCTGAGGGCCAACCTGGCCAGGCCCGCGCGGCCTCGGTGGCAGGGGGCTGGTCGGTGCACCGGGAACCGGTGCGTTGCCGGGGGTTGTCGGGCACAATAGGCCCATGAGCCCTACCACGGATACACGGGTGAGTGCCGTCGTCCTGGACTACGGCAACGTCCTGGTGGCCTGGGAGGCCATGGCGGCCGTGGCCGGGCGGGTGAGCCAGGCCGACTGGGACGAGTTCTGCCAGGGCGCGGACTTTGACGCCCTCAATGCCCGTAGCGACCTGGGTGAGCCGTTTGAGGACATTCTCGCGGACCTGGCGGCCACCCACCCCCGGCGTCCCGACTGGGTGGAGATCCTGTCCACCTACCGGGCGAACTTCCCTGACTCCCTGACCGGTCCCGTACCCGGGACCCTGGGCGTCGTGGACGACCTCCTGGCCGCCGGGGTCCCCCTGTACCTGCTGAGCAACTTCGACGCCCCCACCTTCCCGGCCGCCCGCGCCATGGTGCCCCAGCTGGAGCGCTTTCGCGGCCTGATGGTCTCCGGGCAGGAGCGCCAGGTCAAGCCCTCACCGGTGATCTTCCGCCGGCTCCTGGAGCGCTACGGCCTCATAGCCGCCTTCACCCTCTTCGTGGACGACTCACCGGCCAATATCAGGGGCGCCCGGGCGGTGGGGCTCCGGACTCACCACTTCACCGGCGCCGGCCGCCTGCGGGCCGACCTCATTGAGCGCGGCCTCCTCCCGCGCCCCTGACCCACCTCCCTCTCGCGAGAACGGTACTTATTCGCCGTGAGAACGGTACTTGTTCCTCGTGAGAACGGTACTTGTTCCTCGTGAGAACGGGCGAGTCGCGGAACGGTCACGTGGTGCGACCTCTGGACTGCACGAGTTCTTGTAGGAGGCTCCGTCGGGGCCTACGGAATCACGCAGGTATCTCAGGGGCAGGTGGGGAGCCGACACAAGAACCTGTGCGATCTGCAAGAACTCGTGCAAAACTGTCGGTCCGCAGACCTGCTTTTGACGCAGTCTGAGGCTCAGGGCCGGGGCCGTCCTCGGCCGCATCGGGGCCCGACGCAGCGCGATCTCCGCCGGGGCCGTCCTTGGCCGCGCCGAGGTCATGCCCCTGACCTGCGTGGGCATTCATTGCTACAAAAGGTAGGGCGGAGTGGGTCCGACCTTAAGCCAGGCTGCGTCAAAGCAGGATCCCGAGATCGTCAGGCGACCCGCGAGCAATCGGAAGATCGCATGGATTCCCATGCCTGTCGGAGACGTCACAGACCCCGGCGAGCCCTCTGGGCAACCCCGTCCTCACGGCAGGCGACCCTGCGACAGGGGGCGTCTACACCCGGGCCACCGGAGCGGCCCCCGTTCTCACGAGGAACAAGTACCGTTCTCACGAGCAACAAGTACCGTTCTCACGGCGAATAAGTACCGTTCTCGCGAGGGGAGCGCGAGGGGAGCGCGAGGGGCGAGGGGGCGCGGCGGGGGTGACGTCGTGCTGTCCTGCCGGTCCCCGTAGACTGACGGGTATGCGTGTGCTCTTCGCCGGGACCCCTGAGGTCGCCCTACCCGCCCTGACGGCCCTCATGGACAGCCCGGAGCACGAGGTGGTAGGGGTCCTGACCCGGGCCGACGCGCGCCGGGGCCGGGGCCGGGGCCTCCACCCCTCACCCGTGGCCGCCCTGGCCCGCCCGGCCGGGCTCGAGGTACGCACCCCCGCCACCCTGCGCCAGGTGGAGGTCCAGGACTGGATCCGCTCCCTGGAGGCCGACGTCGCCGTCGTCGTGGCCTACGGGCGGATCGTGCCCGTCAGCCTGCTGGAGGTGCCTGTCCACGGCTGGCTCAACCTGCACTTCTCCCTCCTGCCCGCCTGGCGCGGGGCCGCCCCCGTCCAGCGGGCCCTTATCGCGGGCGACGACGTCACCGGGGCCTGCGTGTTCAAGCTTGAGGAGGGCCTGGACACCGGTCCCGTCTACGCGCGCCTGACCGAGGCCGTCCGCTCCACCGACACCAGCGGTGACCTCCTGGAGCGCCTGGCCGCCGCCGGTGCGGGTCTGCTCCTGACCACCCTGGGGACCGTCGCCGACGGCAGCGTGCGTCCCGAGACCCAGGACGACGCCGCGGCCACCCTCGCCCCGCTGCTCACCACCGCCGACGGCCTGCTGCGGTGGCAGGACCCGGCCCTCGCGCTGGAACGGCGGGTCCGGGGCGTCACCCCCTCCCCGGGGGCGCACACCACCTGGCGCGGCGTCCGCCTGCGCCTAGGCCCCTTGGCCCTGGTCCCCGAGGTCACCGACCTGGCCCCCGGCGAGCTGCGCCCCTCCCGCCACGAGGTCCTGGTGGGGACCGGCTCGCACGCCCTGCGCCTGGGGCAGGTCGCCCCGGCCGGACGCTCCTGGATGGCGGCCGACGCCTGGGCCCGGGGCGCGCGCCCCGGGCCGGGAGAGCGGCTGGGCCAGGATGACGCCACCACCGGGGAGGAGCGCTCATGACCGGCAGCCACGGCTGGCAGGGCCGGGACCGGGACGACGGCCGGGACCGGGGCCGCTACGACGGCGGCAGCCGGGACGGGGACCGCCCCGGTGGCGACGGTCGTAGCCAGCTGGGCCATGGAGGCCGGGGCCGGGACCGGGATGAGGGCCGGGACCGCGGTGAGAGCCGTCGGGACAGTGGCCGCCAGGACCAGGGAGGCTACGACGACAGGGACCGGGGCCGCGGCCGATACGACGGTGGCGGCCGCAGCCAGGACCGCTATAACGGGGAACGCTGGGACCAGGGTCGGGGTCGCCCCGGCCACTACGACGGCACAGGTCATGGTGACGGCCACTGGGCCCGCGGCCGGGACCAGGACGATGACCGGGGCCGGAATCGCTACGACGGCGGCAGCCGGGACGGGGATCGCCCCGGTGGCGACGGTCGTAGCCAGCTGGGCCACTGGGGCCGCGGCCAGGGCCGGTATGACGGCCGGGACCGCGGCCGTACCTCGTCGGGGCGTGCCCCGGGGCGCCCCGGTGAGCCCGACACCCCCCGGATCCTGGCCCTCAGGGCCCTGGAGCGGGTCCGTCAGGACGACGCCTACGCCAACCTGGTCCTGCCGCCCATGCTGGACCAGGCGCGGGCGGGTCGGCGTGACGCCGCCTTCACCACCTCCCTGACCTACGGCACGCTGCGCCTCCAGGGCCGCTACGACGCCGTGATCGCCATGTGCTCGAACCGGCCCCTGGACCAGGTCGACGCCCTGGTCCTGGACGTGCTGCGCCTGGGGGTCCACCAGCTCCTGGGCATGCGCGTGCCCACCCACGCCGCGGTGAGCACCACCGTGGACCTGGCCTCCTACGCCGCCGGCCGGGGCGCCGCCACCTTCGTCAACGCCGTCCTGCGGAGGGTGGCCCAGGGTGACCTGGAGTCGTGGCTGGAGCGGGTGGCCTCCGCCGCCCCCGACGAGGTGAGCGCCCTGGCCCGGACCCACTCCCACCCGGCCTGGGTGGTCAGGGCCATGCGCCAGGCCCTCCTGGGCAACGGGCGGGACGTCGGTGAGCTCCAGGCCCTCCTGGAGGCCGACAACACCGAGCCCGAGGTGGCCCTGTGCGCCCGTCCGGGCCTGGTCACCCCCGAGGAGCTGGCCTCCGCCGCCTGGGACGCCAGCCACCAGGAGCCCCGGCGGGGGGAGCGCAGCCCCTGCGCCGTCGTCCTGGCAGGGGGGGACCCGGTGCGTATCGCCGCGGTGCGCGACTCACGTGCGGGCGTGGAGGACGAGGGCAGCCAGCTCGTGGCCCTGGTGCTCTCCGAGGCCCCCCTTCAAGGGCGTGACGAGCGCTGGCTGGACCTGTGCGCCGGGCCCGGGGGCAAGGCGGCCCTGCTGGGGGCCCGTGCCGCCCAGCGCGGCGCCACCCTGGTAGCCAACGAGGTCGCCCCTCACCGCTGCGACCTGGTGCGCGCCGCCGTACGGGCCCTGCCCGAGCGGGTCGTGGAGGTCCGCTGCGCCGACGGCCGGGAGGCGGGACGCCAGGAGCCGGGGGCCTACGACCGGGTGCTCGTGGACGTGCCCTGCTCGGGCCTGGGCTCGTTGCGGCGGCGCCCGGAGGCCCGGTGGCGCCGTCAGCCCCGTGACGTCACCGAGCTCGCCGCCCTCCAGCGCGACCTCCTGGCCAGCGCCCTGCTCGCCGTACGCCCCGGGGGGGTAGTGGCCTACACCACCTGCTCCCCGCACCTGCTGGAGACCAGCCTCGTGGTCAAGGACACCCTGGCCGCCCTGGCCAGGAAGGGGGTGGAGGCGAGTCCTCTCCACGCCGGTGAGGTGGCCGCCCGGGTGTCACCGGTGCCGCCGGCGGGGGCAGAGCAGCAGATGCTCCAGCTCTGGCCCCACCTGGACGGTACCGACGCCATGTTCTGCGCGCTGCTGTGCCGTCACTGACCCGCCGCCACGGTTACTGCTAACGTGCCTTAGTCGGCGGGGACGTACCTTAGAGGTACGTCCCCGGTGACCAAGGTACGTCGCAGGCGCATCACCTCGCGCACGTCCTCGGGTACGTACGTCCCCGGTGACCAAGGTACGTCGCCACCAGCTGCCCACCTGCCGCTTGCCCGACAGTCCGCACCGGCCACCCGCCGACCGGCCACCGCGCGCCGGCCCGTACCACCGTCCCGACACCCACCACCAGGAAAGAGCCCATGGAACCTGCTATCCACCCCTCCATCCTCAACTGCGACGTCGCCCACCTGGCCCGTGAGCTGGACCGGGTGGCGGCCGACCCCTCCAGCGGGCGGGCGGGGGCCGACGGGGTGCACGTGGACGTTATGGACAACCACTTCGTGCCCAACCTGTCCTGGGGCCTGCCCGTGGTCCAGGCCGTGCTCGCCCACACCCCCCTGCCCGTGGACGCCCACCTCATGATCGAGGCCGCCGACCGCTGGGCCCCGGCCTACGCGGAGGCCGGGTGCCACACCGTCACCGCCCACCTGGAGGCCAGCACGGCGCCGGTGCGTCTGGCCCGCGAGCTGCACCGCCTGGGCAGCCAGGCGGGGATCGCCCTGCGCCCGGCCACCCCCCTGGAGGCGGTGGCCGACGTGCTGGGGGAGTTCGACATGCTCCTGATCATGACCGTCGAGCCCGGGTTCGGCGGGCAGTCCTTTATCGATGCCATGCTGCCCAAGATCGAGCGGGCCCGGCGCATGGTGGGGCGCCGGGGCCTGGAGCTGCGCATCCAGGTCGACGGCGGGGTGAGCGCGACGACCATCGGCCGGGCCGCCGAGGCGGGGGCGGACGTCTTCGTGGCCGGCAGCGCCGTCTACCGGGCGTCCGACGCCCTGGACGCCGTGGACCAGCTGCGGGCCCTGGCCTCCGCCCACCGCCACGGCTACGTCAGCTGCTAGCGGGCTGGTGCCGGCGACGTGCCCTAGCCAGCGACGACGTACCTTAGCCGACGGGGACGTACCTCTAAGGTACGTCCCCGGTGACCAAGGTACGTCCCCGCTGGCAGACGCCGGGACGGGACCGTCGCCGGGGTGCGCCTGGCAGACCACGGCAGTGCGCCGGGTGCTACCGGGCGCCGGGACGCTAGTGGCTGCTGGGGTTGGTGACCACCTGGCCGCTCAGGGAGAGCACCGTGCGGCTGTAGCGGCCGTCCAGCTCATCCTTGGGCTCGGAGTACACATTGGCCTGGTCGGACATGTCCCCGCCCATCATGGGGCGCAGGCCGACGGCCTCCAGGTAGGCCGAGTCGCCCTCCGGGGTGGCCGGCGAGTAGTAGTCCTTAATGACAATGACGAACCGGTGGCTAATGGAGTCCCCCGGGGACAGGGGCTTCTCCCACTTGACGGTGATCGCCTTCGGCTGCCCGTAGCCCCAGGTGTTCACGCTCGACATCTGCGCGCACTCCGGCCCGCCCGCGTAGTACTTCTCCACCGAGACCCGGTCGTCGTCACGCTTGGGGGCGGTCCCCGAGCCGTGGTAGTCCACCTTGGACGTGGAGGAGGCGCTGCTGACGGCGGTGAGGATCGTGCGCACGGAGACGGTCGTGTCGAACTGCGACGTCGTGGCGGTGACGGTGAGCCGGACGGGGATGACGGCGTCGGTCCTGGGGTCGATCGAGCACGACGAGCCGATCTTCCTGTCCTGCGCGTCACTGAGCACCATCCCGGGAACGTAGTGCTCCGCGGCCCCCATGGCGATCGACAGGTCGTAGCCGTACCCGTTCTTATTGGTGTAGTGCCACACGTGGTCCGCGGTGGTCAGGGGCCCGGTCACTGCCGCGGCGGTGGTGGGCGCCGGGGTCGGGGACGGCGTCGTGTCCACCTGGGGCGTGTCCCCCGGGCCCGTGGCCTGTGGGCCGCTGGTCTCTGACTGCGTCGACCCGCAGGCCGCCAGGCACAGCAGGGTGGCGACGGCCACTGCCCGCGTGCCGACCCCGAGGCGCGACCGTGGTGACGTAGGCGGAAATCTCATGGACAAACTCCCTGGTGGGGGCGGGTTCGGACACGTGGTCGGCAGCTCGGCCGCCGATGTCGGGGGACGCTACCAGCGGCGCCGTCGTTACCGTAACGTGATCAGAGGGCAACTTCCTGCCCCCTTCAGGCCTTGACGCAGCAGGTCCCGGCGTGCTACGCCGATGGACGCCCAAGCACCCGCGGGCTCCTCGGGCGATGGCGTCGTGGTCGCGGCGTGGCGGGCGGCGGGCCCCGCCTTGAGTGCCTGTGGGTTCCTCCAAATCGTGCTGGTGCTTTGGTGCCCCTCTCCAACACCCGCGATATCCTGCGAGAAGCACCGTCCTGGCGGCAGCGGTTTCAAGGTGCCCGACGCCCTTTGTGAGGATTCCACAGTCGGGCTTCCCGTCGCCGGGCCCCTACCGTAAGGTCCGTGGGAGCGGGGCCGTCGCCCCCAGGAACCCGGAAGGAGCCCAGTGGCCAGCATCAACCGCGTCCTCATCGCCAACCGCGGCGAGATCGCCCTGCGCGTGGTCCGCACCCTGCGGGACCTCGGCGTGACCTCGATCCTGCCCTACACCCCCGACGACATCCTCACCCCGCCCGCCGAGCTCGCCGACGAGGCCCACGCCCTGCCCGCCGACACCCGGTACGACAACGCCGCCGCCGTGCTGGAGCTGGCCCGGGCCACCGGCGCCGACGCGATCCACCCCGGCTACGGCTACCTCTCCGAGGACGCCGACTTCGCCCGCGCCGTCATTGACGCCGGGATCACCTGGGTGGGGCCGTCCCCTGAGGCCATGGACGCCCTCGGGGACAAGATGAGCGCCCGCGCCACCGCCCTGCGGGCCGGGGTCGCCCCCGTGCCCGGCCTGAGTGAGCCGGTCACGGACGTGGACACCGTCCTGGCCTTCGCCGCCGAGCACGGCTGGCCCGTGGCCCTCAAGCGCACCGACGGCGGGGGCGGGCGCGGCATTACCGTGCTCCACGACGAGGCGCAGGCCCGGGCCACCGACGCCCTGGTCGGCGCCCAGGCCGCCGGGGCCACCCTGCTGCTGGAGCGGTTCGTCACCGCCGCCCGCCACGTGGAGACCCAGTGCGCCCGCGACGCCCACGGTGGCTTCGCCGTGGTCTCCACCCGCGACTGCTCCCTCCAGCGCCGCAACCAGAAGCTCCTGGAGGAGGCCCCGGCCCCGTTCCTGCCCGAGGGCGTCGAGGAGCTGCTCGTCTCCAGCTCCCACAGGCTCCTGGACGCCGTGGACTACGTGGGGGTGGCCACCTGCGAGTTCCTCCTGACCCCCACCGGCGAGGTCTACTTCCTAGAGGTCAACCCCCGCCTCCAGGTGGAGCACTGCGTCTCCGAGGAGGTCACCGGCACCGACCTGGTGGCCGTCCAGCTCACCCTGGCCTCCGGGGGGCACCTGCCCGCCATCCCCGCCCCCCGCGGCCACAGCATCGAGCTGCGCATCACCTGCGAGGACGCCACCCGGGGCCTGGCCCCCTGCACGGGCGCCATCACCCGCCTGCGCTGGCCCGCCGGCCCGGGGATCCGTATTGAGTCCGGGGTCGTGGAGGGCGACGTCGTCACCCCGTTCTTCGACCCCATGCTGGCCAAGATCGTGGTCACCGGCAGCAGCCGGGAGCAGGCCATTGAGCGGGCCCGCCGGGCCCTGTACGAGACCCTCGTGGAGGGGGTCACCGTGTGCACCGCCCTGCACGAGGACGTCCTGGGCCGTACGGACTTCACCCGGCCCACCGCCGACGGGCGCCTGGGCGTGACCACCCGCTGGATCGAGGACACCGTCCTGCCCGACCTGGCCGCGGGGGACCACGCGGCCGGCCCCGCCGTGGCCGCCGGGCCGGTGACCGCCGGCTCCCAGGCACCCGCCGCCCCCGCGCCCACCGCGCGCACCCGCTCCACCTACGTCATCGAGGTCAACGGACAGCGGGTCCAGCTGACCATCCCCGACGGCATCCTGGGCGGGGCGGGCCCGCGCGCCACCGTCGCCGAGCACCGCCGTCGCGTCCAGCCCCTGCGCGACCGAGCCCGGGCCACCGCGCGCCCCGGGGCCGCCGGGGCCGGGGCCGAGCCCGGGCTCATTATCGCCCCCATGCAGGCCATCGTCACCCGCGTCTGCGTGGAGGAGGGCCGCCGCGTCCAGGCCGGCGACCTGCTCATCGTCCTGGAGTCCATGAAGATGGAGAACTACGTGCACGCCCCGATCGACGGCGTCGTGACCAGCATCCAGGCGGTGGCCGGGCGCACGGTCAGCGCCGGGGACGTGCTGGTGCGACTGACCGGCGAGGACCCTGAGGAGGCCCGAGCATGACCACCACCCACGCCCCCGCAGCCGGGGCCGAGGCCGGGGCAGCCCCCGTGAGCGGGACCACCATGGCGGACTCGGCGACCACCACCGCCTTCCGCGAGCGCACCGCCCAGGTCGCCGCCGCCGCCGAGGAGCGCGCCGCCCAGCGCCAGCACGCCAAGGGCAAGCAGACCGCCCGCGAGCGCATTGACTCCCTGCTGGACCCCGGCTCCTTCCTGGAGATCGGCCGCTACACCGGGTCCGGGGCGGGGGAGGGGGCCCGGCCCTCGGCCGTCGTCACCGGCTTCGGGCAGGTCGACGGGCGCCAGGTGGCCGTCTACTCCCAGGACTTCTCCATCTCCGGGGGCGCCCTGGGCGCGGTGGAGGGGGACAAGATCGTCCGCCTCCTGGACGACGCCCTGCGCCTGCGCATCCCGATTATCGGCCTGATCGACTCCGGGGGGGCCAAGATCCAGGAGGGCGTGGGGGCCCTGCGCCAGTACGGGCGGATCTTCAACCGCACCTGCGCGGCCTCCGGGCTGGTGCCCCAGATCTGCGTCATCCTGGGGCCCTGCGCGGGCGGGGCGGTCTACTCCCCGGCCCTGACGGACTACATTATCGCCACCCGGCAGGCCTCCCACATGTTCGTCACCGGCCCGGACGTGGTGCTGGCCTCCACCGGGGAGAAGATCAGCGCCGAGGAGCTGGGCGGGGCCGACATCCACGGCTCGGTCTCCGGGGTGGTGCACTACGTGGCCGAGAACGAGGACGACGCCCTGAGCCAGGTGCGCACGGTCCTGGCCTACTTGCCCTCCTCCTCCGAGCAGGAGGCCCCCTCCTACGACTACGACGCCGTCGACCGCCAGGAGGACCTGGCCTCCGCCCGGCAGGTGGGTGAGCTGGTGCCCTCCTCCACCCGGCAGCCCTACGACGTGGTGGAGGTGGTCTGCGCGGTGGCCGACCACGGCGAGCTGGTCCAGGTCCAGGAGGACTTCGCCCCCAACGTGGTGGTGGGCTTCGTCTGCTTCGAGGGCCGTCCGGCCGGTGTCGTGGCCAACCAGCCGCTCCACGACGCGGGGACCCTGGACGTGGACGCCTCCGAGAAGCTGGCCCGGTTCGTGCGCTTCTGCGACGCCTTCGGCCTGCCGGTGGTCACCTTCGTGGACGTGCCCGGCTACCGTCCCGGCGCAGCCCAGGAGCACGCGGGCATTATCCGCCGCGGCGCCAAGGTCATTAACGCCTACGCCACCGCCACCGTCCCCCTGGTCACCGTCATCCTGCGCAAGGCCTACGGCGGGGCCTTTATCGTCATGGGCTCCAAGGCCATCGGCGCGGACCTGAACTTCTGCTGGCCCGGGGCCGAGATCGCGGTCCTGGGGGCGCAGGGGGCCGTGGGCATTATCCACCGCCGCACCCTGGCCGCCGTGCGCGCCCAGCAGGGCGAGGCCGCTGCCGCCGCCGAGCACGAGCGGCTGGTGGACGAGTACACCCGGGCCGTGATCAACCCCGACAAGGCGGTGGCCATCGGGGAGATCGACGCCGTCATCGCCCCGGAGGACACCCGGACGGTCATTGTCGACTCCCTGGCCGCCCTGCGCGGCAAGCGTGACGGACGACGTACGACCCCCAAGAAGCACGACAACGGACCCCTGTGAGGCAGGACAGACCAGCTGTGAGCACCCTATCCGCGCCCGCACCGGGCGCCCCGACACCCTTGACCCCCTCCGAGCAGAACCAGGATGAGAACCGGACGATGAGCACCACCCCCTCCACCGCGACGACCGCCGCGCAGCGACTCACTGACGGCGAGCCCTACATCGTGGCCTTCGGCGGCCAGGCCACCCCCTGGCGCGCCGTCCTGGCCGACCTGGTCGCCCTGGACCGTGACCTCGCCGCCTCCCTGGCCGACCTGGACGCGGCCGTGGCCGACCGCCTGGCCCCCGTGGCCGCCGAGCTGCTGACCGTCACCCCTACCGGTACCCGCCTGCTGACCGACCAGGCCGCCCCGGTGGTGGGCCGGCGCCGGGGCGCGGCGGACACCGCCGACGTGTCCGTGCCCGGTATCCTCCTGGCCCAGCAGGCGGTCCTGGAGGCCCTGCCGGCTGCGGGGGTGTCCCTGTCGGCCACGCCCCCGGCGGGGGCCGTCGGCCACTCCCAGGGCGTCCTGGGCGTGGCCCTGCTGGAGGCGCTGCGCGGCTCGCGTGACGCGGTCGTGGACGTCCACGCCCTGGCCCGTCTCATTGGGGCCGCCGCCGCCCGGGCCACCCGCCGCCTGGACCTGGGCACGGTGGGGGAGTCCACGCCCATGCTCTCGGTGCGCGGCGTGACCCGCCAGGAGCTGGACTCCGTGCTGGAGCGGGTGCCCGGCTCCGAGCGCCTGTCGGTGGGGGTCACCAACGGGCGCACCGCCCACATCCTCTCCGGGCGCCCCGGCGACCTGGAGCGCGTGGTCACCGCCCTGGAGGCGGCGGCCGCCGCCAGTGCCAGGGCCCGTAAGGAGCGTCGCCTGGGCGGGGCGGTCCTGGCCCCCGTCACCGAGTTCCTGACCACCTCCGTGCCCTTCCACACCCCGCTGCTGGCCGGTGCCGTGGAGGACGTCGTCGCCTGGGCGGGTGCCTGCGGCCTGGACACCTCCCTGGCCCGGGACCTGGGGGCCGCCGTCCTGACCGACCACGTGGACTGGCCCGCCACCGTCACCGCCGCCCTGGAGGGGGGCGTGCGCACCGTCCTGGACCTGGGTCCGGGGGCCGTCCTGTCCCGCCTGACCGAGGCCGTCCTGGCCGGGACCGGGGCCACCGTGGTGCCCGCCGGGACCGCCGCCGCCCTGGATAACCTGGACCGCCCCGGGGTCCGTCCCGCCGCCACCGTGGACCGCTCCCGGTTCGCCCCGCGCCTGACCCGCCTGCCTGACGGGCGCCTGACCCTGGAGACCGCCTTCACCCGCCTGACGGGCCGCTCCGCCGTCATGCTCGCGGGCATGACCCCCACCACGGTGGACCCGCAGATCGTGGCCGCCGCCGCCAACGCCGGCTACTGGGCCGAGCTGGCCGGCGGGGGCCAGACCACCGGCCCGGTCCTGGCCGCCAACCTCGCCGGCCTCCAGAAGCAGCTCAAGCCCGGGCGCACCGCGGCCTTCAACGCCATGTTCATGGACCGCTACCTGTGGAACCTCCACCTGGGCACCCAGCGCCTGCTGTCGCGGGCCCGCGCCGGGGGGGCCCCGGTGGACGGCATCACCGTCTCGGCGGGCATCCCCGAGCTGGAGGAGGCCGTCGCCCTCATTGAGCGCCTGCACGCCGAGGGCTTCCCCTACGTGGCCTTCAAGCCCGGTACCGTGGAGCAGATCCGCTCCGTGCTGGCCATTGCCCGCGCCGTGCCCACCACCCCGGTGATCATGCAGGTGGAGGACGGCCACGCCGGCGGGCACCACTCGTGGGAGGACCTGGACACCATGCTCCTGGCCACCTACGACGCCATCCGCCAGCGGGACAACGTCATCCTGTGCGTGGGCGGGGGCATCGGCACCCCCGAGCGGGCCGCCGACTACCTCACCGGCCGCTGGGCCCTGGCCTACGGCACCGCCGCCGCCCCGGTGGACGGGGTCATGGTGGGCACGGCCGCCATGACCTGCCTGGAGGCCAGGACCAACGACGACGTCAAGCAGCTGCTGGTGGACACCCCCGGGATCGACCCGCACGGGGCCAACCGCGGCTGGGTGGCCTCCGGGGCCTCCGAGGGGGGCATGACCTCGGGCCTGTCCCACCTGCGCGCCGACCTGTACGAGATCGACAACTCCTCGGCGCGGGCCTCCCGCCTCATCCAGGAGCTCGCCGGTGACGAGGCGGCCATGAACGCCCGCCGTGACGAGATGGTCGCCGCCCTGGCCAGGACCGCCAAGCCCTACTTCGGTGACGTGGAGGAGATGACCTACCTGGCGTGGGCCACCCGCTACGCCGAGCTGTGCGTGGCCCCCCACTCGGGGCGCGCCGCCACGGTGGCGGACTGGGCCGACGAGGGCTGGTACGACCGCTTCCTGGACCTGCTGCACCGTGTCGAGGCCCGGCTGAGCCAGGCCGACCACGGTCAGGTCCCCACCCTGTTCGCCGACCACGACGCCGTCATTGACGCCGACGCCGCCCTGGCGGCCCTGGCCGGGCGCTACCCGTCGGCCGCCACCACCCTGGTGGAGCCCGCCGACGCCGCCTGGTTCGTGGACCTGTGCCGCAAGCACCCCAAGCCGGTGCCCTTCGTGCCCGTCCTGGACGCCGACATCCTGCGCTGGTGGGGCACGGACTCCCTGTGGCAGTCCCAGGACCCGCGCTACACCGCCGACCAGGTCCGGATTATCCCCGGGCCCGTGGCCGTGGCCGGGATCACCACCATTAACGAGCCCGTGGGCCACCTGCTGGGACGCTTCGAGACCGCCGCCGTCGAGGCCCTCCAGGCCTCGGGGACCCCCGAGCGGGCCGTCGCCGGGCGCCTGGGCACCTCCTGGCTGCCTGAGGCGCACACCGTGGCCGACGCCACCGAGCTGGTGCGTACCACCCCGCACGTGCTGTGGAACGGCCACCTGACCGTCAACCCCGCCCGGGTCCTCACCGACGACGCCTACACGGTGGTGGCCCGCCCCGACGTCGCCCCTGACGCCTACGACCTGGACATCCACCTGGACACCCACTGGGACTCCACCCCCGGCGGGTCGGCCATCCACGCCGTGCGCCGCCTGGTGGTGCCGCTGCGCCTGGCCCGCGCCTGGGACGGGGCCGCCCCGCTGGTGGACCCCGAGCGCATTAGCGAGACCATGAACGACCTGCTGCGGGTGACCGCCGGGGTGGGGGCCACCTCCATTACCGGCGACCACGTCGAGACCCTGCCGCGGGTCCGGCCGGCCGTGCCGGGGGCCGTCGACGCCCTGGGCCGGCCCGCCACCCAGCCCTTCGGCACGGTCCACGCCCGCTTCACCCTGGCCGAGACCCTGGGCCACGACCACGCCTCGGTCACCGCCGACGCCCTGCCCACCACCCTGGCGGCCGCCTCCCTGGTCCCCGACGCCCTCCTGGGCCCGTGCTGGCCGGTGGTCTACGCGGCCCTGGGCAGCGTGGTGGAGGACGGCATGCCCCTCATTGAGGGGCTGCTCGGCGCGGTCCACCTGGACCACACCGTCGACCTGCGCCGCCCCCTGGCGCAGCTGGAGGCCGCCGCCCGTGAGGGCGCCGCGGCCGGGGACCGCCCCCGCGTCCAGGTCGACGGCTGGGTCGCGGCCCTGGAGGAGTCCAGTGCCGGGCGCGTGGTGGACGTGCGCCTGGAGCTGACCGACGTCGCCGACGGCAGCCTCATCGCCCTCATGCGCGAGCGCTTCGCCATCCGGGGCCGGGCCTCGGGATCCGCCGTCCCCTCCGCCCCCGAGACCGCCGGCGGCACCGGGCGGGCCACGGCCCCGGCCGCCCGCCGCCTGCTGCGCCGGGTGAGCGTGACCGCGCCGTCGGACATGACCGCCTTCGCCCGGGTCACCGGCGACTTCAACCCCATCCACACCAGCTACCACGCCGCCAAGGTGGCCGGTATGCAGGCCCCGCTGGTGCACGGCATGTGGCTGTCGGCCACCGCCCAGCAGGTGGCCGCCTCCACCGCCGCCGACGGCACCCACTTCGTCCTGGCGGGCTGGACCTACGTCATGACCGGCCCCGTGGAGCTGGGCGACCAGGTGGAGATCTCCGTGGAGCGCACCGGCCTGGTGCGCGGCGGCGGTTACGTCCTGGAGGTCGTCTGCCGTATCGACGGGGAGGTCGTCTCCCGCGGCACCGCCGTCACCGAGCCCGAGCCCACCGCCTACGTCTACCCCGGCCAGGGCATCCAGGTCGCGGGCATGGGCCTGGACGAGCGGGCCTCCTCCAAGGCCGCCCTGGAGGTGTGGAACCGGGCCGACGCCCACACCCGCTCCGCCCTGGGCTTCTCAGTGATCTCCCTGGTGCGCGACAACCCCACCGAGATGACGGCGCGCGGGGTCACCTACCGCCACCCCGAGGGCCTGCTCAACCTCACCCAGTTCACGCAGGTCGCCCTGGCCACCGTGGCCATGGCCACCACCGCCCGCCTGGCCGAGGCCGGGGCCCTGGTGGAGGGGGCGGCCTTCGCCGGCCACTCCCTGGGGGAGTACACGGCCCTGAGCTCCTACGGGCGGGTCATGGACGTGGAGACCACCATCTCCATCGTCTTCCAGCGCGGCTCGACCATGCACACCCTGGTCCCGCGTGACGAGCAGGGCGCCTCCGACTACCGCATGGGGGCCCTGCGCCCCAACCAGTGCGGCGTGCGCGCCGAGGACGTGGAGGCCTACGTGGCCGACGTGGCGGCGCAGACGGGGGAGTTCCTCCAGATCGTCAACCACAACCTGGCCGGTGTCCAGTACGCGGTGGCCGGTACCGTCAAGGGCCTCAAGGCCCTGGCGGCCGACTCCCGGGCCCGGGCCCGGGAGCGCGGCGGCAAGAACCCCTTCATGCTGGTGCCCGGTATCGACGTCCCCTTCCACTCCGAGGTCCTGCGCCCCGGCGTGGCGGACTTCCGTGACCGCCTCCTGGCCCTGGTGCCCACCGACCTGGACTACCACCGCCTGGTGGACCGCTACGTGCCCAACCTGGTGGCCCGGCCCTTCGCCCTGACCCCGGAGTTCGCCCGCTCCATCCTCCAGGTGGTCCCCTCCGAGCCGGTCCAGGAGGTCCTGGACTCCTGGGAGGAGTGGGCCGCCCGTCCCGTGGACCTGGCCCGGGTGCTCCTGGTGGAGCTCCTGGCCTGGCAGTTCGCCTCCCCGGTGCGCTGGATCGAGACGCAGGACGTCCTCTTCTCCTCCCCGGCCGAGGGCGGCCTGGGCATTGAGCACCTGGTCGAGGTGGGGCTGGCCAACGCCCCCACCCTGGCCAACCTCGCGGCCAAGACCCTCATGCTGCCGCGCCACGCCGGGCGCCACGTCACGGTGCACAACGCCCGCCGTGACGAGGCCCGGGTCCTGGCCACCGACACCGACCCGGCCGTGGACCTGGAGGTCCTGGACGAGCCGGCCGCACCGGCGCCCGCGACGCCCGCAGCAGCGGCGTCCGCGGCGCCCGCGCCTGAGCCGGCCCCGGCGGCACCTGCCCCGGCCCCGGCCGCCCCGGCTAGCGCCCCCGCCCCGGCTGGCGCCCCGGCGGGCCCGGTGGCGGACCTGCCCTTTGGCGCCACCGACGCCCTGACGGTGCTGCTGGCCCACGCCTCGCGCATCCGCCCCGAGCAGATCGGTGCCACCGACACCACCGAGACCCTCACCAACGGCGTCTCCTCGAGGCGCAACCAGCTCCTCATGGACCTGGGCACCGAGCTGGAGCTGGCCAGCATCGACGGCGCGGCCGACGCCGACATGACCGCCCTGGCCGCCACCGTGGCCAAGGGGGCCCCGGGCTACAAGCCCTTCGGCCCGGTCCTGTCCGAGGTCGTCCGCACCGGCCTGGCCCGGATCCTGGGGCCCTCGGGGGTGCGCGCCTCGCGCGTCGCCGAGCAGGTCACCGGCGTCTGGGGGCTGGGCGAGGGCTGGGTCTCCCACGTCACCGCCGCCCTGGTGCTGGGCACCCGCGAGGGCGTCTCCGTGCGCGGCCAGGACCTGGCGAGCCTGGGCACCTCCGCCCCGCTGACCAGCGCCGGGGCCGTGGACGCCCTCATTGACGCCGCCGTGGCGGCGGTGGCCGCCGAGCACGGGGTGACGGTGGCCAAGGCCTCCGCCGCCGGCGCCGGAGGCGGCGCGGTGGTGGACTCCGCGGCCCTGGACGCCTTCGCCGCCACGGTCACGGGCGAGCAGGGGGTCCTGGCCACCACGGCCCGCACCCTCCTGGACGCCCTGGGCCTGGCCGACAAGGTCAGCGTCCCAGCCGGTGCCGGGGACGAGGACGCCGCCACCAGGGCCGCCCTGGCAGCCATTGACGCCGAGCTCGGCAGCGGCTGGGTGAGGTCGGTGACCCCGGCCTTCGAGCCCGCCCGCGCCGTCCTCATTGACGACCGCTGGGCCACCGCCCGCGAGGACCTCGCCCGCCTGGGCAACGGTGAGACCCCCCTGGAGGAGGCCCGCCGCCTCCTGGCCCCCGAGCGCTTCACGGGCCTGGGGCAGGCCGTGGCCGACCAGGCCGACTGGTGGGCCACCACCCTGACCCGCTCCGCCCTGCCCGACCGCCAGGAGCGCGCGGAGCTGGCCGCCGCCCTGGCGGCCGCCGCCCGCCGCAGCCCCGCCCCCGGCCAGGACGCCGTACGCTGGGCCGACGACGTGGCCGTCGTCACCGGCGTGGCCCCCGGGTCCATTGCCGCGGCGGTCGCCGGCCAGCTCCTGGCCGGGGGCGCCACGGTGGTGGCCACCAGCTCGCGCCTGACCCACGAGCGCCTGGCCTTCGCCACGCGCCTGTACCGGGAGCACGCCAGCGCCGGGGCCCGCCTGTGGATCGTCCCCGCCAACCTGTCCTCCTACCGGGACGTGGACGCCCTGGCGGCGTGGATCGGGGGGGAGCAGTCCGTCACCAGCGGGGGCACCACCACCGTGGTCAAGGAGGCCCTGGTGCCCACCCTGCTCGTCCCCTTCGCCGCCCCCCGCGTGACCGGCTCCCTGGCCGACGCCGGCCCCGCCGCGGAGGCCCAGACGCGCCTGCTGCTGTGGAGCGTGGAGCGCACCATCGCCGCCCTGAGCGCCATCGGCACCGACACCCACGTCGACCACCGTCTCCACGTGGTCCTGCCCGGCTCCCCCAACCGGGGCACCTTCGGCGGTGACGGCGCCTACGGCGAGGTCAAGTCCGCCCTGGACGCCGTGGTCAACCGCTGGCGCTCCGAGCGGGCCTGGGCGCAGCGCGTCACCCTGGCCCACCCGCGCATCGGCTGGGTGCGGGGCACCGGGCTCATGGGAGGCAACGACCCGCTCGTGGCCGCCGTCGAGGCCGCCGGGGTGCGCACCTGGTCCACCCAGGAGATCGCCTCCGAGCTGCTGGACCTGTGCACCCCCCAGGTGCGTGCCGCCGCCGCCACCGCCCCGGTCCTGGCCGACCTGACCGGGGGCCTGGGCGAGGGGGTGGACCTGGTCGCCCTGCGCCAGGGCGCGGCGGGCACGGCCCCGGCCCCGGCCCAGGCGGCCCCCGGTCAGGTGAGCGTGCCCGCCCTGCCCACCCCCGTGGTCCCGCGCCAGCCCACCGCCCCCGCCTGGGGCGAGGTGGACGTGGACCTGGAGGACGTGGTCGTCATCGTCTCCACCGGCGAGGTCTCCACCTGGGGCTCGGGGCGCACCCGCCGCGAGGCCGAGCTGGGCATGACCGGCGGGGAGGACGTGGAGCTCACCGCCGCCGGGGTCCTGGAGCTCGCCTGGGGCATGGGCCTGCTGAGCTGGCAGGACTCCCCGAAGGCCGGCTGGTACGACACCGAGGGCGAGCTGGTCCCCGAGGAGGACGTCTGGGCGCGCTACCGCGACCAGGTGGTCGCCCGCTGCGGTATCCGCGAGTTCACCGACGACGGCCTCATCGCCACCGTCGCCGACGAGGAGGTGGGCGTCTACCTGGACCGGGACATCACCCTGTCCGTGGCCGACGAGGCCGCCGCCCGCACCATTGAGGACTCCGACCCCGAGCACACGCTCGTGGCGCCCGACGCCGCCACCGGCGAGTGGACGGTCACCCGCCTGGCCGGGTCCCTGGTCCGCGTGCCGCGCCGGGCCGCCCTGTCGCGCACCGTCGGCGGCCAGTTCCCGGTCGACTTCGACCCGGGACGCTGGGGCATCCCCGTCTCCATGACCCAGGGCATGGACCCCATCGCCTCGTGGAACCTGGTCACCGCCGTGGACGCCTTCCTGTCCGCGGGCTTCAGCCCCGCCGAGCTGCTGGCCGCCGTCCACCCCAGTGACGTCGCCTCCACCCAGGGCACCGGCTTCGGGGGCATGGAGTCCATGCGCAAGATGTTCGTCGGCCGCCTCCTGGGCCAGGAGCGCCCCAGCGACATCCTCCAGGAGGCCCTGCCCAACGTGGTGGCCGCCCACGTCATGCAGTCCTACGTCGGCGGCTACGGCGCCATGGTCCAGCCGGTCAGCGCCTGCGCCACCGCCGCGGTGTCCATCGAGGAGGGCTGGGACAAGATCGCCCTGGGCAAGGCCGACGTCGTGGTGGCCGGCGCCATCGACGACATCTCGATCGAGTCCGTCGTCGGCTTCGGCAATATGAACGCCACCGCCGAGGCCGCCGCCATGCGCGCCAAGGGCATCTCCGACCGCCACTTCTCCCGGGCCAACGACCGCCGCCGCGGCGGCTTCGTGGAGGCCGAGGGAGGCGGCACGGTCATCCTGGCCCGCGGCTCCGTGGCCGCCGAGCTGGGCCTGCCCGTGGCCGGCGTGGTCGGGTTCGTCTCCTCCTACGCCGACGGCGCCCACACCTCCATCCCGGCCCCCGGCCTGGGGGCCCTGGGGGCCGGCCGGGGCGGGCGGGCCTCCCGCCTGGCCCGCGCCCTGGCCGCCCTGGGCGTGGAGGCCGACGACATCGCCGTGGTCTCCAAGCACGACACCTCCACCGGGGCCAACGACCCCAACGAGTCCGAGCTGCACACCCGCCTGGCCCGCGCCCTGGGCCGCACCGAGGGCAACCCGCTGGTGGCCGTGTCCCAGAAGACCATCACCGGCCACGCCAAGGGCGGTGCCGCCGTCTTCCAGGTGGCGGGCCTGACCGAGATCCTGGCCACCGGCGTGGCGCCGGGCAACGCCTCCCTGGACGTGGTGGACGCCCCGCTGCGCAAGGACGGCTTCTGGGTGTGGCCGCGCAGGCCCATCCGCCTGGCCGGGCGCGGGGGCGCCTCCGGGCGCGTCCCGGGCGCCGGCCCGGTGCGCGCGGGCCTGCTGACCTCCCTGGGCTTCGGGCACGTCTCTGGCCTGATCGCGGTCGTCCACCCCGGCGCCTTCGAGGCGGCCCTGCGCCGCTCCGGCGGCCAGGAGGCCGTGGACGCCTGGGTGGAGCGCGCCAACGCCCGCCTGGCCGCCGGCACGCGCCGCCGCCGCGCCGGCATGATCGGCCGGGCCGAGCTGTTCACGCAGGTCAAGGGCCGCCGCCTGGGTGAGGCCGAGGACGGTCGCGACCCCCACGAGGTGGAGGCCGCCATGCTGCTCGACCCGCAGGCCCGCCTGGGCGCCGACGGCGTCTACCACGCCGGGGAGACCCTGCCCCGGGGCTGACGGGCCGCTCGGCGGCGAGGTGGGTCCGCCCGCACGGCTCTGGCCGCGCGGGCGGACCCACCGCATCGCCCTGGTCGTCCTCGCTCGTGGCCCGGCGCCCCTTTAGGTAACGTCCTCCCAGGCAGGAGGCTGACAGGAGGCCGATTATGCGGACCGTACCCAGTTCCCTGAAGACCGCCCCCGTGTACTCGCCCGCCGGTGCGCGCCACCTCCTGCCCGCTGCGGACCGCCTGGAGACGGGCCAGCGGCTCCGACCCGGCGGGGGAGGGCGGGAGCATGAGTGACCCGCGGCTCCCCGGGCTCACCGGCCCACCGGGAGGAGGGCTCGCCGTGGGCACGGACCTGGTCCACGTCCCCGGCCTGGCCGAGCAGCTGGGGCAGCCGGGCACGGTCTTCGCCGAGCGCGCCTTCACGCCCCGGGAGCGCCGGGAGGCCGCCCGCCGCTCCCGGGAGAAGGGGTCGGCGCAGGCCGAGCACCTGGCCGCGCGGTGGGCCGCCAAGGAGTCCTTTGTCAAGGCCTGGAGCCAGGCCCTGGTGCTGCGCGCGCGCGCTACCGGCGCGTCCGCCGCCCCCGTCATCGCTCCGCAGTCCGTTGACTGGCGCCAGGTCGAGGTCGTCTCCGACCGCTGGGGCAGGCCGTCTCTGCACCTGGTGGGCGAGGTGGCCGACGCCGTCGAGGCGAGCCTGGGCGCCGGGAGCGCGGAGCCTGGGTGCTGGCCGGTGTCCCTGACCCATGACGGGAACTGGGCGGCCGCCGTCGTGCTCTACACCCCGGCCCGGTAGGGGCCGTGCCCGCGGTGACCGTGCCCTGCACCCCGGCCCGGTAGGGGCCCGGGGGCGAGTCGTCCGGCAGCAGGCGGTCGGAGCCTGGAGGTGACGCGCCGTCCGTTCTCGGTTGCGCCGTGGGGCGGCGAGTGGTGTGTCACACTAATATGACCTGCCCATGCTCGTCCCGCGGTGGCCTTGAGGAACGCCGCCCGGTGCAAGAGGACTGGAGGCGTCATGACTGACACGACCTTCGAGGCCATCGCAATGACCGTCTACTTCGTCGCCATGATCATGATCGGCCTGTGGGCCTATGTGCGCACCTCCGACCTGGACGACTACATGCTCGCCGGGCGCGACCTGAACCCCTTCGTGGCGGCCCTGTCCGCCGGGGCCTCGGACATGTCCGGCTGGCTGCTCATGGGGCTGCCCGGGGCCCTGTACGCCTCGGGGATGGTGGAGTCCTGGATCGCCGTCGGACTGACCGTGGGGGCCCTGGCCAACTGGCTCGTGGTGGCGCCGCGCCTGCGCAGCTACACCGAGGTGGCCGGCAACTCCATCACCATCCCCAGCTTCCTGGACAACCGCCTCCACGACTCGCGCCACCTCATGCGCTGGGCCGCGGGCGTCATTATCCTGGTGTTCTTCACCTTCTACGTCTCCTCCGGCATGGTGGCCGGCGGCAAGTTCTTCGAGTCCTCCTTCGGCATGGACTACCGCCTGGGCACGACCCTGGTGGCTGCCATCACAGTCATGTACACGCTTGTGGGCGGGTTCCTGGCGGTCTCCTGGACCGACCTGGTCCAGGGCCTCATGATGGTGGCCGCCCTGGTGGCCGTCCCGGTCGTCGGCACCGTGCACGTGGGCGGCCCGGGGGAGGTGCTCCGCGCCGTCGGTGAGGTCGATCCCGACTACTGGGTACTGGTCGGGCCGACGGTCTCCCTCGTGGGCGTCATATCGGCCCTGGCCTGGGGCCTGGGCTACTTCGGCCAGCCCCACATTATCGTGCGCTTCATGGCCATCCGCTCACCGCGTGAGGCGGTCCAGGGCGGCGTTATCGGCATTAGCTGGATGCTCTTCGCCGTACTCGGGGCCGTCGGCACCGCCGTGGTGGGCGTGGCCGTCTACCAGCGCGACACCGCCCAGCTCAAGGACCCCGAGACGGTCTTTATCTCGCTGGGCACGCTCCTCTTCCACCCCCTGGTGGCGGGCTTCATGCTGGCCGCGATCCTGGCGGCGATCATGTCCACGATCTCCTCCCAGCTGCTGGTCACCTCCTCGGCCCTCATTGAGGACCTCTACCGGACCGTGCGCAGGAAGGAGCTCTCCACCGGTCACCTGATTATCGCCTCGCGCACGGCCGTCCTCGTCGTCGCCCTCGTGGCGGCCGTCATGGCCTGGAGCCCGTCGGAGACGATCCTGACGCTGGTCGCCTTCGCCTGGGCGGGCTTCGGCGCCTCCTTCGGGCCCACGGTGCTCCTGTGCCTGTACTGGAGGCGCCTGACCGTTCCCGGTGCGCTGGCCGGCATGGTGGCCGGGGCGGTCCTGGTGGCCGTCTGGGGGAACACCGACGGCGGTCCCGGCGGGATCTTCGACCTCTACGAGCTCCTGCCCGCTTTCATCGGGCACCTGGCCGTGGCTGTGGGCGTCTCGCTGCTCGGCCGCCCGGACCCGGCGGTCTCTCAGGAGTTCGACCGGGCCGTCGCCGGCCTCAGGGCCTGAGCGCGGAGGCACCAGGGTAGGGGGCCGTGGTGAGGATCGTAGTGGCGCCGGACTCCTTCAAGGAGTCCATGACGGCCCCGCAGGCGGCCCGGGCAATGGCGGCAGGGGCCCGTGAGGCACTCCCGTCCTGCGAGGTGGACCTCATCCCGGTCTCCGACGGCGGCGAGGGCTTCGCCCGGGCCGTGACCGAGGCCTGGGGCGCCTCCTGGCACCGGGTCGAGACCGTGGACGCGCTGGGCAGGGCGCGGACCGCGGGGTTCGGGCTCGACGGCGGCCGGGCCGTGGTGGACCTGGCCTCCTCGGTGGGTATTGAGCACGTCGCCGCCGCCGACCGCGACGCCATGCGCTCCTCGACGGCCGGGATGGGGCGCGTGCTGGCGGCCGCCGCGGACGCCGGGGCCCGCTCGCTGCTCATCGGGCTGGGCGGCTCGGCCTCCAACGACCTGGGGCTGGGCCTGCTCACCGCCCTGGGCGCCCGGTGCCTGGACGCCCACGGCCGGCCCGTGGCCCCGGTACCGGCCGCGTTCAGCAGTATCGCCGCCATTGAGACGGGCCCGGCACGCAGGCGGGTGGAGGGTATCGACCTGACCCTGGCCTGCGACGTGACGAACCCGCTCACCGGGCCCCGTGGCGCGGCAGCGGTCTTCGGCCCCCAGAAGGGGCTGACCGCGGCGCAGATCGAGCACCTCGACGCCCAGGCCTCACGACTGGCGGCGCTGCTCAAGGCGGGGGAGTGGGTCACGCGCCCGGGGACCGGCGCGGCGGGGGGCACCGCGTTCGCCCTGGCGGCGGTCCTGGGCGCCGGGCTGGTCCCGGGGATCGACTGCCTGGCCCAGGCGGTGGGACTGCGTCGGCGCATCCAGGACGCGGACCTGGTCCTGACCGGTGAGGGGTCACTGGACGCGCAGTCCCTGGAGGGCAAGGCCGTCAGCGGGGTGGTGCGCCTGGCCCGCGAGTGCGCGGTGCCCGTCATTATCCTGGCCGGGAGGGTCGACGCCGGGTCCTGCGGGCACGGCTGTGACGGCGGTGGCGGCAATGACCACGGCCTCGCAGACCTGGGGGCTGAGGCGGTCATCCGCATTAGCGACCCGTCGGTGCCGCTGCGCGACGCCCTGGCCCAGGGGCCGCAGAACCTGCGCCGCTGCACGGCCCGGGCCGTGCGTCGGTGGGCAGGGGCGTGAGGGGGCCTGCCAGGTGGTTCCCGTGGTGACCGGGGCGGGCGGCTGGGCCGTGCCCGGCGGGCTCAGGGGCGCAGGCCCAGGCCCTGGACGACCTGGGCGCCGGGCAGGGCGGCCAGCAGGGCCCCGGGGAGGATGAGCTTGGTCTGGCGTACGCCCGCGCCCACCAGGACGCTGTCCCGTCCTGCCACGGCGGCGTCCACCAGGACGCGCCAGGGGGTGGGCAGGCCCACCGGGGTAATGGCCCCGTACTCCATGCCGGACTCCTCCACGGCCCGGTCCATGGGCACGAAGCTCGCCTTGCGCACGTCCAGGAGCCGCTTGACCACGTGGTTGACGTCGGCCAGGTCGCTGGAGCGCACCACGCAGGCGGCCATCCTCTCCTGACCGGCGCGCCTGCCGGCCACCAGGACGCAGTTGCCGGTGGCGTCAGGGTCCAGGGCGAACCTGGTGTTGAGGGCCTCGGTGTCGGAGTAGGCCGGGTCGATGCCCACCACCCTGGCCCGGTGGACCAGGTCCGCGTCCTGGGGCGAGCGGGCCGCCAGGTCGGCCAGGGCCGCGTGGACCGGGGCCGCCAGCATCTCAGGGTGGTCCAGGGCGGCTACCCACTCGAAGACGTCCTCGGGGTTACGAAGCTGCTCGGTCATGGTGCTCCCTTCCGTGCGTCGGCCTCAAGCCTAGCCCTGGTGGGCGGCGGTCGGGACGGTGGCCGGTAGGCGGCCCGCTTCCGTTCCCGAAACGATCATGTTGCGTAATTAATGCCCTCGCCAGAGCCTCCCGGTCTTCTCAGACAGGCCTTACTGACTCTTACCTTTCGTTGATATGGCAACGATTGGCGGAACAGTCACGGCTCTGATCCATTGGGTTCCTTGCGGGGCGGCAGGAGGGCGGTTACCTTTCTAAATGTCACCGCGCCTCGCGCGACACCACTCACACCGGGAGGCTCATTATGACCGCGTTCACCGCTATCCGTTCCTGCGCCGCCACCGCCTGCGCCTTCAACCACGACGGCTGCACGGCCCCCGCCATCACCGTCGGCGGCACCGCTGGCGCCCCGGCCTGCGGCACCCTCGTGGTCCTGGACGCCCGTGGCGGGCTGCCGGTCGCCCAGGGGCGTGTGGGCACCTGCCAGCGCCTGGAGTGCGTCCACAACCAGAACCTCATGTGCACCGCCGAGGGCATCTCCCTGGGCGGGGAGACGGCCACCTGCCTGACCTACCGGGCCCGCTGACCACCCGCACCACGCCCACCCACCGCGAGAACGGTACTTATTGCTCGTGAGAACGGTACTTGTTCGTCGTGAGAACGGCTGGGCACCGGGGGCGTCCGTCCTGACCGGTGCGGGCGCCCCCGGCCCGCGCCCGTATCAGGGTGGTCTCGCTGCGCCGCCCGCGCCCTAGCCCAGGAGGCCCCCTAGCCCAGGAGAGACAGGCTCAGGGCGCTCAGGGAGAGCCCCTCCAGGGCCGGTCCCAGCGCCGCGGGCGTCAGGGGCGCGTCGGGGAAGAGCAGGACCACCGTGCGCGTGCGGGCCCTGCCCAGCTGCATGAGGGTGACCGAGCGGGCGTCGGCGTCCACGCACAGGACCCGTCCGACCAGTCCCGGGCAGATCCCCTCGCTGGGCCGCTCCGAGCACAGCACGCCGGGGACGTTCCCCGAGGCGACGGCGTCGCACAGGGCGTTCAGGGACAGGTCCCCCAGGTCGCGCACCGCCTCGGTGGCCACCAGCAGCTCGGCCGAGCCCCAGGAGACGGTGGGCTCCGAGCTCAGCGCGACCACGTCCTCGATGGCGTGGGCGCTGACCCCTGAGACGTCGTGAACCACCACCCTGTCGGTCTCGATGAGGGCCAGCCGGCCCCCCTCCACGGCCGCCAGCTCGGCGACCCCCAGGAGCGGGTCCTCGCCGGTGACGGCGCAGTGGCAGGTGGGGGTGCGGGCGGTGGTCAGGACCGTCTCCCGCATGGACGCGGGCACCCAGTGCAGGTGCCCCAGGAGGTGGGCGGTGGCCGCGGTCACCCTCACCGAGGCGTCGGCGGCGTCCAGGGTGACGTCCAGCCGTACGTGCTGGAGCTCGTCCTCGGGTGCCAGGTCCTCGCACAGGGCCGAGCCGGCGGCGGGGCGGACGGCGACGAGCACGTAGCCCTCGTCGGTCAGGGCGTGGGCCACGTAGGTGGTCTCGTTGGGGGCGCTGTGGTAGGCGGTGAGGCTGGCGCAGCCAGCGCCGGCCAGGAGCCGACGTGCGGTGCGGCGGGCGCGGGCGTCTGGGGAGTCGGCGTTCATGGGCACGAGGTGAGGCTACCCTCAGAGCCCGTTCTTGACCAGGGTGGCGCCCCCGTGAGGTGGCCCTGGCCGCCGCCACGCCCCGCGGGTCCCCCGCCAGCGCCCCCAGGGGGCGCACGCCCCCGCGGGCCCTGCCCTCACGGCCCCGGGGCACCACTGCCCGGGGTCTACCGCTGGTGGACGCTGGCGCGGGGGCGAGTCCGGGACGGCGCAGGGGGCCAGGGCGCGCACGCCCCGGCGGGCCCCAGGCTGGCGCCGGTCCTCAGGCCAGGACGCCGATCACGGGGTTCCACTCCCGGGGGGTGCGCCGGGCGATGAGGCCGGCCTGGTTGAAGGGGTCCTCCTCCAGCAGCGCCAGGGCCGCCGCCTCGTCCCGGGCGTGTACCAGGATCAGCGCCTCGTGTGTGCCCACGTAGGGGCCGGCGGCCAGCAGGTCGCCGGCCTGGGCCAGGGCCGCGTTGAAGGCCCGGTGGGAGGGGCGGATCCGGTCCAGGTCCTGGTCCCGGTCGGTCACGTACTGGTACTCCACGGCGAAGACGGTGCTCACCAGGCCATCCTAGCGCCGGGGCGGTGTGACCAAGCACCGCTCCGCCGTCGTCGAACACGTGTACGAGCGGTGGGGCCACTCAGCGCCCCCGCCCTAGACTCACGGCCGTGAACGACTCCCTCATTATCCGCGGCGCACGAGAGCACAACCTCAAGGGCGTGGACCTGGACCTGCCGCGCGAGAAGATGATCGTCTTCACCGGGCTGTCCGGCTCGGGCAAGTCCTCCCTGGCCTTCGACACGATCTTCGCCGAGGGCCAGCGCCGCTACGTGGAGTCCCTGTCCTCCTACGCCCGCCAGTTCCTGGGCCAGATGGACAAGCCGGACATCGACTTCATCGAGGGCCTGAGCCCGGCGGTGTCCATCGATCAGAAGTCCACCTCCCGCAACCCGCGCTCCACGGTGGGCACCGTCACCGAGGTCTACGACTACCTGCGCCTGCTCTACGCCCGCGCCGGGATCCAGCACTGCCCGGTGTGCGACGCCGTCATCTCCTCCCAGACCCCCCAGCAGATCGTGGACCAGGTCCGTGCCCTGCCCGAGGGTACCCGCTTCCAGGTCCTGGCCCCCGTGGTGCGCGGGCGCAAGGGCGAGTACACCGAGCTGTTCGGGGAGCTGCGGGGCCGGGGCTTCAACCGCGTCCGGGTGGACGGCCAGGTCTGGCGGCTCGACGACGTCCCGGCCCTGTCCAAGAAGCTCAAGCACGACATCGAGGTGGTCGTGGACCGCCTGGTCGTGCGCGAGGGCGTGCGCCAGCGCCTGACCGACTCGGTGGAGACCGCCCTGGGGCTGGCCGACGGCCTGGTGGTCATTGAGCAGGTGGACCTGGGGGCCGACGACCCGGACCGCTGGCGCCGCTTCTCCGAGCGGCGGGCCTGCCCCAACGAGCACCCCCTGGCCCTGGACGAGATGGAGCCGCGTACCTTCTCCTTCAACGCCCCCTACGGGGCCTGCCCGGAGTGCTCGGGCCTGGGGACCCGCCTGGAGGTCGACCCCGAGCTCGTGGTCCCCGACGAGGAGCTCACCCTGGCCCAGGGCGCCGTCGCCCCCTGGACCGTCCACCAGAAGCACTTCACCCGTCAGCTGGCGGCCCTGGGCGAGGAGCTGGCGTTCAGCGTGGACACCCCCTGGCGGGCCCTGCCCGAGCGCGCCAGGCAGGCGATCCTGCGCGGCCGGGACTACCAGGTCCAGGTGCGCTACCGCAACCGCTGGGGCCGCGAGCGCGTCTACTCCACCGGCTTCGAGGGCGTGCTGGACTACGTCATGCGCAAGCACGACGAGACCGAGTCCGACCTGTCCCGGGAGCGCTACGAGGCCTACATGCGCCAGGTCCCCTGCCCCGCGTGCCGCGGCGCCCGCCTACGCCCCGAGGTCCTGGCGGTGCGCGTGGGGGGCAGGTCCATCGCCGAGCTGTGCGACCTACCGGTGGGCGAGGCCCGGGACTTCCTGGCGGGCCTGTCCCTGACCGGCCAGGCCGCGAGGATCGCCGGCAGCGTGCTGGCCGAGGTCAACGCCCGCCTGGGCTTCCTGGTGGACGTGGGCCTGGACTACCTCAGCCTGTCCCGGGGCGCGGCCACCCTGTCGGGCGGGGAGGCCCAGCGCATCCGCCTGGCCACCCAGATCGGGTCGGGGCTGGTGGGTGTGCTCTACGTGCTGGACGAGCCCAGCATCGGCCTGCACCAGAGGGACAACGCCCGTCTCATTGAGACCCTCCAGCGGCTGCGGGACCTGGGCAACACCCTCATTGTCGTCGAGCACGACGAGGACACCATACGCGCGGCGGACTGGGTGGTGGACATCGGCCCGGGCGCGGGGGAGAGGGGCGGGCAGGTCGTCCACTCCGGGCCGGTGGGCGCCCTGGCCGACGTGCCGGGCTCCGTCACCGGGGACTACCTGGCCGGTCGCCGTCGCATCGAGGTCCCCGACAGGCGGCGCAGGCGCGAGCGGGGCCGGGAGGTCACGGTGGTGGGGGCCCGGGAGAACAACCTGAGGGACGTCACCGTCTCCTTCCCCCTGGGCCTGCTGACCGCCGTCACCGGGGTCTCCGGGTCGGGCAAGTCCTCCCTGGTCAACTCGGTCCTCTACCAGGTGCTGGCCAACCGCCTCAACCACGCCCGGGGCGTGCCCGGACGCCACCGGACCGTGCGCGGCCTGGAGAACCTGGACAAGGTGGTCCACGTCGACCAGTCGCCCATCGGGCGCACCCCGCGCTCCAACCCGGCCACCTACACCGGTGTGTGGGACCACGTGCGCAAGATCTTCGCCTCCGTGCCGGAGTCGAGGGTGCGCGGCTACGGCCCGGGGCGCTTCTCCTTCAATGTCAAGGGCGGGCGCTGCGAGGCCTGTAAGGGCGACGGCACCCTGAGGATCGAGATGAACTTCCTGCCCGACGTCTACGTGCCCTGCGAGGTCTGCCACGGGGCCCGCTACAACCGCGAGACCCTGGAGATCCGCTACAAGGACAGGACGGTGGCCGACGTGCTGGACATGACGATCAGCCAGGCCGCCGACTTCTTCGCCTCGACCCCCGTGGTCGCCCGCCACCTGACCACCCTGACCGACGTGGGCCTGGGCTACGTGCGCCTGGGCCAGTCGGCGACCACCCTGTCGGGGGGTGAGGCCCAGAGGGTCAAGCTGGCCGCCGAGCTCCAGCGCCGCTCCACGGGCCGGACCGTCTACGTGCTGGACGAGCCCACCACCGGCCTGCACTTCGAGGACATCCGCAGGCTGCTGTCGGTGCTCCAGGGCCTGGTGGACAAGGGCAATACCGTGGTGGTCATCGAGCACAACCTCGACGTCATCGCCAACGCCGACTGGGTGGTCGACCTGGGGCCTGAGGGCGGGTCGGGCGGTGGCAGCGTCGTGGCCGCCGGGACCCCCGAGCAGGTGGCTCAGGTGGAGGGCTCCTACACCGGGCGCTTCCTGGCCCGTCTCCTGGCCCGCCGGCCCGACTGAGCCGGCCCGGCGCGCGGGCCTAGGGGGCGGAGGGGGGCCGTACGGGCCCCGGCGCCGGGAACGGCGCGCCCGGCGGTGCGCCCGGGGCCTGCGGCGGTGCGGGCTCCTGGGCCGCCAGCCGGTTGTAGGCCAGGGACAGCAGGAAGCAGACCAGCCCCCCGACGGCCAGGGCCGCGATGCGTACCAGGGAGCTCTGCGTGCCCACGTCCACGACCGCGAGCTTGAGCACGGCCGCCAGGACCACGAGCAGCCCGTAGTGGCGCAGGGTGGTCAGCCGCCTGAGGAAGCCTCCGATAATGCACACGGTGCCGGTGGCCAGGACGACCCCGGACATGGTCATCCCCTGCACCGTGACGTCGGTGAGCGCGACGACGGTCCCCCACACCAGGAGGGTGGTCGTCGCCGTGACGAGGAGCAGGAGGCCGGGCTCGTCACGGGTCCACGGGGCCGTGAGCCAGACCGCGGTGGCGCACAGGGCCAGGACGACCACGGCGCAGGCCGCCTTCCACGGCCACGAGGAGTCCGCCTGGCCCACGGACAGCAGGGACACGGCCAGGGCCCACGAGGCCACCGTGGTGACCCAGATCTGGGGCGTGGGCAGGGTGGTGGCCCCGGGCGTCCCCGGGGAGCCGGCGCGCTGGCCCCGGGCGCTCCCGCCCAGCAGGACCAGGGGGGTCAGCTCCCTGGCGCACAGCCCCAGGCCCACCAGGGCCATGACGACCAGGGCCGCCACCAGGACCGGCAGGGTGCGGGCGACGTCACCGGACGGCAGGCGGCGCCACAGGAGGTTGGCGGGCAGGACGGTCAGGACCAGGGCCGCCACCCAGGCCGCGGCGGTGAGGAGGTTCTCCCGACCGGGCTCCTGGTCCGCCGTCTCGCGCTCGGGCAGCAGGTACTCCAGGAGCAGGGAGCCGCCGAGGGCGACGGCCGCCCCGGCGGCCAGGAGCAGGACGTCGGTGAGGGTGTCCCCGGGCAGGATGAGCGCGGCCCCGGCGGCCAGGAGCGTCAGGAGGGGCACGAACGCGCCCACGCGCAGGGCCGACAGGGCGCACACGACCAGGACCAGCACGGTCGTCAGGTAGGTGTGGGGCTCGACGCTGACGGCGACCAGCCCCAGCAGGACGGAGGCCCCCAGGACGGTGGGGGCGGCGCGCTGGCGCCAGGCCCGCTCGGCGAAGGGGGTCAGCAGGAGCAGGGCCGAGCCCCCGGTGACCACCAGGGCCAGCAGGATCACCAGGGTCTGCTGGCCGTGCACCGCCGCGGGGGTGGCGCCCGTCAGGCTGCGCTGGGCGGCCCCGTGCAGGACGCGCGCCACCGCCCCCAGCACCAGGGCGTGGCCCAGGCACCAGTCGGCGCCGGTCAGGGAGCGGTGCCCGTTGCGCCACAGCAGGGAGGACCAGTGGGCGGCCTGGCACAGCCCCAGGGTGCCGGTGGCCAGGATCATGAGGGTGTCCACCAGGGGGCTGGCCGCCTGGAAGGTGGGCACCGGCAGGCGGACCAGGGTGAAGGCGGTCAGCACCAGGGAGGCGGCGGGCATCCCGGGGCTCCACCGGCCGGACCGGCCCTGCTCGGACAGGACGGCGGTGCCGGTCGCGAACAGCACGACGTAGAGCAGGGTCGTGGCGCAGGCCAGGAACGTCTGGTCGGGGGTGCGCACGGCCCAGTCGGTGGCGAACCACACGGTGACCAGGGCGCCCAGGGTGGAGACCACGGTGGTGAAGACCTGGCGGGTGCGTGCCGACAGGACCAGGAGGAACAGGGCCCACAGGGCCATGAGGGCCAGGGCGGGGTAGGCGGGGAGCGTCTCCAGCAGCACCGCCCCGATGGCGGACACGAACCCCAGGACCCCGCCGGTCCCCGTCAGGGTGGCCCCCGCCACCCTCAGGCCGGGGCGGTGGCCGGCCACCCACGTCCCGGCGGCCGTCAGCCCGCCCGCCAGGAGCGCCAGGGAGCCGACCTTGACCAGGTCGGGGATGGAGTCCCAGGTCAGGGCGATGAGGCTGATACCGGCCAGGGCCACGAGCAGGGCCGCGGCGGCGGACAGCAGGTAGCGTCCGAGGTTGCCCTCCTGGGTCATCCGTGCCATCCAGTCCGGCAGGGCGTCCACGTCCTCGATCTCGGAGCGCTGCTCCGGGGGCGGCTGGTAGGGGGCGGGGGAGGGGCGGGAGGGCGGTGCGTACGGGGTGGGCCGCGGCGTGGCGGCCTGGTCGCCCGGGCGGCTGACCGGCTGCGCCCTGACGGCCGGGGCGTCATCCGGGGACCATGCGTCCATGGCCGCGATGACGGCCCTCGTCGCCGCGGACGCACCGGGGACGGCCAGAGAGGGGCGCGTCGCCGGGACGGTGTGCGGGCGCGGGTCGTGGGCCGCTCCGGGCGCGCCGTCCGGTGGCGCCCCGCCGGGGGACCCTGCGGCGGGGGAGGGGCGCGACCGGGGTGCCTGCGCCGGTCCGGCCGGTGCGGCCGCCTGCGGTGGCGCGGGCTGGTAGCGGGCGGCCGGGCTGGCGGCGATCCGGGCGACCCGGGTGGCCACCCAGTCCAGCTTGCGTTCCAGGCGGTCCAGGCGGGCGAGGACATCGACGTCCACGGGGTCCAGGGCGTCTGCCTGGGTGGGTGGGGCCGGCTCGGGGGTGAGACCGGGAGGGTAGGGGGCCGACATGGCACCTCCTCGTGGTTCGGGTACCTGAAGGATATCCCGGATTTCCGTCCTTAGCGAGAGGTAGCCGCAGATAGTTGTCAGATGTGGTTGAATGGTGGGGCTGTAGGAACACCTCTCCCTCAACCGAACAGACTCGACCAAATAGGGACAGAATCGCTCATCGTAGGGTAGGCTCGTCCCATGAGCAAGAACGGCCTGTCCGCAGCCCTGGCCAAGATGCGCGACGCCGGCGTCGCGCCCCAGGCCATGAACGTCTTCAGCCACTACTACGGCGAGCTCGAGCGGGGGGCCACCGGGCTCGTCCCCGAGGAGACCATTGAGCCGCTGAGGCAGGTCGCCTCCGTGGACGACGTCGAGGTCAGCGAGCACGACGCCCGCCAGGCCCTGGGCCGTACCGTCCTGATCAGGCTCAACGGCGGGCTGGGCACCTCCATGGGCCTGGAGCGGGCCAAGACCCTGCTGCCCGTGCGCGACGGCAGGACCTTCCTGGACCTGCTGGTGGCCCAGGTCATGGCCGCCCGCGCCAGGTACGACGTCACCCTGCCCCTGGTCCTCATGAACTCCTTCCGCACCCGCCAGGACACCCTGGCGGCCCTGGCCGCCTACCCCGACCTGGAGGTGGAGGGCCTGCCCCTGGACTTCGTGCAGAACCAGGAGCCCAAGCTGAGGGCCGACGACCTGACGCCCGTGACCTGGGACGCCGACCCCACGCTGGAGTGGTGCCCCCCCGGGCACGGCGACATCTACACCGCCCTGGTGTCCTCCGGCGTCCTGGACGCCCTGCTGGAGCGCGGCTACCGCTACGCCATGACCGCCAACGCCGACAACCTGGGTGCCGCCCCCTCAGCCCGCATCGCCGGCTGGTTCGCGGCCACCGGCGCCCCCTACGCCCCCGAGGTGTGCCGACGCACCCCTGCCGACGTCAAGGGCGGCCACCTGGCGGTGCGCAGGAGCGACGGGCGCATTATCCTGCGCGACACCGCCCAGACGCCGGCCGACCAGATGCACTACTTCACCGACCAGTTCCGCCACCCCTTCTTCCACACCAACAACCTGTGGTTCGACCTGCGCGTCCTGCGCCAGACCCTGGAGGAGCGCGACGGCATCCTGGGCCTGCCCCTGATCAGGAACACCAAGACGGTGGACCCCGCCGACCCCTCCTCCACCCCCGTCATCCAGCTGGAGACCGCCATGGGGGCGGCCGTGGAGGCCTTCGAGGGGGCCACCGCCGTGGAGGTGCCGCGCAGCCGCTTCCAGCCGGTAAAGACCACCAACGACCTGCTCCTGGTGCGCTCCGACGCCTACGAGCTCAACGCCGACGGGCTGCTGGTCCAGGTGGCGGAGCAGGCCTGTACGGTGAGCCTGGACGCCCGCTACTACAGGACGATCGCCGACTTCGAGGCCCGCTTCCCCGCGGGCCCGCCCTCCCTGCGCGGTGCCCGCACCCTGAGGGTGGAGGGGGACTGGACCTTCGGGGCCGGCGTCGTGGCCACCGGTGACGCCCACCTGGGCCCCGACGGCGCGCCGGGCACCGTCCCCGACGGCGCCCGCATCTAAGAGGGCCGGGGCGGCCCCGCGCCGGGGGCCGTGCTCTGCCGCACCTTCCTGAGACGGCTGTGTCGCATCGCACTATCATGGCCCCATGAGCCTGACTGACGTCGAGACCACCACTGTCGCAGCCGAGGCCGCCGCGCGGGTCCATCGCTCGTGGGCCGGCAGGCAGCTGGGACGGCGCTGGAAGTCCGGGGCCGACTTCGCCACCGACGTGGACGTCGCGGCTGAGGTCGCCGTCCTGGCTGTCCTGCGTGAGCAGCGTCCCCACGACGCGGTGGTCGCCGAGGAGTCCGGTCGCAGCGGGCCGCAGGACGCGGAGCGCGTATGGCTCGTGGACCCGCTGTGCGGCACTCTCAACTACGCTGCCGGGCAGGGGCCCTACGGCGCCTCGGTGACCCTCACGCGCGGCGACGACGTGCTGGCTGCAGCCGTCGCGGAGCCACACCGGCTGACCTGGACGGACGGGACGAGGGCCTTCACCCGTGTCGCCGGTCGCGACGAGCCCACCGCCCCGAGCGCGTCCTCGCGGATCGTCGAGATCCTCATGGAGACGGTCGACCCCGACGAGCAGGGTTTCTCCTCAGCTCGATTCTGGCGGTCCCCGGCCTTGCGGACCCTGAGCCCCCGGTTCGTAGGCACCGGGATCGCCCTGGCCTGGGTGGCCACCGGACTGCGTGCGGGCTTCGTCCTGCCGGGGTGGCGCGAGGCCAGCGTCCACTTCTCCAGCGGGATCGGGATCTGCCGAGCCGCGGGCTGTGTCCTGACTGATCTGCGCGGTGGGCCGCTCCACCTCGGCCACGACGGTCTCCTGTGCGCCGCCGACGCCGCGACCCACGCCCTGCTGCTGGCCGGGGTCGCCGAGCAGCTTGGCTGAGGGCCCGCGACCGCCTACCGGCCAGGAGCGGTACGGTGAGGGAGAGAAACGGGGTCGGAGCCACCCGGGCTCCGACCCCGTACGCCCCCGCGGGGGCCGGGAGTGGGCGATACTGGAATCGAACCAGTGACCTCCTCGGTGTGAACGAGGCGCTCTAACCCCTGAGCCAATCGCCCGCTGCGCAGGTAGGTTAGCCAGGTGGCCCCCACCGGGGCAACTCCGTGACCGGTGAGGTGAATCACCGGCCCGCCGTTTGCGTCCGGGCCGGGCGGGGGTGTTATGGTTCTCCAGCACCGGGCACCCCGGCAGGGGTGGTCGAGGCGACGCGGATGTGGCTCAGTTGGTAGAGCATCACCTTGCCAAGGTGAGGGTCGCGGGTTCGAGTCCCGTCATCCGCTCCGAGGAGCCGGGAGCGCCCAGCCCCCAGCGTCTCAGCGGTGGGTTGGCCGAGAGGCTAGGCACCGGCCTGCAAAGCCGTTTACACCGGTTCGAATCCGGTACCCACCTCGGGCGATTGGCGCAGCGGTAGCGCGCTTCCCTGACACGGAAGAGGTCACTGGTTCGATCCCAGTATCGCCCACCACCAGCCCGGCGCCGCGACACCGCCACCCGCTACCACCGCGCGGCGGACCCGCCCGCTACCCGGTCAGCCCCAGGCGCTCGAAGGCGTGGGCCAGGCCGTCCTCCTCCACGTCGTCGGTGACCAGGTCGGCCGCCTCCTTGACCTGCGGGGCGGCGTTGCCCATGGCCACCCCGGTGCCGCAGTGCCGGAGCATGCCAATGTCCACCACGGCGTCCCCGAAGGCGACCGTGTCCTCCAGGCGGGCCCCGAGAGCGGCGAGCAGGACGTCCACGGCCTCCACCTTGCTGGCCGCGGGCAGGGCGACGTCCCCGAACAGGGCCTCGTGCCCGCGCCCGCCCCAGGAGCCCACCAGCAGGTCGGGGAAGCGCTCCCGGGCCGCCTCCACGTCGGCCCAGGAGGACAGCACGAAGCTGATCTTGTTGACGTCACCGCGCACCAGGTCCTCGGTGAGGACCAGGCCGGTCAGGACGTCCTCCACCTCCAGGTCCCGCGCGTCCCGCCCCCGCCCGGCCGCGTAGGACCGGATAGCGGGGCGGGCCCCCTCGCGGAAGGCCGGTGGGGCGTACAGGCCGGAGTTGGCCTCCAGGTAGAAGACCAGGCCGCGGGCGCGCAGCCAGACCGTGACCGCCTGGCACTGCTCCCGGGACAGGTGCCGGTGGAGCAGGACCCGGCCGTCGTCCTCCACGTAGGCGCCGTTGCCGCCGATCATGCCGTCCAGGCCGATGTCCCAGATCTCCTCGGGCACCTCCGCGCGTGAGCGTCCGGTGCACACGTAGACGCGCCTGCCCGCCGCCCGGGCGCGGCGTACCGCCCGCACCGCCGAGGGCGGCAGCTGGTTGTCGTAGTCCACGAGGGTGCCGTCCACGTCCAGGAGGACGACCTGGCTGTTGCGCCCCATTGCAGGAACCGCCTTCCCGGGCCGCAGGACCCCGTCGTCGTGGGCGCCCCGCGCCCGGGCACCACCATACCCGGGCCCGGTGCCCGGCTCCGACCCGGAGCCCCCGCCCTCGTACCGGGGCCGCGCGCCCCATGGACCACCACTGCCTGCCCAGCCCGTGGGCCCGGCCCGGGGCCGTGGCGCCGACGGTGTGCAGCAGGGCCACCGGGACGCCCCGGGCCACCCGGCCCGGGGCCGTGGCGCCGACGGGGGCGGAGCCCGTAGGCTGCCGTGCATGGCCGACCCGTCCACCTACCGGCCCGCTCCCGGGGAGATCCCCGCCGCGCCGGGCGTCTACCGATTCCTGGACGGTCAGGGCCGCGTCATCTACGTGGGCAAGGCCAAGAGCCTGCGCGCCCGCCTGTCCAGCTACTTCCAGGACCTGTCCGCCCTGCACCCGCGCACCCGCACCATGGTCACCACCGCGGCCGCCGTGGAGTGGACGGTGGTGTCCACCGAGGTGGAGTCCCTGGCGCTGGAGTACTCCTGGATCAAGGAGTTCAACCCCCGCTTCAACGTCATGTACAAGGACGACAAGTCCTACCCCTACCTGGCGGTCACCATGTCCGAGACCTACCCGCGCGTCCAGGTGGTGCGCGGGGCCCGCAGGGCCGGGACCCGCTACTTCGGCCCCTTCGTGCAGGCCTGGTCCATACGCGAGACCCTCGACCAGCTCCTGCGGGTCTTCCCGGTGCGCTCCTGCGCCCCCGGGGTCCTGCGGCGCGCCCAGGCCTCGGGGCGCCCCTGCCTGCTGGGCTACATCGACAAGTGCTCCGCCCCCTGCGTGGGTCGCGTCAGCCAGGCGGAGCACCGCGCCCTGGCCGAGGACCTGTGCGCCTTCATGTCCGGGCGCACCGGCCCCTACCTGCGCCAGGTCGAGTCCGAGATGAGGGCGGCGGCCGCCGCCCTGGACTTTGAGAGGGCCGCCCGCCTGCGCGACGACGCCGCCGCCCTGCGCAAGGTCGTCGAGCGCAACGCCGTCGTCCTGCCCGACGCCACCGACGCCGACGTCTTCGCCCTGGTACGCGACGAGCTCACCGCCGCCGTCCAGGTCTTCCACGTCCGGGGCGGGCGGGTGCGCGGGCAGCGCGGGTGGGTCATCGACCTGGTGGACGCCCCCGGTGACGCCGAGCTCGTCCACAGGCTGCTCCAGCAGGTCTACGGGGCCCTGCCCGACCCCGCCGACCCGGGCCCCGGGGCGCGGGACGCGGGCGCGCCCCCGCGCTCTGGCCCCACCACGAGCCTGGGCGTGGGGGAGCGCGCCCCCGCCGACCCGGCGCCGCGCGCCGACCCCGCCCCCGGGCCCGCCCGCCGGGCGGCCACCAGCGTGGACGACGTGGCCCACACCGCCACCACCGCGGTGCCCCGCGAGATCCTGGTGCCGGTCCTGCCCCAGGACGCCGGGGCCGTCACGGACTGGCTCTGCGGCCTGCGCGGGGGCCGGGTGGAGGTGCGCGTCCCCCGGCGCGGTGACAAGGCCGCCCTCATGGACACGGTGCGCAGGAACGCCGAGGAGGCCCTGCGCCTGCACAAGACCCGCCGGGCCGGGGACCTGACCCAGCGCTCGGCCGCCCTGGAGGAGCTCGCCGAGGCCCTCGACCTGCCCGAGGCCCCCCTGCGCATTGAGTGCTACGACGTCTCCCACACCCAGGGCACCTACCAGGTCGCCTCCATGGTCGTCTTCGAGGACGGGGCGCCGCGCAAGGCCGACTACCGCCGCTTCACCGTCCGCGGCCAGGACGGGGCCGGGGCGGTGGACGACACCGCCGCCATGGCCGAGGTCCTCGCCCGCCGCTTTAGGCGGCTCGTCGCCGAGCAGGGCGCCGGGCCCGGGGACGCGGGCGCCGGGACCGTCGACGGCACGCCCGTCGATGACGACGGCCTCCCCATTGCCTCCGGCCCGATCGACCCCGCCACCGGCCGCGCCAGACGCTTCTCCTACGCCCCCAGCCTGGTGGTGGTCGACGGCGGCCTGCCCCAGGTGCGCGCCGTGCGCGCCGTCCTGGACGACCTGGGCGTGGAGGTACCCCTGGTGGGCCTGGCCAAGCGCCTGGAGGAGGTGTGGGTGCCGGGCGAGGAGTTCCCCGTCATCCTGCCCCGCACCTCACCGGCCCTCTACCTGCTCCAGCACCTGCGCGACGAGTCTCACCGCTTCGCCATCACCCACCACCGTAAGAAGCGCTCGGCGGGCATGACCCGCTCGGTCCTGGACTCGGTCCCCGGCCTGGGGCCCGCCCGCCAGGCCGCGCTGCTCAAGGAGTTCGGCAGCGTCAGGCGCCTACGCGGTGCCAGCGTGGAGGACCTCACCCGGGTCAGGGGCATCGGGGAGGCCCTGGCGGGTACGATCCTGGCCTACCTCAACGGCCCGGGCCCCGCGCCCGGCGGCTCCGGGCCCCGTGACAGAAGGACGCCCCCGTGAGGACTTTCGCGTGATTCGTGGCACAATCAGGGCATGGTGATCCTGAGGGTCCTGAACAACAACGTCGTACTGGCGCGCGACGAGATCGGGCGTGAGGCCATCCTCACCGGCCGCGGCCTCGGCTTCGGGCGCAGGCCCGGCCAGGACGTGGACGCCTCGCTCGTCGCCCGCCGCTACGTCCCGGCCGACAACGCCGAGTCCGTGGCCGAGGTGATCGCCGGGATCCCGCTGGAGCGCCTGGCCCTCATTGAGCGCGTCTTCCGGCGCGCTGCCCGGGAGCTGGGCACCGGGGTGCCCTCCTCCACCATCGTCGCGGTCGTGGACCACGTCAACCAGGCCATGGAGCGGGTACGCCAGGGACTGGTCATGGACTACCCCCTGCGCGCCGAGGCCGCCCACCTCCACCCCCAGGAGCTGGCCCTGGCCGAGGCCATGGTGGCCGAGCTCAACGCGGCCCAGGACGTGCAGCTGCCCGCGGGGGAGGCGGTCGCGCTGGCCCTCCACCTGTTCACCGCCGCCGTCGGGGCGCGCTCGACCCGGGAGGCCGCCCGCCGGTCGCGGCTCATCGGCCAGGTCTTGGACGTCCTCCGGGCCGCCTACGGCAGCGGCCTCGACCCCGACTCCATTGACGTCGCCCGCTTCGCGGCGCACCTGCGCTACTTCCTGGCCCGGGCCCGCAGCGGGATCCAGGTCGCCGACGGCGCCGCCTCCACCATCGGGGCCGCGCTGTGCCAGGCCCGGCCGCACGCCTACCAGGTCGCCCGGCGCGTCAGGGACCTCCTCGAGCTGAGGCTCGGTACCACCGTCTCCGAGGACGAGGTCGCCTACCTGACGGTGCACGTGGCCCGTCTCGAGGACGCGGCCGCCGCACGCCCGCCGACCGGCCATGAAGGTGAGGTGGATCATATGCGTGAGACCTGTCCGGCAGGGTACCGGTCGCCGTAGAATAACCACGGGCCCGTGAGGGCTCCCAGGATTGTGACCCGAGGGGGCAAGACCTGAGGCACGTATGCGCTGACACGCTGCGGGGTCTCGGGTCTTTTTTATTCCCCCGCACAGGTTCGCCGGATCAAGGAGGATACCAATGGCGAAGACGGACTACGCGGCACTGGCGCCGCGCCTGCTGGAGCGCGTGGGGGGTGAGGACAACGTCTCCGCCATGAACCACTGCGCCACCCGCCTGCGCTTCGTCCTCAAGGACGTCTCCAAGGCCGACACCGAGGGCATTAAGGCGCTCGACGGGGTGGTTACCGTGGTCCAGGCCGGCGGCCAGTACCAGGTGGTCATTGGCAACGACGTGCCCATCCTTTACGAGGAGCTGACGAGGCTCCTCCCCGGCCTGGGCGCGGACTCGGGGGAGAGCGGGCCGAAGGAGAGGCGCAACCCGCTCGACGCCTTTATCGGGCTCGTCTCCGCGATCTTCTCCCCGATGCTGTGGACGCTGGCGGGAACCGGCCTGTTCAAGGCGTTCCTCGCCATGTTCCTCACCTTCGGCTGGATCAGTGACACGTCCGACACCTACAAGGTGCTCTACGCCGCCGCGGACGCGTTCATGAACTTCCTCCCGCTCGTCCTGGCGGTCACGGCGGCACGCCACTTCAAGACCAACCAGTTCACCGCCATGGCGATCGCCGGCGCCCTCGTCTACCCCTCCATCATCGCCATGAACGACGGGGCCTCGCACACCTTCATGGGTATTCCGCTCGTCATTATGAGCTACACGTCGTCGGTGCTCCCGATCATTGTCGCGGTGTGGGTCCAGGGCTACGTCGAGCGCTGCTGCAACCGCTTTATCCCCAGCTCCTTCCGCAACTTTATGACGCCGTGGATCACGGTCCTCATTATGGTCCCGCTCACCCTGCTCACGATCGGCCCGGTGACCACGATCATCGCCAACGGCATCGCCTCCGGCGTCCAGTGGCTCTTCGTCACTGTCCCCGTCGTCGGCGGGATCGTCATCGGCGGGTTCTGGCAGGTCTTCGTCATGTTCGGCCTGCACTGGGGCCTCGTGCCGATTATGACCCAGGAGATCACGTCCAACGGCTACTCCCTGATCTACGGCCCGATCGAGGCGGCTGTCCTCGCCCAGGCCGCCTCGACCCTCGCCGTCATGATCCGCACCAGGGACAAGAAGACGAAGGGGCTCGCCGGGCCGGCGTCCCTGTCCGGGTTCCTGGCCGGCGTGACCGAGCCCGCGATCTACGGTGTCAACCTGCCGCGCAAGCTCCCCTTCTACTTCGGTGTCGTCGGCGGCGCCATCGGCGGCGCCATCGGGGCCATCGCCGGAGGCCGCGTCTCCCAGGCCGGGGTCTTCCCGTCCCTCATCGGGCTGCCCGCCTACCTCGAGACCCCGAACTTCCCCCTGTGGGCCTTCGGCGTCGTCCTCGCCGTCTTTATCGCCTTCGCCCTCACCTTCTTCTTCGGGGTCAAGGACGACGCCGTGGAGGGCAGGCCGCAGGCCCCGGCCGCGCCGACGACCGCGTCGGACGCCGAGCCCACCACCGCCCTGACCGCGCCCGTGGCCGGCACCGCCACGCCCCTGGAGAAGGTGGCCGACCCCGTCTTCTCCTCCGGGGCGCTGGGCAACGGCGTCGGCATCGTCCCCTCCGACGGACACGTGCGCGCCCCGGTGGCGGGCACCGTGGTGACCGCCATGGACTCCGGCCACGCCTACGGCATTAGGACCGACGACGGCGTCGAGGTCCTCGTCCACGTCGGCCTGGACACCGTCAACCTCAAGGGCGAGGGCTTCAGCCCCAGGGTGGGCGCGGGGCAGCGGGTGGACCGCGGCGACCCCCTGGTGGACGTGGACCTGGCCGCGGTGCGGCAGGCCGGCTACGACCCCACGACCGTCCTGGTGGTGACCAACACCGCCTCCCTGGGCGCCGTCGTGCCCGTCGTGGACGGCCCTGTCACCACCGCCACCACCGTGGTCGAGATCGACCACTGAGGACGCAGGCGCATCCGGAACGACAGCAACGAAGGGACGACAACCACCATGACAGCCACTACCCCTGCCTTCCCCGACGGCTTCCTGTGGGGCGGGGCCACCGCCGCCAACCAGCTCGAGGGCGCCTACAACGAGGGCGGCAAGGGCCTGAGCGTCCAGGACGTCATGCCCGGGGGCATTGTCAGGCCCCGCACGCAGGAGCCCACGCCGGACAACCTCAAGCTCAAGGCCATCGACTTCTACCACCGTTACAAGGAGGACATCGCCCTCTTCGCGGAGATGGGCTTCAAGGTCTTCCGCTTCTCCATCGCCTGGTCGCGGATCTTCCCTCTCGGGGACGAGGAGCAGCCCAACGAGGAGGGCCTGGCCTTCTACGACCGGGTCCTGGACGAGCTCGAGAGGTACGGCATCGAGCCCCTGGTGACCATTAGCCACTACGAGACCCCCCTGCACCTGGCCCGCACCTACGACGGGTGGGCCGACCGGCGCATGGTCGGCTTCTTCGAGCGCTACGCCCGGACCCTCTTCGAGCGCTACGGGCGGCGCGTGAGGTACTGGCTGACCTTCAACGAGATCAACTCCGTGCTCCACGAGCCCTTTATGTCCGGGGGCATTAACACCCCCAAGGAGGAGCTCAGCGAGCAGGACCTCTACCAGGCCATCCACCACGAGCTCGTGGCCTCCGCGGCCGCCACCCGCATCGCCCACGAGGTCGATCCCGGCATCCAGGTGGGCTGCATGATCCTGGCCATCCCCTTCTACCCGCTGACCCCCGACCCGCGCGACGTGTGGGCGGCCAAGCAGGCCGAGCGCGACAACTACGCCTTTGGCGACGTCCACGTGCGCGGCGCCTACCCCGGCTACTTCCTGCGCAAGCTCGCCGAGAAGGGGGTGGAGCTGGAGGTCACCGAGGCCGACCGGGCGCTGCTGGCCGAGCACACGGTGGACTTCGTGTCCTTCTCCTACTACATGTCCTCCTGCGAGACCGTCTCCCGGGAGCGCGAGTCCGGGGGCGGCAACCTCATGGGTGGGGTGGTCAACCCCACCCTTAAGGTCTCACAGTGGGGCTGGGCCATTGACCCGCTGGGCCTGCGCACCATCCTGAACGACTACTGGGACCGCTGGGGCAAGCCGCTGTTCATCGTGGAGAACGGCCTGGGCGCCAAGGACGTCCTCGTTCAGGGCCCCGACGGCCCCACCGTCGAGGACGGCTACCGCATCGACTACATGAACGACCACCTTGTTCAGGTCCGCGAGGCGATCGCGGACGGCGTCCAGGTCCTGGGCTACACCTCCTGGGGCTGCATCGACCTGGTCTCGGCCTCCACCGCCCAGATGTCCAAGCGCTACGGCTTCATCTACGTGGACCGCCACGACGACGGCACCGGCACCCTGGAGCGCTACCGCAAGAAGTCCTTCTACTGGTACCGCGACCTCATTGCCTCCAACGGGGCCACCCTGGTGGAGCGCACCGGGGCGCAGGACTGACCGGCACAGCGCACAGCCCGGCACAGCCCGGTACCTGGCCCGGCCACCAGAGGCTCGGTCAGGTACCGGCCGGGGCCGTCCCCCGGGGCCCGCGCGGGCCCCGGCGCGCCTCACACGCTGGGACGCACCGACGCGGCCGCCGTCGCCGCCCGGGCCCGGGCGGTACCCACGTCCTCGGCGCACGCCACCACCACCCCCAGGCGCCGGCCCGGGTGCGCCTCGGGCTTGCCGAACAGGCGCAGGTCGACGCCCTTAACGGCGAGCGCGGCCTCCACGCCGGCAAAGCTCACCCCCTGGCCCGGCGCCGAGTCCCCACCGGCCCTGATCGTCACCGAGGCGCCCGGGCAGCGCAGCGAGGTGTCCACCGGCAGCCCCAGCAGGGCCCGGGCGTGCAGCTCGAACTCGTTCAGACGCTGACTGGCCAACGTCACCAGGCCGGTGTCGTGGGGCCTGGGGGAGACCTCCGAGAACAGCACCTTCTCGCCGCGGACGAACAGCTCCACCCCGAACACGCCCCAGCCGCCCAGGGCCTCCGTCACCCGCTGCGCCACCGCCCGGGCCTGCTCCAGGACCACCGGGGCCAGGGCCTGGGGCTGCCAGGACTCCACGTAGTCCCCACCCACCTGCCTGTGCCCGATGGGGGCGCAGAAGCCCGTCACCGTCCCGCCGGTGCGCGGGTCGCGCGAGCGCACCGTCAGCAGCGTGACCTCGGCGTCGAAGTCCACGAACCCCTCGACGATCACCCGCCCGCGGTCCACCCGGCCGTCATCGGCCGCATGGCGCCACGCCGCGGCGAGCTCGTCAGGGCCGCGCACCACCGACTGCCCGTGGCCCGAGGAGGAGGTGACCGGCTTGACCACGCAGGGGAAGCCCACGTCCTGCGCCGCCCGAGCCAGCTCCTGGGGGCCGGAGGCGAAGGCGTAGGGGCTGGTGGCCAGCCCCAGCTCCTCAGCCGCCAGCCGCCGGATCCCCTCCCGGTTCATTGTCAGCTGCACGGCCCGGGCCGTGGGCACCACCCGCACCCGCCCCCCGGCCTCCAGGGCCACCAGGGCGTCGGTGGCCAGCGCCTCGATCTCGGGGACCACGACGTCCGCCCCGCTGGAGAGGACCGCCGCGGTCAGCGCCGCCGGGTCACCCATGTCTACCGTCAGCGCGTTGTGCGCCACCTGCTGGGCCGGGGCGCCCTCGTAGCGGTCGATGGCCGTGACCTCCACGCCCAGGCGGGTCAGCGCGATCGCCACCTCCTTACCGATCTCACCCGCCCCCAGCAGCGCGACCCTGGTGGCACAGCCCGTCCAGGGGGTACCGATAACCGGGGCTCCCGGGCCCCCGTGGGGGGCGGCAACGACGTCGCTCATCATGCTCCTTGGCAAACGGTAGGGACGACACCGCCCAGGCTACCGGCGCCACACACCGGTAGCCACACTCCAGCGCGGCCAGGGCCGTCCGTGAGAAGGTGGTGGTATGGACGCCCAGGACCGCCCCCCACGGGCACGCCCCCCACGCACCCGCTCGCCCCGCCCGGACACCGTACCCGCGGAGATCCCCGCCATGGACGCCGCGGCCCCGCCCGTCTCCCCGGCCGGGCGCCCCGAGATGATTATCGTCACCGGCATGTCGGGCGCGGGCCGCTCCCGGGCCGCCATGGCCCTGGAGGACCTCGACTGGTACGTCGTGGACAACATCCCGCCCCAGCTCCTGCCCGCCCTGGCCGGCATGATGACCACCGTCGGCGCCGGCGTCCACCGCCTGGCCGCCGTCGTGGACGTACGCAGCCGGGAGTTCTTCGCCTCCTTCATGACCTACCTCCGCCAGGTCCGCGAGTCCGGGACCGACGTCCGCCTCCTGTTCCTGGACGCCTCCGACGCCGCCCTGGTCCGCAGGTTCGAGTCCAACCGCCGCCCCCACCCCCTGGGCACCACCTCGGTCCTGGAGGGCATTACCAAGGAACGCACCCTGCTGGGCGGCCTGCGCTCCATGGCCGACACCGTCATCGACACCTCCGACCTGTCCGTCCACGACCTGGCCCGCCAAGTCCGCGACCTGGTCGCCGACGAGTCCGACATCGCCTTACAGGTCAACGTCGTGAGCTTCGGCTTCAAACACGGCCTGCCCCTGGACGCCGACCACGTCCTGGACGTGCGCTTCATCCCCAACCCCTACTGGGTCACCGAGCTGCGCCACCTCACCGGCCGCGACGCGCCCGTGGCCGACTACGTCTTCGCCCAGGACGGCGCCGCCGCCTTCGTCGACGCCTACGCCGACCTGCTGGCCCCGGCCCTGCCGCGCTACCTCGACGAGCTCAAGCCCTACGTGACCCTCGCCGTGGGCTGCACCGGCGGCAGGCACCGCTCCGTGGCCTCCGCCGAGCGCATTGCCGCCCGCCTGCGCGCCCGCGGCCTGGACGTCGTGGTCCAGCACCGGGACCTGGGGAGGCAGTGACATGCCCCAGCGAGTCACCCGCAAGACCGGGACCATGCTCGACGCCGCAGGCTGGCCCCTGCGCGGGGAGGAGGGCGCCGCGGTGGTCGCCCTGGGCGGGGGGCACGGCCTGTCGGCCACCCTGCGGGCCCTGCGGCACGTCACCCACCGCCTGACCGCCGTGGTGACCGTGGCCGACGACGGCGGCTCCTCGGGCCGGCTGCGCCGGGAGTTCGACTGCCTGCCGCCCGGGGACCTGCGCATGGCGCTGGCCTCCCTGTGCGACGACTCCGAGTGGGGGCTGACCTGGAGGGACGTCCTCCAGCACCGTTTCGCCGGCCACGGGGAGCTGGACAACCACGCGTTGGGCAACCTGCTCATCCTGGCCCTGTGGCAGCTGCTCGACGACGAAATCAAGGGCCTGGACTGGGTGGGGCGCCTCCTGGCCATCCACGGGCGGGTGGTCCCCATGAGCGCCTCCCCGCTGGTCATCGAGGCGGACGTGGTGGACGGGGGCCAGCGCCGCCGCGTCAGCGGGCAGGTGGCGGTGGCCACCAGCACCGGGCGGCTGGAGAACGTCAGCGTGGTGCCCACCGACGCGGACGCCCACCCCGAGGCCGTGCGGGCCATCGAGCGGGCCGACTGGGTGGTCATGGGGCCCGGCTCCTGGTACACCTCGGTGCTGCCCCACCTCATCCTGCCGGCCATGCGCCAGGCCCTGGAGCGTACCCGGGCCCGTAAGGCGGTGGTCCTCAACCTCACCGTGCAGCGGGGGGAGACCGACGGCATGAGCGCCGCCGACCACCTGCGGGTCCTGGCCGAGTACGCCCCCGGCCTGCGGCTGGACACGGTCGTCGCCGACCCGATGGCCGTGGGCGACGTGGACGACCTCCAGCGGGTGGCCTCGGACCTGGGCGCGTCCCTGCTGCTGCGCCAGGTGCGCACGGGGGAGTCCATGTGCCACCATGACCCCCTGCGGCTGGCAGCCGCCTTCCGTGACGCCTTCGACGGCGTCGTCTCCGACCTCGACACCTGAGCCCGGCGCGGCCGGCCCCGGGTCGGCCACCCTGCCCCGTCCTCAACCTAACCTAGGGAGATCCTGCCTCATGTCGCTGACGGTCATCGTCAAGGACGAGCTCGCCCACGTGAGCACCACCGCCTCCGCCGTGCGCCGCGCCGAGCTGGCGGCCACGCTGCGCTTCGGCGGCGGCCTGCACATCGTGGCCGGGAAGATCGTGGTGGAGGTCGAGCTCGACCACGTCGGCGCCCTGCGCCGCCTCCACCGTGACCTGCGCGAGCTCTACGGGATCGAGTCCGAGGTCATGATGATCCAGGGGGGCTCCCTGCACCGGGGCTCGCGCTACGTGCTGCGGGTGGCCGAGCGGGGCAAGGACCTGGCCCGCCTGTCCGGCCTGGTCGACACCCGGGGCCTGCCGGTGCGCGGCATGCCGGTGGCCGTGGTCCAGGGCGGGCGCACGGCGGCGGCCGCGGCCTGGCGCGGGGCCTTCCTGGCCCGGGGATCGCTGACCGAGCCCGGCCGCTCCTCCTCCCTGGAGGTCACCTGCCCGGGGTCGGAGGCGGCCCTGGCGCTGGTGGGGGCGGCCCGGCGCTTCGACGTCGCCGCCAAGGCCCGTGAGGTCCGCGGCTCGGACCGGGTCGTCGTCCGTGACGGGGAGGGGATCGGGATCCTCCTGCAGCGCATGGGCGCCCACGAGGCCTACCGGGTCTGGGGGGAGCGGCGCAGCCACCGGGAGAGCCGGGGGACCGCCAACCGCCTGGCCAACTTCGACGACGCCAACCTGCGGCGCTCGGCACGGGCCGCCGTCGCCTCCGGGGCGCGGGTGGAGCGCGCCTTCGAGATCCTGGGCGAGGACGTGCCGGCCCACCTGGCCGAGGCCGGGCGCCTGCGCCTGGAGCACAAGCAGGCGTCCCTGGAGGAGCTGGGCCAGTACTCCGACCCGCCGCTGACCAAGGACGCCGTCGCGGGGCGCATCCGCCGCCTGCTGGCCATGGCGGACAAGCGGGCCCAGGAGCTGGGGGTGCCCGACACCGAGTCGGTCCTCACCCAGGACATGCTCGACCTCTAGGCCCCTCCCGTCCGGACGGTCGGTCGCCAGGCCGTCTAGGACCAGGGTCCCGCCGGGGCGGTCGCGGACCTGTCAAACGTTGGTCAATCCCCTCCTGTTCGCCCCTGGCGTGCCAAGTGTCCCCGAAGGAGGGGTCCGTCACGCTAAACTCGGCCCTGCCGGATAGATAAGGGATCCGTCCCACAAGGTCCGGGGCACACACCGTGTGTGAAGACCCACGACACCGTGCGCCTGCCGGCGCACTAGGAGGACACAAAGTGACCACCCGCGTTGGTATCAACGGCTTCGGCCGCATCGGCCGTAACTTCTTCCGCGCCGCCCTCGAGCAGGGTGCGGACATCGAGGTCGTCGCCGTCAACGACCTCACCGACACCAAGACCCTCGCCCACCTGCTGAAGTACGACTCCATCAAGGGCCGCTTCGACGGCGAGGTCTCCCACGACGAGGACGGCATCATCGTCAACGGCAAGAAGATCAAGGTCCTTGCCCAGCGCAACCCCGCCGACCTGCCCTGGGGCGAGCTCGGCGTCGAGGTCGTCGTGGAGTCCACAGGCTTCTTCACCGACGGTGAGAAGGCCAAGGCCCACCTGGATGGCGGCGCCAAGAAGGTCGTCATCTCCGCCCCGGCCAAGAACGTCGACGGCACCTTCGTCATGGGCGTCAACGACGGCGACTACACCAACGACATGACCATCGTGTCCAACGCCTCGTGCACCACCAACTGCCTCGCCCCCCTGGCCAAGGTCCTCCACGAGAACTTTGGCATCGAGCGCGGCATTATGACCACCATCCACTCCTACACGGGTGACCAGCGTGTCCTGGACGCCCCGCACAAGGACCTGCGTCGCGCCCGCGCCGCCGCCCTGAACATGATCCCCACCAAGACCGGTGCCGCCCAGGCCGTGGCCCTGGTCCTGCCCGCCCTCAAGGGCAAGTTCGACGGCCTGGCCGTGCGCGTCCCCACCCCGACCGGCTCCCTGACCGACCTGACCTTCGTGGCCGAGAAGGAGGTCTCCGTCGAGGCCGTCAAGGCCGCCGTCAAGAAGGCCGCCGAGGGTGAGCTCAAGGGTGTCCTGGAGTACACCGAGGACCCGATCGTCTCCACCGACATCATGGGCGACCCGCACACCTCGATCTTCGACGCCACCGAGACCAAGGTCATCGGCAACCTCGTCAAGGTCCTGTCCTGGTACGACAACGAGTGGGGCTACTCCAACGCCCTGGTCCGCCTGACCGCCCTGGTCGGCTCCAAGCTCGCCTGAGGCCGGACGAGAGCATGACTCTCTAGAGACTGCGCCCGCGCACACCCCCGTGCGCGGGCGCAGTCCGCTCAGGGACCCAGGCCTCACGGTCAGGGCCCCGCCCCTGGGGCCGACGGCGGCCCCGCCATCCAACCCACCACCGATGAGAGGTTTCATGAAGACCATCGAGTCCCTGGGCGACCTCAAGGGCAAGCGCGTCCTGGTCCGCTCCGACTTCAACGTCCCGCTCGACGCCGACAAGAACATCACCGACGACGGCCGCATCCAGGCCGCCCTGCCGACCCTGCGCACCCTGCTGGACGCCGGGGCCAAGGTCATTATCGTGGCCCACCTGGGCCGCCCCAAGGGGAAGGTCAACCCCGACTACTCCCTGGCCCCGGTGGCCAAGCGCCTGGCGGAGGTCACCGGCGTGCACGTCACCCTGGCCGAGGACACCGTGGGCCCCTCCGCCAAGGCCGCGGTCGCCGCCCTGAAGGACGGCGAGATCGTCCTGCTGGAGAACGTGCGCTTCAACGCCGCCGAGACCTCCAAGGACGATGCCACTCGCGCCGCCTTCGCCAAGGAGCTGGCCGCCCTGGGCGAGGTCTTCGTCTCCGACGGCTTCGGCGTGGTCCACCGCAAGCAGGCCTCCGTCTACGACGTCGCCAAGCTCCTGCCCGCCGCCGCCGGCCTGCTGGTGGCCAAGGAGATCGAGTCCCTGGGCCGGGCCGTCAAGGACCCCGAGCGCCCCTACACCGTCATCCTGGGCGGCTCCAAGGTCTCCGACAAGCTCGGTGTCATCGCCAACCTCCTGGGCAAGGCCGACCGCCTCCTCATCGGCGGCGGCATGGCCTACACCTTCCTGGTGGCCCAGGGCTACCAGGTGGGCACCTCCCTGCTGGAGAAGGACCAGGTCGAGACCGTCAAGGGCTACCTGGACACCGCCAAGGCCAACGGCGTGGAGCTGCTCCTGCCGGTGGACACCGTGGTGGCCCCGGTCTTCGCCGCCGACGCCCCGGCCACGGTGGTCCCCTCCACCGAGATCCCGGCCGACCAGATGGGCCTGGACATCGGCCCCAAGACCCGTAAGCTCTTCGGTGAGGCCATTGCCACCTCCAAGACGGTGGTGTGGAACGGCCCCATGGGCGTCTTCGAGTTCCCGGCCTTCGCCGAGGGCACCAAGGCCGTGGCCCAGGCCGTCTCCGACTCCGACGCCTTCAGCGTCATCGGCGGCGGGGACTCGGCGGCCGCCGTGCGCACGCTCGGCTTCGACGTGTCCACCTTCTCCCACATCTCCACGGGCGGCGGCGCCTCCCTGGAGCTCCTGGAGGGCAAGACCCTCCCCGGTATCGCTGTCCTGGAGGGCTGAGACCAATGAGCAACCGCACCCCGCTCATGGCGGGCAACTGGAAGATGAACCTGGACCACCTCGAGGCCAACCACCTCGTCCAGGGCCTGGCCATGGAGCTGTCGGACCACGACCACGACTACGCCAGGTGCGAGGTCGTCGTCATCCCGCCGTTCACGGACCTGCGCACCGTGCAGACGGTCGTCGACGCCGACTCCCTGAGCATCAGGTACGGCGCCCAGGACGTCTCCGTGCACGACAAGGGCGCCTACACCGGCGAGATCTCCACCGCCATGCTCACCAAGCTCGGCTGCACCTACGTGGTCATGGGCCACTCCGAGCGCCGTGAGTACCACGGCGAGTCCGACGAGCTGGTCGGCGCCAAGGCCCGCAAGGTCCTGGACGCCGGCATGACGCCGATCCTGTGCTGCGGCGAGGCCCTGGAGGTGCGCAAGGCCGGCACCCACGTGGAGTTCGTGCTGGCCCAGATCCGCGCCGCCCTGAAGGGCTGGAGCGGTGAGGACGTCGCCAGGATCGTCATCGCCTACGAGCCCATCTGGGCCATTGGCACCGGCGAGACCGCCACCGCCGCCGACGCCCAGGAGGTCTGCCACGCCATCCGTCAGGCCCTGCGCGCCGACTACGGGGACGCCACCGCCGAGGCCACCCGCGTCCTGTACGGCGGGAGCGCCAAGCCCGGCAACATCAAGGAGCTCATGGCCCAGGACGACGTCGACGGCGCCCTGGTGGGAGGCGCCTCCCTCAAGGCCGACTCCTTCGCCGCCATGGCGAACTTCTACGCCTGAGATCCTGGTGGCGTCCTCGGCGCCACCGGCCCCGGCGGGCCCGGGCACCCTCACCGGTGCCCGGGCCCGCCCCGCTCTCAGGTAGAGTCACCCTGGACGGGCCGGTTCCGTCTCCTTAAGATCCTCACTCCTGTCGAAAGGGACGAGCGTGGACATCCTCCGCACCATCCTCCAGGTGCTGCTCGTGGCGTCGAGCTTCTTCCTCATCCTGACGATCCTGCTGCACAAGGGCAAGGGCGGGGGCCTGTCCGACGTCTTCGGCGGCGGGGTCTCCTCGGTGGCCAGCTCCTCGGGCGTGGCCGAGCGGAACCTCAACCGGATCACGGTGAGCGTGGCGTTGATCTGGGTGGCCACCATTGTGGGCCTGGGCCTGCTGACCAGGTACGCCTGACCGGGTACGGCCATTAGCACCACCACGCACCCGGGCCCGCGCGGGGACGCGCTGGAGCGCTCCCTGCGCGGCTACCTCTCCCACCTCCAGGTCGAGCGGGGGCTGTCTACCAACACGGTGGGCGCCTACCGCCGCGACCTGAGGCGCTACGCCTCCTTCCTGCGCGCCCGGGGCCGCGGGACGCTGGGCCAGGCCACCGAGGCCGACGTGACCGCCTACCTGGAGACGCTGCGCACGGGGGCGGACGGCGGCAGCGCGCTGGCCACCTCCTCCGCCTCCCGGGCGGTGACCGCCCTGCGCGGGTGGCACCAGTTCGTCCTCCAGGAGGGCGAGGCCACCGAGGACCCCTCCGCCAGGGTCCACCCGCCCCAGGTGGGGCGGCGCCTGCCCAAGGCGCTGACGGTCCCCCAGACCCAGGCCCTCCTGGAGGCCGCCGGGGACGCCGACACCCCGGTCGGGCTGCGCGACCGGGCCCTCCTGGAACTCCTTTACGCTACCGGCGCACGTATCTCGGAGGCCGTGGGCCTGGTGGTGGACGACCTGGATCCTGACTCGGGCTGCCTGCGCCTGTTCGGCAAGGGGCGCAAGGAGCGGATCGTGCCCATGGGCACCTACGCCTGGTCGGCCCTGGACGCCTACCTGGTCCGGGGCCGCCCGACCCTGGCCAGCCGCGGCCAGGGGGTACCTGAGGTGTTCCTCAATACCCTGGGGCGTCCTCTGAGCCGCCAGAGCGCCTGGGCGGTGCTGCAGGCGGCGGCCGCCCGGGCGGGCCTGGGCGGCAGGAAGGGGACCGGCAGCCAGCGGCCCGTCTCCCCGCACACCCTGCGCCACTCCTTCGCCACCCACCTCCTGGCCGGGGGGGCGGACGTGCGCGTGGTCCAGGAGATGCTCGGCCACGCCTCGGTGACCACGACCCAGATCTACACCAAGGTCACCATCGACCAGCTGCGTGAGGTCTACGTCACTAGCCATCCTCGGGCTCTCGGCTAGTTTTCAGCGCCCTGGGTTAGGCTGGGTGTGTGAATGACCCCATCCAGTCTGGTCCTGATGACCTGCCAGAGCCCCCCGACAAGGAGTTCCCGGCGCCAGCGCCCCTGGAGTCCCACGGGCCGGCTCGCATTATCTCAATGTGTAACCAGAAGGGAGGTGTCGGCAAGACGACGACGACGATCAACCTCGGTGCGGCCCTGGCGGAGTACGGGCGCCGGGTCCTCATTGTGGACTTTGACCCCCAGGGAGCCGCCTCCGCGGGCCTGGGAATTAACGCCAACGAGGTCGACAAGACGATCTACGAGCTCCTGGTGGCCCCGCGACCGGATATCCGCTCGGCCGTCCGCCCCACATCGGCGCCGGGGATGGACATTGTGCCCGCCAATATCGACCTGTCCGCCGCCGAGGTCCAGCTCGTCAACGAGGTCGCCAGGGAACAGGCCCTGGCCAGGGTGCTCCGTCCCGTCACGGACGACTACGACGTCATCCTGGTGGACTGCCAGCCCTCCCTGGGACTGCTGACCATTAACGCGCTGACCGCCTCCCACGGGGTCATCATCCCCCTGGAGACGGCGTTCTTCGCCCTGCGCGGCGTGGCCCTGCTGGTGGAGACCGTGGACAGGGTCCGTGACCGCCTCAACCCGCGGCTGCAGATTGACGGCATCCTGGCCACCATGGTGGACCAGCGCACCCTGCACTCCCGCGAGGTCATTGAGCGCCTGGAGCAGGCCTTCGGGAACAAGCTCTACGACACCCGGATCCGTCGCACCGTCAAGTTCCCCGACGCCTCCGTGGCGGCGGAGCCGATTACCAGCTACGCGCCCAGCCACCCCGGCGCCGAGGCCTACCGGCGCCTGGCCAGGGAGGTCATTGTCCGAGGCAATGTCGCCTGAGAGGCACGGGACCACGACGGCGCAGGCCGACGGGCCGCCGGTACCGCTGCCGGGCACGGAGGCCGGGGGGCAGGGACCCACCCGCCTGTCGGGCTTCCTGGTGGCGCTGCCCCAGTTCGAGGGCCCGTTCGACCTGCTCCTGACCCTGATCGCCCGCAGGCGCCTGGACGTCACCGAGCTGGCCCTGGCGGAGGTCATCGACGACTTCCTGACCCTCATGCGCACCTCACCCGACCTGGGGCAGGCCAGCGAGTTCCTGGTGGTGGCCGCTACCCTCGTGGCGCTCAAGGCCCACCGCCTCCTGCCCCAGGAGCCGGGTGAGGAGGAGGCGGACATGGAGTACCTGGAGGCCCGCGACCTGCTCTTCGCCCGTCTCCTGCAGTACCGGGCCTACAAGGAGGCGGCCGGTGCCATCGCCCGGGCGGTACGCGACGGCGCCCGCAGCGTGCCCAGGCGGGTCGTCCTGGCCCCTGACCTGGCCGCCCTCCTGCCGCCCCTGGTCGGCACGCTCAGCCCCCAGGACCTGGCCCGGCATGCCCTGCGGGCCCTGACCCGCCCGGGGCCGCCCGAGGTCCAGACCGTCCACCTCCACGAGCGGGTCGCGGTGGGGGAGCAGATGAACCTGATCGCCCTGCGGCTGCGGGGCGCCGGGCGCCTGGCCTTCAGCGAGCTCATAGGGGACGCCGACCACGCCTCCGTGGTGGTGGCGCGCTTCCTGGCGCTGCTGGTGCTGTACCGTCAGGGCAGTGTGGACCTGGAGCAGGCCGAGGCCATGGGGGAGATCGCCGTGACCTGGTGCGGCCCGGCGTCCGACCTGACCGGGCTGGTGGCCCCCGAGGTGGAGGAGGAGTTCACGTGAGCGTACGCCCTGCTGGGGATCCCGCCCAGGGGGAGGAGGCTGCCCTGAGGGAGGAGGCTGCGCTGGCCCCGGGGGGCCAGGAGCGTCTTCTGGCGGCGGTGGAGGCCGTCCTCATTGTCTCCGACGCGCCGGTGACCACCAGGGCGCTCTCGGCCGCCCTGGGCCTGGGGGCCACCGAGGTGGAGCGGCTCCTGGTGCGCCTGGCCGCCGAGTACCGCGGCGAGGTGCCCGGGTGCCGGGCCCGGGGGTTCGTGCTGCGGCGGGCGGCAGGCGGGTGGCGCCTGGCCTCCGCGCCTGCCTACTGTCGGGTGGTGGAGGGGTTCGTCATCGGCGGGGCCACCGCGCGCCTGAGCCAGGCCGCCCTGGAGACCCTGGCGGTCATCGCCTACCGCCAGCCCGTGAGCCGCTCACGTGTCAGCGCGATCCGGGGCGTGGCCGTGGACGGCGTCGTGCGCACCCTCCAGGCGCGCGGGCTGGTCGAGGAGGCTGGGACCCAGCCCAACGGGGCCGTCCTGTACCGCACCACCGAGGACTTCCTGGAGCTGGTCGGCCTGGACAGCCTGGAGGACCTGCCGCCCCTGGCCCCCTACCTGCCCGGGGCCGGGTCCCTGGACGAGCTCGACGCCGAGCTGGACGGCTGAGCCTCTGCCTACCCCTTTAACGCCCCATGCTGGTTGCCTACCGTCGGCAAGCTCAACCAGTCGGAGGACGGCACAGGGTAGTACCCAGAAGGTCGCCTTCGAGGTATGCCGTACTTTGTACAGGGCGGAACATTTTGTGCACAGGGTAACGTTTTGCGCAGAAGGTAACGAATCTAGGTCACTTTGTGCGCAATTGGTTACCCTGTGCACAAAATGTTCCGCTGCGCGCCGTACAGCGTGAGCAGGGCAGGGCCTGGTCGCGGGGAGGAGGTCCTCGTGGGATGAGCTGGGGCCCGCCGCGTGTTCTCGTGGTGGTGGGGTCGGAGGCGGTGCTGTTCCTGGCCGGGGAAGGTGGATGACGTTTGATGGCTTCAGCGCGAGGGTCAAGTCGATGGGATGGCAGAAGTATGTCAAGATCAGGTGACGGGTGTGAGGTCGGTGGCCCGGTCGGGCGGGTGGTGGGGGTTGCGGACAGGTGGCGTGCGGGGTGCTCCCTGCTGGCTCCCCGGGACGTGTCAGGGCGGGTGATGGGGGTCCTGGGCCGGTGCCTGACCACCAGGACGCGGGGCGGTGGGGGCGTCTCGGTGGAGCAGGCCCTGTCCGCGGCGGGGTTCCTGGATACCGCCGGGGTGAGGGTCCTGGCGCCCGCGCTGGTGTACTGGTCGACCGTGCTCAGGTACCGCGAGAGGGTGCTGCGCCTGCTGGGGCGGCTGGGCCGCCGGGGGATCTGCCAGGTGGTGGCCCCCTGCGTCAGGAGGGAGCTGTCCACCCCGGTGGGGCTCGACTGGTGGGACTACCGCTGCCACGCCGGCATCCTCTACCACTTCGGCCTGTACGACGAGGTTGCCTGGGTCGCGGAGCGGGCCCTGGCCAGTGAGGACCCCGAGGTGCGTGAGGTCGGCCAGGACGAGGTCGAGCGCCTCCTGGACCTGGACGACGGGCAGAGGCCGCCCCGGGGCTGCCCCGAGGCGCCGGTGGGCGGGGCGGCGCGCCAGGGCGCCCGGTTGGAGGACGTGCCGGTGGGCGGGGCGGACGCCGGCGGTCTCGGGCATGATGGGGCCTGGACCGCAGCCCGGCGCCCCAGGCCACGGGCGGGTAGACACGAGCAGGGGAGGCCCATGAGTACGCGACGTACCTTTGACCAGGTCGCACCGGTAGGGGAGCTGGGTAGCGAGGAGTTCTACGACGAGGACGACCTGGAGGAGCTTGACGGCTCCGCTGGCGCCGGTGCCCTGGCCTCCTTCGACCAGGACGCCATCGGGGAGGACGAGGAGGCCCGGGAGCTCACCCGGCGCCAGCGCGCGTCCCGGGGCGGGCAGGACGACCCCTACGTGGTCGGCGGGGAGCGTCTGGCCAAGGTCATGGCCCACGCGGGCGTGGCCTCCAGGCGCGCCAGCGAGGCCATGATCACTGCCGGGCGGGTGAGCGTGGACGGGGTGACCGTGCGCGAGCCCGGCATGCGGGTGGACCCCGCCTCCCAGGAGATCCGGGTGGACGGCTCCCGCCTCCTGGCCGACCCCGACGTCCTGACGGTCATGCTGCACAAGCCCGCGGGCGTGGTCACCACCATGGAGGACCCCCAGGGGCGTCCCACCGTGGCCGGCCTGGCCGAGCGCTACCTGGACGAGCACGCCCAGGAGCTGGGCGTGCGGGAGCGGCCCCGCTTGGTCCACGTCGGCCGCCTCGACACCCAGACCGAGGGGCTGCTGCTGCTGTCCAACGACGGTGAGCTCTCCCACCGCCTGACCCACCCCTCCTACGAGATCGCCAAGACCTACGTGGCGATCGTGGAGGGCAGGGTGGCGCCGTGGGTGCCCCGCAAACTCAGGCGCGGCATCGAGCTGGAGGACGGCCCGGCCCGGGCCGACCGCGTGGTGGTCAAGGAAGCCGGCCCGCGCCGCTCGATCGTGGAGATCACCCTGCACTCGGGCAGGAACCGGGTCGTGCGCCGCATGCTGGCCGCCGTGGGCCACCCGGTGGTGCGCCTGTCCCGCACCCGCCTGGGGCCGCTGACCCTGGCGGGCCTGCGCCCGGGGCAGGTGCGTGCGCTGACCTCCCAGGAGGTCGTCTCCCTCCAGAGGGAGGTCGGGCTGTGAGCACCTCGGGGATCCCCGACGTCCCGGACCCGGCGGGCGGGAGGACGGACCAGGCGGGCGGGGGGACGGACCCGGACCCGAGGACGGAGCCGGGGGAGCGCCCCCCGGGCCCTGAGGACGGTGCGCCCCCGGCCCGGCGCACGGCCACGCAGGGCCCCGTCCTGGTGGTGGGCACCGGCCTGCTGGGTACCTCCCTGGCCCTGGCGCTGAGCGCCGCCGGCGTGGAGGTCCAGCTCTCCGACACCTCCCCGACCTCCCTGGCCCTGGCCCGCGACATGGGCGCCGGGCGCCCCCGCCGCCCGGGCGACGCCGAGCCGCGGCTCGTGGTCGTGGCCACACCCCCGGACGTGGCCGCCGACGTCGTCCTGCACGCCCTCGCCGCCCACCCCCACGCCGTGGTCACCGACGTCGCCAGCGTCAAGGACCAGGTGGTGGCCCGGGTCCGCCGGCACGGGGGGGCGGCGTCCGGACGCTACGTGGGCAGCCACCCCATGGCCGGCCGCGAGCGCTCGGGGGCCGCGGCGGCGGACTCCGACCTCTTCGCGGGCCGCCCGTGGGTGGTGGTCGCCGACGGCTCGTCGGCCCGGGCCGAGCTGGTCGTCCGCGACCTCGCCGTGGACGTGGGGGCGACCCCGGTGCGCATGGGCGCCGCCGAGCACGACGCCGCGGTGGCGGCCGTCAGCCACGTCCCCCAGCTCGTATCCTCCCTGGTGGCGGCCCGCCTGGAGGGGCTGCCCGAGTCCTGCCTGGCCCTGGCGGGCCAGGGGCTGCGGGACGTCACCCGCGTCGCCGCCTCCGACCCCCGCCTGTGGTCGGCCATCGTGGTGGCCAACGCGGGGCCGGTGGTCGGGCTGCTGCGGGAGGTCGCCGCGGACCTGGAGCGGCTCATTGAGGGGGTGGCCCCGGCCGCCGGCGAGGTCGGCGGGGAGGGGGCCGTCGCGGCTCCCGGTGCCGTGGGGGCGGTCACCGACGTCATGAGGCGGGGCAACACCGGTCAGGCGCGCATCCCCGGCAAGCACGGTGGGGCGCCGCGCCGCTACGCCCGGGTGCAGGTCCTGGTCCCCGACTCCGCCGGCGAGCTGGGGCGCCTGTTCTCCGACGTCGGTGCGGCGGGGGTCAATATCGAGGACTTCTCCCTGGAGCACTCCGCCGGGCAGAGCGCGGGCCTGGCCCTGCTGTCCGTGGTGCCCGGGGCCGCCGCCGGCCTGGAGCGGGCCCTGGAGGGGTGCGGCTGGCGCGTGGTGCGCGGCTAGCGGCCGCCACGGGCGCCCTCGCCCCGCCCGGACCCGCCCGTCCACCGGGGACGTGCTTTAGTCACCGGGAACGTACCCTTAGAGTACGTCACCGGTGACTAAGGTACGTCGCCCATGACTAAGGCACGTTGCTGAAGGGGAGGGGCTAGCTGGGCTGCTCCATGCCCAGGCGGGAGCGGACGTCGTCGAAGCACTTGAGGATCGTGGACATGGCGCAGTCCAGCTGGAGGTAGATCTGCTTGTCGGTCACCCCGTGCTCCCAGTCGATGGCCACGGCGGCGCCGATGGAGAAGGTCAGGCCCGCGTCGTCGTTCTCCCGCCAGAAGGCGGTGGGCCACAGGTGGTCCCGGTGCCACTCGTCCAGGGCGAAGCGTGCCTCGTCGAGCCTGGTCATGGGGATGTCCTCCTTGATGTACCCCAGGACGTTGAGGATCTCGTTGTTGTCGCCGCGCAGCAGGTAGGAGAAGAAGTCGCCGTCCCAGACGGCGGTCAGGTCACCGTCGTCGTCCTCGCTGTAGCGCCACCCCCGCTCGTCGAAGATCGCCGCCACCCGCTCCTTGGTCAGGGGGCTGACCCGCTGGGCGGGCTCCGACGTCGGGCTGCTGGCCCGGGACAACCAGGGCATGAGGGTTCTCCGTTTCTCCGTGAGGGTGGGTGAGGGCGGGCCGGGCCCCTAGCGGCCCAGGGCCTTGTCCATGGACTCGTACAGGGTCAGGGAGGTCCCGATCGAGCACCGTACGTGCTGGAGCAGCTGGTCGTCGGTGGCCCCCATCTCGCAGTCGAAGGCGTTGGAGGCCATGACCCGGATCTGGCCCTCGTCGTCCATCCGGTACCAGCTCTTGGGGAAGGGGCGCCGCCGGTGGGAGTCCTCCAGGACGTCGCGGACGGTCCCCACCCGGGCGGGGTCGACCGTCCCGGGGTACTGGGAGCGGATCACCAGGAGCTCGTCGTCGGAGCCGGTGATGAAGAAGTAGAAGGTGACGTCGTCCCACTGCCCGCCCAGGTCGCCGTCGGAGTCAATGAAGTAGTGCCAGTCCTGTCTCCTGAACAGGTCGATGAGCCGCTGCTGGCTGATGGGGGTGGGCACGAGCGGGTCCGGCTCGTCCGGCTTCGGAGCGCGGCCGAGGAAGGGGAAGGGGGCCATAGGGGTTACCTTAGCCTGCGGCCAGACGGCTGGTCTCGTCCTGGTAGAGCAGGGCGGCCTCGCGCAGGCGCGCCCCCGCCGCCCGGGCGTGGTGTCCGCAGAAGTAGAGCTCGCCCCGGCCCAGGACCACCCGGACGTAGGCCTGGGCGTTGCAGACGTCACATCGGTCCGCACTGGTCAGGGGGCGGGAGGTCGGCCGGGTCGTCGCGGCGGGGACGTCCTGGACCCGTGCGGGCACGGCCGGTGCGGTGACAGGGGCGCTCATCGCGTTCATGGCTGCATTGCAGCACGCCAGGGGGCCGTCGTGCCCGGTTCCGCGCCTCTGTCCGCCTCCGGCGCACGGCTTACGCCGACGGCGCAGGCGCCGGGGGCGGGGAAGGTACGGGCGGCGCGGCAGAACACGTGTTCGACGGATGTGGGCTAGATTCGCGCCGTGGCCCAAGACAACTCGTACTCCGCCCGGCACCTGTCCGTCCTGGAGGGACTGGAGGCGGTGAGGAAACGCCCCGGCATGTACATCGGCTCCACCGACCAGCGCGGCCTCATGCACTGCGTGTGGGAGATCGTGGACAACGCCGTCGACGAGGCCCTGGAGGGGCACGGGGACACCATCGGCGTCACCGTCCACGCCGACGGCTCCCTCGAGGTGCGCGACAACGGCCGGGGCGTGCCCGTGGACGTCGAGCCCTCCTCCGGCCTGACCGGCGTGGAGCTGGTCTACACCAAGCTCCACGCCGGCGGGAAGTTCGGCGGGGGCTCCTACGGGGCGGCCGGCGGCCTGCACGGGGTGGGCGCCTCGGTGGTCAACGCCCTGGCCGCGCGCATGGACGTGGAGGTGGACCGGGGCGGGAGGACCTACGCCATGAGCTTCCACCGCGGCGTGCCCGGGGTCTTTGCCGACCCCGTCGGCCCCGACGGCACCCCGCTGCCCGGCCCGGGGTCGCCCTTCACGGAGTACACGCGGGCCACCGAGCTGCGGGTGGTCGGCAGGGTCGGGCGCGGGGTCACCGGCACCCGCGTGCGCTACTGGGCCGACCCCCAGATCTTCCCCGCCCCCACCGACTACGACGCCGCGGCCCTGGCCGCCCGCCTGCGCCAGACCAGCTTCCTGGTGCCGGGCCTGACCCTGCGCCTGGTGGACGAGCGCCCGGGGGACCCGGAGCACGCCCCCGGCCAGGCGCGGACCTTCCTGGCCAGGGGCGGCACCGCCGACTTCGTGGACTTCCTGGCCACCGACGCCTCGGTGACCGACACCCTCCACCTGACCGGGTCGGGCACCTACACCGAGACCGTCCAGCAGCTGGACCAGGACAGCGGGCACCTGCGCCCGGTGGAGGTGGAGCGCACCTGCGCCGTGGACGTGGCCCTGCGCTGGGGCATCGGCTACGACACCACCGAGCGGTCCTTCGTCAACATTATCGCCACCCCCATGGGCGGCACCCACCTGACCGGCTTCGAGCAGGCCCTGGTACGGGTGCTGCGCAGGCAGATCGAGTCCAACGCCCGGGCCCTGAAGGTCACCACCAAGGACCCCCGCATCGAGAAGGACGACATCCTGGCGGGCCTGACCGCCGTGGTCACGGTGCGCGTGCCCGAGCCGCAGTTCGAGGGGCAGACCAAGGAGGTCCTGGGCACCGCCCCGGTGCGCGCCATCGTGGCCAAGGTGGTCGAGGCCGAGCTCACCGCCCTGCTGACCAGCCCCAAGCGGGACCTCAAGGCCCAGTCCCGGGCCCTGCAGGAGAAGGTCGTCGGCGAGATGCGCGCCCGGGTCAGCGCCCGGGTGCACAAGGAGATATCCCGGCGCAAGAACGCCCTGGAGACCTCCACCCTGCCGGCCAAGCTCGCGGACTGCCGCAGCGACGACGTGGGCTCCTGCGAGCTGTTCATCGTGGAGGGCGACTCCGCCCTGGGCACGGCCAAGAACGCGCGCAACTCCGAGTTCCAGGCCCTGCTGCCCATCCGCGGCAAGATCCTCAACGTCCAGAAGGCCTCCCAGGCCGACATGCTGCGCAACGCCGAGTGCTCGGCCATTATCCAGGTGGTGGGCGCCGGGTCCGGGCGCACCTTCGACCTGGACTCGGCCCGCTACGGCAAGGTCATCCTCATGACCGACGCCGACGTGGACGGCGCCCACATCCGCACCCTGCTGCTGACCCTCTTCTTCCGCTACATGCGCCCCATGGTGGAGGCCGGGCGGGTCTTCGCGGCCGTCCCGCCCCTGCACCGGGTGGAGGTGGCCGCCAAGGGCAGGCGCCGCAAGGAGGTCATCTACACCTACTCCGACGCCGAGCTGGTGGACACCCTGCGCCGCCTGGAGAGGGCCGGGCGCACCTTCAAGGAGCCCCAGCGCTACAAGGGCCTGGGGGAGATGGACGCCCACCAGCTGGCCGAGACCACCATGGAGCCCGGGCACCGCACCCTGCGGCGCATCACCGTGGAGGACGAGGCCGCCCTGGCCGAGGCCGAGGGCGTCTTCGAGCTGCTCATGGGCGCGTCGGTCGAGCCCCGCCGGGACTTTATTATCGCCGGTGCCAGGGACATCGACCGCGAGCGCATCGACGCCTGACCCGCGCCCGGGGCGCCCCGGGGCAAAGGTCACGGGACGGTAACGTCCCTGCGGTAGCCTGGCAGCCACACCGACCCCAGGAGGTCCCCTTGACTCCCGTCTACGGCGGCCCCCGGCGGGGTACCGCCTGGTCAATGCTCCGACCCGGCCTGCGCTCCGCCCTACCCCGCCTCCTGAGCTGGTCCCCGCTGGGGCCCGCGGACAACACCGACCTCGCCGCGCTCATCGCCCGGGCGGAGCAGGCTGACAACCCTCCCTTCCGCACCAGCGCGGAGGAGACGGCCGAGTACTTCCTCGACCCCACCTACTCGGGGGTGGCCGGGCGTGACGAGGACGGGCTCATGCGGGCCTTCGGGCTGGTGCGCCTGCGCCCGGCCGCTGAGATCTTCGCCTCCATGAGCGGGGTGGTCGACCCCGCCTGGCGCAGGCGCGGCATCGGCATGGCCCTGCTGCACTGGCAGGCCGAGCGGGCCCGCCACCTGGTGGGGGCCGAGCGCAGCGGCCGGGCGTCCCCGGAGGGGGGCAGGCCGGTGCCCGCCCACGTGGTGACCACCGTCATGGAGGACGACGAGGGCCTCAAGGACCACCTGGCCGAGCTCGGCTTCGAGCCCCGGCGCTGGTACCGGGAGGTGCGCAGGTCCCTGAGCGAGCCGATCCCGCACGTGCGGACCGACGGGTTCCTGACTATCGAGCCCTGGACGGCGGAGCGTGAGGACGCGGTGCGCCGGGCCCACAACGAGGTCATCGGCCAGGGGTGGGGCAACCAGGTCCTCACCCCCGAGGAGTGGTCGGTGGGGCGCGCCTTCTTCGCCCCCTCCTGGAGCCTGGTGGCCGTGGACCGCTCCGGGGACCGGGACCGGGTGGCCGGCTACCTGCGCAGCGCCCGCTACGAGCAGGACTGGCAGGCCCTGGGGTGGTCCGAGGGCTACACGGACATGCTGGGGGTGCGCGCCCAGTACGTCGGGCGGGACGTGGGCCGGGCCCTGCTGACGGCGGCCATGCGCGCCTACGCGGCCGACGGCATGGACTACGCGGCGGCGGGGGTGGACTCGGAGAACCCCAGCGGGGCCGTCGACCTGTACGAGGGCCTGGGCTACCACGCCACCCGCGGCACCATCCTCTACGGCCTGGACGTGTGAGGGGCCCGGGGCGGGGGTGCTGTCTCCCGGGGGGCGGCCCGGCCCCGGGAGACAGCCTGACCGTTCCCCGGGAGACAGCCCGGCCCCGGGCGTCCCCGCCCGCGGGGACGGGCGTCACCCGACGGCGGCGATGGGGGCGGGTGCGGGCGTGCCGGAGGCGTCGCGGCGCTCGTCGGCCTCGGGCAGGTCCACGGCCCGGCCCCGGGCGTCCACGGCTCGGGCCGGCCCCAGGCCCACCCAGGCCAGGGTCAGGTGGTCCTCCCCGCGCAGGAAGCGCTGGGCGCGCACCCCCCCGGTGGCCCGCCCCTTGGCGGGGTAGCGGTCCAGGGGGGTGACCTTGACGCTGCCCGCGCTCGTGCCCGGCAGGGCCTGCCGGGCCCCGGCCACGGTGACCACCAGCGCCTCGGACACCAGGTCGGCCGGGACGCGGCCCGCGGCGACGACCCGGGCGCCCTCGTGCAGGCTGATGCCCGCCATGCCCCCGGCCCCCCGCCCCTGGGGGCGTACCCGGGCGGCCTGGAAGCGCAGCAGCTGGGCGTCGGAGGCCACCAGGACGATGACGTCGGTGTCGGCCGCCGTGGACGCCCAGACCACCTCGTCGCCCTCGGCCAGGGAGATGACCTCCCAGGCGTCGCCGTTCCTGGGCTCGTCACCGACCTTGACCCGCTTGACGACCCCCTGGGACGTGGCCAGGGCGATCGGCGCGGCCGGGCCGTCCCCGCCACGGTCCGACCCGGCCAGGGGGACCAGGCCCACCACGGTCTCGGCGTCCTCGAGCTCCGCCAGCAGGCCTGCGGGCGTGCCCCCGTCCAGGGCGGGCGCCCCCTGGGTGCGGGCCACCTCCGGGACGGAGACCACCTCCAGGCGTACCAGCCGCCCCCGGCTGGTGACCGCCCCGACCTGGCCGCGCACGCTGCCCGCCACCTGGGAGGCCAGCGCGTCGTGGGCCTGGCGCGCCCCGGTGCGGGGCACCGCCTGCGCCCCGGGCACGCGGGCCACCAGGCCGGTGGCGGACAGCAGCACCCGGCAGGGGTCGTCGGGGATGGTCAGGGGCACGTCCCTGGCCCCGGCCACGAGGCTGACCGCCGGGCCCGCCTCCTGGGGCCCGGCGTCGGCCCCCGGGGTCGGGGGCCCGGCCACCGCGACGCCACCGGGTGACTCCATCAGCGCCGTGCGCCGCGGGGTGCCCAGCTCCCTGGCCACCTGCGCCAGCTCCCTGGAGACCAGGCGGCGCAGCCGGGCGTCGTCGGCCAGGACCGCCTCCAGGTCCTTGATCTCACGGGCCAGCTCGTCACGCTCCTTCTCCAGCTCGATGACGGAGAACCTGGTGAGCCGGCGCAGCTGGAGCTCCAGGATGTAGGAGGCCTGGGGCTCGGAGAGGTCGAGGGCCTCCATGAGGCGCGTCCGGGCGGCGGTGGCGTCGTCGCTGGAGCGGATGAGCGCGATGACCTCGTCAATGCTGACCACGGCCACCAGGAGCCCGTCCACCAGGTGGGCCCGCTCACGCCGCCTGCCCAGGCGGAAGCGGGTGCGTCGCCTCACCACCGCCAGGCGGTGGCCCACGAACACCTCCAGCAGCTCACGCAGGCCCAGGGTGCGGGGCTGGCCGTCCACCAGGCACACGTTGTTGATGCTGAAGGAGTCCTCCAGGGGCGTGTACCGGTAGAGCTGGGCCAGGACCGCCTCGGGGTTGTAGCCGTTCTTGACGGTGACCACCAGGCGGGTGCCGTTGTGGCGGTCGGTCAGGTCCGCGATGTCGGCGATGCCCTGGAGCTTCTTGGAGGCCACCGTCTCCTTGACCCGGGCGATGACCTTCTCCGGGCCCACCAGGTAGGGCAGCTCGGTGATGACAATGCCCTTCCTGCGGGGGGTGAGGTTCTCCACGCGGGCCACCGCCCGGGTGGAGAAGCGGCCCCGCCCGGTGCGGTAGGCCTCCCGGATCCCCTCCAGGCCCACCACCACGCCGCCGGTGGGCAGGTCCGGGCCGGGCACGAGGGCCGTCAGGTCCTCCAGGGTGGCGTCCGGGTGGCTGACGAGGTGGCGGGCCGCGGCCACCACCTCGGCCAGGTTGTGGGGCGGCATGTTCGTGGCCATGCCCACCGCGATGCCCGAGGCCCCGTTGACCAGCAGGTTGGGGAAGGCCGCGGGCAGCACCTCGGGCTCGGTGAGGGTGTAGTCGTAGTTGGGGGAGAAGTCGACGGTGTCCTGGTCGATGTCCGCCGTCAGCGCCAGCGCCGGGGCGGCCAGGCGCGCCTCGGTGTAGCGGGGGGCCGCCGGGCCGTCGTCCAGGGAGCCGAAGTTGCCGTGCCCGTCCACCAGGGGCAGGCGCATGGTGAAGGGCTGGGCCAGGCGCACCAGGGCCTCGTAGATGGCCGTGTCCCCGTGCGGGTGCAGGCGTCCCATGACGTCGCCCACCACCCGGGAGGACTTCACGTGGGGCCGGTCGGGGCGCAGGCCCATGCGGTCCATCTGGAACAGGATGCGCCGCTGGACCGGCTTGAGGCCGTCGCGGGCGTCGGGCAGGGCGCGCGCGTAGATGACGGAGTAGGCGTACTCCAGGAAGCTGGTGCGCATCTCCACCGACAGGTCCTGCTCGACGACCTCGCCGTCGCCGTGCACGGAGGAGGGAGGCGTCGAGGGCTGAGGAGTCATGGCGGCATTATGGCCTGCCCCTCCGACGTGCCCGCGCAGGGCGGGGCGTGAGGTGGACGGCGCCGCCTGGGCCCGGCGGTGGCACAATGGCGGCCATGACGCAGCCCTCCCCTACGGACGCAGACGCGGCCACCACGCTCGCCGCCCAGGTCGCCCGCGCCGGCTACTACCCCGAGCTGGTGCTGGCCTCCCTCGACCTGGCCCTGGGGGCCGAGGAGGTCGTGGCCGACCTGGTCCAGAGCGAGACGACCTTCGGGGAGGACGTCCACCGGCACGTGACCGTCATGGCGCTGACCGCCACGCGCCTGGTCATCGTCCACGTCGACGACGTCCCGGGCCCTGACGGGGCCCCCGGGGCCGTCGCCACCAGCGAGGCCGTGCCCGTGTCCTCCATACGCTCGGTGGTCCTGACCCGCGCGGTGACCAGCCCGGCCGACGCCGGGGGGGTGCTCACCGAGCTGACCATCGCCGTGGCCTGGGGCGCCGTACGCCGGCTGGACCTGGAGCCGGCCTCCTGCCCCGACCCCGCCTGCAAGGCCGACCACGGCCTGACCGGCACCTCCGTGCCCGAGGACGTCGTCATCCGGGTGGCCGCGGGGGTCGAGGGCGCCCACGCCCTGGCCCGTGCCGAGGCCTTCGCCCGCAGCCTGTCCGCCGCGACCGCGCGCTCGCCGTGGTGAGCCCCGTGCCCCCCGGTCCGGGGAACGCGGCACGGCCCCGCCCGGGGGCGGGGACCGTGACCGGGGCGACCGGCGTGCCCCACCTGCGTGAGGTGCTCGCCGCCGCCGCCGTCAGCTCCGGCCTGCACCTGCACGGCACCGTCCCGGGGGCCCTGACCCACGACCAGGCCTGCCGGGCCGCCCGCTCCTGGGGCCTGGGCCAGGACCCCGGCGGGACCGTGCTGGTCATGGCCGACGGGCTGGGCCTGGAGCTCCTCCTCCAGCGGCGCGGGCACGCACCCACCCTGCGCTCGTGGCTGGCCGAGGCCGAGTCCGCCCCCACCCTGGAGGCCACCACCTGCGCCCCCACCACCACCGCGGCTGCCCTGACCACCCTGGGGACCAGCGCCCTGCCCGGGACCACCGGCATGGTCGGCTACAGCGTGGTCAACCCCGCCCACCAGCCCCTGCCCCCCGATGCCACCCCCTGCCGGGAGCACCTCCTGTGCCTCATCTCCTGGGAGGGCCAGGACGCCCCCGCCCCCCGCGCCTGGCAGGACGTCCCCACCGTCTTCGAGCGCCTGCGCCCCGCCGCCCGCGCCGCCGCCCCCCTGGCCGTGGCCGTCACCCCCGCCCGGTTCGCCGGCTCGGGGCTGACCGAGGCCGCCCTGCGCGGGGCCCGTCACGTCGGGGCCGACCGCCTCGAGGACCGTCCCGCCCACGCGGTCAGGGCCCTGCGCCGCGGGGTCCCCCTGGTCTACCTCTACGTCGGCGAGCTCGACCACGCCGGGCACGCCCACGGCTGGCGCTCCCAGCAGTGGCTCACCCAGCTCGAGCGCCTCGACAGGGCCCTGGACCACCTCCTGCGCGCCGTGCCCGCGGGCACCCGGGTCGTCCTGACCGCCGACCACGGCATGGTGGACACCGACGCCGACCACCGTGTCACCGTCACCGACCACCCGGACCTGGTCCGGGACGTCACCGCGGTGGCCGGCGAGCCGCGCCTGACCTCCCTGTGCGTGCGCGGCTCGGACCCCGACCTGGCCCACGAGGTGGCCCGGCGCTGGCGCGACCACCTGGGCCAGGCCGCCCTGTGGGTGGGCACCCGCGAGCAGTCCGCCGCGCTGCTGGGGCCCCTGTCACCGCGTGCCCGGGGTGTCGTGGGGGACGTCCTGGTGGCCATGGCCGGCTCCTGGGTCGTCGTCGACCCCCGCGTCCACGCCCCCGCCGCCATGGCCCTGCCCGGGGTCCACGGCTCCCTGACCCGTGCCGAGACCAGCGTCCCCCTGCTGGTGCGTCGCGCCTGAGGCCCAGGCCCGGCCCGACCTGGGAGGGAAGACGACCACGGTTCCCTGGTCGGGAGCGGTGTCCTCCTGCCGGGGCGCCGGGGTGGGCTGGGCCCCGTCCGGCCGGGGCGGGCCGGAGCGGTCCTTGTGCATCTTGAGGTGGAAGGCGAACTCGACCACGTCGATCACGCGTTCCTGGGCGGGAGCGGGCTCCTCCTCCCAGGGCATCGGGGTGAGCGGGTCGGAGTAGTCCCTGTGTGGCTTGTCGTGGGAGGCGGATTCGACCATGTCCATCGGGAGTCCGAGAGTAACGTCCTCCTCCTGCCGAGGTCGTCGGGGTGCCGGGGTGGGTCGGGTCCCGTCCGGCCTGGCGCCGAAGACGATCTCGTCCCAGGAGGGTATGCGCCTGCGGGGCTCGGGTTTCTCCGGGCCGGTCTCGGGCTCTGCTGGTTCGGGCTCCTCCGGGCCGGTCTCGGGCTCTGCTGGTTCGGGCTCCTCCGGGCCGGTCTCGGGCTCTGTCGGCTCCCTGTCCTGGGTGTCGTGGTCAGCGTCAGCTACCGGGGTGGGCTGGGTCCCGTCCGGCCTGGCGTTGAAGACGATCTCGTCCCAGGAGGGCAGGCGCCTGTGGGGCTCGGGCTCCTCCCCGGGCTCTGTCGGCTCCCTGTCCTGGGTGTCGTGGTCAGCGTCAGCTACCATGGCCGTCTCCCTTGCAGTCAGTGGTTACGGGCGGTGGCGCCCTACTCGGGCTTGGCGCCGAAGACGATCTCGTCCCAGGAGGGCACCTGCTGGCGGCGCTTGCGCTTGCGCTGGGAGCGGCGGGGTTCCTCCAGGACGCCGTCCTGGACGATCTCCTCCTCCACGGGGCGCTGGGTGCCGGTCAGGGCCGTCTGCACGCCGGCGGTGGTGCGCACGGCCCCCGTGAGCGTGTGTACCGCCCCGGTCACCGGCGCCTCGGAGGGGGCCTGGGCCGACGCCTGGCCGTAGGCGCGGCGGTGGTCCGACATGGACAGCACCTGGGCCTGCCCCTCCTCGTCGGCCTCCCGGATGTCGTCCTCGTCCTCCTCCGGGGGCTCCAGCACCGTCAGGCGCCGGCCCCGGTTGGAGGCCAGGTTCTCCAGGAGCACGTCGGTGCCGGTGGGGGAGACGGACTCGGCGTCCTCGGGGTGGGAGGACGCCCCGGAGGCCTCGGTGTCCTGGTCGAAGACCGAGGGGCGGCGCCCCAGCGAGGCGGCCTCGGTCAGCCAGCGGGCCTCGTCGTCCAGGGCGATGACCGAGCGTGCCGGCAGGTTGAGCTCCCAGCGGGCCTCCTTCTCCTCGGCCCCCTGGATAAAGGTCAGGGTGATCTGCCAGGGGTCGCGGCCGTGGCGCAGCGCGTCCCAGCTCAGGGTGGCGGGATCCACCCCGCGGGTGGCCAGGCGGTCCACGACGAGCTCGCCCAGGACGGGGGAGTCCTTCTCCCAGCCGATTCGGTAGGACTGGGCCTGCCGGACCGCGTTGTGGCGCTCGGCGCTCACCGGGCCCTCGAACCGGGAGACGTGGTCCACCGTCAGGCCGGTGGCCGTGGCCACCTCCTGGACGGAGGCCCCCGAGCGCAGCAGGGCCTGGATGTCACGCGGACGCACCGGCGTGCCGGGGGCCGGGGGCTCCTCGGCGGACGGACGGGCGGAGGGGCGCTCCCTGCGGACCGCCGCGCGCAGGGCGTCGTCGACCACAATGTTGTACCGCGTCCCGCGCGCGTCGGTCATCACGACGCTGTCGCCGTTGGCGCCCAGCAGCTCGAGCTCGATCATGGACGGGCCTCCTCGTGTCGCGCTGTCCGCATCCCAGACTGCCATCACCGGTGGTGTCAGGGGCGGAGGCTGGCCGGTGTGGCACATTGTGACGCGGCAGCCGCCCCGAATCCACCCGTACCTGTTCGCCCACAGCCCCTATGACAGACCCGGCTCCGGGTGCCCGGGGGCGGTTAGCGGTGCTACTGTGCGCGTGCCTCGCCCGGCGCGCGGACCCGCTTACCACAGTGAGACCGGCCACGTCCCGGGCACCCAGTGCCGTCGACGAGCGAGAGAGAGTGACGAGGCCATGGCAACTGACTACGACGCCCCGCGCAAGAACGATGACGAGCCGGAGGCCGATTCCATCGAGGAGCTCACCGCCCGCCGCAAGGACCACTCCCAGGAGGCCATCGAGGAGGACGAGAACGAGGTCGCCGAGGGCTTCGAGCTGCCCGGCGCCGACCTGTCCCGCGAGGAGCTCAGCGTGCACGTCGTACCCCAGGCGGAGGACGAGTTCACCTGCTCGGAGTGCTTCCTGGTGCACCACCGCAGCCAGCTCGCCTACGTCGACGACGCCACCGGCCTGCCGGTGTGCACCGACTGCGCCAGCTGACACCGGCCGTCCCGGCCCACCACCACGCCCGCCGACGGCGGGCCACACCACCCAAGGAGCCCGTCATGGGTCTGTTCTCCCGCCACCGTGCCGCCCGCGTCGCCGACGCCGCCCCCGAGCCCGCCCCGCCCGACCCGGACCCCCAGGGGCCCTGGGACGCGGCCGCCGTACCCGAGGCCGTCAGCACGGCCTCCTACATTGACCTGGGCTCCCTGCGCGTGCCCGCCGTGGCCGGCATGCAGCTGCGCCTGGAGAGCATGACCCCCGACGGCCACCCCACGGCCGCCGTCATCGTCCTGGCGGGCTCCAGCCTGGAGCTGCGCGCCTTCGCCGCCCCGCGCACCACCGGGATCTGGGAGGAGCTGCGTGAGGACATCACCCTGGAGCTGCGCCGCGGCCGGGCCCGCACCTCGGTCACCGACGGCCCCCACGGCCCGGAGATCACCAGCCAGGTGCCGGTACGCGACTCCCAGGGCCACGAGGCGGTGGTCAACGTGCGGTTCATCGGCGTGGACGGCCCCCGCTGGTTCCTGCGCGGCGTCCTCCAGGGGCGGGCCGCCTCCGACGAGGCCGCGGCCGCCCCCCTGCGCGAGGTCCTCGACCAGGTCGTCGTGGTACGCGACTCCCAGGCCCGCCCGCCCCGCGAGATCCTGCCCCTGCGGGACCCCTCGGCGGCTGCCGGCCCGGAGCCGGAGGACCTGCCCGGGCTCGACCCCCTGCGTCCCGGGCCGACGATCGCCGAGGTCCGATGAGCCTGGCCGGACGCGCCCACGACCTGCTGGCGGCCCTGCGCTGGAGCCGTGAGGACCTGGACGCGCGCGACGAGGCGGCCTCGGCCAGCGCCCGCGGCACGGTCCCCATCGGCGACCTCACCCCGCGCAGCCCCGCCCGGGTCTCCGGGGTGCTGCGCGCGGTGACCTACCGACCCGCCACCGCCAAGCCCGTCCTGGTGGGCCAGCTCTTCGACGGCACCGGCAGCGTGGACCTGGTGTGGATCGGACGGCGCTCCATCGCCGGGGTGACCCCCGGCAGGCACCTCATCGCCTCGGGCACCGTGGTGGCGGGCCGGGCCCGCCCCGTCATCTACAACCCCGCCTACGAGCTCCTGGTGCCAGGCGCATGAGCACCCCACCGGCCCGCCCGGCCCGGGGGGTGGGCGCCCTGGGAGCGCAGTCCTTCGACGCCCTGGCCGCCCTGGGCGGGTGGCGCGGCGTCACCGAGTCCGTGGCCCCCACGCTCGTCTTCGTCCTGGTCCTGGCCGCCCGGCCCAGCGCCCTGCTGGCGGCCCTGGGGGCCTCCCTGGCCCTGAGCGCCCTGGCCCTGGCGGCCCGCCTGCTCCGCCACGAGCCCCCCACCCAGGCCGTGGGCGGGGCCGCCCTGGCGGCCCTCAGCGCCGCCTGGGCCTGGCACAGCGGCAGCGCCACCGACTTCTACGCCACCGGCCTGCTCGTCAACGCCGCCTGGCTGGCCGGCTCCCTGGCCTCCCTGGCCCTGGGCTGGCCGGTGGTCGGCCTCGCCCTCAACGGCGTCCAGGCCCTGGCGGGCGCCACGGGAGCCGGGGGGCAGGACGCCGCCCAGGCCCCCCGGGACGCCCCGGCCCCCTGGGCCTGGCGCACCGACCCCGGCCTGCGCCACCTCAATCGGCGCTACCGGCTGGGGACCTGGATCCTGGCCGCCATGTTCGCCACCCGCCTGGCCGTGGAGACCCCCCTGTACCTGGCCGGCGCCACCGGCCCCCTGGGGGCGGCCCGCCTGGCCCTGGGCGTCCCCCTGTTCGCCCTGACCCTCTGGCTCATCTGGCTGCTGGTCGGCCCCGCCCACCACGCGGCCCCCGATACCACCGCCCCCTAGAGCAGCTCGTCCAGCTCCTCGGGGGCCGGCGCGTCGTCCTCGGGGGAGAAGATCAACGGGATCTCGCCCAGCGTGCCCTCACCCTCCCTGGCGGTCAGGAAGATCAGCTCGTCCCCGCGCTCAAAACGCTCGTCCCTGTCAGGGTTGATCGGACGGTACTCACGCAGGATGGCGGCCAGCACCGTGTGCGGGGGCAGGGGGATCTCGCTGACCAGCTCACCGATGACCGGCGAGTCGTCAGGCAGGGTCAGCTCGTGCATGAGCGCCCCGGACTGGTGGAAGGAGAACACCGGCACCAGCGACCCCACCGAGACCGCCTCCTCCACCAGGGAGGTCATGATACGCGGGGTCGACACCGACACGTCCACGCCCCAGGCCTCGTCAAAGAGCCACTCGTTCTTGGGGTTGTTGATCCGCGCCACCACCTGGGGGACCCCGAACTCCGTCTTGGACAGCAGGGAGACCACCAGGTTGGTCTTGTCGTCCCCCGTGGCCGCCACCATGACGTCGCAGTCCCCCACACCGGCCTCGGTCAGCATGTCGATGTCACCGGCGTCAGCCAGGTGCCAGTCCGCCTCAGGCACCGAGGCGATACGCATGGCCTCAGGGGACCGGTCGATCAGGACCACACGGTGCCCGTGGCTAATGAGCTCACGGGAGATGGAGCACCCCACCGACCCGGCCCCGGCGATAACGATCTTCATGACTCACACCTCACTGGCAGGGGGACGGGACAGGGCACGCTGCACGGCACCCACACGCTCGGAGACCACCGCCACGTGCAGCCGGTCCAGATCCTGGACCACCGTGGCCGCCTCGGGCAGCAGGGCCGACGAGCCCCGGGAGATCCAGGCCACCCGCACCCCCAGGCGCTCCTCCAGGGACGACACCGTCATCCCCACCCAGGCGCCCGCCACGTCAGGCTGCACCAGGCTCACCGCCCCCGAGGCGTCGACCATCTCACTGGCCGCGCCCCCGGGCAGGACGTGACGCATCATCTGGTCAGCGGTCTGACGCACCGTCGCCACCGTCGGGATCCCCAGGCGCTCGTAGATGTCGGCCCGGCGGGCGTCGTAGATACGCGCCACCACCCGCTCCACCCCGAAGCTCTCCCGGGCCACCCGCGCGGCCACGATATTGGAGTTGTCCCCGTTGGAGACCGCCGCGAAGGCGTAGGCCTCGTCAATGCCCGCCTGCTCCAGGGAGTCACGGTCATAGCCGATCCCCTTGACCTTACGGCCGTTGAAGGTAGAGGGCAGGCGCCTGAAGGCGTCCGAGCTCTGGTCGATCACCGACACCGAGTGCCCCATCCGGTCCAGCTGCGTGGCCATGGAGGCGCCCACGCGCCCACAGCCCATAATGACGAAGTGCACGGGGCCAACCGTACCCCTCGTCCCGCCCCGGAGCGGCCACGGAGTAGCATCTGAGTTTGTGCGTGACTTCGCTGACCGCCTCAAACGGCTCCTCGTCGGCCGCCCGGTACCCAGCCAGGCCCTGGGGGAGACCCTCCTCCCCAAACGGATAGCCCTGCCGGTCTTCGCCTCCGACGCCCTGTCGTCCGTGGGGTACGCCCCCGACGAGGTCTTGGTCACCCTCGCCGTGGCGGGCCTGGCCGCCACCGCCCTGTCACCCTGGATCGCCCTGGCGGTCGTCGGCGTCCTGGTCGTCGTCGTGGCCTCCTACCGCCAGACCGTCCACGCCTACCCCTCCGGCGGCGGGGACTACGAGGTGGTCTCCACCAACCTGGGCTCCCACGCCGGCCTCCTGGTGGCCTCCGCCCTCCTGGTCGACTACGTCCTGACCGTCGCGGTCTCCGTCTCCTCGGGCACCTCCTACCTGGCCGCCGCCGTACCCTCCGTGGCCCCCTACAAGGTCCAGGTCGCCGTCGGCGTCGTCACCCTGCTGGCCGTGCTCAACCTACGCGGCTCCAGGGAGTCCGGCGGCGCCTTCGCCGTCCCCACCTACCTGTACATGGCCGCCATCGGCGCCATGGTGGTGGCCGGGCTCTTCCAGGAGCTCACCGGCCACCTGGGACGCGCCGAGTCCGCCGGCTTCGACATCGTGGCCCAGCCCGGCTGGGACCAGGGCCTGGCCGGCCTGGCCGGGGCCTTCCTCATCCTGCGCGCCTTCTCCTCAGGCTGCGCCGCCCTGACCGGCGTGGAGGCCATTAGCAACGGCGTGCCCAGCTTCCAGCGCCCCAAGTCCAGGAACGCCGCCACCACCCTGCTCCTCCTGGGCTCCATCGCGGCCCTCATGCTGCTGAGCATCATCCACCTGGCCGGCGCCACCGGCGTCCACATGGTGGAGAACCCCGCCACCGGCCTGACCAGCAACGGCCAGCCCCTGGGCGCCTCCTACCACCAGGACCCCGTCATCGGGCAGATCGCCGCCACCGTCTTCTCCGGCTTCAAGCCCATGTTCTACCTGGTCACCGCCGTGACCGGGCTCATCCTCGTGCTGGCCGCCAACACCGCCTTCAACGGCTTCCCCGTCCTGGCCAGCGTCCTGGGCCGCGACGAGTTCCTCCCCCGCCAGCTCTCCCAGCGCGGCGACCGCCTGGCCTACTCCAACGGCATTATCGTGCTGTGGCTGGGAGCCGTCGCCTTCATCGTGGGCTTCCAGGCCGACACCAACAGCCTCATCCAGCTCTACATCGTGGGCGTGTTCATCTCCTTCACCCTGTCCCAGGTCGGCATGGTGCGCCACTGGACCCGCGAGCTGGCCACCGTCACCGACGCCCGGTCGCGCTCACGGATGCGGCGCTCGCGGGTCATTAACGCCGTGGGGGTGGCCGGCACCGGCCTGGTGCTGGTCATCGTCCTGGTCACCAAGCTCACCCGGGGTGCCTGGGTCACCCTGACGATCATGGGCTTCCTCTACCTGGTCATGAACCGTATCCGGCGCCACTACCAGCGGGTGGCGGAGGAGGTGGCCGTGGCCGACCTCCACGACTCTCGGGTCCTGCCCGCCCACGTCCACGCCATCGTCCTGGCCTCACGCCTCCACCAGCCCACCCTGCGGGCCCTGACCTACGCCCAGTCCACCCACCCGACCTCCATCGAGGCGGTGACGGTGGACACCGGCAACGGCGCGGCCGAGGAGCTGCTGGACGCCTGGGACGACGCCGAGCTGCCGGTGCCGCTGACGGTCCTGGACTCGCCCTTCCGTGACATCACCCGCCCCATCGTCTCCTACGTGCGCAGCGTGCGCCGGGAGTCCCCCCGCGACCTGGTGGTGGTCTTCCTGCCGGAGTACCTGGTGCGCCACTGGTGGGAGCAGGTCCTGCACAACCAGACGGCGCTGCGGATCAAGACGGCGCTCCTGTTCACCCCCGGCGTGGTCGTGGCCTCCGTGCCCTGGCAGCTGGGCCTGGGGGAGGGGGCCCGCCTGAGCCGTACCTCCCGGAGCCGTACCGACATCCAGGACGCCGACGTCGCCTCCCGTGACGCCGACGCCAGCCGCCTGGCCCCCCTGCCTCACGAGGAGCAGCCATGACCCCCACCCCGTCCGCCGCGCCCGCCCGCCCACGGCCCTGCCCCCAGGCCCCCGGCGGGGGCGGGACAGCCCCCGAGCTGCTGGAGCTGGACGCCGGTGCCCCCGCCCACGGAGGCTTCTGCGTGGCCCGCAAGGACGACGACCCCACGGGCGTGGTGGTCCTGGTCCGCCACTGCCTGCCCGGGGAGAGGGTCCGGGCCCGGGTAACCGCCAGGGCCTCCAGGGTCTGGTACGCCGAGGCCGTCGAGGTCCTCCGGGCCTCACCGGACCGGGTGAGCCCGGTGTGGGCGGAGGCTGGCCCGGGGGGCGTGGGCGGCGGCGAGCTCTCCCACGTGGCCCTGGGCGCCCAGCGCACCTGGAAGCGCTGGGTGCTGGCCGACTGCCTGCGGCGGATCGGGGGAGGCGACGTCGTCCAGGCCGTGGAGGCCCTGCCCGGGGCGGCCCCGGGGCAGGCCGTGGCCGTGGAGGCCCTGCCCTCCGAGCTGGCCGCGCAGGCCAGTGACGACCCCCGCACCCGGGCCCGGGCGGGCACCCGGACGCGCACGCGCGTGTCCCTGGAGGTCACCGCCCAGGGGCGGGCCGGTATGCACGGCTTCCGCTCCGGGCAGGTCCTGGAGGTCCGGCAGCTGCCCCTGGCGGTCGCGCCGATCCAGCAGCTGGGCCTGACCCAGGACCGGCGGTGGCGCCACCACTACCGTCCCGGTGCCCGCCTCACGGCGGTGGCACCCAGCACCGGCGAGCCCCTGGTCGTCGTCGGCGAGGAGGTCCTCACCGCCCGGGCCCGTCCCACCGGCCGGAGGCGGGTCACCGAGGTCGTGGACGCCACCGCCCTGGGGCTGGGCGAGCTGCGCTACCACGTCCACGTGGGCGGCTTCTGGCAGGTCCACCGGGACGCGCCCCGGGTCCTGACCGAGCGGGTGGTGCGGGCGGTGGTGGAGGACCACCCCACCGCGGCGGGCGGCCACCCGGGCCCCGGCGCCCTGAGGGCCGACGGGCTGCGGGTCCTGGAGCTGTACTCCGGCTCGGGGCTGCTGACCCTGCCGCTGGCCGCCCTGGGGGCCCGGGTGACCTGCCTGGAGGGATCCGCCCAGGCCGTGGCCGACGCCCGCAGGAACCTCCACGACCACCCCGACGCCCGCCTGGTGACCGGGGCCGTCACGGCGGACTCGGTCACCGAGCTGGGGAGCTCCTTCGGACCCGGCCGGGGGCGGGGGGCCGACGTCGTCGTCCTGGATCCCCCGCGGCGGGGGGCCGGGCGGCGGGTGGTGGAGGCCGTGGCCGCGCTGGGTCCCTCCCGGGTGGTCCTGGTGGCCTGCGACCCGGCCGCCCTGGCCCGGGACCTGGCCGCCTTCCTGGGCCTGGGGTTCAGGCTGGGGGACCTGGCCGCCCTGGACATGTTCTCCCACACCCACCACCTGGAGGCGGTCGCCGTCCTGACCCGGTAATCCCGTAAAATGTAGGTGTCGGCGCTCCCCACCGGTCCGGTGGAGGGCAAGCCGCTAGACCGCGGCACCATCGTCAGGTACCGGCAAGCTAGGGAGGTGAGGTGCATGGCGCATGTGAGCGAGTACGAGATAAACCGCTACCGCATTTACGCGGTCAAGGCTGCCAAGAGGCGCGTGCTGGAGTCGAACCAAAACGGATACGTGTTCGCCTGCACCGGCTCGGGTAAGACCCTAACTTCGTTCAAGCTTGTCCAGCTGCTGCGCGACGAGTCGAGGGTGGATAAGGTCGTGTTCCTCATCGACCGCAAGGATATCGACGACCAGACGGTGGCTGAGTGCAACAGCTTCGAGAAGGACTGCGCAGGCATGCCCACCTCGACGCGCGTGCTCGTGAGCCAGCTCAAGGACGACTCGGCGCGGCTCGTCGTGACGACCATTCAGAAGATGGCGACCGCCGTACGCGCCAAAAAGTATGAGAACGTGACGGACGTCTACCGCACAAAAAGGTCGTGCGATGAGCAACAGTAACCCCACCCCTCCGCGAGCCATTTCTCCCGCCTTGAGCGTTGACAATCCTGAGCTGATTTCGGCGGCCGAGTTGAATCAGTGGGCGGACAGGGGCGACGCCAAGCAGGCGTTCCCAGAACTAATGCGGCGACTGCTTGCCCAGACTCCTGGAATTACAAACATAGACATCCGCGCCCACGAAGGCACATCTGCGCCGGGATGGGACGGCACCGCCGACTCTACCGGCTCATCCTTTCTCCCCGCAGGGAAATTGCGTTTCGAGTTCGGGACAGGCAAGGACTCAAAGAAAAAAGCGGAAAGTGACTATAAAAAGCGCGCCAACGATAAGAGGATGACAGGTGACTATGTATTCGTTTTCGCAACGCCGCGGAACTGGCCGGACGCACAGAAGTGGGAAGTTAACCGTACTAACGACGGGATTTTTGCGCAAGTCAAGTCTATCGATGCACATGTCCTCGAGGGCTGGTTGCAGGATACACCCTCGGTACACTATTGGATCTCAGAACGACTGGGCCGCCGTCCTCGGGCAGTCAGCACCCTACAAAATTGGTGGGAATCCTTCCAAGGAAATTCAAAGATCAGCATTCCGCCCGAGTTTTATACGGCGGGCCGCAAGTCCCAGAGCGATAAGTTAGTAAGTCTGTTACTGTCGGCAGGTTCCGGCGATACGATTCCTGTCGTTAAGTCGTCCTGTGTCGACGAGTCGTTGGCATTCATTTACGCGGCGTTGGTGGACGCTCCCGATCTTCTCGAACTGGCAATGGTCGTTGCAACTCCGGATGCATGGCACCAGTTGGCGATGTCTCCTACAAGAGAACTCCTGATACCCACATTCAATCATCCAGATTTGCATGCCGTGACTCATGGGCATCGCGTCGTACTCGTCGCGGGAAGAGATTCATGCGTTCGTCGCGATGAAGATGCTATAGAACTTCCGAAGATTGGAAGGGCTACGGCAGTTGAGGTACTGCAAAAACTAGGTCTGCGTCGCCCCGAACATGTAGTGGCACTCGCCCGACGGAGTATTCCAGCTTTTCTGCGCTCGGTGTCTCGTAATCCTTCGTTTGAGAAACCCGAATGGGTGCAAAGCGCAAAGAAAGCTGCCGTATTGGCTCCACTAGTCCTTGTGGGTTCTTGGGACGACAGCAAGGACGATGATAAGCGGGGGGTCGAAGAGTTTGTTGGCTTGCCGTTTAAGGAGATCACTTGCCTCCTGAAGGATCTCTGTAACTACCCAGATGCGCCGTTCGTGCAATCAGGAGGGGACTGGCGTCTTACAAACCCAGCAGAAGCAGCTGAGCTACTACTCCCTGAGTTGGATTCTGATATCCTTGCGCGTTGGGATAAGTTCGTGCTCGACGTGCTGCTGATCGACGATCCATTTGCTAATCTGACAACCAACGAACGTTTTGTCGCACAGCTTCGGGGCATGAAGCCGCGCTATTCAGACACGTTACAAAGGCATGTCGCTGAGGGGCTGGCGCTGGCGGCGACAACCGCATCAGTCAACCTAAATATACCACGCCTCCAAGGTTACGTCGATCATACAGTGGAGCTATTGTTTCAGCAAGCTTATCAAGATGCAAGTGGAGCTAAGCTAGCCGTTCTGTCCAAGTCATTCTCTTTCCTGGCCGAAGCGTCGCCCGATGTTTTCTTGAAATCTTTAGAGGGAGGTCTGACCGCCGACAAACTGCTTGTCAGAACACTGTTTCGAGATAGTTCTGATTCAAACTGGCTTTTTGAACCCTTGTCACCACATTCTAATCTCCTGTGGGCGCTCGAAAGATTGTGTTGGTCGGCAGACCATTATGGCCTGGCTACATCAATGCTCGCGAAGCTTATAGCTATCGACCCTGGCGGGAGAATGGCGAACCGCCCTCTGGATAGTCTACATGCATTCACATCCGGTTGCGCTCCTTACGGAGCCGCTTCTGCGGAGGACAAGATTACTGCTATAAGACGGGCGGTCAAGCTTTCCCCTGATACAGGGTGGGAACTCATAATGAAACTGTGGCCTTCTCGTGGCACGGTCACTATGATGGCTCCTAATAAACCTCAGTATCGGGATTGGGAGCCGTCACAAGACGGTGGCACGCGTGACGAATTAGATCGATACGTTAAGGGCCTGGTTGACCTTGCTCTTGACTCGGCTGGAGACTCGGCAGACCGATGGGTAGAAATTATTGAGAGGATTGGCAACACGCTTGCCGCGGAACGTCCCAAAATAATTGACGCTCTTCGCAATGCACTATGTAGGTCGTCATGGTCACCCGACGAGGTGTACCGGGTGTGGAGCGCGTTAACGAATCTCATTGAACGGCACACGCGGTTGTCTGATGCCGACTGGGCAATGCCCGATACTGTGCTTGCTGAACTCAGAGGAATTGCGACCAAACTTGAATCGTCGACTGATCCTCGTCATAACTCACGACTATTTGATTGGGATAGTTTTATGGTTATAGACGGCCTCAAGCACGGTGACGATGGATTCGAAGAACGACTAGAGGAGAAACGCCGACAGGCGGTAAAGTGTACCGTCGATCAAGGAATTGAGGCGATAAAGGCCCTCATAGAGAACGCGAAGCGGCCAAATGTTGTTGGAGAACATCTCGCGCAGATCGATGGCGTTTGCCGGTCAGATCTTCTCGTCTGGCTCGATGCTGAGTCGTCTCAGCTCCGGTGCGCTGTCATCGCCTATGCCTGGTGTAAGGTGGTGAACCATGGGGTCGGCTGGCTGAAAGCAGCACTTGAGGAAACCTCTCTCAGTGATAACGCTCAGAAACTGCTCATGTCGTCCGTGCCCATTGGTAAGACATACACCGAAGCTGGCCAGCTATTCCTTGAACATAACCGTCCCTGGCAGGCCGTCGATATTGCGTGGACCATTCTTTACGCTGGGCAAGAGCTAGACGTTGACTTCGTCAAGAGCGCGCTATGTGCTGCTTGCCGTGCGGCAGATACGTATAACCCGGTAAACGATACTGAGTATGCTGTCTCGGAACTGCTAAAGTGGCTGGAGCGTGAGGCTCCGGACGACCCGGTCCTTCCAGGCCTAGAATTTCAGTTCTTCGATTTTCTCCACGACCATAATCCGTCCAGTGCGCTTTACAGGGCGCTTGGCGGCAGTCCCGCTGACTTTGTTCGGCTGGTGAGGTCGGTCTACGTCCGAGAGCCGGACGAGATGGAAGGTAGCGATAAAGAACAGAAGGAAGCCTGTTCCCGGCGCTCCTGGAACGTCCTGAATGAGTGGAGCATACTTCCGGGGCCTCGTGAGGATGGCACGGTTGACAGGGACCATCTTCTTGGCTGGGTAAAACAGGCGCGTGATTTGCTTGCGCAGTGCGACTGCCTGGATGTAGGTGATTCTCAGATTGGACACGTGCTATCTTGCAGCCCTGATGATACGGATGGCGTCTGGCCAGCTGTGGCAGTGCGCGATGCTGTTGAGGAAGTAGCGAGCGAAAGAATGGATTCCGGAATCATCAAGGGGAAGCTGAATAGACGAGGCGTGTCGTTAAGAGGGGTGTTTGACGGCGGAAGTCAAGAGCGAGACCTTAGCGGTCAGTATTCGAGAATGGCCCGACAAGTGGCCAATCGCTGGCCGCGAACAGCGACCATCCTCCGTGCCATTGCATCGGAATACGAAGGAGAAGCGCAATTTTTTGACATGCAGGCGGAACGCCTGGCTGATGACGGGTGATATAATCACTCCCCCAGCGCACGTACCAGGCGGCGGGATCTCTCGGGTATGGGGTCCAGGACGCGGATACCATCACCGATGTAGATCGATTCAGTCCTCGTCCTTACCGTTGAATCGGTGGCGAGCGATGTCGAGGTGTCCATCGTGCTCGACAGTGGTGCCCCGGGCAACCCGTGCGCTGCGGGCCACGGACAGCCGGTAGAGGCAGAGCAGGACAGCGGCGTACGCGCCGAGACGATCGTCGTGCTCGACAGGGTCTGGAGGGACGAGGGGTGCCCGCCGTGGCCGATGTGGGCTGCGACGCGCGGAGCCAGCGGTGCCAGGGTGGGAGCTCGTAGCCGCCCAGGTGCTGCTCGCTGGCTGCGGCCCGCCCGCTGAATGCACGCGGACGGGCTTGCGTAAAGCGAGCCGCGTGACGCCGTGTTGACGCCGTGTCACAGGGCGTCGGCTATGGTGACGGGGTTCCTCGCCTGCTGAGCCAGCAGGATCCCCTTGCCAGAACAGGAGTCAGACCGGTGAGCCTGGATACCTTCGCCTCCCGCAGCACCCTGAGCGTAGCCGGTACGGACTACGAGATCTTCCGCCTGGAGGCCGTCCCCGGCCTGGGGCGCCTGCCCTACTGCCTCAAGGTCCTGGCCGAGAACCTGCTGCGCACCGAGGACGGGGCCAACGTCACCGCCGACCACGTGCGCGCCCTGGCCACATGGGATCCCGCCGCCGAGCCGGACACCGAGATCCAGTTCACCCCTGCCCGCGTGATTATGCAGGACTTCACCGGCGTGCCCTGCATCGTGGACCTGGCCACCATGCGCGAGGCCGTGGCGGACCTGGGCGGCGACCCCGCGGTCATCAACCCCCTGGCGCCCGCTGAGATGGTGATCGACCACTCCGTGCAGATCGACTCCTTCGGCCTGTCCTCCTCCCTGGAGACCAACAAGGAGCGTGAGTACGAGCGCAACGCCGAGCGCTACCAGTTCCTGCGCTGGGGGCAGGGGGCGCTGGACAACTTCCGGGTGGTCCCCCCGGGCACCGGCATCGTCCACCAGGTCAATATCGAGTACCTGGCCCGTACCGTGTTCACCAGGCAGGTGGTCGGGCCCGACGGGGCGCGCACGGTCCAGGCCTACCCGGACACCTGCGTGGGGACCGACTCCCACACCACCATGGTCAACGGCCTGGGCGTGCTGGGCTGGGGCGTGGGGGGCATTGAGGCCGAGGCCGCCATGCTGGGGCAGAGCGTGTCCATGCTCATCCCGCGGGTGGTCGGCTTCAAGCTCACCGGCTCCATCCCGGCCGGGGCCACCGCCACCGACGTCGTGCTCACCATCACCCAGATGCTGCGCGCCCACGGGGTGGTGGGCAAGTTCGTGGAGTTCTACGGGGCGGGCGTGGCCGCCGTGCCGCTGGCCAACCGGGCCACCATCGGCAATATGAGCCCCGAGTTCGGCTCCACCGCCGCGATCTTCCCCATTGACGAGGTCACCCTGGACTACCTGCGCCTGACCGGCCGGGACGAGGCGCAGGTGGCGCTGGTGGAGGCCTACACCAGGGCGCAGGGCATGTGGCACGACCCGGGGCGCGAGCCGGTCTACTCCGAGTACCTGGAGCTGGACCTGTCCACCGTGGTGCCCTCCATCGCCGGGCCCAAGCGCCCCCAGGACCGTATTGAGCTCTCCCGCTCCAAGGAGTCCTTCGAGGCGACCCTGCCCGCCTACGCCGCCCAGCCCCACCGGCCCACCCCGGTGACCCTGGCCGACGGCACGGTCACCGAGCTCGACCACGGGCACGTGGCCATCGCCTCCATCACCTCGTGCACCAACACCTCCAACCCGTCGGTCATGGTGGCCGCCGGCCTGCTGGCCCGCAACGCGGTGGCCCGGGGGCTGAGGAGCAAGCCGTGGGTCAAGACCTCCACGGCGCCGGGCAGCCAGGTGGTCACCGACTACTACGCCAAGGCCGGGCTGTGGCCGGCCCTGGACGCGCTGGGCTTCAACGTGGTGGGCTACGGCTGCGCCACGTGCATCGGCAACTCCGGGCCGCTGCCCGCCGAGGTCAGCGCGGCCGTGGCCGACGCCGACCTGGCGGTGGTCTCGGTGCTCAGCGGCAACCGCAACTTCGAGGGGCGTATCAACCCCGACGTCAAGATGAACTACCTGGCCTCCCCGCCGCTGGTCATCGCCTACGCCCTGGCCGGGACCATGGACTTCGACTTCGCCACCCAGCCCCTGGGGCGCGATACGCAGGGCCGTGACGTCTTCCTGGCCGACATCTGGCCCGACCCCGCCGAGGTCCAGGCCACCATCGACGCCACCATCGACCGCCAGATGTACACCCGCGACTACGCCGACGTCTTCGCCGGCGACGAGCGGTGGCGCGGCCTGCCCACCCCGGCGGGGCGGACCTTCGCCTGGGACGAGGCGTCCACCTACGTGCGCAAGGCCCCCTTCTTCGAGGGGATGACCATGGAGCCGGCCCCGGTGGGCGACATCGCCGGAGCCCGCGTCCTGGCGCTCCTGGGCGACTCGGTGACCACCGACCACATCTCCCCGGCTGGCGCCATCAAGGCCGACTCCCCGGCGGGCCGCTACCTGGCCGCCCACGGGGTGGCCCGCCGCGACTTCAACTCCTACGGCTCGCGCCGCGGCAACCACGAGGTCATGATCCGCGGCACCTTCGCCAACATCAGGCTGCGCAACCTGCTGCTTGACGGCGTGGAGGGCGGGTACACCCGCAACTTCCTCACCGGTGAGCAGGAGTCCATCTTCGACGCCTCCCAGGCCTACCAGGCCGCGGGCGTCCCCCTGGTGGTGCTGGGCGGCAAGGAGTACGGGTCCGGCTCCTCACGTGACTGGGCGGCCAAGGGCACCGCGCTGCTGGGGGTCAAGGCGGTCATCGCCGAGTCCTTCGAGCGCATCCACCGCTCCAACCTCATTGGCATGGGCGTGGTCCCCCTCCAGTTCCCGGCCGGTGAGTCGGCCGCGAGCCTGGGCCTGGAGGGCACCGAGACCTTCACCGTCACGGGGCTGACGGCACTCAACGACGGCGTCACGCCCCGGACTGTGAAGGTGGAGGCGGCGAAGGCCGACGGGTCGGTCGTCTCCTTCGACGCGACCGTGCGCATCGACACCCCCGGCGAGGCCGACTACTTCCGCAACGGCGGCATTCTCCAGTACGTCCTGCGGGGTCTGGCGCGCGGCGAGTCGGCCTGAGGGCCGGGTCGGCCGCGGTCAGTCATCCCTTCCCCGGCGCGTACGCCGTGACCCGCCCGCTCTGGTAGTCCAACGCGATTATGAGGGAGGGGTTGGCGAGGTAGAAGATGCTCTTCTCCGTATTCGATCCGGGGAAGGTGATTTCTCGCTGGTCGGCGAGCGTCCAGGCCTTCATAATACGGGCGGACTCGGGGGAGAACGGCGAGTCCAGCAGGGCCATCATGACTTCCCCGCCCTCGGAGGGGGAGTAGACGGAGGGATATGTCATGCAATTGGTGCCCGTCGACTCGATCCTGCTCTCAATCGTGGTCCCGTCGAAGCTGATGCTGACGTCGCACCCGTCCTTTCCCAGGCCGGTGTAGCTCACGGAAGCCTCGGCCCAGGAGAGGTCCCCCTCTTCGACGTGCCCGCGGTACTGCTCGCTGGAGGGCCACTCCTGCGACGGCGTCGCCCCGAACTGTTTATCCGGATCCCACCCGCTTCCGGCTCGGAAAGTGTCTTTCTTCTCGCCCGTGGGGGACAGGATCGTGTATTCACTGCCGTTGTAAGCGACCCAGCCATCGGTGGTGGCGGTCACGGAGGTGTAATCGTCCGAACTCAGGTCGAAGGTCTCCCCGGTGTCGACGTCCACGAGCGTCTTCGGGGACAGGGCGATAATGGTGCGCTCCCCGGCATGGACGTTCGTGCGCGAGTCGAATCTCATTCCGTCGATGCCGAGGAGCGCCTGCCAGCCCTCGGCGGTGATGCTCCACACCCGGGAGGCGGGGTCGGAGGACCTCCAGGCCTCGCAGGCGTTCGACTTGCGGCAGGCGATCGCCGTGTCATTGATGACGATGAGGACGTCGGGATCGGACCACGGCGCACGCGTGTTCTGGCCGTCCGAGCGACTGATGAGTTCGCCGCCGACGATAAGATAATCGCCCCAGACGCCGCGCTGATATCCTTCCATGTCGCGCATCTGGGTCTCCCACTGCTTCTCCGGCTCGGCGCCGGAGATGGAGTAGGCGATCATCGAGGCGGGAGTGGATTCCGGAGTGTATGTGGTGACGAAGAGTTGATCGTCGACGACGGTGATCGAGGTCCTCTCCTTCTCCCCGGCGTCGAGGCTCCACGCCTCGTGGGCGCCGTCGGCCCAGGCGGCGTCGGGCACGGCCACATTCGTGGTCGGGCCGGCCGAGGGGGTCTTCGACGCGTTCTCGGCCGGTCCGGACACAGGCGAGCTCCCCGCTCCCAAGAAGCGGATCCCGGCCCAGGCCGCGCTGCTTAGAACGAGGACGGTCACGAGTACGACGGCGATGACGGCGGGGCGCGGGAGCCTGGTCTTTCGCTTCGTCTTGGCGGTCGGTGCGGGCGCGGTGGACGTTGACGGGTTCGTGGGGGCGTCTGTCGTTTTGGCGGGTGCTTTCGCCTGTGCCGGTGCCGCTTGCGTCGGTTCTGGTTGGGCGGGCGCGGCCGTGCGCTGGGTGAGGGCGGTTTGGACGGCGGGGTCGGGGGAGGTGCGCAGCCAGTCGACGAGGTCGGGGTAGGTGGCGGGGTTGGTGGCCAGGGCGGGGTGCAGGTCGGGTCGGGAGGCGGCGATGCGGGCCAGCTCGGCGGCCGGGGTGGAGGGGGAGGAGGCGGCCAGGCGGTCCGCGTCGGCGTCGGACCCGGCCGCACCCGAGTTGGTTGGGGACGGCTGGGACGACGGGCCCGGCGGGTCGGCTGGGGACGATGGGGAGGCGGTCATGCCCACATGGTATGGGGACGCGCGCCCCCGCCCGGCGCCCGCGAGTACACAATTTCTTGTACTTCTGCCCCGCCGCCCGGCCGCGGAGGTGCGACCGGGGGCGCGGCTCGCCCCGCCCGGCCTACTTCTTGCCGGGGCGGTAGGCGGTGAGCTCTCCGCTCGTGTCACGGGCCACGATGAGTTCGGGATTGACGAGGTAGAAGACGGTTCCCTCGTCGAAGCTGTTGCCGGGGAAGTCGATGGTCTCACCGTCCTTGACGGTCCACGCGCCGCTGAGCCACATGCCCGTGGACGTGCTCGTCGGATCGGTGGACACTCGCATGAGCACCGACCCGTCCGAGGACGGGGAGTACAGAACGACGCCGTCCGGTTCGTAGCATTCTCCCGACTCGTTGGCCGGTTTGAAAGTCGACTTGCCGATCGTGAGCTTGGTCGGGCAGCTGCTGCTCGAGTTCCTGGTGGTGGTGATCTTGATCTTCGCCCAGCTGACGTCCTCGTCCTGGATGAAGGATTTGAATTCGGCCGCGCTCATGAGAGGGTGGTCGAGGGTGGGCGCGGCGTAAACGTTCTCGGGGTACTCCCCGTCGAAGCTCTCGCGCTCCTCGCCGGTGGGGGATAGGATCGTGAACCGCTCCTTTATGTAGTTGTACTTGCACCAGCCGTCGGCCAGGGCGAAGACGAAATCCGAACTGGTCGTATCGAAGTCGTAGACGTCGCCGGTGACCACGTTGATCCAACTGCTCTCGGAGGCCTGCGTAATGAACTTGCCGTCCCCCTGGTATGGCTGGAATTAAACAAGATCGGTGTGTGGTGGTGTGACTGGGAGGTGCTCGAGGTCGTAGTCGAAGGTGCGGTTGGTGATGTAGGTGGTGAAGGCCGTGAAGGTTTTCTCCGGGGTGTCGCGTTGGAGGTTGGCGGTGCTGGTTCTTGGCGGCGTCCCGTACGTGTTCCGTGGGACCCAAGGTCGGGGGCGTAGGGGGGAAGGTAGATGGGTGTTATGCGTCCGGGGCCTGGCCGGGGGCGTAGAGGTCGGTCAGGGCCCTGGCGTGGTGGAACCTGGCGTTGTCCAGGACGACGGCGATCTTCTTTCCCTCGTCGGTCTCTCGTTGGAGGCGGCCCCGTCATGAGGATGGTCTGCTCGGTGTTCTGGTTTCCCTCGACGGGGTAGATCCTCATTTTCCTGGTCGTCAGGCCCGGTGCCCCGAAGAACGACTGGCTCGCCTTCTCACGGTCCACGTACAGTTTTGTCCTCCTTCCTCTGGGGAGCCACATGCGCCTTGTCTCGGCCTCGTGGCGGGCGCGGACCTCGTCGACGGTGTAGACCTCCCAGCCCTCCTGGAGCAGGTCGTTGACCTGGTGCCGGGTCCCGGTCATCCGCCTGGTGATGGCCTCCTCGTCGCGGCGCCCCCGAACGGGTCGGGGAAGCAGAGGCCCGTGCCCAGGAAGCGCATGAGCAGCAGGTCAGGAGGAGTCCGACCTGTACCAGGCGCCGAACCTGATCTGCACGACGTCCCTGAGAGCCGGGACGTCCCAGAACTCTGCTCTGACTCCCGACTCCGATGGTGGCTTACTGAGAATCTCCTCCAGCTCCTCCTTCTGCGCCCTCCTGAGCTTCGCCGCGTTCTCGTTTCCGGCGTGACCGGTCACCACGGATCCCAGCCTGTACCTCCGCCATTCCGAGAGCCACTCGCGTACCGTCTTCTCGGTCCGCTCGACCATCTCCGCGATAATGTCCAGGCCGACGCCACGGGCGGCGTACACAATCGCCTCCGCCCCCGTCCGAACCAGCTTGTGGGTGTCCGAACGCTTCTTCCACCTGATGAGGATGTCCCGCTCCTCGTTCGTCATGTCGATCTGCACGAGACAATCCTGCACGAGATACTCCGAAGACGTCAACCAGGAACCCCGCAGAAGCCACCCCAGAATACCGTTTTGTTTAATTCCGGCCATAGGTGGATCTGCTCGCGGAGGGCATGCCCTGGAAGTCGGAGCTGCCGGAGACGGTGGCCTCCCACAGTTTCTGGTCCGGTTTCGCGGCGCTCCAGCCGGTGCACCGGTCCTTGCGGTCGCAGGAGAATGCGTAGGCGCCGACAATGGTGGGGTTATTATGCCAGGGGGCGTCGGTGGTCTTGCCGGTGTCGGCCTTGATGAGAATGTCTCCGGCGACGACGTAGTCGCCCCAGTAGGACAGGTAGAAGGAGTCGGTGCGGGGATCCGTGGACCACTTCTTCTTGGGCTTGTCGCCGGAGACGTCATAGGCGGTCACCGTCGTGATCTTGTAATCCGAGTCCATATCGGCGACGACGAGCTGGTCCTTATCGCCGATGAGCATCGACCGTTCGCCGACATCCATGTCCCAGGCCTTGTGGGAGCCCTTCGCCCAGCTGTTGGAGGGGGCGGTGGGCCCGTTCGCGGAGTCCCCGCGCAGCAGGTGCAGTCCCAGCACGACCGCACCGCTGATGACGAGGACGACGACGGTGATGATGACGGGCCGTGAGGCCCGGCGGCGCGGCGGCGCGGGGGCGGCGGGCGCCGGCTGCACAGCCGCCGCGGGGTATCCGGCGGTTTGCGGGCCCGGGACGGCGAAGCTCCCCGAGGCGGGCGTGCCCGCCCCGGGCGGCAGTGCCGGTAGGGAGCTGGGCGCCGAGACGGCGACCGGCGCCGAGGCTGTGGCCGGGGGAGCTGGGCGCCGAGACGGCGACCGGGGGCGGCGGGGGCGCCGGCGCCGCCCCGGGGTGTGCGAAGCGGGCCGCGAGCGCGGCCTGGACCGCGGGGTCCTCGGACTGCCGCAGCCAGTCCACGAGGCCCGGGTACGTCGACGGGTTCGTGGCGAGGACGGCGTGCAGGTCGGGCCGGTAGGTGGCGATGCGGGCCAGCTCGGCGGCGGGGGTCAGGGGGGAGGCGGCGGCGTCGGCGTCGGCGGCATCGGCCGGGGCGTCGGCGTCGGCGTCGTGAGGAAGGGCCGAGGAGGGCGGAGTGCTCATAGGGGCAAGGTAGGCGCCCGGAGCCCGGCATCCTGGGACTTCGGGGCCGTGACACGGCGGCGAGATCCCTCATGGCGCGGCGCGACCGGCGTCACTCGCCGTCGGGAATGAAACGCCCCGATCTCATGGTTCACGCCTATCGAGAATCGAGTGCAAGGAGAACCGCTGTGACTCACGTCGACACGCCCGCCGCAGCCCCCGACCCCGCCGTCCCGACCGGGCCGGCCGAGACGACCGAGGATGTCGACCTGCTCGTCGTCGGCGGCGGCAAGGCGGGAAAGTCCCTGGCGATGCTGCGCGCCAGGGCCGGGGACAGGGTCGTCATGGTCGAGCGCGACAAGGTCGGCGGGACCTGCATTAACGTGGCCTGCATCCCCACCAAGACCCTCATCTCCGCCGCCCGCGTCCTGCACGACGTCCAGGGTGCGGGTACCCACGGCGTCACCCTGCCCGAGGCCGACGGCGGGACGGCCGCCCTGGAGCGGGCCCGCATCGACCTGGCCGCCCTGCGGGCGCGCAAGGAGGGCGTCGTGGGCGCCATGGTGGCCGCCCACGAGACGATGTTCCCCGCCTCCGGCATGGACTTCGTGCGCGGCACCGCCCGCTTCGTCGCCGAGCGCACCGTGGAGATCACGCTGACCGACGGCTCCACCCGGCGCGTGCGCGGGGCCAGGGTGCTCATTAACACCGGCACCACGCCGTCCGTCCCCGCGATCGAGGGGCTGGAGGGCGTGCCCTACTGGACCAGTGAGGACCTGCTGGCCCTGCCCGAGCTGCCCAGCCGCCTGGTGGTGCTGGGAGGCGGCGTCATCGGCGTGGAGATGGCCTCCCTCATGGGCCTGCTCGGCGTGCCGGTCACGCTCCTGCACGCCGGGGAGCACGTCCTGGACCGTGAGGACGCCGACGTCGCCGCCGAGGTCACCGCCGGACTGGAGGCCCTCGGCGTCACGGTCCTCACCGGGGCCCGCGCCACGCGGGTGGGCGCCGCCCCGGGCGGCGTCGTCGTGACCGCCCAGGACGGTCGCGAGGCCACCGGCTCCCACCTGCTCGTCGCCCTGGGACGCACCCCCGTGACCGCGAACCTGGGCCTGGAGGCCGCCGGGGTAGAGACCACCGGGCGCGGCTTTATCAAGGTGGACGACCACCTGCGCACCAGCGCCGAGGGCGTCTACGCCGCAGGCGACGTGGCCGGGAGCCCGCAGTTCACCCACGCCTCCTGGAACGACTTCCGTATCCTGCGCGACCTGCTGGCGGGCAAGGAGGCCTCCACCTCCGGGCGCCTGGTCCCCTGGGCCGTCTTCACCACGCCCGAGCTGGGGCACGTGGGCCTCACCGAGGCGCAGGCCCGCGCCGCCGGGCACGAGGTGCGCGTGGCCAGGACCCCCACCGCCGCCGTCCCGCGCGCCAGGACCCTGGGACGCACCGAGGGCTTCTACAAGGTCGTGGTCGACGCCGAGTCCGAGAAGATCCTGGGCGCCGCCGTCATCGGCCCCGAGGCCAGCGAGGTGGTCACCAGCGTGCAGATGGCCATGCTGGGCGGCCTGACCTGGCGCCAGGTGCGCGACGCCGTCATCACCCACCCCACCATGGGCGAGGGCCTCAATATCGTCCTGGACTCCCTGGGCTAGGACCCCGCAGCCGGGCACGCAGGTGCCCCGCCGCCCGCCCCCGAGGCCGCCCAGCCCCGGCGCACCCGCGTGCAAGCCACCGGCGCGCCGGCGGCCGGACGGCGTCAGCCGGCAGCCAGGTGGCGGGCGACACGCTCCTCCAGACGGGCCCTGACCCGGGGCCAGGTGTCGGGCGTCACGTAGTACATGGCCGTGTCCCGCACCCGCCCCTGCTCACCGGGCGCCAGGGAGGGCTGCCAGGCGTGCAGCACGGCCTCGAGGCACGCCCCCGTGGCCGCGACAGCCCGGCGGGCCACCTCGTTGCGGGCGTCGGTCTTAATGTCGAGGCGGTCCACGCCCCAGCCCTCAAGGGCCTGGGTCATCAGCAGGAGCTTGGCGGCGGGGTTGACGGCCGTGCCCCGGGCGGCCGGGGCCAGCCAGGTGGACCCGACCTCGACGGCGAACAGGCGCCCGTCCGGCATCCACCGCGGCGTCAGGTAGGCGGTGTGCCCCAGGACCCGCCCGGTAGCGGCGTCGACCTGGGCGTAGGGCCAGTAGCACCCGGTGGCGCGCCGCCCCAGGCTGTGCTCCACGTAGGCCTCCACCTCCTCCGGGGTGGGGACGGTGGCCCAGGCGCCCGGCCCCGCCCCGTCAGCGGCCTGGCGCAGGCCGGGCACGTGGGAGGCGCGCAGCGGCTCAAGACGGACGACGTCGCCCTCCAGGGGCGGGGCGGTCAGGACGTGGGAGGTGGTCATGACCGCGAGGATATGCGACCGCCTACCCCCCGGGGCGGCGTCGACCAGGGCGGACGCCCCCGGCCCCGGGCCCGGAGGCCGGTGGCAGGATGACCCCGTGCTGCACGTCATCTTCTACGAGCCCCGCATCCCGGGCAACACCGGGGCCGCCATACGCCTGAGCGCCAACACCGGGGCCTGGCTCCACCTGGTCGACCCCCTGTTCGACATGGAGGACTCCAAGCTGCGCCGGGCGGGCCTGGACTACCACGACCTGGCCCACACCCTGGTCCACCCCACCTGGACGGACTGCCTGAAGAGGATCCCGGGACGGATCTACGCCTTCACCTCCCACACCACCACCCTGTACACCCAGGTGGACTGGCAGGACGACGACGCCCTGCTGTTCGGCCCCGAACCCACCGGGCTGCCCGAGGCCGTCATGGACGACCCCCACGTCACCGCACGCGTACGCATCCCCATGGTAGAGGGCAACCGCTCCCTCAACCTGGCCAACTCCGCCGCCATCGGCCTGTACCACGCCTGGCACACCCTGGGCTTCACCGGCGGGCGCTGAACCCCCTTAGCGGCCGGCCTTCTCCGGGCGGACACTCAGATCCTCCACAATCGTGTCGTGCGGCATACTCACGGCCAGACGCACGCAGGAGGCCACCGAACCCGGCCGCATATGGTCCCTGGCCCGGTAGGGCCGACGCCGCCCCGAGCTGGTCAGCGGCGCCGCATGACGGTGCAGACGCTTCTGCATGGGGGTGTCCACCCGCCCGGGGTAGATCGAGGTGACCCGCACCTGACCGCGCTCCTCCTCACGCAGGGCGTCAGCCAGGGCCACCAGCCCGTGCTTGGCCGCCGAGTACAGGGCCTGCCCCGGCCAGGAGTGCTGACCGGCCCCCGAGTTAATGAAGACGACCAGCCCCTGGGCGTCACGTACAGCCGGCAGCAGAAGACTAGTGAGATGAGCCACCGCCACCAGATCCAGGTCCAGCACGTCACGCCACCGGGCGGGACTGAGCCCCTCCACGACCCCGGGCCCCTCCACCCCCGCGGAGTGGACCAGGACGTCCAGGCTCTCCACGCCCAGCTCGGCGATCGCCTGGGCCAGATCCGTGTCCAGGGTCAGATCCACCGCACAGGTAGTCACCAGGCAACCGGTCTCCCGGTGCAGCAGACGCGCCAGGTCCTCCAGGTCCGAGGCGGTACGGGCCAGCAGGATGAGGTCGTGGTCATGAGCCAGGTCATGGGCCACGGCCAGCCCGATCCCACTAGTGGCACCCGTGACCAGGGCCAGGGGACGACGCTCGTGACGCCCCGAGCGCGAGACGCTGCGGGAGGCCGCACGCGACGAGCCACGAGAGGCGGCGTTGACGGAGTCCAGGCGACGCCGACGACGGGTCTGGGCGGTAGTGATCGTCGGGGTCACTGGGCGTCCCGCAGGAAGGGGGCGGCGCCATCGACCCCCTGGACCTCAAAGGTGGCGGTCAGGGTGGCACGGGCGATGCAGTGGTGGACCACGGTAAAACCCACCGCCGCAGGAGTAGCGTCCTCGTCCAGCTCCAGGCTCTCCACGTCCAGGGCACTGACCGCGAACACGTAACGGTGCACCCCGTCCCCCGCAGGCGGGCAGGGCCCGAAGTAGGCGTGCTCACCATTGTCCCCACGCACATGGAAGGCGGCACCGTCCAGACCCAGGTCAGAGGCCCCCGCCCCCTGCGCCAGGCAGGTGGTGGACAGAGCCAGGTCCACCACCACCCAGTGCCACCACCCCGACCCCGTCGGGGCGTCAGGATCCAGGCACGTCACGGCAAACGACCGCGTCCGCCCCGGGAACCCCGACCAGTGCAGCTCAGGGGAGACCCCCTGACCCAGGGCGGTAAAACGCTCCGGCACCGGGGCGCCCTCACTCAGATCCGCCGATGCCAACTCAAAGGCAGGAACCGGGGGAAGGAGGTCGTAAGGGAAAGGGGGACGCGGTCGGGCCAGGTTGACGGACACAGGAACCTCCAGAAACAGGTAATCACCACGGCGCCACCTACTCTACGGCCTCCGCCAGGCCCATGCGGCCCCGCGACCACACAGGTCGCCGCCGATGAGCCCTGACAACCAGGACCGACAAGGGCCCCCGGCGCGCGTACACCAGCCGTGACCGCGACGTCACCCCCGACCAACCCCACCCCACCAGGAACAAGGTGCGATCAGTCACACGCGAGACGTCACCTTGGCGATAACCGTGACACCCGGTAGTCTTGCTGCCCAGCAACGTGCTCCGGGGTCGGTGAAAGTCCGAGCCGGCGGTAACAGTCCGCGACCCGGCCACACCACCCCGCCGGGGTGACGTGACCGGCTGAGCCGGTGGAACCCCGGCACCGACGGTGAGAGTCCGGATGGGAGGAGACACGAGGCGCCCAGGACCCTGCGCAAACAGGGCCCTGGGCACCTGGCGCCTGCGCCCTCACCCCGGACTGTCCCGGGGACGCCCCCGAGGAAGGGCAGGCCCCATTGAGCACCACAACCCACCCTGAACACCCGGCCAACCACCAGGACCCCACACCACCACCCACCCACCCCGGCAGCACCGGCAGCACCCGGCGCCCCCGGGGACACCACCCCCGACACACCCACCGCCCACCCTGGCCGGCCCTGACACTAGGCGCGACCCTGCTCCTGACCTGGGACCTCACCACCCGCTCAGGCTCCGTACCCGCCGTCTTCCTACCCGCACCCACAGCCGTCCTGCACCGCCTGTGGCTGGGACTGACCCGAGCCCACCTACTGGACTACGCCGCAACCACCCTGCACGAGGCCCTCCTGGGCTGCCTACTGGCCGCGGCCCTGGCCCTGCCCCTGGCCTGGACCCTGCACCACTGCCGCCTCTTCTCCCGCGCCACCCTGCCCTACGTGGCCGCCAGCCAGGCAGTACCCGCCATCGCCATCGCCCCCCTGCTGGTCCTGTGGATCGGCTACGGAACCCTCCCGGTAGTCATCCTGTGCGCCTTCATGGTCTTCTTCCCCATCACCGTCACCGTCCTCCTGGGCCTACGCGGACTGGACACCGACATCATCGACGCCGCCCGCCTCGACGGCGCCCACGGCACCAGCATGCTGGTCTACATGGAACTGCCCATGACCCTGCCAGCCGTCCTCACCGGCCTGCGCACCGGCTTCACCCTGTCCATCACCGGAGCCGTCGTAGGGGAGATGACCATGGGCGGCACAGGACTCGGCCTGCTGCTGTCCTCCCAGCGCGACGCCGTCGACACCACCGGCCTGTTCTCCACCATCACCCTGCTGTGCACCCTGGCCACCACCATCCACTGGGCCCTCACCGAGCTGGAGCACCGCAGCCGCACCGTCTCCGCCCTCCGCGGCCGCCGCGCCACCTGAGCACCACCGGCCAGGCACGCCAGCCACCTGCGCGCTCGCGGCCCAGGCCCCTTCGTCCCCGTCGTCATCGTCTAAGGAACCTGTTATGACCACCGTGAACCGCCGTCGTCTCCTGACCGCCCTGGCCCTGGGCGGTGCCGGGGCCCTGGCCGCCTGCGCCTCGGGCACCGCCGCCAGGAGCCGGTCCGCCTCGCCCGGCTCCGGCGGGACGGACGCCCTGACCCTGGGCCTGACCTACACCCCCAACATCCAGTTCGCCCCCGCCTACCTGGCCCTGCGTAACGGCGACTACGCCGCCAACGTCGCGCTGCGCCACCACGGGGCCCAGGAGGGCCTGTTCGACGCCCTGCTGGCGGGCACCGAGCACGCGGTGGTCGCCGGCGGGGACGAGGCGGCCGTGGCGGCGTCCAACGGCCGTGAGCTGGTGGTGATCGGCGGCTACTACCAGAGGTACCCGGTCCAGGTCATTGTGTCCCAGGACTCCCCGGTCACCACCCTGGCCGACCTCAGGGGCAGGACCGTGGGCCTGCCCGGCCGCTCCGGGGAGACCTGGTACGGCCTCAGGCTGGCCCTGGACACGGCGGGCCTGAGCCAGGACGACGTCACGGTGCAGGAGACCGGCTACACCCAGGTCTCCGCCCTCATGACCGGCAAGGTCGACGCCATTGTGGGCTTCTCCAACAACGACGCCGTGCAGCTGGGCCAGGCGGGCTTCCCGGTGCGGGGGCTGGACGTGGCGCAGACGGTCCCCCTCCTGGGCGCCTCCATCGTGACCAGCGCCAGCGTGCTGGCGGCGCGCAGGGCGGAGCTGGCCGACGCCGTGGTGGCCACCGCCCGGGGCATGAGCGCCTTCGTCGAGGATCCCGACGCCGCCGTGGAGGCTGCCAGGGCCTACGTCCCGGACCTGGTGGACGCCACCCAGGCGGCCCACGCCCGGGAGGTGGCGGTGGCCACGGCCGCCCTCATTAAGCCGGACGAGGGCAGCGTCATCGGGGCCCTGGACCGCGAGCTGGTCACCAGCATGGTCAGCTTCCTGGGCAGCCACCAGCTGCTCGGGGACACGGCCGTCACGCCCGAGACGATCTGCGACCCGCTGCTGACCGTCTGAGACAGAGGGACCGGGTTTCTGCCACTATACTGCGGGTCACGGTTGTCCTGCGCACCAGGAAGCAGCGTCAATGAGTGACACAAAGTTTGACAGAACGCCCATGGCGTCAAGGCGGGTCCTCGCACCAGGGGGCCGCGTGAGGGCCGTGCTGTCGCTCGCAGGGAGGCTCAGGTACGTCGCGGTTGCGTGGGATTATCGCGGCCTCCTCTGCCACGCTGCCGTCGTCGTAGTCGTCATGGTGGTCGCGGCACTGGTGGGCCTTGATGCTCCCGGGCCGGTTCCTGAGGCGGGGTGGAAGGACGCTGTCCCCTCGTGTCAGGCCGGTAGCGGGCAGGTGGGTGGTGGCCTGGAGTCGTGGGACTACGCGCAGGGCACGACCGCCCCTGCTATTGCCCAGGTGGTGCGGGACACCGACCTGACCGACGAGGAGATCCGGACCTTCCAGGATGAGTACGGTCCCGCACTGGGGGACCCGTTCGTGGCGAACGCCCTCATGGAGACGGTATCGGCTCGCGAGCTGTACGCCTTTGCGGAGCGTGTGGGAGTGCCCTCACCGTACTCGACGGCGGGACGGGCCCGTGCGGATATCCTGTACGAGCTGGGTGAGGTGCTGGTGCTGTCCACCGGCGGGGTGAACCTGGGGTCGGCGGCGCAGGCCGGTTTTGACCAGGTGCGTGGTGACCTGCGCGGTGCCCACGGTGAGACCATGGACGAGCTGGCTGCCTACCGGGTGGCCGAGTACCAGGAGGCCGGGCGCAAGGTGTTCGGCCAGGTGCGCCAGACCCTGGGCTACTCCCTGTTCTCCCAGCTCACGGGGGCCGCGGCCCAGAGGAACCCGGGCCTGGCCCTGGGGGCCGGGTTCTACCAGGAACATGACTCAGGTCCTTCCATGGCGGCGGACATAGTCACCTGGGACCATGACGAGGAGGTCGGGAGCGAGGTCTTCCACGCGGATATGGCAGATACCGAGTTAATGGTGGGGTCAGACCGGTCGGTCATGGATCCCCTGCACTCCGTGTACCTGCTCTCTGACACCCCGGACCCTCTCTGCGCTGCTGCCGACCCGGCAGTGGGCCCCGTGGAGGAACGGCGCCTGGAGGCACTGCGGGGCTTCCTGGCCTCGGACACCGGTTTCAACGTCGACGCAGTGGAGATGCTCAAGCCATTCCCCATGAGTACCGCACGGTACCTTACCGGGCACCGGGCGGACGGGGACTTCCCCGGCTTCCAGGACGGTGGTGAGGCGTTTGGTGACGTACTGGCGGACGCCTCGCGCCCGGATCCGGACACGGACGCGGACTGGAGATCGCCTGACCCAAGTGCCTACGCAGGCGGTAAGGACGACCCGGCCTACCTGGAGGACCGGGACGCTTACGACGCCAAGAAGGCCGACGACAAGCTCCGCGCCGATATAGCTGCGAACTTTGTGATCGGCTACCAGGACGGGCTCGACTGGAGACGAGGGTCGCCGCAGGACGACGTCGAGCGGGAGGCCGACGGTGAGCCCGCCTGGGGGCGAGCGAGCTCCCGGCTGCGTTCCTGGGCCGGAACGATTATCTCACCCCACCTGAGCGGCATGGCGAATTCTCTCGGTGAACGCTATCCGATAAATGTGCATACGTTAGTGATCGGAGGAAGAAGGGGGCATGACACCGTAATCAAGTTTGACCCCAGCAGCAGGTTCCGTTTATTGAATAGAGGTAGCATATTCGAGGATCTCGCCTTTGACGCCCCGGCGGTCACTGACCCCCACGACCCGGACGACCCGCGTGACGACGAGTACGAGGGCGGCAGGCCCCCGGCCATTAAGACGCTGCTCGCGTCGGCCCAGGACGGCTACACCCGCGACCTCGCCGAGGCGATCTCCGCCCCCGCACAACAGGACCAGTACCTAAAACAGCCCCTTGATAACGTGGGCAGGAAATGGGCGATGCTCCTGACCGTCCTCTACGCCGCACCCGCCGAGGCGACCAGGTCGGTAGCGCAGGCCGTGGACGAGGAGAACGCGGCACAGAGATCCATTATCGGAGAGGCCTACGACCTGGTGCCGTACAGCAACCTGGTCGATAGGAAGCTCGCCGACTGGCTGCTCGACGGGGCCCCCAGCTACCTGTCCCGGGGCCTGGACCGCCTTCTTCCCACCAACAATGCCGAGCAGGCCTGGCCCGCCGTCAAGGAGAAGAGGACCGAGGCCGCCAGGTGGATGACGGAGGAACTGTACGCGGCTATTGCCGACGGCGGCACCCTCATGGATATGAACGGGAGGCCCATTGACCTGGAGGCCCTGTCTAGATCCTTTTCTAAGGACAGTAGTTTCGTTGACGACGACAATCATCTGATCCCGTGGTCCTCCATGACCGATGAGCAGAAGGGGACCTTTATGCACTACGTGAGTGATAATACGGGCTACTACAAGGTCCTCAGGAACCTGCGCCAAAAGATCTTGGACGCAGGGGAAATGCTGGACCAGATCCGCTCCGGACGCTACTGACCGGACCCGGGGCTCAGGCGTCGTCCCCCTACAGCCGGCAAGCCAGGAGCTCACAGACCAGGATGGCCCGCGCCCCCACCTCGTAGAGCTCGTCCATGACGCGATTGACGTCCTTGCGAGGCACCATGGAGCGCACCGCCACCCAGTCAGGATTCTGCAGCGGGGAGACGGTGGGCGACTCAATGCCCGGCGTGATCGCCGTCGCCCGGTGCAGGTCGTCCGCCCGCACGTCGTAGTCAATGAGCACGTAGGAGCGGGCCCGCAAGACCCCCTCCAGGCGCCGCACCAGGGTGGCCAGGGCGGGCTCGTCACGGTACCGCCCGGTGGTGATCAGGACGGCCTCGCTGGCCAGGATGGGCTCCCCGAAGACCTCCAGCCCCGCGGCCCGCAGCGTGGTGCCGGTCTCCACCACGTCCGCGATGAGGTCGGCCACCCCCAGCTGGACGGAGGACTCCACGGCGCCGTCGAGGTGGACGGTGGTGGCCTCAATGCCCCTGCTGGCCAGGAAGCCACGCACCAGGACGTCGTAGGAGGTGGCGATACGCCTGCCGGCCACGTCCGCGAGCGCGCTCATGGTCCCGGCCGGTGCGGCGAAGCGGAAGGTGGAGCGGGCGAACCCCAGCGCCAGGTGCTCCACGGCCTCCACCCCGGAGTCCAGGAGCAGGTCCCGTCCGGTGATGCCCGCGTGGACTGTGCCCTGCCCCACGTAGACGGCGATGTCACGCGGGCGCAGGAAGAACAGCTCCACGTCGTTGGGCTGGTCGACCAGCACCAGCTCCCGGCCGGTGCGGCGGGTACGGTAGCCGGCCTCCCTGAGCAGGGTGGTGGCGGGCTCGGACAGGGACCCCTTGTTGGGGACGGCGATACGTAGCATGGACGCTCCTGGCAGGTGGGGGTGGCGTGGGCCGGTGCTCACAGGAACCGGTAGACGTCCGCCAGGGTGTAGCCCTTGGCCAGCATCATGACCTGGACGTGGTAGAGCAGCTGGCTGATCTCCTCGCAGGCGGCCTCGTCCGGCTCGTGCTCGCAGGCCATCCACGCCTCGGCGGCCTCCTCCACGAGCTTCTTGCCGATGAAGTGCACGCCCCGGTCCAGCTCGGCCACCGTGCCCGAGCCCTCGGGACGGCTGGCCGCCTTGGCCTGGAGCTCGGCGAAAAGGTCCTCGAACGTCTTCATGGCGCTGAGCCTAGTGCACCCGGTGGCGCCTTGCCGTGGCGGCCGGGGCTAGGCTGGTCCCATGATGTGGCGTGATGGCGAGGTGGGCGGGGTCCGGCGGATCTGGGGCAGTAGGCCCAGACGCTGCGCCGAGCTCGTGGTTAAGGTCACCCGCGCCCCTGCCGGCGCCGACACGCTCCTGGCGGGCACGGTGGTCCGGGCCGTGGCCTACGAGACCCTCACCGGGCTGCCGGAGGTCGGCGAGGCCGTCCGCCTCGAGGTCTCCGCCCTCGCCCGGGGCCTGGGCACCGGCGGCCACGCCATGCTTGCCGCCCGCCTGTCCGTCCTGCCCGAGGACCCCGCCCCCGGCGGCCACCTGGTCAAGGCCCGCTACATGCCCGACCAGGTCATGGTCACCGGGGTCGACGAGCAGGACACGCCCCACCACCGGCTCCTGTCCGCGCCGGTGGGTACCCTCACCCTGGGGTGTGTGCCCGTGGTCGTGGCCGACCTGCACTCCAGTCTCCCCGCCGTGGTCGCGGGGGTCAGGGCGGGTGCCGCGGGCGTGCTCCCGGGCCGCGGCGAGGCGGCACCGCGCGTGGTCTACGTCATGACCGACGGCGGCGCCCTGCCCCTGCCCTACTCGCGCACCGTGGCGGCCCTGACCGGGGCGGGCTGGCTGGCCGGGACCGTGACGGCCGGACAGGCCTGGGGCGGTGACGTCGAGGCCGCCAGCCTCCACAACGCCCTCCTGGCGGCCCGTCACGTCCTGGGGGCCGACGTCGTCGTGGTGGCCCAGGGCCCGGGGAACCTCGGTACGGACACGCCCTGGGGTTTCTCCGGCGTGGCCTGCGGGGACGCCGTCAACGCCGTCGCCACCCTGGGCGGGCGCCCGGTCGCCTGCCTGCGCGTCTCGCAGGCGGACGCCCGTGACCGGCACCGCGGCGTCTCCCACCACTCCCTGACCGCCTACGGGCGCGTCGCCCTGGCCGGTGCCGACGTGGTCCTGCCCGAGCTGGAGGAGACCGGCGACGGCCTGGCGGCGCGCGTGCGCCGGGACGCCCAGGGGCTCTGCGGGCCGCGGGAGGGGCAGCGGCACCGCCTGGTTGCGGTCAGCACCTCAGGGCTGCGCGAGGTCCTGGAGGCCGCGCAGCGGCAGACGGGCCTGCGCCTGTCCACCATGGGGCGCGGCCTGGAGCAGGACGAGGCGGCCTTCCTTGCCGCCGCGGCCGCCGGACGCCACGCCCGGGCGCTCCTGGCGGGCGCGACCGGGCGCCCCTAGGGCCACCCCGTACCTCTTCCGGCTCCTGCCCGCTAGGCTGTGGGCCGTGAGCCAGACCGTCCCGACCCAGGAGCGCCAGATCAACCTCCTCCTGGCGCTGCGGCACACCCGGGACGGGATGAGGCCCCAGGACGTCATCAGCCAGGTCTCCGGCTACGACGCCACCTCACCGCAGGCCGCCTACCGCATGTTCGAGCGGGACATCGCGGTCCTGCGGGACCTGGGGATCACCCTCGTCGTGACCGGCACGAAGGGCGCCCTGTGCTACCGGGTCCCCCGGGGCGACGCCCTGCCACCGCTGCACCTGGACGCCGCACAGGCCGCGGCCCTGACCCTGGCGGCCTCCGCGTGGAGGGACGGGGACCTGCCCGAGGCCGCCCACCGGGCCCTGACCAAGCTGCGTGCCGTGGCGGAGCCGGGGGCCCCGGACGCCCTGCCCGCCCTGAGCCTGGACCTGGCCGGTCAGCAGGTGCCCACCGCCCTGGCCACCGCCGTCGTCCAGCGCCAGGTGGTCACCTTCGACTACGCCGGCCCCGGGCAGGGGCCCCGGACGCGCCGGGTGGAGCCGCACCGGCTGCACCTGTCAGAGGGGGCCTGGTACCTCCAGGGGGTGGACACCTCGGTGGGGCAGGTACGCCGGTACCGGCTGACACGGATCACGGGGCCGGTCACCCCGGTGGGCCCGCCCGGGGCCTTCACCCCACCGGCCCCGGCGCGCGAGCCGACGGCACTGGTCGCGACCCTGGCCCTGGCCCCCCGTCGGGCGCTGGCCCTGCGGGCCCAGGCCCTGGAGGCGGCCCCCGCCACCGACTGCCCCGGGCAGGGGCCACCGCCGGACGGCACGGGGCGCTGCGGGGCGGCGTTGCACCAGGCGGCGTTGCGGGCCGGGCGGGACGTGGTCAGCGTGCCCTACACCGACCCCCTGGCCTTCGCGGGCCTCCTGGCCTCCTACGGTGAGGGCGTGGTGGTGCTGGCCCCCGCCTGCCTGCGCGCGCAGGTGCTCCAGCACCTGGCCGGGGCCGCCGCCCTGCCGGCAGGGGCCCCGGACCCGGACGGCGCGGGGGCCCTGCCCGGGCGGGGGCGGGTATGACCCGCCAGTCCGCCACCGGGCGCCTGGTCCGACTCCTGGCCCTGCTCACCTGGGTGGCGGACCACGACGGCGTCACCGTCCAGGAGGCGGCCAGCCACTTCCAGGTCAGCCCCGCCACCATCCGCCGGGACGTGGAGACCCTGTGGCTCTCCGGCCTGCCCGGGGGCATGCCCGACGACCTGGTCGACTTCGACGCCACGGCCTGGGAGGCGGGGCGCCTGCGCCTGACCGACTCCCAGGGCCTGGACCACCCGGTACGCCTGACCCCGCAGGAGACCGTCTCCCTCCTGCTGTCCCTGCGGGTCCTGGAGGACCTCCTGGCCTCCGACCCCCACGCCGGTACCGTCATCACCCGGACCAGGCAGGCCCTGGCGGGGGCGCTGGGCGCCGACCCGCACGCCGCCGGGGCCGTGGCCGGGGCGCCAGGCGGGCCAGGCGGGCCCGACCCCGCCGTCCTGGCCGCGGTCCGCCAGGCCATGGACGGGGGCCGCCGCCTGCACCTGGCCTACGTCTCGGCCACCGACCGGCGCACCGAGCGTGACGTGGACCCCCTGGAGCTGGTCAGTAACGGATCCCACCTCACCCTGCGGGCCTGGTGCCTGGACAGCGGGGCGGAGCGCAGCTTCCGCCTGGACCGGGTCCTGGCGGCCAGGGTCCTGGGGGAGCGCTCCCGTCCCCACCGCCTACGACGTCGCCCCGCCGGGGCCAGGCCCACGGCCACGCTGCACCTGCGCCCCACCGGGCGCTGGCTGACCGAGCAGGTCCCGACCCTGCGGACCACCACGAACCCCGACGGCACCATTACGGCGGTGGTGGAGGGGCGTGACGAGGAGTGGCTGGTCGGTCTCGTCCTGTCCGCCGGACGTCACGTCCTGGACGTCCAGCCCCTCGACCTGGCTCATGTCACAGTCCGGCGGGCGAGGGCCGCACTGGCCGCTGACCAGGCCGTTTACCAGGATCTCGCACCTACGCCTGTGGTGGAACAGGACGTTGGGCGTGACGAGGCGGGTCCGCGGGGACGTTAGACTCACGACTACCCGGACCACCACGAGATCACTAGGATGTCGAGCCATGAAGTTCACGCCGACCCACATTATCGTCCTGCTCATCGTCCTCATCCTGGTCTTCGGCAGCACCAAGCTCCCGCAGATCGCCAGCAGCCTGGGCCAGTCGATGAAGGTCTTCAAGAAGGAGATCAAGGAGCTGCGCGACGAGGACACCACGGCCGCCTCCGGCCAGCAGGCCCCGGCCCAGATCCAGCAGCCGGCTGAGGGCACCTACTACACCCAGCCCACGCAGACCGGTCAGGCCGCCCCCCAGCAGCCCACCGAGACCCAGAAGTAAGGCCCCGGCGGCCCTACGCCCGGCGCCCCCGTAGCCCGGGCGCCGCCTGGCTGACCGAAACGCGAGAGGGAGACACCGATGCCCAGACTGCCCAGGGTCTCGAAGGTGCGCCGCAAGGAGAACCCCGAGGCGCGCATGTCCATCGGAGACCACCTGCGCGAGCTGCGTAACCGTCTTCTTGTCTCCGCCGTCGGCGTCCTGGTCATGTCGGTGGTGGGCTACATGCTCTACGACCCGGTCTTCGCCCTCATTACCACCCCCATTACCGAGGCCAACGCCAGGGGCGCCCACCTGTCCATCAACTTCGACACCATCCTGTCCTCCTTCGACATGAGGCTGCGCGTGTCGATCTGGCTGGGCGTCATCCTGTCCTCGCCCCTGTGGGTGTTCCAGTTCTGGGCCTACGTGGGCCCGGGCATGACCCGCAAGGAGAAGCGCTACGCCTGGGCCTACGGGACCGTCGGGGTGGTCCTGTTCACCGCCGGGGCGGCGCTGGGCATGTGGGTCATGCCCCACGCGGTGGTCATCCTGACGAACTTCATCCCCACGGATGTAGGAACCGGGTTCATCCAGGCCAGTCTCTACCTGTCCTTCATTATGAGACTGGTCCTGGTCTTCGGCGCGGCCTTCCTGCTGCCCGAGCTGCTGGTGGCGCTCAACAGCCTGGGCCTCATGCGCGGCACCACCATGATCAAGGGCTGGCGCTGGGCCGTGGTCATCATCTTCACCTTTATGGCGTTCGCCAACCCGCTCCCCGACCCCTGGTCCATGATCTTTATGGCCGTGCCCGTCACCGGCCTGTACTTCCTGGCCTGCTTTATCGCCATCCGCCACGACAAGCGCGTGGACAGGAAGCGCGCCGCCTTTGAGGCCGAGCTCGACGCCGCCCTGAGCTCCGAGGGCCCCGCCGCCCTCGCCCCGCCCTCCCAGCCGCAGGGCTGAGCGGACCAGTACGAGACACCCGCCCCACCATGCGTATCGTCCTGCTGAGCAACCCCACCTCCCGGCACGGCCGCCACAGCGGTGCGGCCGACGCCGCTGTGGCCGCCCTGGAGGACGCGGGCCACGAGGTGCTGGTGGCCACCTCCACCGGCTACGAGGCCACCCGCCGTAGGGCCGTCGCGCTCCTTACCGACATGGGCCACCGGCCCGACGCCCTGGTCGTGGTGGGCGGCGACGGCATGATCCACCTGGGCCTGGGCGTCGTCGCCCGCACCGGCGTGCCCCTGGGCGTGGTGGCCGTGGGCACCGGCAACGACATCGCCCGCCACTTCGGGCTGCCGGTCGGCGACGTGGGTGCCAGCGTGTCCATTGTCAACCACGCCCTGGCTGGCACCGGGCGCGTCCTGGCGGTGGACGCCATCCACGCCGCCCGCCCCGACGGCACCCCGGTGCAGGCGTGCCACCAGTGGTCCATGGCCACCGTGGGGGCCGGTATCGAGGCGGCCGTCAACGCCCGCGCCAACACCCTGCCCTGGCCCTCCGGGGAGAGCCGCTACACCGTGGCCGCCCTGGAGGAGATCGTCCGGCTGGCGCCCTACGGCTACCGGCTCACCACCGACTCCGGCACCTGGACCGGGGCGGCCCTGCTGGTCAGCGCCGCCAACACCCGGTACATCGGCGGCGGCATGGACCTGGCGCCCCAGGCCGACCCCACCGACGGCCTCCTGGAGGTCGTCCGGCTGGACCCCTGCGGGCGCCTGAGCGTCCTGGCCCTCCTCCGCCGGGTCTTCGCGGGGACCCACGTGGGCCGCCCGGGGGTCCACGTGGAGCGCAGCCGGAGCCTGACCATCGAGCCCTGGCCGGACGACGGTGCCGGCGGCTGGCTGCGTGACCCGCCCCACCCCTACGCCGACGGTGAGCGCCTGGCCAGCCTGCCCCTGCACCTGGAGGCGGTACCGCAGGCGGTAGGCCTCCTGCTGCCCGCCTGAGCGGGCCCGGTGAGACGGGCCCCTGGTGCCCGGGCGCACCATCACGGGTAGTCTTGCCCCTATGCCGTCAGCCGCAGAGCGCTACGCCGCCGCACGCCGTCGTCAGGCCGCCGCCAACAGTGAGCTGTCACGCTTTGCCACCAGCTACGACTTCCCCTTCGACGACTTCCAGGTCCAGGGCTGCCAGGCCCTGGAGCGCGGTGAGGGCGTGCTCGTGGCCGCCCCCACCGGCGCGGGCAAGACGATCGTGGGGGAGTTCGCCGTCCACCTGGGGCTGGTCAGGGGGCTCAAGACCTTCTACACCACCCCCATTAAGGCCCTGTCCAACCAGAAGTACCTCGACCTCGCGGCCCGCTACGGGCAGGAGGCCGTGGGCCTGCTGACCGGCGACACCTCCGTCAACCCCCACGCCCAGGTCGTGGTCATGACCACCGAGGTGCTGCGCAATATGCTCTACTCGGGCTCACGCAGCCTGGAGGGGCTCGGCTTCGTGGTCATGGACGAGGTCCACTACCTGGCCGACCGCTTCCGCGGCCCCGTGTGGGAGGAGGTCATTATCCACCTGGACCCCGCCGTCCAGGTGGTCTCCCTGTCCGCCACCGTGTCCAACGCCGAGGAGTTCGGCGACTGGCTGGGCCAGGTGCGCGGCACCACGGCCGTGGTCGTCTCCGAGCACCGCCCCGTCCCCCTGACCCAGCACATAATGGTGGGCCGCCACCTCATGGACCTCTACGCCGCGGAGCCGCCCGGGCCCACCGGATCGCCCGACACGGACACGGGCACCCCGCCGCTCAACCCCGACCTGGTCAGGGCCGTCAAGAACGCCCGCCGAGCCGCCGCCAGTGAGCAGACGGCCCGGTCCCAGACCTGGAGGCGTGGCCGCCGGACCACGTGGCCCGCCCCGGCCGGCGCCCGGGCGGCCCGGCTCCGTCCCCCCTCGCGCACCACCGTCATTAGCGTCCTGGACCAGGCCCACCTGCTGCCGGCCATCGTCTTCGTCTTCTCGCGCAACGGGTGCGAGCAGGCCGTCCGCCAGGTGGTGGCCGGGGGAGCGGACCTGACCACCAGGGCCCAGGCCCGGCAGATCGAGGAGGTCATCGAGCGGCGCACCGCCGCGGTACCCGAGGGCGACCTGGCCGTCCTGGGCTTCCACTCCTGGGCGCACGCCCTCCAGCGGGGCGTGGCCGCCCACCACGCCGGGCTCCTGCCGGTGTTCAAGGAGACGGTCGAGGAGCTCTTCAGCGCCGGGCTGGTCAAGGTCGTCTACGCCACCGAGACCCTGGCCCTGGGCATTAACATGCCGGCACGCACGGTGGTCCTGGAGTCCCTGCGCAAGTGGAACGGCTCCGGGCACGTCCAGCTCACCCCGGGGGAGTACACCCAGCTCACCGGGCGGGCGGGACGCCGGGGGATCGACACCCAGGGGCACGCCGTCGTCCTGGCCGCCGACCAGGTGGAGCCCCAGGTCGTGGCCTCCCTGGCCTCCAGGCGCACCTACCCCCTGGTCTCGGCCTTCCGGCCCACCTACAACATGGCCGTCAACCTCCTGGGACGCACCTCCCGGGCCCGGGCCCGGGAGGTCCTGGAGTCCTCCTTCGCCCAGTTCCAGGCCGACCGGGGCGTGGTCGAGCTCGCCGCCCAGGCGCGCCGGGCCCGCCAGGGGCTGGCCGCCCTGGAGAGGCAGATGGAGTGCAGCCACGGGGACTTCCGGGAGTACGCCATGCTGCGCCAGCGCCTGGGGGAGGTGCAGGCCGAGCTGGCCCGCGCCAACCGGGAGGGGCGTCGCAGTAACGCACGTCACTCCATGGAGTCCCTGCGCCGCGGTGACGTCGTGGTCTACCCCCGGGGCCGACGCCGCCGCCACGGCGTGGTCCTGGGCACCGGCACCGACCAGACCGGGGTCCCCCTCCTGGAGGTCCTGGGGGAGGACTCCCGCCTGGTGACCCTCACCCCGGACACCGCGCCCGACGGCGTCGTGAGGGTCGGGGCCCTCACGGTGGCCGACACCGTGGACCCCCGTCGCCCCCGTCAGCGGGACCGTCTGGTGCGTCGCCTGGTGGACGCCATCCGCTCAGGCGACCTGGCCCAGGACGGGCGCCGTCGACGGCGCACCCGGGCAGGGGAGCAGGCGGAGGACGGGACCGGCACCGACGTGGGCCAGGTCCAGGCGCTGTGCCACGAGCTGCGCAACCACCCCTGCCACGCCTGCCCGGACAGGGAGGAGCACGCCCGCGTCGGCCGCAGGTGGGCCAAGGCCCTGGTCACCTCCGAACGGCTCCAGGAGCGTATCCAGGCGCGCACGGGCACCATCGCCCGGCTCTTCGAGGCCGTCTGCGAGGTCCTGACCGCCCTGGGCTACCTGGAGCCCGTGGACCGGGGGCACCCTGAGCGTGAGCTGCGGGTCACCGCGGCCGGACGGGTCCTGTCGCGGGTCTACGCCGAGCGGGACCTGCTCATCGCCCAGTGCCTGCGGGAGGGGCTGTGGGAGGACCTGGGACCGGCCGAGCTGGCGGGCGCCGTGAGCGCCTGCGTCTACGAGCCGCGCGCAGCCGTGCGCTCCGTGGGCCCGGCCGTGTCCCCGGGCTCGCGCCTGGGGGAGGTCCTGCGCGCCGAGCTGGACCTGTCACGCAGGATCCACGACCTGGAGTCCCTGGCGCAGATCGAGTCCTCCTCGGGTGCCGAGCCCGCCCTGGCCGGGGCGGTCCTGACCTGGGCGCAGGGGGCCCACCTGGCCCAGGTCCTGGAGGACAGCGACCTGACGGCCGGGGACTTCGTGCGCTGGTGCAAGCAGCTGCTTGACGTCCTGGGGCAGATCTCGGCCCTGGAACCCGCCCTCGCGGAGCAGGACACCGCCCTGGCCGTCCTGGCCCACGGCGCCGCCCAGGCCAGCAGCGCGGTCAACCGGGGGGTCCTGGCGTGGTCGGCCCTGTGAGCCGACCGGCCGCGCGGCGGGCGGCCGCCGTCCGCCACCGGCTCGGCCTGCTCCTGGCGGCGGTCGGCAGCGGCCTGCTCATGGACGCGGCCTTCGCGCCGTTGTCCTGGTGGTGGGCCGCCCCGCTGGGGGTGGCGGGGCTGGTGACCGTGCTGTACGGACGCCGGGTGCGCGCGGGCGTGGTGCTGGGGCTGGTCCACGGGCTCGGGTTCTTCACCCCGCTGCTGCACTTCACCGCCGTGTCCATGGGCAACGTCGTGGGCTGGCTGGCGGTGACCGTGGTGGAGTCCCTCTACCTGGCGGCCCTGGGCGGGGCCTGGGCGGTGGCACAGCGCCTCGTCCCCGGTCCTGGTGCCCGGTGGCGGGGCCCGGCCGTCCGGGCCGTGTGCTTCCCGGTCCTGTGGGTGGCCGTGGAGGAGGTGCGCTCCTCCTGGCCCTGGGGAGGTCTTCCCTTCGGGCGGCTGGCCTTCGCCATGGCCGACGCGCCCGTCCTCCCGCTGGCGTCCCTGGCCGGGAGCACGGGGCTGGGGCTCCTGGTGGCCCTCACGGGCGCGGTGCTGGCGGAGGGGATCCGGGCGCTGCGCGACGGGCGGCGTGCCACGACGCTGGTCTGCGCGACCGCCGCCTGCGCCCTGACCGTCTCCCCGGCGTTCGTGGGCCTGCCGGAGCGGGCCGAGGACGGCACCATCCGCGTCGCCGCCGTCCAGGGCAACGTGGCCGGGGACGCCCAAGACGCCTACTCACGGGCCCTGGAGGTCACCCGCAACCACGTCCTGGCTACCGTGGAGCTCGCCGCCAGCGGCTCCGCCACCGGGGTGGACCTGGTCATCTGGCCCGAGAACGCCGCTGACCGCGACCCGCGCCAGGACCGGGTCACCGCCGTCCTGGTGGAGCGCGCCGCCCAGGCCGTCGGGGTCCCGGTCCTGGTGGGCGCCATCGCCTTCGCCGACCGCCCGGAGGGGATGAGCGGGGTGACGGGGCGGGTCCGCTACAACGACATGGTGGTGTGGACCCCGGGCAGCGGGGCGGGCCAGGTCTACACCAAGCACCGGCCGGTGGCCTTCGGCGAGTTCGTCCCGCTGCGCCGCCTCATTCGAGCGGTCAGCGGGCAGGTGGACCGGATCGGCTCGGACCTGCTGCCCGGCAGCGGGGGCCACACGCTCACCGTCCGCACCCGTGACGGCCGTGACGTGCCCCTGGCCGTGGGGATCTGCTTCGAGGTGGCCTACGACGACGTGCTGCGCGCGGGCGTGCGCCAGGGCGGGGAGGTCATTGTGGTCCCCACGAACAACGCCTCTTTCATAGGCTCCAGCGAGGCCGCCCAGCAGCTGGCCCAGGGCCGGGTCCAGGCGGTGACGCACGGCCGGGCCGTGGTCCAGGTCTCGACCGTGGGGGTCACCGCGGTCATTAGCCCCCGGGGCGTGGTCACCCAGGAGGCCCGGCCCTACACCCGTGCGTACCTGGTGGCCGACGTGCCCCTGCGCCGGGGGCTGAGCGTGGCCGACCGCCTGGGGCCCTGGCCCGCACGGGTCGTCCTGGCCGCCGCCACTATCCTGGTCCTGGCAGGTGCTGCCCCGGTCCTGACAGGTGCGATCCCGGCCCGAGCAGGTGCTGTCCCGGTCCGGGCGGGCGCCGTCTCCGCCGGGGCCAGCCGTCCCACCCGAGCGTGAGAACGGTACTTATTCGTCGCGAGAACGGTACTTGTTTGTCGTGAGAACGGTACTTATTGCTCGCGAGAACGGGTTACGGGCCGACTCCGCACCGGTGCGCAGCCTGCTGGGCCCCTGCCGGGCGGGCGGTCAGCCCCTGACCTGCGGCTGCCGCCCTCTGACTCCGGACGCCGGCTTTAAGGCGGGCTGGCCCTGACCCCAGCCCCAGCAGCCCCGACCCCGACGTCGGACTGGCGGCGGATCTCCGGCCGCCGGCAGGCGCGATCGGCTGGCCCGGGCCGCGGCGTCGGGGCTCAGAAGCGTTCCCGGTAGATCTCCCCGCTGCGCAGCATGGTCAGACGCTCCTCCAGCAGGACCTTGAGCTCGTCGACGCTGCGCCGCTCCAGGAGCATGTCCCAGTGGGTGCGCGGCGCCTTCTTGGGCTCGTCGCCCTCAGGCTCCTCGGACTCGCCGCGGCGGGCCGCCGCCTGCCCGCACTCGGGGCACTCCCAGGTGGGTGGGACCTCCGCCTCCTTGGCCATGGGAATGGTGGTCGTGTGCCCCAGCGGGCACTCGTAGGTGACAGTGATCCGCTCAGCGAACTCGACGCCCTCCTCGGACTCCATCGACTTGGCGCCGATCGTCATCCCCCGTAGCGCGCGGTCTGCCATGCTGTGCCTTCCCTCGTGGCTCTCGTCGGCCCCTGGCCGGTAGTTGCAACACTGCGACGCCCGGGACTGTTCCCGCGCCCGCGCAGCGACGCACCATTGTACCGTCCGCACCGGGCCCGGGCCCACCGTCGTCGGTCCGGCACCAGGAACGGCGCAAGAGGGTGCACCCGGTTTGTCCCACCACGCCCCCTGGCGGGCCTGTGACCTCTATCCTAGGTGCTATGGCAACCAAACGCATCGGCATCCTGACCGCGGGCGGCGACGCCCCTGGACTCAACGCGGCGATCCGCGGATTCGGCAAGGCCGCGATCCAGGACCACGGCTGGAGCCTCATCGGCTTCCGGGACGGTATGCGGGGCCTGGCGGAGAACCGCTTCACCGTGCTGGACGGCGCGGCCCTGTCCGGCATCCTGACCACCGGCGGAACCATGCTGGGCACCAGCCGGGACAAGGTCCACCGCATGGTGGTCGACGGCCAGGCCCGCGACATGATCCCCACCATCGTGGAGAACTACGAGAAGAACGAGCTGGACGCCCTGGTCTGCCTGGGCGGCGGCGGTACCGCCAAGAACGCCAAGCGCCTCATGGACGCCGGTCTCAACGTCGTGCACCTGCCCAAGACCATTGACAACGACATCGTCGAGACGGACACGTCCTTCGGCTTCGCCACCGCCCTGGAGATCGCCACCGAGGCGGTGGACCGCCTGCACTCCACGGCCCACTCCCACCACCGGATCATCCTCACCGAGATCATGGGGCACCGTGCCGGCTGGCTGGCGCTGGGCGCGGGCATCGCCGGAGGGGCCGACGTCATCCTCCTGCCGGAGATCCCCTACTCGGTGGAGGCGATCGCCGAGCGGATCGAGCAGCGCCGCTCACGCGGCTCCACCTTCTCCGTGGTGGCCGTGGCCGAGGGCGCGCTGAGCGTGGTCGACCGCGAGGAGATCACCCACGCCGAGGCCCTGGTCAAGGACGCCTCCTCCCCGGAGGCCAAGGCCGCGGCCAAGCGTGGCGTCAAGCGCCTGGAGGCCTCGCACCGTGCCAACACCTTCACCCTGGCCGAGCAGCTGGAGGCGGCCACCGGCCTGGAGGCGCGCGTGTCGATCCTCGGCTACGTCCAGCGCGGCGGCACCCCCTGCGGGGCCGACCGGCTCCTGGGCACGCGCCTGGGAGTGGCCGGCGCCGACGCCATCGCGGACGGCAGCTTCGGGGTCATGGTGGGTGACCGCGGTAACGGCACCGAGCTCGTGCCCCTCAAGGAGGTCGCTGGCAAGGTCAAGTACGTGCCCCGCGACCACGAGTGGATCCAGGCGGCCCGCTCCGTGGGCACCGCCCTGGGCGACTGATGCCTCCCGGGCCGGGAGCACCCCGAGGGCGCCCCACGTGCACCTGGTTTGCGACGGGCGCCACGTCTGGGCCCGGAGGCACGGTCCTGGCCGACGCCGACCGCGGCCGCCCCGAGACCCTCCGGCCCCCGGGCGGTCCCAGGTGACGGCGGCCCGCCCGGGGGCCGGGGTCCACCTTGCCGACGGGGCCCGCCTGCGCCGCTGGCCGGGCCCGGTGCCCGACGAGCCGGCGGGTCTGTGCCTGGTCGTCCCGGGCCGGGGCTACCCGGCCACCATGCCGCTGCTGTTCTGGCCGGCCACCGCGCTCGTGGAGGACGGTTGGGCGGTGACGGTCCTGGAGTGGGGCACGCCGCCTACTGATCCCGCCGCGCTCGAGGCCCTCGCCGAGGCCGCCCTGTCCCGCGCGCTGGAGGCGCCTCTCAAGCAGGCTGACGTCCCGCTGCTCCTGGTGGCCAAGTCCCTGGGGACCCGCCTGGCCCCGTGGGCGGGCCGTCACGAGGTGGCCGGGGTGTGGCTCACGCCCCTGCTCGACGACGCCCGGGTCAGGCGGGCCATTGAGACCTACCCGGCCCCCGGCCTCGTCGTCGGCGGGACGGACGACCCCCACTGGGACGGCGGCCCCGCCCTCACCCCGGTGGCGGCAGGCGTGCAGGTCTGGGCGGTCCCCGGTGCTAACCACTCGCTGCAGGTGCCCTCCTGGCGCGCCTCGGTACGCACCCAGTGCGAGGTCACCGACCGCGTCCTGGCGCTGGCGCGCGGGCTGCCCGCCGGGCGCGCCCCCAGCGGCCCAGGCACGCGGGTGTCCTGAACTGGCACGCAGCTCACCGGCCCCGGCCCCGCGCTGGCGGGCGCTCGGCCCCGGCCCTGGTTGTTGGGCGCCCGGCCACGCTGATTCTGCCCGACCCGAGCTTGGAGACCCCGCCCCGCGCTGGCGGGGGAGTAGCGGTGTACGTCGTCACGGGCCCGGATGCCGAGCCGTAGGCCCCGTGCCCACGGGCACATCCTTCACTTATGGCCGAGCGTGAGCAGGCCCCGGGGGAGTGGCACCACTTTCCGGCTGGGTGTCGGGCCGGGATGGAGGAACCTGCGCAGGAGCCTACTGTATAGTACCCGCGTGTGATCCCTCTAACTACTGAGCGGCTGCGGCTGCGTGCCTTTGCGCCCGGTGACCTCGAGTTCGTGCGCCGTCTGCACGCCAACCCGGATCTGGTCCGCTTCATCCCGTCGGCCACCACCCCCGACGAGGCGACGGCACGCAGGCGCCTGGGGCGCTTTATGAGCCTGGTGGACCATCCCGTCCAGGGCTTCAGCCTCATTGAGCTGCGCGACGGAGGCGGAGGTGGCGGGCGGACGGCACCGGGGACCGCCGTCGGGCTCGTCCTGGTCAAGCCGATTCCGTCCTCGGACGGGGCAGAGGCCAGCGTGCTGGAGATCGGCTGGAGGCAGGTGGCCGAGCACTGCGGGCACGGCTATGTCACCGAGGCGGCGCGGGCCGTCCTGGACGCCGTGCACGCCGCCGGGGTGGAGCAGGTCGTGGCCGTCACCGACCCGGAGAACCTCGCCTCGCAGCGCGTGGCCGAGCGCATCGGCATGGAACGCCTCGGCCTGAGCCGGGACTTCTACGGCGCCCGGCTGGTGCTGTTCCGCTCCTTCGATGCCGGCCGTGGCGCGGGCTGGCTGCCGGCGGGCTGGGAGCTGCTCGACGTGGGGGAGTACGCCTTCCCGGGGCCGTCGCGCGACCGGCTGGTGGCGGCGGTCCTGGCAGGCGGCAAGCGCACGACGACGGCGCTGCTGGCCGAGTACGAGGCGGGCTCCGAGCTCCTGCCGGCCCCCGGCCGCCGCGAGCTCGTCGTCGACTCCGCCGGGACGCCCGTGTGCGTCACCGAGGACGTGGCTGTCGACGTCATCCGCCTGGGTGAGGTCACCCTGGAGCACGCCGTGGCCGAGGGGGAGGGGCACACGGATCTGGTCGGGTGGCGTACGGCCCATGAGCGCTTCTGGACGGGGCCCGACTACCGGGGGTGGTTCACCGTGCGCGGCACCGAGCCCCCCGACGTCGACGACGACACGCTCGTGGTGTGCACGCGCTTTGAGGTCGTCGCCCGGCGCCCCGGGCGGGAGGGCGGGCGGTAGCCCGTCGCCGTCTCTCGCCCGTCGGTGGGATCGTGCCGACCACGGTGGAGCCCCGGCGCTCGTGCAGGCGGGCAGGTAGGGTGCCCGCCCCGATGACGGCGATCATGGTCCGGTCGCCTGGTGCGAGGCCCCGGTGGGTGCAGTCAGGGGCCTGTCGCAGGCCCTAGTCCTGAGGTGTGGGTGCTGGGGTGTGGGTGGCAGGCCGCGTTGCCACCTGGTCCGGGGCCTGCCCCGGAGTGAGGAGGGGAGAGTATGTGCGGCCCCGGCGGTGGCGAGCGGACGGTTCTGTCGCAATCTGAGGATCAGAGCCGACCCCACCCTGCACAACTCTTTGTACACCCAATGTCCACGCAGGTCAGGAGCCTGGGCCTCGACGCGGTCAAGGGTGGCCCTCGTTCTGATCCTCAGATTGCGACACGTGCACGAAACCGGGCCAGCAGACAGGCGGTAGACCATCCAGAGAACTGCATAGAACCACCCGAATCCCGCGCCACGAGCAATCAGGGACCCCCGCCCCCGCAAACCAATCGTGTTTTACTCACGCCATAGCGGTGCGAGGTACTCCCTGACCGAGAGCCAGACCGCCTACATCATCAGCCTACTCGAGTCTTAATGCACCTAACGGTGCGGGGTGGTCCCTGACCCTGCTCCTGGGAGCCGCGTGGTTGCAACGTTTCCAGGGACTGGATCGCCACCGGTCTGTGGGGGGCCTTCCGGGAGCGGCCGGAACAAACCTATTTTTACCACCTTTCGTTGGTATGACGCCACTCGCCACAGACGGCCCCCGGGAGCGGATCCGGCGCCGGCTTTGGACGAGACCATGCGGAAAAGTGGCGGTCAAGAGGGGTGTCCCGCACCACATCGATGGTGACCAAGACCACAAGTCTGGCTGGCCTCAACCCCGCGAGCACCCGCCCCACGCCCTCTCCGCCCACCAAGATCCCCTCCGATACAGGCCCCGTCGTCGATTACAGGCGCCGTGCCGTAGACCTCCACCCGTCTCGCACACGACGCGCGCAATGAGGCGGCGACGGACCACGTCACTGGACCCCCTATAACACCAAAACAAAACCTAAATCCTGGACCTATTTGTCCGAGGCAGGCCGGGAGACAGGGGAAAACCCTTCAAAATAGTAGCACGCTGCCCCCACCCGCACCAGCGGGACCAGGGGACGTCCCGCACAATGAGTCCCTGTTCCGTTCACGCTATTGCGTATGAGGGACCCCGTCGTCGAGCTGTCCGGTAAAAAGGCGGTATCGTCAGCCGGAGACGTCAGGGAGTCAAGGGGCGTCTTCGGGCTCGCACTGGTTGAGCTGGTCGCAGGCGGGGGAGGAGCGGCTGAGCAGAGAACAACTGGGACGCGCGGGACCGCCAGGTCATTCACCCGTCGTACCAGGCCTGGGGCCAGCCGGTCCGGCAGGGCCGAGAGGCCCGCGGACCCAGGCGACCTCGCGATCGGCCAGGCTCTGGGGGTCCTGTCCCGCGACAATGACGTCGGCACGCTCCCAGGGACGGTCCACGGCGAAGAAGGCTCGCTCAGCCGCCATCCACTGGTGCCAGAAACGCACCGACTCCTGGGCGTCACCATTCACGCCCTCGGCGATGTCGCGCCTGATCCCGCGCTGCTTGGCGACGTCGTCACCGGTCTGGACCCACACGTGGGCGTCAATCAGGCCGTTGACGGCGCGCATGCCCGCCCCGCTGCCCTCCACGATGACCAGCGGACAGGAAGAGATATTGATCGACCCCTCCACATGGTGGGCCTGCCAGGCCGGGGGCACAAGGTCGAGGACACCGGTCTGACGCAGCTCGGTCAGTGCGGCCACAAGCAGGTAGTCCCACTGGTAGAAGGGCTCGTTCCAGGCCAGGTCGTCAATGCACAGGACCTGGGCACTGGGGTAGAGGGCCGTGATCGCTCTGGTGAGGGTGGTCTTGCCCGCTCCGCCGCGCCCGTCGACGGCAAAGACCGCAGGATGATAAGGAAGGTCGTCAAGTGGACCGACCAGGTCGAGCAGGTGACTGATGAGGGTGGGCAGAGTGGTGACGTCCCAGGTGGTCACCGCGGGCTCCTCGGGCTGGAGGGCCACCGGCAGTCGCGCTGGCAGGGTGCGTACAGGTCGGCGGCTGGCCGGGCTGGTGGTCACGGGACCTCCTTAAAGTGGTGGAGGCAAGCCTACCCGGCCGGCAGGGGGTGAGGACCCGGAGCTGCACATTCTTTTTACAATGCCCGAACATAAAACGTTGCAACCACACGGATCCGTGCGGTGGAGCGGGGACGGGAACCAGGATGAATGTGCAACGGCGCCGGAGTTGCACATTCATCCTGGTTCCCGTCCCCGCCTGGAGGCACAAAACGTTGGAATCACGCCACCGGCCGGTCAGCGACCCCCGGATGAATGTGCAACTGACCGCTCGGTAGGGTGGGGGAGGGGACTCCCCCCGGGCGCAGACGGACGTGCGCCCGGCGCCCGCGCGGACGCCAGCTCGGTTGAGACGACTTCTGACCCAAGGTGGGCCCGGCCGGCGCAGACGCCGCCCCTGGGTCAGAAGCAGGGGATGAGGTCGCGCAGGTCGGCGACCACGTTCAGGTCCTGCTCCACCCTGTCCAGGGCCAGGACCGTTCCGGGGCGCACCAGCAGCACTGCCGGCATGCCCGCCGCCGCCGCGGCGCTGGCGTCAATGACGCGGTCGCCCACGCACAGCACGCTGGCGGGATCCAGGTCGTGACGCCGGGCCAGCAGGAGGTTCATCTCCGGGCTGGGCTTGCGTGCCAGCCCGTCGGGTGCGCAGACCATGTCGTCCAGGTCGAGCCCGAGCACGGTGACCAGCATGGTGGCGCTGGCCCGGTCCCGGTGGGTGGCCACCATATTGAGCCCGCCCTTCTCCCACACGCGGGCCATGAGCTCGCGGGCGCCGTCCATAACAGGGGCGGGGCGGGTGCGCCACCGCGTCTTGAGATCCTCCAGGGCCTGCTCCAGGTCCTTAGGCGCGACGCCGCGGGCGGCGGACAGGGTCGTCACGGCGTGGGCGGTCGAGACGTGCGTCAGGGAGCCCGTGTACCGCAGGTGCTCGGGGGCGGTGTCCCCGTAGGCGGCCCGGCACAGGGCGGCCACGACCCCCGGGTAGGTGTCAATGAGGGTGCCACCCATGTCCCAGATAATGTGCTTCATGCCACCATTATCCCGGACGGGGACGATCCTGTCAGCCCCACCAGAGGGTTTCCCCGAGGCCCGGGCCAGCCGCGACCGCAGACCGACGTCGCAGGGCTACCGAGCACCCGGGTTCATGGCGGCGTCCTCGGGCCGTGCAGCTGCCCAGCCAGGCGAACACGCATCCAGGCGCTACCGTCCCCGGATCCTGCCCGGGCAGGCGCCCGCCTACGCGAACACTGTTCTCGTAGGCGGGCCCCAAAGCGCGCGCCACCTAGGGCGGAGGAGGAAAGGAGGACAAGTACACAGGTGGGGTCCGGAGTGTTCGCGCCCACATATCACTATCGCCGATAATGGACATTATGTCATTCTGTCGGCGGCGGCGCAGCTCCTGCCCCTTCCTCCCTCAAAGCGCCTCTGACCTGCGAGGACGCTCCTGCCTGGGGTGCGCAGGAAATCGGATCCTATATAGTCCCCGCAAAAGAGGAACCGGTCCCCCAATTGATGCCCGGACGCTCGTAAGAACCGGTGCCCGACTGGTGCGCAAAGGCGTCGCCCACCTGGCCGCCACGTCCCTGCGACCGCGGAAATACAGGGAAATACGGCGGAGTACGGCACGGCGCAAGGACGCCCGGGACCGGCCGGGCGCCCGGAGCGACACCGCTGACAGCGGGCGCCCATCCGACAGGACGGCCCAGGATCGGCGCGGCGACGTTCTCACAGCGGCCCTGAGATCGCGGTCCCGCGACGACAGCGCCACGGGATCGCGCCCGCGGCGCTGACAGGGCCGCTGACAGCAGGCGCCCTGGGCACCGCCCCGCCTGCCCCGGCGCGCCACGGAGGGGTCGAAAATGACATAAGCACTCTCCCGGGCGAGCCCTACCCAGGAGCAGCTCGTGGGTGGTCCGGACTGTGAGCTGAAGACACGGCGGGTCCCGCCCCTAGGAGCAGCGGTGCGGGTGGCCCTACGCCGGTGCCGGAGCGAGCCCCCGCTAGGAGCAGCTGCTGGTCAGCCTGGGGCTGGCCACGATGACCGGGTTGACGTGCCTCTCGGTGGCCCCGGCCTCGGCGACGTCGGCGTCGGTGGCGGCCTGGACCACCATGAGGACGAGGACCTCCTCATTGGCCGCGGGCGTGTACTGCGCCACGAGCGTGGACGTGGTCGGCGCGCTGCCGTGCGCGGTCAGGGCCTCGGCGGTCGAGCCGAGCCAGGCCCCCGCGCTCAGGGGGGCGTCGGAGTAGCGCGCCGGCCTGAGCGCGGCCGGGACGAACCCGACCGTCAGCCGCAGGTTGCGCTGCTCGATGTAGCCGGTCCACACCTCCGCCTGGAAGGTGTAGGTGCACCCCGCACCCAGCTTCTGCGTCTGGGACATGAGCGTGGTCCGTGACGTGGCCCCGCTCCCCTTGGGGTCCCCGGTGAAGGCGAGGTAGGGTCCGGGCAGGCTGGGTGAGACGCTCCCGCCCGCCGGGTCGGTCAGGACCAGGGGGTTCTTGATCCCCGGGGTCTCGGGCCTGCCCCAGGCGTCGGCGTCGTGGTAGCGCAGCAGCCAGCCCCAGCTGCTGAGCCTGGGCTGTCCCGCGTAGACCGGGGTGTCCACGTAGGTGGAGTTGTCGGTGGCCATCCAGGTCCACCTGTCGACCCCTCCCACCCACGGCCGCCGGATCACGCCGCTGCCCAGGCGCCTGGCCTCCATCCCGGTCCCCGGCTGGAAGGAGACGTCGGTTATGCGCTCGGTGTAGCTGACGGCCATGACCGGGGCCGCCGCCGCCAGGGCGATCGTCGGTACGGACCAGGCGAGTCCCTGGGCGACCCTGCGCCGACTGGGCTCCGGGACAGGGTGGGCTGAGGATGCCATGGCTGCGAACACCTTTGTCTGCTACGAGCGACTGATAGCAATGACCATAGCAAGAAGGGTGCGGGCCCGCAAAGATCCTTAGGTCCTTCCTACCTGCGGCACCGCTCCCGGGGGCACTCCCCACCCGCCCCTCCCCCGGCGTACAGTGGCCGGTGCGCCCACTCCCCCGCAGGCCTTGGCCGCGGCGCCCGGACCTGACCACCGGGCGCTCGGGGCCAGGGCGGCGACACGGGTCGGCCGCGGTCCCCTGGGTCTGCCGACCCGCTCCCCGGTCCCAGGTGGGCACGGGCGTCCGGGCTGGTAGGCGTATGCTCAGCCCTGTCATCAGACGATCGAAGGAGATGCGATGCCGGCCCGCCGTGAACCCACTCTCGCGGACGTCGCCGAGCGTGCGGGCGTCTCCCTGACCACCGTCTCCCGGGTGCTGAACAACCGCGGCTACCTGAGCCAGTACACCCGGGACCGGGTCGCCTCGGCCATTAAGGAGCTGGGCTACCGGCCCAACCAGGTGGCGCGGGCGCTGCACGGCATGTCCACCAACACCGTCGGGGTCATTATGCCCACCACGTCCCTGCCCTTCTTCGGCGAGCTGGTGGCCGGGCTTGAGAGCACCCTGGCCGAGGCCGGCTACCGCACCCTGCTGTGCAACTCCATGGGACGGGTGGACCGGGAGCGGGAGTACCTGGACCTCCTCATCGCCCAGCGGGTGGACGGCATTATCTCCGGGGCCCACAACGAGATGCAGATGGACTACGACACGGTGCGAATGCCCCTGGTGACGATCGACCGTGACCTATCCCCCACCATCCCCAATATCCGGGCCGACAACCTGGCGGGCGGACGCCTGGCCACCGAGCACCTCCTGGCACGCGGGCGCACCCGACCCGCGATCCTGACCTCGCGCACCGGGCCGCACAACCTACGTGAGGCTGGCTACCGCGCGGTCCTGGCCGAGCACAGCATCCAGCCCGTGCTCCTGACGGTGGAGTTCCACACCCCGGACTCCATGCGCTACGGGCTGGTCAGCTCCCAGCTCGACGCCGTCGCCCAGGAGATCGACTCCGTGTTCGCCACCGACGACCTCGCTGCCGCCGCCGTCCTGGAGTGGGCCTACCAGCACGGCAGGCGCGTGCCGGAGGACTTCGCGGTGGTGGGCTTTGACGGCACCAGCGCCGTGCGCCGCGCGCTGCCGGGACTGACCACCATCCAGCAGCCGATCGCCCAGATCGCCCGGGCGGCCGTCAGCCAGCTCCTGGAGCAGGTGCGCGCCTACGCCGACGGGCAGGAGGTCCGCACCAAGCCCACCCGCGCCACCGAGCTGCCCATTACCCTCCTGGAGGGGCGCACCGCCTAGGCAAGCCCCTGCCGGGCCTGGGCAGGGGCGCACCCGGCCGGGCACCGCCTGAGCCCCTGCCGGCCGACCGCCGCGGGGATCCGTGGACCCCGGCGTGGGCAGGGACAGACGCCAGCCGGGCTCGCGTGCCGTCCCGCCGTCGGGCACAGGTGTGGGGAGGCCTGACAGATCGCAGGCCTCCCCACATGTCCATCGATGGAGAGCTGTTGCCTCAGACCTTGGCGGCAGCCTCGGCCGGGGCCACGGAGTAGAAGGCGTCGCCCAGGTTGACCTCGGTCGGGGAGGTCTCCGAGACGCCCCCGAACTTGGTGGCGTTGGACACGACGACCGGGGTCACCGTCTCGTAGCCGGCGGCCTTAATGGCCGCCCAGTCCACGTCCACCAGGGGGGTGCCGCGGCGGACCTTGTCACCGGCCTTGACGTGGGGGGTGAAGCCCTTGCCGTCGAGCTTGACGGTGTCCATGCCCACGTGGATGAGCAGCTCGACGCCGCTGGCCGAGCGCAGCCCGTAGGCGTGGCCGGTCGGGAAGGCGACGAGCACCTCGCCGTCCACCGGGGAGACCACCGGCCCGGAGTCCGGGACGATCGCCATGCCCGGGCCGAGCAGGCCCTGGGAGAAGGTCGGGTCGGCGACCTCGCTCAGCGGCACCGAGCGGCCCTTAATGGGGGCGGTCACGGTGAGGTCGTGCGCGGCCTCGGCCGGGATCTCCACGGGAGCGGCCTGGGCGGCCGCACCGTCCGCCGGGGCGCCGTCGTCACCGGCCAGGGAGGCCTTGCCCTTGGGGGTACTGGCGTAGAACAGGGCCCCGGCGAAGGAGATCACGAAGGTGATCACCTCCAGGACCAGGTACATGGGGATGTCCTCGGTGCGGATGGACACGAAGCCCACGAAGCCGGCAGCACCCAGGGAGGCGCCACGCACCCCGAAGAGGGCCACGCCGGCGGAGCCAATGGCGGCCGCGCCCATACCTACGAAGAAGGGCCAGCGCAGGCGCAGGTTGACACCGAAGATGGCGGGCTCGGTGATACCGAAGATGGCCGACATACCACCGGCCCCGGCCAGGCCCTTCATCTTGGCGTCCCGGGTGCGCAGGAAGACCGCCAGGGCGGCGGCGCCCTGGGCGACATTGGCCATGGAGGCAATGGGGAAGATAAAGTCTCCGCCGGTTCCGCTGTTCTGGAGCTCGGTAATGAGCGGGAGCTCGACGGCAGGGAAGGACTGGTGCAGGCCGGTGACCACAATGGGCGAGTAGAACAGACCGAAGATGAGGCCGCCGATGACGCCCAGGGTGTTGAACGTCCAGTTCAGTCCGTCCGTGATCCACACGGAGAGCTGGCGGGTGAGGGGGCCGACCGCCACGAAGGTGAGGAAGCCGGTCACCAGCATGGTAATGAGCGGGGTCAGGAGGAAGTCGGTGGTACCCGACAGGCGCTTGTGGAGCCACTTCTCAATGACCGACATAATAAAGGCCACGCAGATAATGGGGATGACCATGGCCTGGTAGCCAATCTTATCCACATGGATACCGAACAGGTACCAGGCGCTAGCAGCCGGGATCGACCCCTTGGCCGACAGGTCGGCAATGCAGCTGGCGTCTGTCAGGGCGCAGTCCGTACCGATGCCCTGGTACAGCCAGAAGTTGTTGGCGGCCGCGTCATTGGCCATGGAGTAGGCGCTGAGCAGGGAGCTGGAGACCATGGCCGCGCCCATGGCGGCACCGAGGTAGACGTTGCCGCCGAAGCGCTTGGCCGCCGAGAAGCCCACCAGCACGGGCAGGAAGGCGAAGGGGGCGGCGGAGATGAGGTTAATGAGGTCGGCGTAGTCCTTGAGCCACTTCATCTGGTCCACGAGGGACTGCTCGCCAAAGAGGCCCTTGGCCTGGAGCACGTTGTTAATGGCCATCATGAGGCCGCCGGCGATAAGGGCCGGAAGGATCGGGACGAAGATGTCCGCGATCATCTTGATAAAGCGCGAGAAGAGGTTGCCACTCTTGGCGGCCTCCTCCTTGGCCTCGTCCTTGGAGACCTCCCGCACGCTGTGGTCCTTGACCATGTGGTCGAACACCTGGTCCACGTCACCAGGGCCGACAATGATCTGGAACATGCCGCCAGCCAGGAAGGTGCCCTTGAGGTCGGGATCCTTGTCGAGGGCCGCCTGGTCGACCTTGTCCATATCGTTAATGACCAGACGCAGGCGGGTCGCGCAGTGCGCCGCCGCGTCAATGTTGTCTGCGCCGCCGAGGTACGTCACGACGTCTCTGGCGACTCGGGCGTGATCCATAGCCACCCGGGTGTCCTTTCTCTGTAGGCCTGCGCTCAGCGCCGCGTCCTTGGGGCGTGCGGTTGTGAGGGGTCGGGGACGTCCCGCCGCAGACCGTGTGTCAATCGTTGGTCACAGTACTTGCGACCGCCCGGTCTTGCAACCGAAGATCACAAGTGAGTTGCATCACGTATGGGTGTGCGTGTCAGTCCCTCGCCTGGAGGGACACGACCCGCATCTGGGCACCGCCACTGCTCAGCAGCGAGACGCCTGACGTGCCAGGTGTCACAAACGAGCGTAGCGCGAAAACCGTCTCCCCGTCTGCCGAGACGATCTCCGTGACCGAGCGGTCGTGGAGGACCTCCAGGACGGAGTCGGCGCCCGGGGGCAGGGTGACCACCCGGCGGGCGCCGTGCTGGGTGTAGCGGGAGGTCGAGCGGTCCACCACCAGGGAGCCGTCCTCGATGGTGACGTCCACGTGGCAGTCCGCGGTGCCAATGCGCACCCCCCACGTGGGAGCGGGGCCACCGGCCTGGGGCCCCTCCACCCGCAGCTGCCAGGACCGGGAGCCGGACAGCTCGGGCACCGGGGTGGCCCCGGCGGTCAGGACACTGCCGGACAGGCAGCTGGTGGAGGCCCCCTCCCCCAGCTCCAGGACCGGGCGCTGGACGAGGCGCCCGCCGCGCAGCGACAGGCGCCGCGGGACGCTCAGGGCGTGGACCCAGCCGCCGGTGGACACCGAGGGCTGGTCGTCCTCGCCGGCGTTGCCCAGCCACCCCACCAGGGTGACCGCCCCCGGCTCGCTGGGGCGGCGTGCGAAGGCCTGGGGGGCGTAGAACTCAAAACCGCGGTCCACCTCGTGGAAGGTGCCGTCGCAGTCGCGCAGCTCGGTGCCCACCAGGTGGCCGACGGTGTAGGTGCAGGCGAAGACGTTCTCGTAGCCCTCCGCCTGGGGGCTGATGCCCTGCGGGCACCAGATGAGCACGTCCCAGTCCTCACCGGTGAGCTCGTCGGTGAGGCGGACGATGCCGGGGCACTCCCACATGTAGCCGAAGCGCTCGAAGGCGCCCCCGGCGTCGGGGAAGGTGAGCTCGCCCTCCAGGTCCCAGGAGAGCAGGTCGGTGGAGCGGTACAGCAGGGCCGCCCCGGTCTCGTCCTGGCGCTGGACCCCCAGCAGCATGCGGAACTGCCCGGGGGCGTCGGGGTCGCGGAAGACCTGGGGGTCGCGGTAGTGGGCGGTGTAGCCCGGCGCGTGCGTGGGGATGAGGGGGTTGCCCTCCCACTTGGTGAAGGTGACCAGGTCCCGGCTGGTGACCAGGTTCTGGCTGGCGGTGCGCTCCCCCGTCACCGGGTCCTTGAGGTTGCCGGTGAAGAAGAGCTGGTAGGGGGCGGACGCGGGGGCGGCGGGCAGCTCGGCGCCCTCCAGCACGATCGCGTTGCCCGAGTAGGCGCCGTTGGCGTCGTAGGGGGAGTCGGGCACGACGGCGGGGGCGTGGTGCTCCCAGCGGGCCAGGTCCGTGGAGGAGGTGTGCCCCCAGTACACCAGCTTGCGGTGCGGGTGCAGGGGGGTGAACTGGTAGAAGACGTGGTAGGTTCCGCCGTCCACCAGCAGGCCGTTGGGGTCGTTGAGACGTCCCACCGGCGGGGCGACGTGGAAGACGGGGTAGTCGGGGTCGGACGCAGCCCGCGAGGCGGCCACGGCGTCCTTGGCGAGTGCGGAGAGGTCCTCGGTCACATCCCCCAGGGTAGCAGTGACCGGGGCCTCATGACGCTCGTTAGGGACAATCTCTGGTCGGTTCCCCGCCCGGCCTCAGTGGAAGTAGGGGATGAGCAGCCACAGGCCGAAGAGCGCGATGGCCACGACGCACAGGATGAAGAACCCGGCCGCGACCTCCGCGGCGTGCAGGCCCTGGACCTCACCCGCCCTGCGCTTGAGGTGGATCTGGCCCAGCAGACGTACCGCCGAGGCGCAGATGACCAGGATGAATGAGGTGCCCAGGACGGTCACGCCCGTGACCAGCCCCAGGGAGGCCCAGTCCACGCTCATCGCAGCCCCTTCCCGCCCGCGGTGGCGAGCTCCTGCTTGACCTCGGCGATGCTGCGCGCGGGGCGGGCCAGCTCGGGGTCGTTCTGCTTGCCCACGACGACCTCGTTCGCGTCGTTGACGTTGGAGAAGTCCACCTTGTTGTGGTTGGCCTGGCGGATAATGAGCAGGGTCGCCGCAATGAGCAGGACGATGACGCCGACCACGCCGACCACGCCGCCCTTGACGGCGATGAAGGAGGTCAGTGCCCCGACCACCGCGGAGCAGGGCAGCGTGACCAGCCAGGCGATGCCCATCCGCCCGAAGGTGCCCCAGGAGACCTTCGAGCCCCGTCCGATGCCCGAGCCCAGGATGGAGCCGGTGCAGATGTGCGTGGTGGACAGGGCGAAGCCCAGGTGGGAGGAGGCCAGGATGGAGACGGTCGAGGCCGTCTCGGCGGCGAACCCCTGGGGGGAGTCAATGTGGACCAGGCCCTTGCCCATGGTCCGCATAATGCGCCAGCCCCCGGAGTAGGTGCCCAGCCCAATGGCCAGCCCGGCCGCGGCGATGACCCACCAGTGCGGGGAGCTGCCCGCCCCCTGATACCCGGCCGCGACCAGGACCAGGGTGATCACGCCCATGGTCTTCTGCCCGTCGGAGGTCCCGTGGGACAGGGCCACCATGGAGGCCGAGACGCGCTGGCCGTAGCGGAAGATTCCCTGGCTGTAGCGGTCCTCGGGACGCGCCAGGCGGTAGGCCAGGAAGGTGGCCAGGGCGGCGGCCAGGCCGGCCACGCAGGGGGCGATGAGGGCGGGGAGGATGATCTTGGAGACCACGGTGCCCCAGTGGACCCCCTCCAGGCCCGCGGCCACGATGACCGCCCCGATGAGGCCGCCGAACAGGGCGTGGGAGGAGGAGGACGGCAGCCCGAAGAGCCAGGTCGCCAGGTTCCACAGGATGGCCCCGGCCAGGCCGGCGAAGACCATCTCCGGGGCGGCCTGGATGAGCGCGTCGTCGAACATGCCGTGGGAGATCGTCTTGGCCACCTCGGTGGACAGCAGGGCGCCGACCACGTTGAGGACGGCGGCGACGAGCACCGCGCGCCTGGGGGTGAAGGCCCCGGTGGCCACCGCGGTGGCCATGGCGTTGGAGGAGTCGTGGAAGCCGTTGGTGAAGTCGAAGACCAGCGCCGTGACGACGACGACGACCACGATGAAGAGGGTTGTAGTCATACCAATCCCAGTCCAGAGTGCGGTCCGACGGCCTGGCGGGCAGTCCGCCGGCCGTGGTCCGTGGCCGCGTGAGCGCGGCCTGACGTCATTGTTACCAGCCGGGGCCCCGGCAGCGAAGCCAGTTCACCAACTGTTCACCTCCCCGGCGCCACGTGGTCCTTCGTCCCAGGCCCGGCCGCCTGCCGACGAACACCACACGCCGGGGCCGCGACGGGCGCCCGGAGGCTCCCGGCTTTTACGCCTCGGCACGGATAAGGTCGCCCCATGGCTGCTCCAGTCCCGACCTCAACGCCCCACCCATCCGGCCCCGACCGGGCGAACCGGGAGGGACCTGTCCTCGACATCGGCGTCGACCTGGGAACGACCCGCACCGTGGTCGCCCGCGCCGACCGCGGCAACTACCCGGTCCTGACCTTCAACGACACCGCCGGTGACCCCCAGGAGTACCTACCCTCCCTGACCGCGCTCACGCCCCAGGGACTGGTCCACGGGTTCGCGGCCCGGGCGGCGGCGCGCCAGGGCGCCCCGCTCCTGCGCAGCCTCAAGCGCGTCCTGGCCTCACCCAGGGTCACCCCCGCCACCACGGTGGAGCTGGGCGGGCGGACCTTCACGGTCCTGGAGATCCTCACTGACTACCTGCGCACGCTGCGCACGGCGGTGGAGGCCTCCCTGGGGGTCGGCATCGACCGCGCCCGGGTGGTGGTCGCGGTCCCGGCCCACGCCTACGGGGCCCAGCGCGTCCTGACCCTGCAGGCCTTCGGCGACGCCGGGTTCCCCGTGGTGGCCATGCTCAACGAGCCCAGCGCCGCGGGATTTGAGTACACCCACCGCAAGTCCGGGACGATCTCCTCGCGCAAGACCCGCGTGGTGGTCTACGACCTGGGCGGCGGCACCTTCGACACCTCCCTGGTGGACGTGCGCGGCACCTCCCACGACGTCCTGGCCTCCCGGGGCCTGTCCGACCTGGGCGGGGACGACGTGGACCTGATCCTGGCCCAGCTGGTCCTGGAGCGCGCCGGCGTGGCCGAGGAGTCCCTGAGCAACACCGAGCGCGACGACCTGCTCGACCAGTGCTGCCGGGCCAAGGAGTCGCTCTCCCCCCAGTCCCGGCGCATCCTCGTGGAGCTGCGGGGCCAGGACGTCGTCCTGCCCGTCCCCGACCTCTACGCGGCCACCGAGCCCCTCATCGAACGCTCCATCCAGACGGTCACCCCCCTCATTGACCGCCTGGACTCCGGGCGCCCGGACCTGACGGAGGTGGCTGGCATCTACCTGGTCGGCGGGGCCTCGGCCTTCCCCCTGGTCCCCCGCCTGCTGCGGGAACGCTTCGGGCGGCGCGTGCACCGCTCCCCCTACCCGGGGGCCTCCACCGCGATCGGCCTGGCCATTGCCGCCGACCAGAACTCCGGCTACGACCTCACCGACCGCCTCTCACGCGGCTTCGGGGTCTTCCGTGAGGCCGAGGGCGGGGCGCGGACCACCTTCGACGCCATCCTGACCCAGGACTCGGTCCAGGCCCGGGTGGACGGGACCGAGGGCACCGTCATCATCCGCCGCTACCCGGCGGTGCACAATATCGGCTGGTTCCGCTTCGTGGAGTGCGCCGGGGTGGACGACCGCGGGGAGCCGCGCGGGGAGCTGGCCCCCTACCAGGACGTCCTCTTCCCCTTCGACCCCGCCCTGCGTGAGGTGGAGGACCTGCGCGACGTCCCGGTGGAGCGTGCCGGCTTCGGCCCCTACATTGAGGAGCGCTACGAGATCGACTCCACGGGGGTGGTCCAGGTGAGCCTGACCGACCTGGGTGACGGCTACTCCCGCTCCTACGTCCTGGGCCGCAGGACCGCCTGAGTCCCAGGACCGGGTATAAGGACGGCGCCGCCCCACCTCTTCGGTGGAGCGGCGCCGTCCCTTACGTACCGGCTGGCCGGTGGCCTTAGGAGGCCACGCGCTGGCGCTTGGCCGCCCGGCGGGCGGCGAGCTCGTCGTCGACCTCGGGGGCGGGCTCGGCGTACTCCACGGGGAGCTCGGCCAGGGTCCCCTCGACCTCCTGCCACACCCGGCCCACCGCGATCCCGAAGACCCCCTGGCCGCCCTGGACCAGGTCGATGACCTCGTCGGCGCTGGTGCACTCGTAGACCGAGGCGCCGTCGCTCATGAGGGTAATGGCGGTCAGGTCCTCGACGCCGCGCTCGTGGAGGGCGTTGACGGCCACGCGGATCTGCTGGAGCGAGACGCCGGTGTCCAGGAGCCTCTTGACGACCTTGAGCAGCAGGATGTCGCGGAAGGAGTAGAGCCGCTGGGAGCCCGAGCCCCGGGCGCCCCTGACCGTGGGCTCGACCAGGCCGGTACGGGCCCAGTAGTCGAGCTGACGGTAGGTGATGCCGGCGACGCGGCAGGCGATGGGCCCCCGGTACCCGGAGTTGGCGTCAAGGTCGGGCAGCGGGTCACCGAAGAGCATGGCCTGGGCGCGCTGGGGCACGGCGTTGAGACTCGCGCGGGTAGCACTCATGGGCCTGCTCCTGTCATGAATCATGGGACGCACACGGGGGGCGTGCGGTGCGGCGTGGTCTACGCCAGCCACAGAGAACACATTAGGCCGCCTGGGGGCACGCCGGTCGCAAGGGCGCGCCGCCTGCACGGGTCACTCTTATCTCAACCTCGACTTGAGGTTGAGATCCGCTCTTGGGACAGCCACTTTTCCCTGCAATGAAGCCAGAGGTTAAAAAGGCGACAAACGTCAACGTGTCTTAGTTCACAAAGTGTGGTCGGAAGGTGACCTACGCCCGCGTGTCGCCCGGCATCCCGGGGCTCTACGCTCCCAGCGGAGCCCCTTGGGGGCACCCGGAGCCGACGCCCTCACCCCAGGGAGGCCACCGCCCGGTGCAGCAGGACCGCGTGGAGGTCGCTCAGGGCCTCGGCCAGCTCGGAGGCGGCGTCCTCCGCCCGGGCCGTGGAGCGCGAGCGGGTGTGCTGCACCGCCTGGTCGATCGCGTCCGCCTCCAGGTCCGCGGCCCGGCGCACCGCGCGCAGGTTGCGCAGCGGGATGCCCTTGCGGTTCACCGCCAGGGCCAGCTCGACGGTACGCAGCGCCGAGGGCCTGAAGCGGCCGTGGGCGTCAGGGGTCACCAGGCTGGCCCGTACGAGCTCGGCCACCTCCTTCTCCGTGGCACCGGTGTGGGCCGTCAGGGCCGCCAGGTCCAGGCCCTTGCCACGCAGCTCCCCGTCGGAGGCCACCACCCGGGCCACCGGCACGTGGGCGTCCTGCCCGGAGTCGAGCTTGGCCAGGCGCTCGCGGATGACGGACAGGGGAAGGTACTCCTCCCGCTGGGCCGTCAGGGCGAAGCGCAGCCGCTCCAGGTCGGCGACCGAGTAGCGGCGGTAGCCGTTGCCCACCCGGTGGGGGAAGATCAGGCCCTCGCTCTCCAGGTAGCGCACCTTGGAGATGGACAGGGCCGGGAACTCCTTCTTGAGGCGGTCCACGACCTCGCTAATGCGCATGACAGGCTCACGCGAGGCACCACGAGGCCAGGGCTGGCTCGTGGGTACCGCGGAGGCAGCGGCGTCACGCCCGTTCCCAGGACGCCGCGCGGCCAGTGCGCTCACCGGGCGACGGGACGCTGCGGACCGGGGTGGTACGTCATCCGGTACTTGCCGATCTGGACCTCGTCACCGGGGTGGAGGAACGCCTCCTCGACCCGTTCGCGGTTGACGTAGGTGCCATTGAGGCTGCCGGAGTCACGCACCGCGAAACCGCCCTGGCGGGCCAGGAAGATCGCGTGCTTGCGCGAGACGGTGACGTCGTCCAGGAAGATGTCCGCACGGGGGTGGCGTCCCACGGTGGTCTCGGCTGAGTCCAGGAGGAAACGGGCCCCCGTCGTGGGCCCCTGCTGCACCAGGAGCAGGGCGGTACCGGGGGGCAGGGCGGCGACGGCGGCCGCGTCCTGCGCGGAGAGCCCGGGGGCGATGGACTCCAGGAAGGAGCCGAAGTCGAGGAACCCAAAGACCTGGGTCGAGGAGGGATCCGGCTCGATCGGCGTCGACATCTGGTCTCCTTGGGTCGGGCGGCACGGGATGCGCCGCGGGCAGAACCACAATACCTGGCAAACCGGGGCAGGTGGGACGAGTGTGCCAGGAGTGAAGCGCCGCTAGGCGTCCGCGCTCCGCCGGCTGGCCGCGTCCCGCACCCGGACGGCCCGGTCGAGGTCATCATAGGACTTCAGCACCAGGCGACGCAGCGCGGGCGGGGCCTGCTCGTGGTCCGCCAGCCACCGCCGCACCGCCCGGAGGTCGTCCGCGTCCCCGGCGGCCGGGAAGAGCCCGGTGACCAGGCGGGTGGCGATCTCCTGGCTCCGTGTGGACCAGATCCCCTCCAGGGCCGCCAGGTAGCGGGTGGTCAGGGGCGCCGTGAGACCGCGGTGGGCGTCCACGCCAAAGGCCGCGACCAGGGCGTCCACGTGGTCGTTGCCCAGCGTCCGGTCCTCCAGCAGGCGGGCCAGGACCGCCTCCTTGACCTCCCTACGCGGGCGGGAGGAGGAGGCCTGGAGGTGGCGGGTGACGCCCAGGGCCCCCGGGTCGGCCTCCAGCTGGGCGCTGAGCTCCTCGTCGGTGACCGCGTCCAGGCGGGCCAGGGCCGTCAGGGCCCGCCAGCGCAGGTCGGCGGTCAGCTCCAGCCCGCTCAGGGCGCCGTCCAGCAGGCGGCGCACGCGCCCGGCCACCGCAGTCCCCTCCCCCGCCAGGCCTGCCTGCCCGGCGGCCGACAGCCAGGCCCGGGCACGCACCAGCTGGGCGTCGGAGCCCGGGGCGGAGGCACGCAGCAGGCCCCAGCATCCCCGGGCGGGGGCACCGCCCTGGTCGTCCCCCACCAGGCGGGCGACCAGGGCGGCCGAGCCGCCCCCGGCGTAGCGGGTGGCCGCCTGGAGGGCCTGGGACAGCAGGGTCGCCAGGGTGGCCGCCTCCGTGGTGTCGTCGGCCTGGCGCAGGACCGTGTCCACGAACGCCTCCGCCTCAAGGAGCCCGTCACGCACCAGGTTGTGCAGCATGGACCACAGCAGGGAGCGGGCCAGGGGGTCGGCCAGGTCGGCCAGGTGCGTGCGGGCCGTGGCCAGGGAGCGGGCGTCGGGACGGACGACGGCGTAGGTCAGGTCCTCGTCGTTGACCAGGACCAGGTCGGGGACGTCCAGGCCCACCGCCCCGGCCACCTCCGCCTCCCGCCCCGTCAGGGTCACCGGCAGGCGGTGGGTGCGCACCAGCGCCCCGGAGGGGTCCAGGGAGTACAGGCCCACCACGAGGGTGTGCGGACGCAGGACGTCCCGGCCGGTGGACAGGTCCACGCCCTCCTGGCGCACGGTGAGGCGGGCCACCCGCGCGTCGTGCACCTGTGTGGTGCTGCTCAGGTAGGAGGGGCCGGAGGTCCGCAGCCAGGCGTGGGCCCAGGCGCTCATGTCCCGGCCGGAGGCGTGCGTGAGCGTCTCCAGGAACTCCGACAGCTCCCCGTTGCCGAAGGCGTGCTCGGCGAACCACGTGTTCGCGGCCGCCAGGAAGCGCTCCTGGCCAACGTAGGCGACCAGCTGCTTGAGGACGGAGGCGCCCTTGGCGTAGGTGATGCCGTCGAAGGCCTGGCGGGCGGCCTCGACGTCGTGGACGGTGGCGACCACCGGGTGGGTGGTGTCGGGGCGGGTGTCCTCCTGGTAGGCCCACAGCTTGCGGGAGGAGGCGAAGGCCACCCACGCCTCGGCGTAGCCCAGCTGCTCCTCGGCCCAGGTGCCGGTGTAGTCGGCGAAGGACTCCTTGAGCCAGGTGTCCTCCCACCAGCGCGGGGTGACCAGGTCCCCGAACCACATGTGGCACATCTCGTGCAGAAGGGTGTTGGCCCGTCCCGCGTGCTGGGCGCGCGTGGCGGGCCCCCGGAAGAGGTAGGCGTCCTCCGAGAAGGTGACGCAGCCGGGGTTCTCCATGGCCCCGATGTTGTACTCCGGGACCAGGACGCAGTCGTAGGAGCCCCACGGGTAGGGGTAGGTGTAGGTGCGCTCGTACAGGGACAGCCCCCGGCCGGTGAGGTCCAGGAGCTCGTCGGCGTCCAGGTGGGCGGCCAGGCTGGAGCGACAGGACCAGGACAGGGGCACCGGGGCGGTAGGCGCGGCGGGGACCCAGGTCCCGGTCACGCGGTGCCAGGGCCCGGCCGCCAGGGCGGTCAGGTAGGTGGGCAGCGGCTCGGTGGTGGACAGGCCGGACACGACGGCGGCGCCGACCTGCCGGGTGGTGGCCACCGTCCCGTTGCCCAGGACGGTCCATCCCGCCGGGTGGGTCACCGTCAGCCTCAGGCGCGCCCTGAGGTCGGGCTGGTCCAGGCACGGCCAGGCACGGCGGGCGTCGGAGGGCTCGAAGTGGGTGTAGAGGTAGGTGGCCCCGTCCACCGGGTCGGTGAGGCGGTGCAGGCCCTGCCCGGAGTTGGAGTACCGGCCGACGGCCTGGATGACCACCTCGTGCTCCCCCGCGGCCAGGGCGGGCAGCCCCACCCGGGCGCCGTCCCAGGCCACGGGCACCGCCGCGCCGTCGAGCACGACGCGGTCCACCGACTCCCCCAGGAAGTCCGCCCACAGGCCCTCCACGTCCTGGCGGGCCACCAGGTGCAGCGTGCTGCTCACGGGGAAGCCCGTGGTCCCCGCGTCCACGGCGCCGGTGACGTCCACGTGCACGTCCAGGGCGGTCACGTGGACGACGTCGGAGCGCCACCGGGCCTCCTGGCGGGACAGGTTGGTGGGGCTGGTCAGGCGTGCGGGCGGGACGGAGAGGGTCATGAGGGCCTCGGTTCGGCAGGGGTGGGGCTCCCCCGGTGCCCCGGGGAGCCGCGTTGACGCGCCCATGCTAGAGGGCGGGCTGCCGAGGCGACGGCAGGAGGCCGGTCCCTACCGGTCCCACCTCTCCTCGGCGCGCCCCGGCGTGGCCCACAGGACGTGGTAGACGCCCTCGGGGTCGTCCACGCGGTGGTAGGTGTGCGAGCCGAAGAAGTCGCGCTGGCCCTGGATGAGGGCGGCGGGCAGGCGGGGTGAGCGCAGCTGGTCCACGTAGGCCAGGGAGGCGCAGAAGGCCGGGGCGGGCACGCCCGACCTGGCGGCGGTGGCCACGACCTCGCGCCAGGCCGGCAGGGACGCCTGGAGGCCCTGGAGGAGGCCCGGGGCGGTGAGCAGGCTGACCAGGTGGGGGTCCTGGCGGTAGGCGCGGGTGATGTCGTCCAGGAAGCGGGCCCGGATAATGCAGCCGGCACGCCAGATCCGGGCCATGTCCCCCAGGCTCACGTCCCAGCCGTACCGCGCGCTGGCGGCGGCGATCTCGTCGAACCCCTGGGCGTAGGCGGCGATCTTGGAGCCGTAGAGGGCGGCGCGCACGGCGTCCACGAAGGTGTCACGCCCGGCGGGGCTGGGGACGCTGGTGGTCCCGGGATCGATCCGGGCGGCGCGCACGGCGGCGCGCGGCCCCGGGCTGGAGGAGACGGCCCGGGCGAAGGCGGCCTCGCCGATGGCGGGCACGGCCACGCCCAGGTCCAGGGCGGTCTGGGTGGTCCAGGCGCCGGTGCCCTTCTGGCCCGCGGCGTCCACCACCACGTCCACGAAGGGCTCGCCGGTGGCCGGGTCCACCCTCTCCAGGACCTCGGCGGTGACGTCAATGAGGTAGGAGTCGAGCTCGGAGCCCCTCCAGGAGCGGAAGACCCCGGCCACCTCCGGCACGCTCAGCCCGCCCACCCGGCGCAGGAGGTCGTAGGCCTCGGCAATGAGCTGCATGTCGGCGTACTCGATGCCGTTGTGGACCATCTTGACGAAGTGCCCGGCGCCGTCGGGCCCCACGTGGGTCACGCAGGGCGTGCCGTCGGGCGCGGTGGCGGCGACGGACTCCAGGATCGGGCCGAGGCGCTCGTAGGAGTGCGCGCTCCCCCCGGGCATGATCGAGGGCCCCAGGAGGGCGCCCTCCTCGCCTCCGGAGACGCCCATGCCCACCAGGTGCAGGCCGCGCTCCCGCAGGGCGGCCTCGCGGCGCCGGGTGTCGGTGTAGAGGGTGTTGCCCGCGTCCACGACAATGTCCCCCGGCTCCAGGAGGTCGGCGAGCTGGTCGATGACGGCCTGGGTGGCGTCGCCGGCCTGGACCATGACGACCGCCACGCGCGGGCGGCGCAGGGAGGCGGTGAAGTCGGCGAGGCGCTCGGACGGGACGAAGGTCCCCTCCTGGGCGTAGCGCTCCATGAGGCGCTGGGTGCGTGCCGTGGTCCGGTTGAACACGGCGACCTCGTGGCCGTGACGGGCCAGGTTGCGAGCCAGGTTGGCACCCATGACGCCCAGGCCCACGACGCCGATGTCGGCGCTCTCGCGCTGGGGGGTGAGGCTGGTGGTCTCGCTCATGAGGAGCCTTTCTTCAGGCCGGGGCGGCTGGTGGTCCGGCCCCGGGCTGACGGGTGCCGCCGTCGGCGAGCCTACCCGTACCCGGGTGGTGCCACCGGGTGCCGGGTGCCGCCGGCTGCCGGGCGGCGGGTGAGGGGCCGGGGCCGTACAGTGGGGCGGGACCGCCCGTACCGGCAGGCCGACGCCCGTCCTAGGAAGACTCATGCCCATCTCCGCCACCGCACCGCAGGGTGTCAACCCCCTGCTCGACTCCCGCGACCTGCGTCTGCCGCGTATCGCGGACCCCTGCGTCCTGGTCATGTTCGGCATCACCGGGGACCTGGCCAGGCGCAAGCTCCTGCCCGCCGTCTACGACCTGGCCGGCCGCGGCCTGCTCTCCCCCGCCTTCTGCCTGGTGGGGGTGGGGCGGCGCGACTGGGACGACGAGGCCATGCGCTCCTACGTGGCCCAGGCGGTCCGCTCCGGGGCCCGCACGCCCTGGCGCCCGGCCGTCTGGGAGCAGCTGGCCGCCGGGATGCGCTTCGTCACCCTGAGCTCCTTCGACGACGCCGCCGCCTACGCCCGCCTGACCCAGGTGGTGGAGGACCTCGACGCCAGGCGCGGTACCGGCGGCAACCGGGCCTTCTACCTGTCCATCCCACCGGGCTGGTTCCCGACCGTCACCCAGCAGGTGGCCGCCTGCGGGCTGGTGGAGGAGGCGCCGGGCGCCTGGCGGCGGGTCATTATCGAGAAGCCCTTCGGCCACGACCGCGCCTCCGCCGCCGAGCTGGACACCCTGGTCGGACGTATCGTGCGCCCTGACGACGTCTTCCGGGTGGACCACTACCTGGGCAAGGAGACCGTCCAGAACATCCTGGCGCTGCGCTTCGCCAACACCATGCTCGAGCCGCTGTGGAACCATCGCTACGTCGACCACGTCCAGATCACCATGGCCGAGGACATCGGCATCGGCACGCGCGCTGGCTACTACGACACCATCGGCTCGGCCCGCGACGTCATCCAGAACCACCTTCTCCAGCTGCTGGCACTGACGGCCATGGAGGAGCCGACCTCCATGACCGCTGCGGCCGTGCGCGCGGAGAAGGAGAAGGTTCTGGCCTCTGTGCGCCTGGAGCGCCGCGGCGAGCTGGACCTGGACGCCACGACCGCCCGTGGGCGCTACGACGCCGGGTTCCAGGGCGGCGTCCCCGTCAAGGGGTACCTCGAGGAGGACGGCGTCGCCCCCGGCTCGCGCACCGAGACCTTCGCGGCCATCCGCCTGGAGATCGCCAACCGCCGCTGGTCGGGTGTGCCCTTCTACCTGCGCACCGGCAAGCGCCTCGCCCGCCGTGTGACCGAGGTCGCCGTCGTCTTCGAGCGGCCGCCCTTCCTGCCCTTCGACGGCGCCGCCACCGCCGGGGTGGGCGCCAACACGATCGTCCTGCGGATCCAGCCCGACGAGGGCGTCACCATGCGCCTGGCCTCCAAGGTCCCCGGCTCCCACATGGAGCTGCGTGACGTGTCCATGGACTTCGGCTACGGCGGCACTTTCAACGAGGAGTCCCCCGAGGCCTACGAACGGCTGATTCTCGACGCCCTCCTCGGCGACGCCCCGCTGTTCCCCCACCAGCGGGAGGTGGACCTGTCCTGGCGGATCCTGGATCCGGTCATCGATCGGTGGGCCGCCGCAGGCGAGCCCGACGGATACCGGCCGGGCTCGTGGGGACCGGCGTCGGCCCACCAGCTCCTCGCCCGCGACGGCCGTACCTGGAGGCGCTCATGATCACCACCCTCACCGCCACGACCACCGACGAGATCGTCTCCGTGCTCCTGACCCAGGAGGGGGCGGCCGGATCCAGCCGGGTCCTGACCCTCGTCATCGACACCTGCGCCGCCGACCTGGAGGAGGCCCTGACGGCCGCCCACGGGGCCAGCCGCGACCACCCCAGCCGGGTCGTCGCCGTCGTGGCCCCCGGGGACCCCCGGGCCGGTGCCGGTCTCCCCGGCGCCGCCGTCCCGCCCGCCAGCACCGCCCACGCCGGGCACGACGCGGGGGGCGGGCACCTCGACGCCGAGGTCCGCCTGGGCCACCACGCCGGCGCCGGGGAGACCGTGGTCCTGCGGCCCTTCGGGGAGGCGGCCAGGCACACGGACACCCTCGTGGTGCCCCTCCTGCTGCCCGACGTCCCCGTGGTCACCTGGTGGCCGGGCCCCTTCCCCGCCGTGCCCGCCCAGGCGCCGCTGGGCCGCCTCGCCCACGCCCGGATCACCAACACCCCGGCCCAGGCCGACCCGGCCGCGGCGCTGGCCTCCCTGGCGGCGGTGCACACCCCGGCGGACACCGACCTGGCCTGGACCCGTATCACCCTGTGGCGCGCCATGGTGGCCTCCGTCCTGGACCCCGCCCTGCGCAGGCAGGCGGTAGAGCACGTCGTCGTGGCCGGCGAGCCGGGCAACTCCTCGGTACGCCTCATGGCCGCCTGGCTGCACCTGCGCCTGGGGCTGCCGGTGAGCCGGACGGACGTCGCGGGCATCCGCGGTATCGCCTCCATCACCACGCGCACCACCGAGGGCGATATCACCATCACCCGCCAGGACCCCGACCGCGTCGTCATCACCAGGCCGGGGCGGGGCCAGCCGGAGGCCGTCACCATGGCCCGGCGCGAGCCGGTCACCACCCTCAACGAGGAGCTGCGGCGCCTGGCCCCGGACCTGGTCTACCAGGAGGTCCTGGCCTCCCTGGAGCAGGGGCCCGGGAAGGGGGAGCCCCGGTGAGCACCACGTCAGGTACCGGCGCGGGGGCGCGCGGCGCCGACCCCGCCGCGGCCACTGAGGCCGCAGCCGCCGCGCTCCCGGCCCCCACCGTCCGTGTCCTGGGCGACCTCGCCGCCGCCGCGCACCTGGCCGCCCAGGACACGGCCGAGCACCTGGCCAGGGCGGTGTCCGCCCGGGGCGTGGCCCACCTGGCCCTGACCGGCGGCTCGGCGGGCCAGGCCCTGGCCGGCCTCCTGGCCCAGGTCCTGCCCCGACGCCTGGGCGCGGGGCTGGGGGCCGTGCACGTGTGGCTCGGTGACGAGCGCTTCGTGCCTGCCGGGGACCCGGAGCGCAACGACCTGCTGGCCGCGGCCCTGCTCGACGCGGGGCTGGGGGACGGCAACCTCCACGCCGTGCGCGGCCCGGAGCGGGTCGCCGACGTGGAGGCCTCCGCCCGGGCCCTGGAGGCGGACCTGGACAGGTGGCTCGGCCCGCCCGGGACCGGGCGCCTGGACGTGGTCCACCTGGGCCTGGGGCCGGACGCCCACGTGTGCTCCCTGTTCCCGGGCCACCGCGCCGCCCTGGCCCAGGGGACGCGCGCCGTCGCCGTGCGCGACTCCCCCAAGCCGCCCGGCCAGCGGGTCTCCCTGACCTTCACGGCCCTCCAGGCGGCACGCTGCGTCATGGTGGTCGCCGGGGGCGCGGCCAAGGCGCGCTCGGCCGCCCTGGGGCTGGGCAGGCCCGACGTCCGGCGGGCCCCGGCCTCCTGCGGCCGCGGTCGGCAGACCCGGTGGTACCTCGATGAGGCCGCCGCGTCCCTGCTCCGCTGAGGTGCCCGGGCAGGCCGGGCGCCACGCCGTCGGACCCGCCGCCGATGCCGGCGCCCCGTCCTACCCTGCACCCATGGCCTCTACCACCCCGCCCCACCCTGCGCGCCACCCGGCCCCGCTGCGCCGCCTGGCAGCGGCCCTCTGCCTCAGCCTCCCGGTCCTGGCCTTGCCGCTGGCAGGCGTCCCCACGGGGGCGGCCCACCCGGTGGCCCAGGTCCTCTCGGTCCCCTCACCCACTCCGTCGGCGGGCTGGGACGAGCGCGGCGACATGGTCATGGGCGCCCAGGACGCCCTGGCCGCCCTCGACGCGCTCCCGGCTGACAACCCGGCGGCGACATCCTGGGGCGAGGGGGGCAGGCTGAGCTGGTTCGGCCAGTCCTGGGAGGACGTGGACGGTGACGGCTGCGACACGCGCAACGAGATCCTGGCCCGGGACCTGACGAGCCCGGACTTCTCCCGCTCCCAGGGGATCCAGGACCGCAGCCAGGGGGCCGGTCAGGGCGCGGCGGGCTGCCCCAACGCGACCGTGTGGTCCGGGACCCTCCACGACCCCTACACGGGGCGCGACATCAGCTTCAGGCGGGGGCAGGACACCAGCGGTGCCGTCCAGATCGACCACGTCATCCCCCTGAACTACCTCTACGCCCACGGCGCGTGGGCCTGGGACCAGCGCACCCGGCTCCTGGTGGCCAACGACCCCCTCAACCTCCTGGCCGTGGACGGCCCGGCCAACAACGCCAAGGGGGCCTGCGGGCCGGCGACGTGCCCGGCAGGCTCCACGGAGAGGGGGAACTGGAACCCGGCCAAGGGGGGCGGCTGGTGGCCGCCGAACGACGCCTACCGCTGCCAGTACGCCCAGCATTTCGTGACGGTGGCCGCCACCTACCAGCTGGGACTGCCGGAGGCGGACAGGAAGTCACTGCGCTCGGCCCTCAGTGACTGCGCGGCCGGAGGCGACGGCGCCCCCTTCCCGGGCCACCAGATCCAGCAGCTGGTGGAGGCGGTCCTGGGCGACTCCTGGATCTCGGCCCTGACGGCCGCGGGGCTGTCGGCGCTCGGCGTGGGGCTGATAATGCGGGTCCGCCGCAGGCTGGGGCGTGGCAGCGGGCGCCGCTAGGATCGCTAGGAATCGCTAGGATCAGGCCATGACTACCCAGCAGGCCTTGGGCAACGGGCCGGTGAGCGTCCGGGTGGACGTGTGGCTGTGGAGCGTGCGGCAGGCCCGCTCTCGCTCCGCGGCCACCGCCGCCTGCCGGGCCGGGCACGTGCGGGTCAACGGTGAGACCGCCAAGCCGGCCCAGCACGTGCGGGTGGGCGACGAGGTGCGCTACCGGGTGGACGGGTTCGACCGCTTCCTGCGGGTGCGTGCTCTCCTGCGCAAGCGCGTGGGGGCGCCGCTGGCCCGGACGGCCTACGAGGACTTCTCCCCGCCACGCCCCTCGCCCCTGGACGCCCCCGCGGCCATTATCCGCCCCCGTGGCGCGGGGCGGCCCACCAAGAAGGAGCGCCGCCAGCTGGACGCCCTCATGGGAGGGGGCCGCCACCCGGGTCGGTCATCCGGCTGACCCCTCCTGCCTGAGGGCCCCGGGATCTCCGCCATACGTCCCTACCAGACAGGTGAGGTGGACGGGCCGCGGAGGACGTAGCCTGCACAGGTCCCAATCGTGCCTCACGTCTCAGGAGATCCCCATGATCCCGTGCTCGGCGCAGACCCACTCCGTCGGCTCCCTCGCCCTGGCCGGGCTGGCCGCCCTGGGGGCGGCGACGGCGTTCAGCACCCGCCGCCCTGACCTGGGGCCCGCCTTCCACCTGGTCTCCCCCGAGCTCCGCGCCCCGCTGCTCGTCCTGGGGCACGGGCCCACGCAGGCCCCCGAGCCTGCCCCCTCCAGGCGGCGACGGGGCTCGACCATGACCATGGGCAGGGTCTTCCCCCGAGGCCTGGGGCACCCCTGCATCGTCATGTGCCCGGACCGGGCGGTGCGCACCTGGTTCTACGAGACCCCCGAGCGCGGCGAGAAGGGGCCGACCGGGGTCCTGGTGTGGTTCCACGGTGGCGGCATGATCTCGGGCTCCCCCGCCCAGGACCACCCGTGGTGCAGCCGGATCGCCTACGAGCTGGGGCTGCTGGTCATCTCGGTGGACTACCGCCTGGCCCCGCAGCACCCCTTTCCCGCGGGGCTCGACGACGCCTTCGACGTCGTGACCTGGGTGCACGAGCACGCCCAGGACCTGGGCGTGGACCCCCGGCGTATCGCCGTGGGCGGGGCCAGCGCGGGGGGCGGTATCGCCGCGGCGCTGGCCCAGCGCGCCCATGACGCGGGGGTGCCGCTGGCCCTCCAGCTCCTGGTCTACCCCATGCTGGACTGCACCACCGGGGCCGGTGGCGTGGAGGTGCCCGGGCGCGGCGACTTCGTGTGGACCGCGCACCAGAACGTCGAGGCCTGGAAGGCCTACCTCGGCCACTCCGCCAGCGAGCCGGAGACGCGCCCCTACGCCTCCCCGGTCCAGCGCGAGGACCTGCGGGGCCTGGCTCGGGCGTGGGTCGGTGTCGGTGACCTCGACCTCTTCTACGCCGAGGACCTGGCCTACGCCGACAGGCTCGCCCAGGCCGGTAACAGGGTGACGGTCAGGACGGAGCCGGGGATGTACCACGGCGCCGACTACATCCCCTGGGCGGCCGCCATGCGTGAGTTCCGCGCGGACGCGCTCAGGTCGCTGCGTGAGGCCGTGGCCGCCTAGCTGCCGGCCCTGTCCCAGGGCCTTGGGGACGGGGCCCGACCCCGGGCGGGGTGCGACGCAGGAGCTCGGAGATGGTGCGCAGGACGCCGTCGTCGGTGTTGGCCGGGGCCGTGTAGTTGGCGACGGCCTGGATACCGGGGTGCGCGTTCTCCATGGCGAAGGAGAGATCGGCGTAGTCGTACAGGCCCAGGTCGTTGAGGTAGTCCCCGAAGACGGCCGTCTGGGCAGGGGTGATGCCGTGCGCCTCCTGGAGGGCCCTGAGGGCCAGGCCCTTGGAGGCGGTGTAGGAGATCATGTCAGTCCAGTGGATCCCGGCGGCCATGACCTGGACGCCGGTGACGGCGGACATGAGGGCCTGGGAGCTGCCCCTCTCCACGTCCTGGAAGTCGAAGGTGGCCGCCTTGACCACGTTGTCCAGGTCAATGGTCAGCAGGTCGTCCACCTCCTGGCAGGAGGCGTAGAAGCGGCGGACCTGCTCCATAAAGCGCTCGTCACGGCGCTCCACGTAGGCCCGCTCCACGCCTGAGACGACGATGCCGACGTCGTAGCCCTGCTCAAAGAGCCGCCGTGTGGCCAGCACGGCCTGGCGCACGGCGGGAGCGGGCATGGTGTTGGTGTAGATGACCCTGGGGCCGTCGGCGACAATGGTGCCGTTCTCGGCGATCACGGGCCCCTGGGCCACGATCTCCCCCAGGAGCTCCTGGAGGTTCCCCAGCTGGCGTCCGGAGGCGGGGGCGAACAGGACCCCGTGCTCCCTCATGCGCGCCAGCACCTCGTGCAGGCCGGCGGGCAGACAGCCGTCGCCGTCCAGGAGCGTCCCGTCCATGTCACTGACCACGAGCCGGAGATCCACCGTCCGGGGCAGGGCGTTAACCAGGCGAGGTGGAAGGGGGGCAGGCGTCATAGAGGCATCATCGCAGGGAGCCCCGGAGGCCGCCACACCGGCACGACGTGATCTGACCACGGCCGCCTGCCCCGGGGTGCCTGTAGCGCCTCAGGCACCCTGAGGACCGACGCCCCACCCTCCCCGCCCTTTTCGCGAGAACGGTACTTATTGCTCGCGAGAACGGTACTTGTTCGTCGTGAGAACGGTACTTGTTTGTCGTGAGAACGGTACTTGTTGCTCGTGAGAACGGAGTGTGCCCGGCAGGCTCCCGGGGCCGGTCTGCGCAACCGTCCTGCTGGCGGGTGTGAGGAGCTGGGCCTCGGCGCGTGAGGTATCTGTCCTGCCGCTGGCGTGAGGGCCTCGACGGCGCCTGACCGGGCCCGAGGGTGACCGGGACCCGTCCCCCGGGCGTGGGGATCTCTTAGCCGGTCTGACCGTAGGGGGGCTGGGTGCCGTAGCCCGTGGCCCCGGGCCGGCCGTAGCCGGTCTGCGGACTCTGCCCGTAGCCGGGGGTCTGCCCATAGGTGGTGGGCGTGGGCTGGGTGCCGTGAGGAGACTGGGTGCCGTAGCCGATCTGCGGGGGCGTGCCCTGCGTGCCGCGAGGCCCTGGGGTGCCAGGAGCTGTGGTGCTGTGGGCTCCTGCGATGCCGTGGGGCCCTGTCTGGGTAGCGGACTGGGCCTGCCCATAGCTGGTGGCCTGCCCGTAGCCGGTCTGCGGACTCTGCCCGTAGGTGGTGGCCTGCCTCGAGGACCTCTTGTTCAGGGCGCGCCAAATCCCGCGGCCGGCCCTGAACAGGAGGACAAAGGGAAGTGTCAGGAGCCGGAGCAGGAGCTTGAAGAGGTACTCCCCGATCTCGTCACCGAACAGGAACATAATGATCATGAGCAGTATCACGGCCCCGATCAGGATCCCGAACTTGACCTCAGCAGAGAGGTAGCCGTTGACCCACAGGTAGACAATGGCCCCCAGCACCACCAGGACCACGACAACAGCGTACAGGAACGTGCGGTGGCCGTGGTGGTTGTCATTGACTCCCCGGGGTGCGGGACCAGGAACTGACGAGGGCGGTCCCTCGGAAGAGAAGTAGGAGATGGCAATCCTAATAACCTCAACAAGACGTTGGAGCAGTCCCTTAGGAGAGGAGTGGGAGGGCCGGGACGGCGGCTGTGAGCTCATAGGCTCTATCGTGCCTGCCTCATGGGGGCAGGACGAGTAGGACAGGGCCCGTCCCGCCGGAGTATCTCCTGTTCGTGCCGCCGGGGGGCGGGGCCCGCGTCGGGAGTCGAGCACCGCGGGGACGCGACCGGTCCGGCGTCAGGTAGGTGCAGGTAGGTGGCGGAACGGGGACGGGCCGCAGTCGACGGCGACCGGCGCCGCTCACCCACGTAACCCCCGTACCAGCTCCCCCGGATCCACGTCCAGGACACGGGCGACACGCAGGATGTTGTGCAGGGACAGGTTGCGCTGGCCGCGTTCGACCTGGCCAATGAACGTCCAGTGCAGCTCGCTGCCCTCGGCCAGGGCCTCCTGGGACAGCCCCAGCTCCCGGCGTCGGGCACGCACCCGCGCCCCGAACTCGCCGGCAGCAGACGAGATGGGCGGCTTGGGCGAGGTACCAGACACCTTCTCATCACAGCGAGCCCAACCTTCTGTGTCCAGAGACTATGCGTCTCAAGTAAATATATCCTATACCATGGCTAAATATGTTCTATACTGTGGTGCGACAGTCAGACCGAGGAGGTGGTGCTTATAGGGCGACAAGCGGTACAACAAGGCACCTGCGTCACACACGTCAGGCGGAGATGACGTGACGGCCCGCGCTGCTACTGCGTAAAAGCGCCGTCGCGCCTCGCCGCCTGAAGGATCCCCCACGACGAGGGTGAGCTCTGTACACGTGCCTGAGAGCGCCCGTCACCGCATGACGGGCGCTCTCAGGCTTTGTGCGCCTGCATTGCTCGGCTGGCACGCCCTTTGCGTCCTGGGAGCCGGACAAGGCCACGCCGTCCGCCCCGCGCGGGCGCACTTTCCTGCAGATCTCACGACCCGCGGAGGAGCGTACGGGGCCTTACGGTTTATCCCGATATACCTCGGAACCCGGTGAGGGACCGGCACAGGAGCCCGCGGGATCTGCAAGGAGCTCGTGCAACAGCTTCCCTCCGAAACAAAGGGGAAACCCCGTGCTAAAGGTGCAGACAAGGGTAGAGCCGGAGACGGGCTCTGGGGTCCGCTCGGCGAGTTATCGCCCTGACTCCCGGAGACGACGAGAGCCGCTGGGAGTCCCAGCGGCTTGCGGTCGGCGCAACCCTATCCCACTCTAACCTCTGGGAAGCCTGCTGGCGGTACGTGATGCAGCATGCTGCCCAGGAGGGTTCGGGTGGCTCCCCTGACCGGGCTGCTGATACCGAGGGTCCTGACGGCGGCAGGGCTACCGTGTCTGCGCCCCGGCGCATCAACCGCTACCTCAGGCCTGAGCTGGTTGAGGAGATGGTGGAGCTATACCAGGCCGGCTGCACGGTCAAGGAGCTCGCTCAGCGGTTTGGCTTCCATCGGCAGACCGTGGCTCGTCACCTGAAGCGTGCTGGTCTGAGGCTGCGCACCGACATCGCCGATGAGTCCTTCCGCCAGCGGGTTCGCCAGGCCTACGCCGCTGTCGGGACGATCAAGGGCACGGCGAGACAGCTCGGGGTCAGCAGGAGCACGGTGCAGAAGGTGGTGCGGGGAGAGTAGCCCGGCCTTCCTCGTAGTGAGGTTGCTCACCCCACCGGTTCCAGCAGCTTCCGGGGGTCCACCTCCAGTACCTCGGCGATGCGTTCCAGGCTGCGCAGGGTGAGGTTGCGCTCGCCTCGCTCGACACCGCCCATGTAGGTGCGGTGCACGCCCAGGACCTCGGCGAAGGCTTCTTGGCTCAGGCCGCGGGCGTGGCGCCAGGCGCGCAGGTTCGCGCCCACCGTCCGCTGGAGTTCTCCCTGGGCCATGTAGCCCAGCGTGAACGGATGCCACTTGAGAGTCTACATACTTATGAGTAGCATCGATGGTGTCCGGCAGGCAGATGATGAGGGGGTGAGTACCATGGGCGGCGACTGAGCGACAGGCAGGAGGTGAGGGTCGCTCGCCTCCCCAGTACGAGCGCACCCGTTTAAGCCGCCTTGGATGGACGGGTGTGCTCGTGCTGCGTCTGTCGTGCTGAACTCGATGACATGGCAGCGGCCGCTAGTGTCTTCGGTAGCGTCCAAGAAAAGACGAGGCCTGCCCGTGGGAACAGCCATCCGTCATAGCGGTAGCGTAGCGTCTTTGTCTCCTGGTCTCTGTCTGCACGCCCACCTTCACCAATGGAGGCGAAATCAAGCATCCGCACCTCAGCAACATCGGCGTCGCTGTAGTGGAACTCGACTTCCAGCCCCCTGGTTGGACGATCAATATCCAGGTGAACGACATGTCCGTCACGCCTGGTCCGTGTTCTAAACCGGAACGACACCACTACTGACTCACCTCGTTGAACAACTTCTTCTCCGAGGTCTACCACGTAGACCTGTGACACATCGTCTACCTGGCGCTCGAAAGATACTTCGTCTCCGTCCACGGTGAACTGCTCCAGCGCGAACACCTCCGGGTCGGTGACGTCAAACCCGGCTGCTGGCCGGCGATACCACACGCTCGTCTCCCCGCGCTGAGCTGCCAGCTCCTCGTAGCGCCGTCGGTCTGACACTACCGCGAACTTCCGGAACCGGTGGCGTGGTACCACCCGGTATTCCCAACGAACAAGTAAATCGAAGAAAGGGTTAGAGGCGAAGCCTCTAACCCTAGCTATAGCTAGGGTTGCGTCGATACGAGCATCGTACCAGCGCTCCTCCGCCGTGATAGCCTGGTGCTTAATATCCCCATACACCTCCCGGCCGAAGGCTGCGTCACCGAAGCGCAATCCCAGGCTTGTCTCGGCCAGGTCGTCCAGCAGCTCCGATGTCGCGATCCGACCCACGTCCTGACGCTGGAATCGGAAGGCCTCAATCACGGCGTCGCGCAAGGCAGGTGCCTCGTCGTGGATCGTCTGCCGGAACCGCTCCACGGTGGCCTCTTCCTGGTCCCGGTGGAAGGTGTATTCAAAAAGAGTACTGAGCAGCCCGGCGCCGAACAGCGTCCCGCCGAGTTCACCGAGTGGCAGGGCGTGTAGCCAGCTCCATGTGCCGAGATCCTGTCCGGCCAGCCACCCGTTGGACATGATGAGCAGGATACCGGCAAGCGTCAGCGAGACAGCGAGCAGTGCCGCCTTGGCTCTGCGCAGGCGATGAACGGTGGAGACGGAGCTAGTGGGCTTGTCTGAACGGCGACTCATTTCTGTATGGTATTGTAGCAAAGTGGTTGTGATTATGCCAGGCAGGCAACAGGTCGCGAGAACTGAGGGTGACAAGACAACGCGCAGTACGCAAAAGAAAACTCAAGAGAGGCTACTCCTCTCCTGAGCTATGGATTTACCCTATACGCCTACACCGCCTCATCCATCTCATTCACCTCCTCCAGATACATCAGCAGCATGGCTGTCAGCCGCCGCGCGCTCTCCGGGCTCAGGTCGAAGCCGTGGAATCCGTCTCCGAGGTAGAGCCAGGTATCACGGTCTGCAGCGTAGCGGTACTGTTCAAGGTACAATGTTGCAGCAGCAGGGTTACGTAACACGGCACCGTCCTCGTTGGTGCGCCGCTCTAGGACGACGCAGGGAACCCCACGGCAGAGAGCTTCGTGCAGGTAATCTGACGGAGGATCCTCCGGATCGTGGATGGCGACACACCAGGCTGGACAGGATCTGTTCACCCGGACTGGGTGGTTGTGCATGGCTGAGCTCCTCCTCCGCGCTTCGTCTGGTCTGGTACACCGCCCGAGGGACGGTCGGGCACCAGACAGACAACCGTGAGGAGGGACGGAAGTCCAGGGAGAACGCTGGGGGAGAAAAGCGCACCTACCCTATCTCGTGTCTCATGTACCTTTCTGTGGCGCGATCGATTTACTCATGCGAAAAATCCAAGAAGCATAAACACCTATAACAACTATGATTAGTATTCGCGGAGAAAGAAGAATCCAATCGCACCACGACGCCCCTATCCATGCAACAGGAAACCCTTCGTGAGGTGAGCGAACCGCGAGAATCCGTGGTCCGGTCGGGCTTAATAGAAAGGTAATAACCAGCACAACGAGAGCTGCTAAGGCACGCCTGTAACGTTTAGTCAATTGACGATGCATGTAGGAAGATTTGATCGATTCCGTCACTCCCGCCACGACAAAGGGGGCGAGCAGGGCGGTCATAAGGAAGAATGCGCCACCGCGCGCCTGAGGATCACGATATGATACTCGACCAAAAAACCAAAATACGCAACAGATGAACGACACCAAGTAGCCATGAAGGGTCGGAAAAATAATTTGTGTGCGACATGGAGCTATCCAGAAGAGCCAGCGTATACTAATCGCCCCAACAGGGACATCTCTATCATGATTAGCTCCCCATCGATCAGAATAAATATCCATTTTTCTATTGGTGGGGGCAGAAATTTGACCACCATAAGTGCCATACGCTCTTACTAGACGTATATCTTTTGGCATAAAAACCTTTATCGATTCGATAGGTCTGGTCACCGCAGTCCTTTTCACGCAATACCCTGTTCTGTCCGATCCCGGCATAAGACTACTGCGCCACACCCCGGTACGACGCTCTGAGGTCTTAATCAATGAAAAGTCACGATCCGCGCGCAACTTGATCGCAACAATATGATGTTTCTCAACCTTTTCAAGATACTGATCAAATTGCGGTTGCGACCCCAAGCTCTCCCAATGCAGATTATGAACACGAAACTCGTTACACGTACAGAAACATTGACTCTTATCCTTGCGTGCGTCATTGCATACGATCCGAGCAACATATTCGTTAATGCATTCAGGCAAGTCGTCACCGAACCACTGCAGAAACAGCCAATATGCGTATCCTTCATTAAACTTGCGATTCATGAGGGAAGCGGAATGCCCGTCGTTTAATGAACAGTCGTACTGAAGATATGATTCCTTCGTTCTCCATCCGAGCGGAATGTATAAAAAGTTTTCTCTCTTTTTGCCACCCTGTGCAGGTAGATAAAACTTCTTTGCCAGATCGATTAAGATCGTAGTCCTAATGTCGATTGACTCTTTTTCTAACCAGGTTCGTCGACCTTCACTGAAATCAAGCATGAGAAGATGGCGTCGACTCCAAGCAGACCTATTCTCCTCAAGCTTAAACAGCATTTGGTATGCACGACCATATTTCCTGACTGAGTCCATCAGCAAAGAGCTGAAGCGTCCCATCGGAACCTCCGCATTCGCAAACCAGCAATAGTGTCTCTGCCTATTTCAGATATTGTGCGGCGAAGTATCGAGTCTACGCCCTACGCCTTAAACTTAGAATATATATGTTCCTCCATCGGAGTCTCCGAGTGCATCACGAGCCTGTTCTTCAAATGCTTCATATGCGTCTTTTTGGGAATATGTCGGGTGCGGGTCGAATTGCGTCCACGGCGTCAGTAGGTCACCCGGCTTCCAATATTCTGAATTCTTTTTCTTTAACTTTTTGAGATTGGTTCCCTTCATGGTTGCAACCATAACTCCCACCTGTATGAGATCAACAATTTGTCTACCTATACTCCGAGATTGCTCGCTATGTTCATTTTCTTCACTCTCAGTATCGTTAACATGTTCGCTCATTTCATTTCCTATACTCTCACATGATTCTCTGGATGGCAATACACTGGCAGATAGTGAAAATCTTACTCCCACTCCCATCCCATTCCGCTGAAGAGTCCTCCGTAGAGGTCGTGGTACTGTGTGGTCACGGTGCTGCCTCCTTTTAGGTCGAGCTGGTTGTTGGTGGTGGGTGTGCCTGGTCGTTCGAGGAAGCTGAGGCGGTTGAAGGACCAGACCGTCCGGGGTCTGGCGCCGAGGAACACGGTCTCGAAGATGGCGGTCAGGGTGCGTTCGTGGAAAGCGCGGCTGGTCTCGCGGAGGCGTCCGGGGTGTCCGTAGTCGGGGTCGGGGACGAGTTTGTAGCGCAGGTCGTAGAGGTGTCCGCGGCGCATGGGCCCGGCGTGGTGGAAGTCGTGGTTCCAGGAGTCGTTGAGGCGTCTGGTCCGTACCGTGAACGGCGGCTCCGGGACAGGGCGGCCCGGGAACGAGCTGGAGATACGCAGGTAGTCCGCCTCGTCAAACAGGGCCAGGAAACGGTAGTGCTCGCGGGTCTCCTGCCAGTACCCGTCGGCCACCACGGTGGTGATACGCACGCTCTCGTTGACGATCCCGTTGTGCAGTTCCGGCACCCGCACGCCTAGCGGGGAGGCGGGGTACCAGCCGGTGAGCAGCTGGTTGCGCAGGTTCACCACGGCCTGCTTCTCGCGCGCGGCCACGGTCTCGGCCTTGCGCCCGACCTTGTCCCCGTAGTAGGCCCGTCGCTCCCTGAGTAGCCCCATCCGCCCGGTATCCGGGCTCAGGGCGAAGACGTCCATGAGCAGCTCGGCGTCCGCCTCGTGCAGGGACCGGATCGCCGAGACCAGGCGCTCACGCACGTCCGCGTAGGAGAGGTCCTGCCCGCCGAGCACCAGCCGTAGCACCCCCGCAGCGTTGACTCGCTCCGGCGTCACACCCGCCCCCTTGCGCAGGTAGAGCAGGTCGGCCTCCAGGTCCTGGATGTCGGTCGGCACGGTGGGACGGGTACCTCCTTTACGGGGCAGCGGACAGGACACCGGGGGCGTGTCCGGCGTCACGAGGGGGATTCTACGCCAGGACCCCGACGATCCAGGTACAAGTTCCTGCCGTTTTACAACTTTGCCCCAACTTCCACCGCGCCCGCACGGGCACGGGTTGCCTGGTCCCGTGCCCACCACCTGGTGGCACCGGCCCCGCCAGCAGGGCCGACCTACCCACCACGCAGGAAGGGGATCGTTCCCGTGCCCACCGACATCACCGCCCCGCAGGACCCTGCTCCCACGGCCGGCCAGCGCCCCCGGACCCTGGCGCGCGCCCGACGCCGCGACCTGGCCGCCCTGGAGGCGCGCACCGAGCTGGCTCACGCCACGGACCAGGCCCGAGCCCTCCTGGCCGCCAGCGCCATGCACAACCTCGCCGCCCTGGGCGCCCTGGCGGACCAGCTCTACCAGGTCACCCCCACGGCCGCCCCCTACTACGACGCCATCATCCACACCTACGCCGCCACCGCCGCCCGGACCATCACCACCCTCTAGGGCCACCAGCCCCGAGACCACCCAGCAGGAGAACCAAAGGAGACCCCGCCCATGGACACCACGACCCTGGCCGCGCTCGCCGTACCCACCGCCCTGGCGCTGCTCACCCTCCTGGTCCGCCGTGCCCGCCACCGCCACGACCACCAGGCCGCCCGCCGCCAGGCCTGCATGCGCGCCCATCCCGCAGGCAGGGCCCTGGATGACACCACCAGCGGCCTGTGGGCCCGCACCGCCACGGCCAGGTACGCCCAGGACCAGGCGGCCCTCCGGGCCGCCACCACCATGATCCGCACCGCGCTCCACCACCAGCCCCGCGACCGGCCCTGACACGACAGGGGGCAGGCAACCCCTCCAGGAGCGGGACCCGGGGCGCCGGGCAGGAGAGAGGGGTGGGGCAACCGCACCCCTGCCCACGGCCCGGTGCTCCGGGAACCACCGGCCGGGCAGGAGCGCCCGGGACAAACCGCCTGTCGTCATTTCCACATCACTCGCACCCACGACCACAAACCCGGGGGAGCCCGCACCCCACCAGGAGGGAGCGGCTCAGCCAACCCGTCCGACCGCTAACAGAACCACTGCTCGCACCCATTGTCATCTCGCATGCTCTCAGGCTCACTAAAGGGCAACGGCAACCGCAGGACATCGAAAGAGGCATTACAAGCCACAAGAACCTCCTCTAGAACCCTTCCGCAGCCGTAACAGAATCACTAACACCCCTCCACCAGGAGCAGAGGGAGGGGAGACAAGGAGACCCGCCATGCACGACACAGGACACCACCCCCAGAACAACCAGGGGAAGGACGGACCCGGCGCGCCCGCCGCCTACAGCGGCCCACGCTTCCGTACCATCCTGGCCGACCCGCCCTGGGACACCCACCAACGCGGGCCCCTTGGCGCCTCCCGTCACTACGACCTCATGACCCTCGACCAGATCCGCGGCCTCCCCGTGGCCCAGCTTGCCCAGCCGGACGCCCACCTGTGGCTGTGGGTCACCAACGCCACCCTGAGAGCCGGCTACGACCTGGCAGAGGCCTGGGGCTTCACCCCACGCTCCCCACTGACCTGGATCAAGCCGCGCTTCACCCTGGGCAACTACCTGCGCAACGCCACCGAGCACCTCCTCCTCGCCACCCGGGGGCGGGCACCCGTGGCATACCACTCCCAGCCGACCTGGATGTTCGCGCCCCTCCAGGACCACTCCCACAAGCCCGAGGAGCAGTTCGCCGTCATCGAGCGGATCAGCCACGGCCCCTACCTCGAGCTCTTCGCCAGACGCCACCCACCCAGCAACAGGAACTGGGCCGTCTGGGGCAACCAGATCCCCTCGGACATCCACATCCCCGGCTACCCCGTACCACGGTACAGCGAGAGAGCCGGACGGGACGAGAACGGGCGTGACCACGCAGACAGGGACAGGTCGTGAGAGGGGTCAAGCATGCCGGACGGTGGCGGGCCGCGCTCGCTCGCGGCGAGGTTCTGGAGGAGCTGCCTGTACGTGTTCGGCGGCGTCGTGCTGCTGACGTGGACGGTGGACCTGATCTGCCGCTACTGGTGGGCCCTGGCGACCGCAGGCGCCGTGGCCGCGACCGCGGCCGTCGTGCGCTGGTACCTGCGGCGCTGGTGAGAAGAAGCAGGCGGAGGCGGTCATGACCTACCGGAGCAGGAGGAGCAGCGGTCGCGGTACTCAGCGGCGGTACCGGGCAGTGGCCTCATGGCGTCGGAAGATCGACGTCGAGGCGCTGGCTCGGGTCCTGCTGGTGCTGGCCCTGCACCACGCCGAGCAGGAGGCTGCGACAACCGACCCGGACGAGACGGCGAGAACCCTTCGGCCAGCTGGCGCCAGGAGCGAGCCTCCTCAGACGGAGGACAGGTCGTGAACGGGACCTGGCAGTGGCAGGAGCTGGCCTGGGACAGCCCGGCAGCACCCGCGGTGGGCGCAGCGGCGCTGGAGCGCCTGGCTACCGCCGTCGAGGTGGGGCCGGTGGTGCTGGAGCTGCGGGCCTGGGCCGGTGGGGAGTGCTGGCTGGTCGGCTGCCGGCCGGGTCGGGCCGTTGAGCTCGAGCAGCTGCTGGGCCATCACCTGCCGGCACGGCTGCACCGTCCTCAGCGACAGCGCCCGGCGGTGGGCCAGGCGGTACGGCTGCAGGTCCGCGGCAGCCATGTCAGCACGTCAGCGGATCGTGTCGTAGCGGCGACCCGGGCGCTGTACGCCTGCCTGAGCGGCCTGCACGAGGACCAGCAGGCGGTGGTGCAGCTGCTGATCGGACGCCGCCTGCCGTCGTCGTCCTTCACCGGGCCACCAGCACCGGGCTGGCGTGAGCTGTTCCTGGGCCAGCCCGCTCCGAGGTCACCGGAGCGTCCGACCAGGACGACCAGCGAGCAGCACGGGGCGGCGGCCTGCCTGCGCCTGGGACATACCGGCACGCCCGCCCAGGCGCACCAGTTGTTCTCCCGGTTGCTGGGGGCGCTGCGGATCGTCGAGACGCCCCGGGCCCGGTTCCGCCTGAGCGCCGAGACGCCAGACAGGCTCAACCGGGTGTCACGCCCGTGGGCCTGGCCGCTGCGTCTGCGCTCGGGGCAGCTGGCAGCCCTGTGCGGCTGGCCGATCGGCGAGCCACCGCTACCGCTCCTCGGCGACCTGCACCCGCGTCTGCTGCCACCACCAGCCAGTCTGGTGAGATCCGAGCGGGTCATCGGCCTGACCAGCACCCCAGGGTGCAGGCAGCCCGTCGCGATCCCGATTCGTGACGCGGTCTTCCACACCCATCTGCTGGGTCCCACCGGTACCGGGAAGTCAACCGTGCTGCTGTCCCTCGCCCTGGCCGACGTCGAGGCCCACCGGGCGGTGCTGCTGCTCGACCCCAAAGGCGACCTGGCGACCGACCTGCTGGCCCGCGTCCCGGAGGGCCGCCACGAGGACGTGGTGGTGATCGACCCGACCAATCCTGCTCCGGTGGGGTTGAATCCGTTGGCCGGGCCAGCCCGCCTGGCACCAGTGACCGCCGACAGCCTGCTGGGAACGCTGGCAGCACTGTTCCGTGAGCACTGGGGCGTCCGCACCGCCGACGTCCTCAACGCAGCACTGCTGACCCTGGCGCGCACGCCGGGCGCCAACCTGCTGTGGCTGCCGCCGCTCCTGACCGACCCGGCCTTCCGGCGCCGGGTACTGGACGACCAGGACGACCCGCTGGGCACCGGCGCCTTCTGGGCCGCCTACGAGGCCAAGAGACCACAGGCGCAGGCGGTGGAGATCGCCCCGGTGCTCAACAAGCTGCGCCAGCTCATCCTGCGGCCCCACCTGCGCGCCGTTCTGGGACAGAGCGCTCCACGCTTCACGGTCGAGGAGCTGTTCACCCGCAAACGGATCGTGGTGGTCAACCTCAACCGCGGCCTGCTCGGGGCGGAGGCCGCCCGCCTACTGGGAAGCCTGCTGGTCGGACAGCTGTGGTCACGGCTGCTGGCCCGCCAGGCGCTACCGCCCGAACGCCGCCACGTCGTCTCCGTCTACATCGACGAGGCCCACGACTTCATCAACGGCCTGCCCGGCGACCTGTCCGAGGCACTGGCCCAGGCCCGGTCCCTGGGCGGAGCCCTGCACCTGGCCCACCAGTACCGCGCCCAGCTCAGCCCGTCCATGGTCCAGGCCCTGGAGACCAACGCCCGCAACAAGATCTACTTCGGCCTGTCCGGCACCGACGCCGCCGCGGCCGCCCACCTGGCACCAGGACTGGAGGCCCAGGACTTCATCGGACTGCCCGCCTACCACGCCTACGCCACCCTGATGCAGCAGGGGCGGTCCACCGGCTGGCTGTCCGTCACCACCAGGCCCGCACCACCGGCCCGCCAGGAACCAGCGTCCCTGTACGCCGCCAGCCACCAGCGCTACGGCGTCCCAGCCGCCCGAACCGAGCAGCAGCTACTCGCCCTGACCAGCCGCACACAGCAGACGAACCACCACCCACACCCACCACCGAACCAACCGGACGAGCCCGACCAGCCGGACCCTATCGGCCGCCGACGCCGATAAGAACCCGAGACGGGTCGGGCGACGATCCGGCAGACACGCCGCCACCACCGACCAGCACCAGAGAACCCCCGTACACCACCGAGACCGCCGCCGTAGAGGACGGTGACTGACCCCGCCGAGCCGGACGCCTCCCGTACGGACAGGCGCACCGACCCACCCGGTGGCAACCAGATACCCGGATAGCAAGGAAAGGAGCCCCTCATGAACCAGTCCCTGAACCGACCCACCACTCTCGACCACCCGATCTACCCGCGCCTGCTGGGGCTGCTGCAGGCGCACAGGTTCGCCACCACCACCCAGCTGGCCCGACTGACCGCTGACGCCTACACCAGCCTGCGCTCGGCTACCCGTCAGACCCTGCGTCACCTCAACCAGCTGCTGGAGCAGCACCTGGTGACGTGCCTGGAACGCCGCGTCGGCGGCTGGCGGGGCGGCTCCACCGCCGGCATCTGGGCCCTGACCACCCACGGGGCACGCACCCTGACCGGCCGGGCCACACGCCAGCGCAACCAGGCCGTCTCGACCAGCTTCCTGGCCCATCTGCTGGCCGTCACCGAGACCCGCACCATTATCGACGAGACCGTCCGCCAGCTGCCCGGCACCACCGCCACCATCACCACCGAGCCGGACTGCTGGCGCCCCCACCTGGGCACGGCCGGCCAGCACCTGACCCTGCGACCCGACCTGCACGCCGTGGTCACCAGCCCCGGCTACCAGGACCACTACTTCATCGAGGTCGACCGAGACACCGAGAACCCAGCCCGCGTCATCACCACCTGCCACCGCTACCAGGCCTACTACGCCACCGGTATCGAGCAGCAGGCGGGCGGCGTCTTCCCGGTCACCCTGTGGATCGTCCCCCACGACAGGCGCCAGCGCCAGCTCCAGCGATACCTGGATGCCGAGTCCGATCTGAACCCCCACCTGTTCGCTGTCACCACCCAGCAACAGCTGCCGGAGATCATCACAAGTGGACCACCAACCACCGACCAGGCAGAGGAGGATCCCTCATGACACAGCGCGCCACCAATAACACCAACTCTTCAGACCTACGAAACCCGAGAGAAACACCCGACAGATCTCCCACAGGAGAATCATATAAAGCGCTGGACACCTCGCACAAAAAGAGCGTTAATGGAAACATGAACGCATCTACAATACCATTTACTAGCCAGAACGCCATGGCGCTCCTGGCCCAGGAACTCACCCCCAAGCGAGCCGTGTCCTACCTGCGGGTGTCCACCCGCGAGCAGGCCCAGCGCGGCGGCCACGAAGAGGGCTTCTCCATCCCCGCCCAGCGAGCGGCCAACAAACGCAAGGCCAAGACCATCGGCGCGACCATCGTCAAGGAGTTCGTCGAGCGCGGAGCCTCGGGCACCTCCACCCGCCGCCCGGCCCTGCAGGCCATGCTGCGCTACCTGGAGGAGGCCATCGCCAGCGGTGAGACCATCGACTACGTCATCGTCCACAAGCTCGACCGCCTGACCCGCAACCGCGCCGACGACGTCGTCCTCAACCAGCGGTTCCACGAGCTCGGCACCCGCCTGATCTCCACGTCCGAGAACATCGACCAGACCCCCGGCGGCATGCTGCTGCACGGCATCATGGCCAGCATCTCGGAGTTCTACTCGAACAACCTGTCGAGCGAGGTCAAGAAAGGCATGAGCGAGAAGGCACGCAACGGCGGCTGCATCGGCAAGGCGCCCCTGGGATACCGCAACACCACCACGACCAGTAACGGCCGCGAGGCCCACGTCGCCACCATCGACCCGGACCGGGCCGAGCTCATCACCCGGGCGTTCACCGCCTACGCCACCGGCGACTACACGCTCAAGTCTCTGGCTGCCGAGCTGAATAGCCGAGGGCTGACCGTCCCGGCCACGGCTCGCCTGCCGGAGCGTCCGATCTCGATCCAGTCCCTCCACCGCATCCTGTCCAACCCCTTCTACACCGGCCAGGTCGTCTACCACGACTGCCTCTACCCCGGCACCCACCAGGCGCTGGTGGACCAGCAGACCTTCCAGCGGGTCCAGGCCATCCTGGCCGGCAAGGTCAACGGCGAGCGCACCATCCGCCACCCGCACTACCTGAAGTCCACCGTCTACTGCGGCATCTGCCACTCCCGCCTGATCATCACCACCGCCAGACCCAAGAAGACCACCTACCAGTACTTCGTCTGCCTGGGCCGCCACTCCAGGAAACAGCCGGACTGCACCTTCCGCGCCACCCAGACCGAGACCGTAGAGGACGAGGTCGAACACCTCTACCAACGCATCCACCTGCGGCCCACCCGGCGCGAGGAGCTGGAACAGGCACTCCACCACCAGCTGGGCCAGCTGGTGGTGGACACCCAGCAGCAGCTGGCCCAGATCACCGCCACCCGGCAGAAGCTAAAGCACCAGCAGCACAAGCTCCTCCAGGCCCACTACGAGAACGCCATCCCCGTAGAGTTGCTACGCAAGGAACAACAACGTATCACCCACAGCCTAACCACTGCTAACCATCGTATCCAAACCTTAGAATAAGACCTAGAAGATAAAGAAAAACTAGTTGTCCAGGCACTGGACATCGCCCAGCACATGGCCAGCGCCTACCACCACGCGCCCAACCACATCCGCCGCATGCTCAACCAACTACTCTTCGAACACGTCTACCTCGTCCCCCACGACGACACCAGACAGCTCACCGCTACCGCCACCTGCATACCACCCTTCGATAGCATCCTGGGATGGAGCGGGAGCCCGACAGACAGCGAGCAGACCTCGCAGGCATCAGGGGGTCACGAGGTCGCAAACACCAGACCCGACATGCAGCCTCCGAACCGGCAGAGCTGCCTCAAACCACCAAAAACCGCCCAGAACAAGCCGTGTTCAACCCAAAAACCCACGCCTGAGGTCTCTCAGGACGTGGGTTTGAGTGTCGAACACTTGGTCGGGCTGGCGGGATTTGAACCCACGACCCCTTGACCCCCAGTCAAGTGCGCTACCAAACTGCGCCACAGCCCGTGCCCTGCGCAGCCGCTTGTGGCAGCCCGCCCGGGACGAGAAGAACCTTAGACCACGATCCGCCCGGACCAGAAATCGACTCGCGGTGACACCTCCCACACCTCCTGTCCGACGGCGTCGTCGCGGGCGGTTCGGGGCCTGCCCCGGGGCAGGCCCCGAACGGGTTCAGGCGTTGGCGAGCCAGGCCCGCATGCCGCCGCTGACGTTGAGGAGCTCACCGGGGTACCCGGCGGCGGTCAGCGCCTCAATGGCGCGTGCTGAGCGTACGCCTGCCGCGCAGACCACGGCCGTGGGCCTGGTGGCGTCGAGCTCGTCGCGGCGCTCCACGACCTGTCCCAGGGGGATGCTCACCGAGCCCTTGATGGCCGCCTGGGCGACCTCGTGGGGCTCGCGCACGTCGAGGACCACCAGGTCCCCCTTCTCCAGGCGGTCGCGCAGCTCCTCGGTACTGATCTCCTTCACGGGCTCCTCCTTTTCAGGCTCGGTGGTGGTCAGGCGCCGTAGCGCAGCGCCCGGTAGCGGGTGATCAGGCCCTGGGTGGAAGCGTCCTGGGCCCCCAGGGCATCGGCGTCGCCCTGGACGGCGGGGGCGATCTGCAGGGCGAGCTTCTTGCCCAGCTCCACGCCCCACTGGTCGAAGGAGTCGATGCCCCACACGATGCCCTGCGTGAAGGTGATGTGCTCGTACAGGGCGATGAGCTGGCCCACCACGCTCGGCGTGAGCGCCGGGGCCAGGATCGACGTCGTCGGCCGGTTGCCGGGGAAGACGCGGGCGGGCACGATCTCCTCGGCCGTGCCCTCCGCGCGCACCTCCTCCTCGGTCTTGCCGAAGGCCAGCGCCGCCGTCTGGGCCAGGTAGTTGGACAGGAACAGCTCGTGGACGTCCACTCCCCCGTCCTTGGTGGGGTGAGCGGGGGTGGCCACGGCGATGAAGTCCGCGGGGATGAGCTGAGTGCCCTGGTGGATGAGCTGGTAGAAGGCGTGCTGGCCGTTGGTGCCCGGCTCGCCCCAGAAGACCTCGCCGGTCTCAGTGGTCACGGGGCTGCCGTCCCAGCGCACGGACTTGCCGTTGGACTCCATGGTGAGCTGCTGGAGGTAGGCGGCGAAACGGTGCAGGTACTGGGCGTAGGGCAGGATGGCGTGGGAGTCTGCCTTGAAGAAGTTGACGTACCAGACGTTGAGCAGGCCCATGAGCATGGGGACGTTCTCGGCCGGGGCCCTGGTGGCGAAGTGCTCGTCGACGGTGTGGAAGCCGGAGAGGAAGTCGGCGAAGTTCTCCGGACCGATGGCCACGGCCAGAACCGTGCCGACGGCGGAGTCCACCGAGTAGCGCCCGCCCACCCAGTTCCAGAAGCCGAAGGTGTTGGCCGGGTCGATGCCGAAGGCCTCGACCTTGTCCAGGGCGGTGGACACGGCCACGAAGTGCTTGGCGATGGCGCCCTCGGCGTCGATGCCCCGCGCCTCGAGCGCGCCGAGGAACCAGTCGCGGGCCATGCGGGCGTTGGTGAGGGTCTCCAGGGTGGTGAAGGTCTTGGAGGCGATGATGAACAGGGTCGTCTCCGGGTCGAGGTCCGCCACCTTCTCGGCGCAGTCGGCGGGGTCGATGTTGGAGATGAAGCGGCACTGAAGGCCCTTCTGCACGTAGGGCTTGAGGGCCTCGTAGACCATGACGGGGCCCAGGTCGGACCCGCCGATGCCGATGTTGACCACCGTCTTGATGGGCTTACCGGTGATGCCGGTCCACTGCCCCGAGCGCACGCGGCGGGCGAAGGCGTAGATCTTCTCCAGGACCTCGTGGACGTCGGCGACGACGTCCTGGCCGTCCACGCTCAAGGAGTCAGTGGCCGGGCGGCGCAGGGCCGTGTGCAGGACGGCGCGGTCCTCGGTGATGTTGATGTGCTCACCGGCGTACATGGCGTCACGACGGCCCGGGACGTCCACCTGCTCGGCGAGCTCGGCCAGGGCGTCGCGAACGTCATCGGTCAGCAGGTTCTTGGACAGATCGACGAACAGGTCCCCCAGCTCGTAGGAGAAGCGCTCGGCGCGGCCGGGATCCTCGGCGAACCAGGCTCGCAGATCGGGGTCCAGGGACTCGTGGAGAGCGGTGAGAGCGGACCAGGCGGGTGTGGTGGTGGCGTCAATGGGCTTGATCATGACGCCCAGTCTAAACGGGGAAGGTCCCGGCGAGGGGCGCTCCGGCCCCGCGGGGCGGGGGAATCATGGCGCTGCGCGGGGAGGGCCGGCGGCCCCGGCCCTACAGCCCCGCCCGCCTCAGCTCATCGTGCACGGTGGGGCGGTGCCGGCAGCTGTCGCGCAGGTTGTCCAGCCAGACCCGGAAGCGCCTCGTGTGCGCGCCGACCCGCCGCCCCGCCCCGGCGGTCCCGACGGCGCCCCCGCCCTCATCCGCCGGGCCCGCGCCCGCGTCGGCGGCGGTCTCGGCCGCGGCCGCCTCGTCGGCCGCCGCGGCGATATCGCGCAGCCGCACGGCGAACTGCGCGATCCTCTGCGACGTCTCCCTGCCGGAGCGCCGCCCCAGCGTCCGCGTCACCGCCTCCTCGTACAGGCGCATCGCGTCCGCGGGCCGGGGCTGGGGCGCGGCGTCGGCCAGCTTTTGCCAGGCGTCGTCGGCGCCCCACCGGTCGGCGGCCCGCCAGGCGCGCTCGACGTCGCCCTCGTGCAGCGCCAGGGCGATGGGGATGTCCGCGTCGCGCCAGTTGCGCCCGTCGATCCACGCCAGCGCCGCCTCGCGCTCCCGGTCCCGGCGGCCCAGGCGCTCCGCGGTGTCCAGGAGCAGGTCGTAGGCGTCCGCGCCGGGGTTCTCCCGGAACAGCCGGTGCGCCAGCTCCACGGCGTCGTCGGGCCGTCCGGCCCCGATGTACAGGTCGATCGCCCGCGGCGCGTCCAGGCGCCTTCTGACGATGTCCGTCTCCTCCGGCCGGTCCCAGAAACTCCTCCCCACGCTCTCGGCGGCGACGGCGCGGTCGAGCCAGGCCATCGCCTCGTCCCGCCGCCCCGCCGCCAGCAGCCGCTCGACGATCGAGGCGTACCAGGGGCCGGTGTTCTCCTCGGCCAGGAGCCCCACGGCCCGGTCGACGTCCCCGTCCGCGTCGGCCAGCTCCACCTCGAGCACGAACCTCTGCCGACTCGGCGGCGCGGCCTCGACGGCCCCCCGGTAGACGGCGAGCCCCTCCTCCCCCAGCGCCGGGAGGAAATCGGTCAGGGCCAGCTCCGGGCAGCTCAGGCCCTCCAGCCGGAACTGCGCCAGCCAGGCCGCCAGCGCGCCGACGTCGGGCCGGCCCTCGCGGCAGGCGCGCGCGTACAGCTCCGCGGCCCGGTCGCTGGCCCGCTCCATGAGCCCGCCGGTGTCACCCAGGCCCTCGTACAGGTCCGGGCGCAGGCGCACAATGATCATGTGCAGCGGCGGGGCGGCGGCGTCGGCCCCGCCGTCGTCGATCAGGGCCTCCAGCTCGTCGAGGAAGTCGAGGATGTCGGTGGCGTAACCGTTGTCCGCGTACTCCCCGTACTCGAAGTCGTAGGATTCGTAGTCCTCGTAGCCCTTGGGCGCGGACAGCAGGGCGGCGGCCCGGCGGACCGGGTCCTCGCCCGCCCCGCCCCGGCGCTCCCCGGCCAGCTCCGCGACGGCCTCCAGGGTGCGGCGCACCGTCTCGGAGCACTCGGCCAGCGTGAGCACCAGCTCGTGCAGCTCGGAGCGGCTCAGGCCGTCCAGGTAGGCCTGCACCGCGGGGCCCGGCCCGTCTTCGCCGATCACGACCTTCATCGCACCGTCCTCCTCGACTGTCCCGGCGCTCCGCTGCACCCGAAATCCGCCGCCCGCCGGGGCGACCGGGCCGGCGACGGCTACAGTCTACGGGGTCAGCCCCGTGCCGCGCCCGCGCGGCCGCGACCCGCAAGGAGCCCCATGGCCCCCGCCGAGCCCGCCCTCACCACGGCCGACGCCGTGCGCGCCGCCCTGGCCGGGTTGTCCGACGACTCCAGGGCGGAGCAGTGAGAGGAAGCCCAGATGTCTGAGACGACCGGTACGAGGAGGCCCCGCCGCGGGTTCCTGCGCGCCGTGACACGCCGGTTCGGTACGTGGCCCCTGTTCGGCGTCATCCTCGTATGGGTGGTGCTCGCCCTGGTCGTGTTCACCGTCCTGGGGTGGCTGTGGGGTGAGGGCCCGCTCTGGTCCTGGCAGCGGTGGCTGACGAACTGGCGCGGCGCCAGCGCGGGGGCGGGTTCGCTCGACCTCGTCAAGGTGTCCCTGACCACCATCGGAGGCATTGGAGGCACTGGCTACCTCGTCATCAAGTACCGCGAGCGGGCCAGCGCCGAGCGCGCCGAAAGGGATGCCGAGCAGGACAGGGCCGAGCAGAGGCTGCTCAGCGGGGTGCAGCAGCTGGGAAGCGGGTCACCACAGGTGAGGATCGCCGGGGTCTACTCCCTCGCCGACGTGGCGGACACCTACCGCGGGGAGTACCGCCAGCGCGTGGTGAGCATCCTGTGCGGGTACCTGCGAACGCAGCGCGGTGAGCGGAGGACCATCGTCAACGAGCAGGACGGACCGGAGCAGTCCAGCGAGGAGAAGGTCTACGTGAGCCACGACGGCGCCGTCGAGTCGACGGTGCTGGAGGTGCTCGTCAGACACCTGCACAAGCGCTGCGAGAAGACGAAGCACCGCGAGGCGGTCACCCAGCTGGTCGAGGACGACCAGCTCTGGTGCGACTGCACCATCGACCTTCACGACGCCGTTCTCACCGAGTTCGCCAACTTCCGGGACGCGACCTTCAACGGCTACGCCGACTTCCGGGGCGCGACCTTCAACCGCTACGCCGACTTCGAGCGCGCGACCTTCAACCGCTACGCCGACTTCCGGGGCGCGACCTTCAACCGCTACGCCGACTTCCGGGGCGCGACCTTCAACCGCTACGCCGACTTCCGGGGCGCGACCTTCACCAACGCCAACTTCCGGGGCGCAACCTTCAACCGCTACGCCAACTTCTGGGACGCGACCTTCACCAACGACGCCAACTTCTGGGACGCGACCTTCACCAGCTTCGCCGACTTCGAGCGCGCGACCTTCACCCACGACGCCGACTTCCAGGACGCGACCTTCAGCAGGTCGGCACCACCGAGGGGTCTTCCACCTGGGCGGGTCGATAAGGACGGTCTGCCGCACGGTGCCCGGTGGGCCGACGCCGATGACGAGGGCCTCGAGGCCGGCTCCCCTGACGACGCCCCCGCTTGAGGGCACGGGCCCCGGTTCCGCCGGCTCCGCTGCCTCGTGACCGCCGGGAACCGCTGACCGCGCGGCAACGGCGCCGCCTCACCGCCGCCGGCGCTTCTCGCGCGCGCGCACCGAGATCTGGATGGGCGAGCCGGTGAAGCCGAAGTCCTCGCGCAGGCGGCGCTCGATAAAGCGGCGGTAGCCGGCGTCGAGGAAGCCGGTGGTGAAGATGACGATCCGTGGTGGTGCCGTCTGCACCTGGGTGGCGAAGAGGATCCGCGGCTGCTTGCCGCCGCGCAGGGGGTGGGGGGTGGCGGACTGGAGCTCGCCGAGGAAGGCGTTGAGGCGTCCGGTAGGGACGCGGGTGGTCCAGCCCTCAAGGGCGGCGTCCAGGGCGCGTGCCAGGCGGTTGGTGTGCCAGCCGGTGCGGGCGGCCAGGTTGATGTGGGGGGCCCAGGCCACGTGCGCCAGGTCCTGGTCGGTCTGACGGGCGAGCTGGGTGCGGCGGTCCTCGTCCACCAGGTCCCACTTGTTGTTGACCAGCACCAGGGCCCGTCCGGCGTCGACGACCTGCTGGATGACGCGCACGTCCTGCTCGCTCAGGGGCTGGGAGGCGTCCAGCAGGACGACGGCGACCTCGGCCTTCTCAATGGCGCCCTGGGTGCGCAGGACGGCGTAGTAGTCCGCGCCCCGCACCTGGCGTACCCGGCGGCGGATGCCGGCGGTGTCGACGAACACCCACTGGCGTCCGTCGAGCTCGATGACCTCGTCCACCGGGTCGCGGGTGGTGCCGGCGGTCTCGTTGACCACGACCCGGTCCTGGGCGGCAATGGTGTTCAGGAGGGAGGACTTGCCCACGTTGGGGCGTCCGACCAGGGCCACGCGGTGCAGCCTCCCCTCGGGCGGGGGGGCGGCGACCGCCGAGACCTGCGGCAGGACGCTGACGACGGCGTCGAGCACCTCCCCGCTGCCGCGGCCGTGGAGCGCCGAGACCGGGTAGGGCTCGCCCAGGCCCAGGCCCCACAGGGCGGCGGCGTCGCCCTCCTGGGCCGAGGAGTCCACCTTGTTGGCGGCCAGGACCACGGGCTTGCCGCTGCGGCGCAGCATCCTGACCACCTGGGCGTCGGTCTCGGTGACGCCGACCCGGGCGTCCACCACGAGCAGGACGGCGTCGGCCCTGTCGACGGCGACCTCGGCCTGGGTGGCCACGGCGGCGTCCAGGCCGGCCACGTCCACCTCCCAGCCGCCGGTGTCCACGATGGTGAAGCGGCGCCCGGCCCACTCGGCCGGGTAGGAGACCCGGTCCCGGGTGACGCCGGGGGTGTCCTGGACCACGGCCGCCCGGCGTCCGATGACCCGGTTGACCAGGGTGGACTTGCCCACGTTGGGGCGTCCGATGACGGCCAGGACCGGCAGGCCCGCCTCGGGGGCGTCTCCGGCGGGGCCCTCCTGGTCACCCGAGAGCAGGGCCAGGTCCTCCTCGTCCAGCTCGTAGTCCTCCAGCCCGGCGCGCAGGGCCCGGGCCCGCTGGTGGTCCTCCTGGCTCTCCGCGGGGTCCTGGGGCCGGGCCCCGGGGCCGGACGGGCCGGGCAGGGCGGCCCGGACCAGGTCCAGGACGTGCCCGACCGTCTCCTCCAGGGTCATGTCGGAGGTGTCCACGAGGGTGACGCCCTTGGGGGCGGTGAGGAACTGGGAGACGGTGGCGTCGTCCCGGTCCCGGCGCAGCACCTGGTCGCGCAGGGCGGCCGCGTCCACGGCCTTGCCCGCGGCCTCCAGGTCCCTGGCGCGGCGCTCCAGGCGGGCCTGCTCCGAGGCGGTGAGCAGGAGGCGTACGTCGGCCCCGGGGGCGATGACGGTGGTGATGTCACGGCCCTCGGCCACGATCCCGGCGCCCCCGGAGAAGGAGTCCGGGCTGGTGGACTCGCGCTCAATGACCTCGCGCTGGAGGCGGGCCAGCTCGGGACGCACCCGCGGGTTCGTGGCCACCGTGGAGACCACGGCGGCGATGTGGGGCTCGCGGACGGCGGCGGTCACGTCCTGGCCGTCGCAGTGGACGCGGGGGTCGGCGGGGTCCACGCCCACCTGGAGCGGCATGGCCTCCACCGCCGAGGCGACGGCGTCGGCGTCACTGAGGTCGATGCCCTGGCGCTCGCACCACCAGGCGGCGGCGCGGTACATGGCGCCGGTGTCCAGGTAGGCCAGGCCCGCCCGGGCCGCTACCAGCCTGGAGACCGTCGACTTCCCCGATCCGCTCGGTCCGTCAATCGCGACAACGACTCCCATGGGGCTCCTTACACGTCAGGGCAGGCTGGGCCCACCGGCCATCTGGGACCAAGCCTGCCACGGGGCCCGGGAGCCCACGGTGCCCGGTGCCATGAGTTCGCGCACGCCCCCAGGCCTCCCCCCCGGCCGCCCCGGGGCGCGCGGCCACCGGCCGGGGCCCAGGTCGGGCGGCGGGCCCGCCTGGTGTGCACGCGCGGTCACCGGCCGGCAGGGAGGCCCTAGTCCAGGTAGTCGCGCAGCACCTGGGAGCGGGAGGGGTGGCGCAGCTTGGACATGGTCTTGGACTCTATCTGCCTAATGCGCTCGCGGGTGACCCCGTAGACCTTGCCGATCTCGTCCAGGGTCTTGGGCTGGCCGTCGGTCAGGCCGAAGCGCATGGACACCACCCCGGCCTCACGCTCCGAGAGGGTGTCCAGCACGGCGTGGAGCTGCTCCTGGAGGAGGGTGAAGCTCACCGCGTCGGCCGGGACCACGGCCTCGGAGTCCTCGATGAGGTCGCCGAACTCGCTGTCCCCGTCCTCGCCCAGGGGGGTGTGCAGGCTAATGGGCTCCCGGCCGTACTTCTGGACCTCCACGACCTTCTCGGGGGTCATGTCCAGCTCCACGGCCAGCTCCTCGGGGGTGGGCTCGCGGCCCAGGTCCTGGAGCATCTGGCGCTGGACCCGGGCGAGCTTGTTAATGACCTCCACCATGTGCACCGGGATGCGGATGGTGCGGGCCTGGTCGGCCATGGCCCGGGTGATGGCCTGGCGGATCCACCAGGTAGCGTAGGTGGAGAACTTGTAGCCCTTGGTGTAGTCGAACTTCTCCACGGCGCGGATCAGGCCCAGGTTGCCCTCCTGGATGAGGTCCAGGAAGAGCATGCCGCGCCCGGTGTAGCGCTTGGCCAGGGAGACCACCAGGCGCAGGTTGGCCTCCAGCAGGTGGTTCTTGGCGCGCTGGCCGTCCTGGGCGATCCAGTGCAGCTCGCGGCGGTTCCTGGCCTGCAGGGTGGAGCCGGTGGTGGCCAGCAGGTGCTCGGCGTACAGGCCGGCCTCGATGCGCTTGGCGAGCTCGACCTCCTGGAGGGCGTTGAGGAGGGCGACCTTGCCGATCTGCTTGAGGTAGTCCTTGACCGGGTCCGCGGTGGCCCCGGCGGTGACCACCTTCTGGGCGGGCTCGTCGGCCTCGTCGGAGTCGGAGACGGTGAAGGAGCCGTCCTTGTCCTTGTCCTGGTTCCTGGAGCGCCTGCCCGAGCGCTTGGCGGCCGCCTTCTCCGCCTCCTCGCGGCGCATGCGCTCCAGCTCACCGGTCAGGGCGGCGATGGAGGGCTGCATCTTAATGCCCTTAATGACCCAGCCGCGGAAGATGTAGCCGTTCTGCGTCAGGAACTCGCGGGCCACCATGGGGGCGGAGTCCCCCACGATAAAGCGTGGCACCGGGCCGTGCCCGTAGGGGGCCATGGTGATGGGGGCCTCCAGGGTCCCGTCGCCGCAGATCTCCAGGCCCGTCACCACGGTGCGGGAACGCACGTAGAGGGTGGAGCCGGGGGTGATCCTGAGTCCCTTGAGGACGGCGGGGTCGTTGAAGGGGTGCTTCTTGGTGCCGTCCCCGTTGGCCTCCAGGGAGACGTCGAGGTAGTAGTCGTGCGGCTCGGGGACCGGCTCCTGGTCGGGCTCCTGGTGGGAGCCCTCCTCCGGGTGCTCGCCGCGGCCCTCGCCGGCCTCGGCGCCGTCGTGCTCGTCGGTCCCGTCAGCGCCGCCCGGGCCGGTGTCCTTCTCGTCCTGGGGGTCGTTGACGTGGTCCACACGGGTGCGCGTAGCGGTGGAAGAAGCCACGGAGTTCCTTTCGCGTCAGGTAGGCCAGGCGGTGGCTGGTGCGGGAGCAGCGCGACCAGCCTCACCAACTCAGCAGACAACCTCGCTATTGTAGCGTTTATTCCCGTTTCTGACGCCCTGTGCCCGGGGCCGGTTAGGCTGGGGCAATGAGTGAGCTGAGCTTCGTCACCACGCTGGTACGCGCCGCCGTCGACCGCCGCCTGCACGAGCTCACGGACCGGTGGCGCTCCCGGCTGCCCGGGGAGGCGGGGGCCGACCTGCTGGGGCCGGCACAGCAGGCCCTCTCCGGCGGCAAGCGTATGCGCCCGGTCCTGGCCGCCGTGGGCATGACCCTGCGCACCCGGGCGGGGCGCCCGGAGGTGATGGGCGGGGCGGCCTCGGCCCGCCTGGGCGCGGCCCTGGAGCTCTACCAGGCCAGCGCCCTGGTGCACGACGACGTCATTGACGCCGCCCCCACCCGCCGGGGCCTGCCCGCCGCGCACCGCTCCTTCTCCACGGCCCACCGGCAGCGCGGCTGGCGCGGACGGCCCGGCACCTACGGCACCAGCGCGGCCCTGGTCCTGGGGGACTGGCTGCTCTCACAGGCCGGGCTGGAGATGGGGGCCGCCTGCGCCGCCGCCCGGGACGGGGCGGGAAGCGGGGCCGCGGGCCCCTGGCGGGCCCGGGAGCTCTTCGACCGCATGACCGCCGAGGTCGCCTACGGGCAATTCCTCGACGTGCGCGCCGAGGTGGTGCCCCTGCCCGGTGAGGAGGACCCGGCAGGGGCCGGGCAGGAGATGCTGGGACGGGCCCTGGAGGTGGTACGCCGCAAGTCCGCCCGGTACTCCGTCGTGCAGCCCCTGCTCCTGGGCGCCCTCCTGGCGGGCACCGACCCGGACGCGGCCCTCCTGGGGGGCCTGGCGCGCTTCGGCGAGGAGGTGGGGACCGCCTTCCAGCTGCGCGACGACGAGCTGGGGGTCTTCGGCGACCCGGCCGTGACCGGCAAGCCGGCCGGGGAGGACCTGCGTGAGGGCAAGCGCACGGCCCTGCTGGCCCTGACCTGGCAGCGCACGGACACCGCCGGACGCGACCTGCTGCGCCGGGTCCTGGCCTCCCCCGGGGACGGGACCGGGGCCGCGGCACGCCTTATCGAGGACTGCGGGGCCAGGGCTGCCCACGAGGACCTCATCGCCTCCCACCGGGCGTGCGGCCTGGAGGCCCTGGAGGCGGTGCGCCCCCTCATGGAGGCCCCCAGCGCCGCGCTCCTGGAGGCCCTGGCCGACCGGCTCACGCGCCGCAGCGCCTGACTCCCCGGGGGCGCCCCGGCGTGCCCGCCGCGCGGCGCTTCCGCCACGGGTCGCGGCCCCGTACAATCCCGCTCGTGGTCGCAGATCCGCTTCTTGATCGCCTGATCGACTCTCGCTACGAGGTTGTCGAGCGCGTCGCCCGTGGTGGCATGGCCACGGTCTACAAGGCCAGGGACAGGCGCCTGGACCGGGTCGTGGCCCTCAAGCTCATGCACCCCCACCTGGCGGACTCCCCCGACTTCGTGGCCCGCTTCCGCCGGGAGGCCCGGGCCGCGGCACGCCTGTCCAACCCCGGTGTGGTGGCCGTCTACGACCAGGGCAGTATCGACGGCGTCGCCTACCTGGTCATGGAGTTCGTGGACGGCACCAACCTGCGTGACCTGCTGGAGGCCGGGCCGGTCTCGGTCAAGGAGGCCCTGGGGCTGACCGCCCAGATCCTGCGGCCCCTGGCGGCGGCCCACCGGGCCGGTCTGGTCCACCGGGACATCAAGCCCGAGAACGTGCTCCTGCCCGCCGACGGCTCAGTGGCCAAGGTGGCCGACTTCGGCCTGGCCCGCGCGGTCACGGAGGTGACCCAGACCACCACCGGCAATGTGCTGGGGACGGTGGCCTACCTGGCGCCCGAGCTCATGACCACCGGCAGCTCCACCCCCCGGGCCGACGTCTACTCCGTGGGCATTATCCTCTTCGAGCTGCTCACGGGCCACCAGCCCTTCACCGCCGACTCCCCCATCCAGATCGCCTTCCAGAACGTCCACGAGGACGTCCCCGCCCCCTCCACCCGGGTGCCCGACATGCCCGCGGAGGTCGACAGGCTGGTGGCGCAGATGACGGCCCGCGACCCGCAGGCCCGCCTGGAGGACGGTGACACCGCCCTGACCCGCCTGCGTCAGGTGGCCGCCTCCCTGAGCGACGCCGAGCTCGCCGTCCACCTGGGCGGGGGGACCGGGACCGTGGCGGCCCAGGAGGTCCTGGCCGCCAACGCCGCCGCGGCCAGCGCGGCCGTCAGCGCCACCCCGGCCACCGCCCAGGAGGCGGCCGCCCCCCACGCCGGCCTGCGCACCGTCTCGGTGCCCATCGGCTCCATCGGACCCGGCCCCGCCGACGGCGTCACCACCATGCTGCCCCGCGGCCAGGCCCCCCAGGCCGACGGCAACGAGACCGTGGTGCTCTCCCCCCTGCCCCGGTTCCTGAGCCGGCGCGCCCTGCTGGTGGGCGCCGGGGTCGTCCTCCTGGGCGGGGGCGCCACCACCTGGTACTTCACCATGGGACCCGGGCGCACCGTGACGGTGCCGGACACCACCGGCATGACCGAGGACCAGGCACGTGAGGCCGTCCAGGCGGTCAGGCTGACCTGGGGGCCGGTGACCAAGGCCTTCTCGGACACGGTCCCCGAGGGGGCGGTCATCTCCACCGAGCCGGGGGCCGGCAGCGGCGCCCGGGTGGGCTCGGAGGTGTTGGCGACCGTCTCGCGGGGGATTGAGAAGAAGATCGTGCCGGACCTGACGAACATGACCCAGGCCCAGGCGGCCCAGGCCCTGGAGGACGCCGGCCTGTCCCTGGGCGCCGTCACCCAGGAGTACTCCCCCACCGTCAAGGAGGGCCTGGTGGCCTCCTCCTCCCCCGCCGCGGGGGCCTCGATCGACCACTCCTCGGCCGTGGCCATCGTCGTCTCCAAGGGGCGCCAGCCCGCCAGGGTCCCCGAGGTCAAGGGCAAGACCCTCCAGGAGGCCACCGCCATGCTCACCGCCGCGGGGCTGAAGGTGGGGGCCACCACGGAGGAGTACTCCGACACCGTGGAGTCCGGCAAGGTCATCTCCTCCGACCCCGAGGCCGGCAGCGGCGGGCACTACGCGGGCGAGGAGGTCTCCCTCAAGCTCTCCAAGGGCCCTGAGATGGTCACCGTCCCCAACGTCACCGGCAAGTCCAGGGACGAGGCGGTCTCCGCCCTGGAGGCCGCGGGCCTCAAGGCCGATGTCAGCAACGTCCTGGGGGGCCTGATCGACTCCGTGCGCTCCACCGACCCCGAGGCCGGTACCAGCGTCAGGAAGGGCTCCACGGTCAAGGTCAGCGTGTGGTGAGCCCGCCGCGGGGCGCCTAGCTGCGCAGCATCTCAGCGACCTCGAAGGCGATCTCCAGGGACTGCTGGTGGTTCAGGCGCGGGTCCACCAGGGTCTCGTAGCGCTCCTCTAAGGTGGCGGTGCCAATACGCTCCCCGCCCCCGCGCACCTCGGTGACGTCGTCGCCGGTGAGCTCCACGTGCACCCCGCCGGGGACGGTCCCCAGCGCCTGGTGCACCTCGAAGAAGCCGCGGACCTCGTCCATGACCGTCTCGAAGTCGCGGGTCTTGTAGCCGTTCTCCGCGGTGACGGTATTACCGTGCATAGGGTCGGTGATCCATGTCACCGGACGGCCGTCGGCCTGGACGGCCTCGACCAGGGCGGGCAGGACGTGGCGGATCCGGTCGGCCCCCATACGGGTGATCAGGCTCAGGCGCCCGGGCTCGCCGTGCGGGTTGAGGCGGTCCATGAGGGAGAAGACGTCCTCCGGGCTCGTACCCGGGCCGATCTTGACCCCCACCGGGTTGTGGACCCCCTGGAGGATGGCCACGTGGGCGCCGTCCACGTCCCGGGTGCGCTCCCCCACCCACAGGAAGTGGGCGGAGGTGTCGTACAGGCGCCCCGAGCGGGAGTCCCGGCGGATCATGGCGTCCTCGTACTCCAGCAGGAGGGCCTCGTGGGCGGCGTAGAAGTCCACCTGGCGCAGCGCCTCGAAGTCCACGCCCGCGGCCTCCATAAAGCGCATGGCCCGGTCGATCTCCTCGGCGAAGGCCTCGAAGCGCGAGTAGGCGGGGTTGGCCGTGAAGCCCCGGTTCCAGGAGTGGACCTCCCGCAGGTCGGCGTAGCCGCCCATGGTGAAGGCCCGGATGAGGTTGAGGGTGGTGCCGGACCGCAGGTAGGCGTCCAGCATGCGGCGGGGGTCGGGGGTGCGGGCCCGGGGGCTGAACTCGTGGGAGTTGACCGAGTCCCCCCGGAAGGAGGGCAGGGTGACCCCCCGCGGGTCTCGGTGTCGGCGCTGCGCGGCTTGGCGTACTGCCCGGCCATGCGCCCGACCTTGACCACCGGGGTGGAGGCGCCGTAGGTCAGGACGGCGGCCATCTGGAGGATGGTCTGGACCTTGAGGCGGATATTGTCCGCCGTGTTGTCGCTGAAGGACTCCGCGCAGTCCCCGCCCATGAGCACGAACGCCTCCCCCGCGCTGGCGGCGGCCATGAGCTCACGCAGGGCGTCGACCTCCCCGGCGAAGACCAGCGGGGGGCGGGTGCGCAGGTCGGCGACCACCGCGGCCAGCTCGACGGCGTCGGGGTAGACGGGCTGCTGGGCGGCGGGACGCTCCCGCCAGGGGCGGGCGGGTGGCGGGGCGAGGTCAATCACGTGTACCACCATATGGCACCCACCGGCCGCGCCAGCCCTGCGACCACATGGTGAGACACCCTGTGCCGGCCGGGTACAGGGCCCTCCCCCGCACCCGGCCGGCAGGGCCGGGCCTCAGCGGGCGGGGCTGGCGGGCTCCACCTTCTGGCCCAGGTCGGCCATGAGGTCGGTGAACCAGGACTGGGTGACGTCGAAGGGCTTGCCCCCGGCGATACGCGGGAAGGCGATGGCGCACAGCTCGTCGTCGTTCTCCTCGTCCTGGCCGATGACGCCGGACTCCCCGCGCAGGGCGCACTCGACGGCCAGGTCGCACATCCTCTTAATGAGGGCCAGGTCCTCGGCGTTGGCGGCCGAGGCGCGCGAGTAGTAGCCGGACTTCTGGACCATGACCTTCTCGGCGCCGATCAGCTCGGAGAACTGCCTGGCGAACCACTGGCCGGGGTTAATGGTGTCGAGCTTGACGTGGCCGAAGGGGTCGCGCTGGACCTCCTGGCCGGCCGCCTCCATCTCCGCGATGATCTCGGGTACGCCGGCGCCCTCGGACAGGAAGATGTTGACGTTGCCCTGGGAGTCCATAATGGCCTTGAGGCGCTTGGCCTCGGCGGCGATGTCGAGCTTGGCCTCGGGGACGAACACGGCGTGGACGTCCCAGCGCTCGCGGGTCAGGCCCAGCGAGGGGACCCACTGCCTGGTGGCCAGCAGCTCGTGGTAGCGGCGGGCGGTCTCGGCGGTGAGGTAGCCGCAGTTGCGGCCCATGCACTCGTGGACAATGAGCATGCGCGGGTTGGAGCGGTGCTCACCAATGACGTTGAAGGCGAAGCGGGCGCCCTGCTCGGCCGCGGTCCAGGCACCCAGGGACTGGCGGATCGGGACGACGTCGTTGTCAATGGTCTTGGGCAGGCCGACGACGGTGAGCTCGTAGTCGTTGTCGTGCAGGTAGGCGGCCAGGTCGGCGGCGGTGGTGTTGGTGTCGTCCCCGCCGATGGTGTGCAGGACGTCCACCCCGTCCTTGCGCAGCTGCTCGGCGGCGAACTCCAGGGGGTTGACGCCCTCGGCCACCAGGCCGCGCTCGACGAGGTTCTTGGCGTTGGTGAGCTTGACGCGGGAGTTGCCGATCGGCGAGCCGCCGAAGTCGCGCAGGATGCCCGCGTTCTTGCGGGCCTCGTCGTCGATGACAATGTAGTTCCCGGTCAGCAGGCCGTGGTAGCCGTACTGGTAGGCGATGATCTCGACCTCGGGGGCGACCTCGGTGTAGCGCTCGATGAGGTCGCCGACGGCGGCGGACAGGCAGGGGGCGAAGCCGCCCGCGGTGAGCAGGGCGACGCGACGGATTGACATCGTGGACCTTTCGGGTTGGGTGCGTGGGGCGCGGGCCCCGCCGGATCGTGGGGCGCAGGCCTCATTGCGCGCCAGTCTAAGGGGAGAGTGCCCCGGCCGACAGGGACCGAAGGGCTGGGCCCGGCGCCAGCGTCGGGGACGGGGGCCAGGAGCGGGCGCCCGGGACGGGTACCGGGCCCGCAGGGCGGGTACCTCCCCGAAGGCTCAGTCCTGCTGGTCCGTCTGCGCACCCTCGGCGTCGGGCGCGTCCTCGTCCTCGCTCTCGGCGTCGGGCGGCTCGGGGACGCTGACCTCCGGCGCCGGCCGGCCGCCGGGGGCGTGGACCTCGGGGGCGGCGGGGCGTGCCGCGGCCTGGGCCGCCAGCATCTGGGCCACCACCTCCTCGGCGCTCTTCTTCTCGGCGCCCATGGCCTTCTTGACGTCCGCAGCGTAGAGGTCCACGTACTCCTGCCCGGACAGGCACATGAGGGAGTACATGACCTCGTCGGTAATGCTGCGCAGCACGAAGCGGTCGTTCTCCAGGCCCTGGTAGCGCGAGAAGTCCAGCGGCTCACCCACCACGATCCCCACCCGGTGGCGGGTGGAGGGGATGGCCCGGCCAATGGGCTGGGCCAGGTCGGAGCCGATCATGGCCACGGGGACGACGGGGGCGCCCGTGGCCAGGGCGACCCTCGCCACCCCCGTCTTGCCCCGGTACAGGCGCCCGTCGGGGCTGCGGGTGCCCTCGGGGTAGATGCCGAACAGCTCCCCGGCGCGCAGGCGGTCGATCCCGGCCTGCAGGGCGGCCTGGGAGGCCTTGCCCCCGGAGCGGTCCACCGGGATGGTGCCCACGGTCTTCATAAAGTTCTTCACCACCCAGCCCTTGACGCCCTTGCCGGTGAAGTAGTCCGACTTGCCTATGAAGGCCACCTCCCGGTCCACCAGGAGCGGCAGGAAGAAGGAGTCAATGACCGCCAGGTGGTTGGAGGCCAGGATGGCGGGGCCCTCGGCGGGTATGTTCTCCTCGCCCCGGATCCAGGGCTGGTAGAGCATCTCGATGGCCGGTCCGGCGGTCGCCTTGATCCCTCGGTAACCCATCGGTGGCCTCCTGTGCGTGTGCGGCTGGCATGGTCGGGCGGGGGCGCCCCGCGTGCGGGAACTCCTGGAGGCAGAGTCTATAGCCTCGTCCCGTGCCGCATCCTGCCGGTCCCGGCCTCCCCCGCGCGGGGCGGGCTCGTGCCAGGTGGGTGGGGCTGGTGGCGGCGCACGCCTGGCGGGCGGCCGGGCCCTGAGGAGCCCCGCGGCCGGGCGCTGAGAAGATGGGCGCAGGCCGTGACCTCCGTCGGCGGGCCCGAAGACACCGGGGCCCGGCCCTAGGCGGCCGCCGGGTGGCGCAGGGCGGAGGCCACGGCCTGGGCCAGGGCCAGGGTGTCCAGGGGGCGGGGCACCACGGCATCGGCCCTGGCCCAGGCGGCCAGCCAGCGGTCCTGGGGGCGGGCGGTCAGCAGGACCACCGGGGGGCGGTGCTCCATCTCGGTGTAGAGCTCGTGGGCCAGGCCCATGCCCCCCAGCTTCTTGGCCTCAGCGTCCAGGATGAGCAGGTCAAAGGGCCTGTCCCCGGCCCGGGAGCGGTCCCTCAGGGCCAGGCGGACCCCCTCGGCGGTGGCGGCCTGGGTCCAGGCCACCAGGGGCAGGTCGGCGGCGGGGCGGCGCCCGACGCCCTCCATGACCTCCTGGCGTACGCGGGCGTCGTCGGAGTAGACGAGGATCGTGAGGCGGTCGGCGTCCTGGTTGGCCATGGGGTCCTCCGGCAGGGGCACGGACAGGTTCTGCGCACAGTGTAATCGCGCCCGGGACGGTGGTCGCGCGCCTCGGCCCGCGTCTAGCATGAGGCCCGTCCAGGACTTCGGTCCCATATCGGGGGCCGGGTCATGCCAGACCGAAAGGCATCCTCATGGCCGTGTACACGCTTCCCGACCTCCCCTACGACTACGCCGCCCTGGAGCCGTACATCTCCGGGCGCGTCATGGAGCTCCACCACGACCGCCACCACGCCGCCTACGTCGCCGGGGCCAACGCCGCGCTGGAGGCCCTGGCCGCCGCCCGCGACGACGGGGACCTGGGCGCCGTCAACCTGTGGGAGAAGAACCTGGCCTTCAACCTGGGCGGGCACACCAACCACTGCGTGTTCTGGGCCAACCTCTCCCCCGCCGGCGGTGGGAGGCCCGAGGGCGAGCTGGCCGAGGCCATTAAGGACTCCTTCGGCTCCTTCGAGCGGTTCCAGGCCCACTTCACCGCCACCGCCCTGGGCATCCAGGGCTCGGGCTGGGCGGTGCTGGCCTACGACTCCGTCTCTGGCAAGCTCGTGGTCCTCCAGCTCTTCGACCAGCAGGGCAACGTGCCGGTGGGCACCATCCCGCTGTTCATGGTGGACATGTGGGAGCACGCCTTCTACCTGGACTACCTCAATGTCAAGGCCGACTACCTCAAGGCCGTCTGGAACATCGCCAACTGGCAGGACGTCGCCGGGCGCCTGGCCGACGCCGTGGCCAGGGGCCGCGGCCTCATCGTGCGCTGAATCGTGCGCCAAGACGCGGCGCGGGCCCCGGTTTGGTTTCCGGGGACCCGCGCCGCGTCCGGGGACCCGCTCAGGCCAGGCGGTCCAGGTCCATGACAAAGGCGGCGGCGGGCTCACCGACCTTGGCGCCGGGCAGCAGGATGACCACCCGCGAGCCCACCGGGACCCCTACCAGGCCGGCCAGGGCCGGGGATGAGGCCATGGAGATGGTGTCGGGCTTACCCGTCTTCCAGGTGGACTGGTCCTTGGAGTTGGTCCAGTCCGTGGCCGCGTGCTGGGCGATGATGGTGGACTGGGCGGTAACGGCCTCCCCGGTGCCGCGTGCCAGGACGATGACCTCGGGCTGGGTCGGCTCGGTGGCCCCGTCCTTGACGGTAATGGTGGCGGAGGCCCCCAGGGCGCCGCTGACGGTGATGCCGCGGTCGGCCAGGGCCTGCTCGCCCTCCACGGTGGCGTCCTTGGTCCCCGCGGTGACCTCGGCGACCGTGAACACGTCCTTGATCTCCACGACGAAGACCAGCGTGCCGGCGGGGCCCACGCTCTCGTCGTTGCCGTAGCCGAGCTCGGGCGGCACGGAGATCTCCAGGCGGTCGCCCACCCTGTGCTTGTTGAGCCCGCAGCGCCAGCCCGGCACCACGCCGCCCAGGCTGAAGGAGGACGCCTTCCCGCGGCTGTAGGAGGAGTCGAACGGCTTGTCCTTGTTCCACTGCCAGCCGACGTAGTCGGTCACCACCCAGCTGTCCTGGGCCACGGGGTCGCCGTCCCCGGCCGCGAGGGTCTTGACGGTGAGGTTGGTCGGGGCCTCCTGCCCGGTCCAGGTCGGTGTCGGCTCCTGCCCGGCGTCGCCGGACACGCTCGGCAGCGCCGTGTTGTCCTTGTCAATGGTCAGGTCGGAGCAGTCCGTCTTGTTGTTCACGGGGACGGTGGCCTGGGTGGGGGTGGACGTGGACTCCACCTCGGTGTCCGTCGGGCCGGAGCTGCACCCGGTCAGGACGATCGCCCCGGTCAGGACGAGTGAGGCCAGGGCAAGGGGTGTGCGGCGCACAGGGGCTCCTTCTGGTCGTACGGTCCGTGGCGGGCGGGGGGTGCCCCGTGGCCTGCTCACGCACCTGGGGTCAGTGGAAGGACTCGCCACAGGCGCAGGTGCCGGTGGCGTTGGGGTTGTCGATGGTGAAGCCCTGCTTCTCAATGGTGTCGGCGAAGTCGATCGTGGCACCGGAGAGGTAGGGCACGCTCATGCGGTCCACGACGACCTCGACCTGAGGCATCTGGGGGTCCCCGGTGGAGAAGGCGCGCACGGCGTCGCCGTCCAGGGTCCGCTCGTCGAAGTAGAGCTGGTAGACCAGGCCCGAGCAGCCGCCGGGCTGGACCGCCACCCGCAGGCGCAGGTCGTCACGGCCCTCCTGGGTCAGGAGGCTGGCGACCTTGGCGGCCGCCGCCTGGGTCAGGAGGACCTCGTGCCCGGGGGCCTGGGTCGTGGGCTCGGTAGTCGTGGCTTCAGCCATTATGTTCTCCTCATGTCCGGGGCGCCGGGACGGCGCTGGCAGCGGGGCGGGGCACCCTGGACTCGAACGCCTCGGGGGTGGGTTGTGTTCCCGGCGCACACTCTACGTCCTGTCGCCCGCGGCGTCGGTACCCGGGCCCAGCGTGGCCGACGCCGCGTCTCAGGCCAGGGTGACCAGCTCGAGGTAGGAGTCCGACCACAGGTCCTCGTCGCCGTCGGGCAGCAGGAGGACCCGGTCAGGGCTGAGCGCCTCGACGGCCCCCTCGTCGTGGGTGACCAGGACGACAGCGCCCTCGTAGGTGCCCAGGGCCCCCAGGATCTCCTCGCGGCTGGCGGGGTCGAGGTTGTTGGTGGGCTCGTCCAGCAGGAGCACGTTGGCCCCGGAGACCACCAGGGTGGCCAGGGCCAGGCGGGTCTTCTCCCCCCCGGAGAGCACCCGGGCGGGCTTGTCGGCGTCGGCCCCGGAGAACAGGAAGGAGCCCAGCACGCTGCGCACCCGGGTGTCGTCCAGGCCCGGGGCCGCGGCGCGCAGGTTCTCCACCACGGTCAGGGTGGTGTCAATGGTCTCGTGCTCCTGGGCGTAGTAGCCGACCCGCAGCCCGGTGCCGGCCACGACCCGGCCCGAGTCGGGCTGCTCGGTACCCGACAGGAGCCGCAGGAGGGTGGTCTTGCCCGCGCCGTTGAGGCCCAGGACCACCACCCGGCTGCCCCGGTCGACGGCCAGGTCCACCCCGGCGAAGACCTCCAGGGAGCCGTAGGCCTTGGACAGGCCGGTCGCGCGCAGGGGGGTCTTCCCGCAGGGGGCGGGCTCGGGGAAGCGCAGGCGGGCGACCTTCTCCGCGGCCCGCTCGGCCTCCAGGCCGGACAGGAGCCTGTCGGCCCGCCTGAGCATCTGCTGGGCGGCCACGGCCTTGGTGGCCTTGGCGCGCATCTTCTCCCCCTGGGCGCGCAGGGCCGCGGCCTTCTTCTCCGCGTTGACCCGCTCGCGGCGTCGGCGGTGCTCGTCGTCGGCCCGCTGCCTGAGGTAGGCGTCCCAGCCCAGGTGGTAGACGTCCAGCGCGCCCCGGCTGGCGTCCAGGTACATGACCTGGTTGACGGTGTCGCGCAGCAGCTCGACATCGTGGCTAATGACCACGAAGCCCCCCGAGTAGGTGCGCAGGTGGTCGCGCAGCCACAGCACGGAGTCGTGGTCGAGGTGGTTGGTGGGCTCGTCCAGCAGGAGGGTGTCGGGCCGCTGGAACAGGACGCGGGCCAGCTCCACGCGCCGCCGCTGGCCCCCCGACAGGGTGCCGACGCCCTGGTCCAGCACGCGGTCGGGCAGGCCCAGGGCGGCGGCGATGCGGGCGGCCTCGGAGGCGGCCGCGTAGCCGCCGGCCATGGTGAACTCGTGGTCCAGGCGCGTGTAGCGGTCCAGGGCCCTGGCCTGGGCCGCCCCCTGGGTGGTGGAGATGCGCTCCTCGGCCTTGTGGATGCGGGCCAGCAGGGCGTCGATGCCGCGGGCCGAGAGGATCCGGTCGCGGGCGGCCTGGGTGAGGTCGCCGACCTTGGTGTCCTGGGGCAGGTAGCCCACCGAGCCGTTGCAGGTGATGGTGCCCTCGTGCTCGACGGCGGCCAGGCCGTGGCGGTCGTCGGCGTCGGCCACGGCCTGGCTGGTGCCCTGGGCCACGGAGGCGGCTGCCAGGAGCTTGGTCATGGTGGTCTTCCCCGCCCCGTTGCGCCCCACGAGGCCGATCCGCATGCCCTTGTCGACGCGGAAGGAGGCGTGGGCGACGAGCTGGCGGGCACCGATACGCATGGTGAGGTCCTGGACGTTGATCACGCGCGCCATGGTAACGGGCCGGGCGGTCAGTCCCACCAGAACCACCAGCCGCTCTCACCCCCGCCCCAGGGCGGCGCCATCCGGAGGATCTCGTCGGGCACGGCCGCGGCGTCGAGCTGGTAGCGGGCGGCCACCACCTTCCACAGGCTCTCGCACTGGCAGCCGGCGTCGTGCTCGGGGGACACCCGGTAGCCTCCCAGGTCCTCGTCGCGCAGCCACAGCGCCTCGACGCTGACGCGCTCGTCGCTGCGCTGGGGGCCGATGCCGTAGCCGCACAGCAGGAGCCTGTCCCCGCTGGCGGCGCAGGCCCGCAGGAGGCTGCGCAGGGTGGGGCCGTTGTTCTGCCGGTCCTCCAGGGCCTGTGCGGGGAGCCACTCCAGGAGGTCCAGGGCGGCCTCGCAGGTCAGGCCCGCGAAGGTCACGTACTCCTCCCGGGGCGCCCCGTCCGTCAGCAGGTAGCCGGGCAGGAGGCTGCCGTCGGGCTGGTAGACCGGCTGGGTGGGGAAGGTGCGCAGCAGGTACCACAGGGGCGTGCGGGTGGTCCAGCCCCGTGGCCCGTACAGGCCGGGGGCGGGCTCCTCGGGGGTGGTGTCGTTGGTGGTCGTCGGGGGGATCTGCGTGGTGGTCATGGTCGTTCTTCCTCTGTCCGCCGCGTGCCGGTACAGTGCTCGACGTCCTGCGTAGCCTGAGAGGCTGTTAGGTAGCGTGAGAGCACGTCAACCATTCTTAAGGGTCCGGCACTTGGGACCGCGGACCGGCCACCGAATAGACCTCGCGGTAGGTTCTCGCCCGGGTTACCCACAGCCTGTGCGCACGAGTGGGGCCGCACCAGGGCGCGGATCCCCTGTGACCCTCGTTTGACACACGGGCTCCGTGAACTTCTTGGCGATCGACCCGTAGATTTTTCTGCCAGACGGGGAACATGTGACTAGACTCGCAGGGAGGTCCTCCGCCCCGGCGACCGCGTCGCGCCTGGCACACCGTGTCGTCTCAGGCAGACGCCGTCCCCGGGAGCAGTACCCCGCACCCCCGCCCAACACCGCTTGGCCCCTAAAGGGCCGGCGGCCCACGGAAAGGCCACACATGGCAACAACCACATCGACACCCGAGGCGATCCTCGCGGCCGTCGGTGGCGCAGAGAACATCACGCACCTGACCCACTGCGCCACGCGCCTACGCTTCGAGCTCCGCGACGCCTCCGTCGTCGACAAAGCCACTGTCGAGGCGATCCCCGGCGTCCTGGGCGCGGTGCCCCAGGCCGGTGACCGCTACCAGATCGTCATCGGCGGTGCCGTCGCCAGTGTCTACGAGCAGATCAGCAACCTGCCCGAGATGAAGAACGCCGCCCACCCCTCTGACGCCGACGTCAAGGCCGCCGCCCGCGCCAAGGCCCGGGGCAAGAACGCCTGGGTGGACGCCTTCTTCGAGTACCTCTCGGACTCCTTCCGCCCGCTCCTGCCGGTGCTGCTGGGAGCCTCCCTCATTATCGCCGGCGAGGCCATCTGCGAGGCCTTCGAGCTCATCGACACCCACGCCGAGGCCGCGGACAAGCCGGCCACGCTGCTCTTCGTGGACGCCATGTTCCGCAGCGTCTTCTACTTCCTGCCGCTCATGGTGGCCTACAACGCCTCCAATAAGCTCAAGATCGACCCCTGGGTGGGGGCCTCCATTATGACGGCTCTCCTCACCCCGGAGTTCCTCGAGCTCACGAACCACCCGAGTACCACCTGCATCCACAATGAGACCCTGAACAAGGACCTGTGCACCGCGCACATTATGGGCCTGCCCATGCAGCTCAATGAGTACGGCGGCCAGGTCTTTGTGCCGCTGCTCATGGTCGTGGTACTGGCGGGGGTCTACAAGCTCCTGGTCAAGATCGTCCCGGACAACGTCCAGATGGTCTTCGTGCCCTTCCTCTCCTTCTGCATTATGATGCCCGTGACGGCCTTCATTATCGGCCCCATCGGGATCTGGGTCGGCACCGGCCTGGGCACGGGACTCTTCTGGCTCAACGCCCACGCCCCGATCGTCTTCGCCATTGTCATCCCCATGGTCTACCCCTTCCTGGTGCCCCTGGGCCTGCACTGGCCGCTCAACGCCCTCATGCTCGCCAATATCGCCTCCGAGGCCACGGGCAAGACCGACTTTATTCAGGGCCCCATGGGGGCGTGGAACTTCGCCTGCTTCGGCGCCACCGCCGCCGTCCTGGTGTGGTCCGTCCGGGACAGGGACAAGGAGATGCGCCAGACCGCCACCGGCGCCCTCTTCGCAGGCCTCCTGGGCGGTATCTCCGAGCCCAGCCTGTACGGTATCCACCTGCGCTTCAAGCGCATCTACCCCTTTATGCTGGTGGGCTGCTTCGTGGGAGGCCTTATTGAGGGCATTGGCGGCGGTGTCAAGACCGGCACCTTCGTCTTCACCTCGCTGCTGACCATCCCGGTGTTCAACCCCATGTTCCTCTACGCGGTCGCGGTCGTGGCGGCCTTCGCCACCTCCTTCACCCTCATCCTCTTCTTCAACTACCGCACCAAGGAGGAGAGGGCCGAGGCCCTGGCCGCGGCGGGCGTCGCGGAGGCCTCCGCCGAGGAGACCGCCGCCGACCTCGCCCTGGAGCAGGGTGGCGCCCAGGCAACCGCCCCCGCCCTGGTCCCCGGGACCGTCACCGAGATCGCCTCCCCCCTGACCGGGTCCGCCATGGCCCTGGACGCCGTCCCCGACCCGGTCTTCGCCTCCGGGGCCATGGGCGGCGGCGCGGGCGTGGACCCCTCGGGCGACGTCGTGGTGACCGCCCCGGCTGACGGCACCGTCGTGGTCGCCATGGGCTCCGGCCACGCCTACGGCTTGTCCCTGGACAGCGGCGTGGAGATCCTCATCCACGTGGGCCTGGACACCGTCAACCTCGAGGGCAAGGGCTTTGACGTGAAGGTCGCCAAGGGCGACCGGGTGCGTGCCGGCGACGTCCTGGTGCGGGTGGACCGCTCCGTGGTGGAGGCCGCCGGGTACTCCCTGGTGACCCCGGTGATCGTCACCAACACCGCCAAGTTCTCCTCCGTGGAGCTCGTGGCACCCGGCAGCGTCGCCTCCGGCGCCCCGCTGCTGCGCGTGACGGCCTGACCCCAGATCGCGTGACGGCCTGACCCCTACCGCACCGCCCCCGGGGGCGGGGACCACCACGGTCCCCGCCCCCGTCCCGTGAGAACGGTACTTGTTTGCCGCGAGAACGGTACTTGTTGCTCGTGAGAACGGTACTTATTCGTCGCGAGAACGGTACTTGTTCGCCGTGAGAACGGGTTCCGCCGCAGCTCCCTGACGCCCGGCTCCGTCAGCCCGCACGACGACGCTCAGCAGCCGTACGCAGCGCGACGACCGGCGCGCCCTCAGTCATTGTCCGGGGCAGCTCGCCACGCAGGCGGTCGACCACCCAGGAGCCGTCGCAGACCGCCTCGGGGGTAAAGCGGATGACGAGGAAGCCCGCGTCGCTGATGGCGCGCTCACGCCACTGCTGGGCCCGCAGGGTCCGCTCGGCGTCGTCCTGGTACTTCACCGCACCGTCCACCTCCACCACGAGGCGCGCGTCCCACCAGCCCAGGTCGGCGTAGAACTCCCCTGCACGCGTCCGAACCGGCATCTGCGGCTCCGGCGCCACGATGCCGTAGGCCAGGCACAGACGGCGCAGCTCGCTCTCCCACACGGACTGGCTCAGGGGCGTCATGGCCGCCACGACGGCGCGAGCCTGCCGGACCCCGCGCTCGCCCCGCCGTCGCGCGAGCGCCTTCTCAACCTGACGCCGCAGGTCCGCGGCCCTTGCCTCGACCTCGGGGCGTCGGTCCCAGGGACAGCGCCCCGCGCCAGCGGCCACCGCGACGAGCGAGTCCGCGGCCGCCAGGGCACGGTCGGCGGGGAGGAACCGCGCGCAGTCCTCCAGGGTGCGCTCAAGGCTCGTGACCCTCAGCCCCTCGATCGTGACGACCTCGTGCTCCCCCAACGTGTAGCAGTGGCGGACAATGGGACGCTGCCCCAGCACCCGCCGGTGGCCGGAGGGCCCCAGGGACCGGGCGGAGGGCCGCTCGGGGTCGCGGCGGGTCGGCGGACGCCTGAGGCCCGAGGAGTGGTGCGAGCGGATGAGATCCACCTTGCCCGGAACCGTCAGCGTCCGTCCTCCGTGGAGGAGGACCGCGCTCTCCCATCCGACGACGCCGTCGAGCCCCTCGTCGCTCACGGCCCCGAGAAGCAGCGCGTGGCGCTCCTGGGCGATCTCCCAGTGCTGCCGGGTGATGTCAGTGCGCTGGTAGGTACCTCGGCGCAGCCGTACGAGCTCGGACCTACCCGGCACGGCGAGCTCTGTCTCATAGATATCAGTACGACGCAGTGGTTGTGCTACTCGGTCCATACTGTATGGTACATCATCTTAGCCTCTTTTTGAGGCTGTACCTCTGTCTCAGGTGCGACACACCCGTTCTCACGGCGAACAAGTACCGTTTTCGCGGGCAATAAGTACCGTTCTCGCGGTGTCACGGTGTCGCGGTGGGTCAGGTGCGCAGGGCCCAGAAGGCGACGGCCGCCGCCGCGGCCACGTTGAGGGAGTCCACCGCCCCGGCCATGGGGATGCGCACGACGACGTCGGCGGCGGCCAGGGTCCGCGTGCTCAGGCCGTCCCCCTCGGTTCCCAGCACGAGGGCCACCCGCGAGTCCGGGGCCGTGCAGGCCTCCGAGGCCGCGAACTCCTCCAGGTCCACCGACTCCCGGCTCAGGGCCAGGGCGGCCACGGTCATACCCGCCGCGTGCAGCCCGTCCAGGTCGGGCCAGCGCCCGGTCCGCGTCCAGGGCACCTGGAAGACCGTGCCCATGGAGACCCGTACGCTGCGCCGGTAGAGGGGGTCGGCGCAGCGCGGGGTGACCAGGACGGCGTCAACGCCCAGGGCCGCGGCGCTGCGGAAGGCGGCCCCCACGTTGGTGTGGTCGACCAGGTCCTCCAGGACGGCGACGCGGCGCGCCGGGGCGCCCGAGCGCGCGGTGGCCAGGAGCTCGTCGAGGCCGGGCAGGGCGGGGCGGTTCATGGCGGCCAGGGCGCCACGGTGCAGGTGGAAGCCGGTGACGGACTCCAGCACCTCCTCCGGCGCCAGGAACACCGGCACATCCCCGCCGTCCTCCCGCCCGCCCGTGCCCGCCGCGGCGGCGACGACCGGGCGCATCTGCTCGTAGTGGCGCCCGCTCATGAGGAAGGAGCGCGGGACGTGCCCGGCGGCCACGGCTCGGGCGACCACCTTGGTGGACTCGGCCATGTACAGGCCCCGCCGCGTCTCCAGCCGACGGCGCAGGGCCACGTCGGTCAGGCGCGTGTAGTCCGTGAGCCGCTCGTCGTCCGCCCGGTCCAGGGTGATGATCATGCGGCCACTGTACGCACCGCGCCGTCCGGCGGGACGGGGGCGCGGGGCTGGCCTTGAGGCCCTCGCCCGCTGGCGGTTCCCTACCCGGAAAGAGGGAGACCGACGAGAAGCGGTGGGGTGGTGGGGACGTTGCCACCACCCCACCGCGGCCCCTACGTCCGTGGGCGCGGGCCCGGCGCGGAGCTCAGCAGCCCAGGCCACGGGAAATAAGTACCGTTCTCACGACGAACAAGTACCGTTCTCACGACGAACAAGTACCGTTCTCACGACGAACAAGTACCGTTCTCACGACGAACAAGTACCGTTCTCGCGGTGGTCAGTAGCCCACCATCCCCGGGGTGCCGGGTGCGGGCGGGTACGTCCTGGGGGTGCCGGACGCCGGACGCGAGCCAGGGGCGGAGTGCCGCGAGCGCGAGGGGGTGGACGGGTCGGCGGTGTGGGTGGCGCTGGCCACCTCGCCGCGGGCCTCGGCCAGGGCGTCCTCGGGTGCCTGGAGGTTGGTGGCGGCCAGGTCGCCGGCGATGCCCAGGTCGGTGTCCATGCCTGAGAGGTCCACCCTCACCGGGGTGTCGCCGGGGCCGGAGGGGCCGTCGTCCTTGTCTCCCCCGCCCAGGGCGCCGGCGATGCCGTCCAGGGCCGCGGTGAACTCCGTGGGCACGATCCACATCTTGGACGAGGAGCCGTTGGCGATCTTGGGCAGGGTCTGGAGGTACTGGTATGCCAGCAGCTTGGGGTCGGCGTTGCCGCGGTGGATGGCGTCGAAGACCTGGAGGATGGCGCGGGACTCGCCCTGGGCCTTGAGGATGGCGGACTGGGCCTGGCCCTCGGCGCGCAGGATGGCGGACTGCTTGTCGCCCTCGGCCGTGAGGATCTGGGACTGCTTAACGCCCTCGGCGGTCAGTACCGCGGCGCGCTTGTCGCGCTCGGCGCGCATCTGCTGTTCCATGGCGCCCTGGATGGAGGCCGGGGGGTCGATGGACTTCAGCTCGACGTTGCTCACCCGGATGCCCCAGCGGCCGGTGGCCTGGTCCAGGACCCCGCGCAGCTGGCCGTTGATCTGGTCGCGGCTGGTCAGGGTCTGTTCCAGGTCCATGGAGCCGATGACGTTACGCAGGGTGGTGACGGTCAGCTGCTCGATGGCCTGGAGGTAGTTGGCGATCTCGTAGGTGGCCCGCCTGGGGTCGGTGACCTGGTAGTAGATGACCGAGTCAATGCTCACCACGAGGTTGTCGGAGGTGATCACCGGCTGCGGGGGGAAGGAGACGACCTGTTCGCGCAGGTCGACCGTGGTGCGTACGCGGTCGATGAAGGGTACCAGGAAGTGCATCCCGGCGCCGTACTCGGCCTGGAACTTGCCCAGGCGCTCGACGATGATCGCGTAGGACTGCGGCACGATTCTCACGGCCTTGGCGATCAGGGTAATGCCGAAGATGACGAGGAGGGCTGCGACGACGATCGTCATCGTCTGGACTGAGCTGTCAGACACAGCGGTCACCTTTCTGTTGAAGGACTTTTGAGGGCTGGTTCCCGCCCCGGCTGGGGAGGGCCGGTGGGGTTCTCAGGGGCGGGGTAGGGGTACGACGACGGCTACGGCCCCGTCGATAGCGGTGACTCTTACGGCCGTCCCCTCGGGCAGGGGGGTGGGGGCGCCGGCCGGGCCGGTGGTGGCCAGGCGGGCGCTCCAGTCCCCGCCGGCCAGGCGGACGCGGCCACCTGAGGTCGTGACCTCGGTCAGGGTCACTGCCTCGAGCCCGATGAGGGCCTCCGCGTTGGTGCGTACTCCTGGGGAGGTGGCGGCCAGGCGGCCCCTGACCCAGGGGCGTACCACCAGGAGCAGGAGTGCTGAGACAATGACGAAGACGAGTGCCTGGAGGGGCAGGGGCGCCCCTAGGAGCGCCACGAGCACGGCTCCCAGGGCGCCTCCGGAGAGCATGAGGAAGGTCAGGTCCGCGACGAGTGTCTCGATGGCGCCCAGGGCGATCGCTGCCGCCAGCCACCAGAGCCAGATCATAGTTGTCTCCTTGCTTTGAGGTGAGGGTAGGGGCCCTTCAGGCCGTGTGCTCGCCCCTGGTGGGGCCGGGTAGGGCGCCGCGGGCGGTGTAGCGTCCGCGGTCGTGGCTGACCTCTAGCTCCAGGCCGAAGGTGGTGCTCATGACCTGGCTGGTCAGGACCTGGGTCAGGGGGGCGGCTCGTACCACTGATCCTGCTCTCAGGGCCAGGGCGTGGGTGAAGCCCTGGGGGATCTCCTCCAGGTGGTGGGTGACCAGCACCATGGCGGGGGCCCCGGGGGCCTGCACGATCTCGGCCAGGGCGGCCAGGAGCTGTTCGCGTCCGGCCACGTCCAGTCCTGAGGCGGGCTCGTCCAGGATGAGGAGCTCGGGGTCGGGCATGAGGGCGCGGGCGATCTCCACCCGCTTGCGCTCCCCGGAGGACAGGCTCCCCCAGGCGCGTCCTGCTAGGCCGTCGGCGCCCAGGGCCTCCAGCAGGGCCCGGGCCCGTTCCACGTCGAGGGCGTCGTACTCCTCGCGCCACACCCCGATCCGCCCGTAGGAGGCGGACAGGACCACGCCCAGCACGCTCTCCCGGTCCTGGACGTGCTGGGCCAGGGCGGAGGAGGTCAGGCCGATGCGGGGGCGGAGCTCGCTGACGTCCACGCGCCCCAGCCTCTCCCCCAGGACCTCCACGGTCCCGCTGGAGGGGAAGAGGCGGGCTGCGGCAATGCGTGAGACGGTGGTCTTGCCCGCCCCGTTGGGGCCCAGGACCACCCAGTGCTGGCCCTCGTCCACCACCCAGCTGACGTGGGAGAGGATCTGGGTGTCGCCCCGGTGCAGGGAGACGTCGGTGAGGCGAAGCACACTGGTCATGGGCCTAACCTTAGCGCGTACCCGTGACAGAGGTCCTAACTGCCGGCTCCGGGTGTGCCTGGCGTCGTAGGCTCTGGTCCCATGTCGTCTCTCAGTGCGCCGGTCAGTGTCCTCCTGGCCCTGTGGGCGCCCCTGCCCTCCTCCTGGGGCGCGGTCGTCGCGGGTCCGGGCCCCCACCTGGTCCGTGACCAGAGGACCGGGGCGCTCGTCCCCCTGGGGGCCTGGCTGGACGCCGTCCGTCCCCTGCGGCGCTGTGCCGCGCTCCTGCCGGTGCCCGGGGACGGGCTCCCCGGCGGCGTGCCGGCTGGTGACCGGGGTCAGGCGGTGCTCCTGGAGGGTGCCGCCGACCCGGCCGGGACCGCCGTGGTCCTAATCCCGCAGGGGGACGGTGAGGCCTGGCGGGCCGACGTCCTGGAGGCGGTGGTCCCGCCGCTGGACGCCACCCAGCTGCGCCGGGAGGTCCACCTGGCCACCGAGGAGGCCATTGCGGCCCTGACCGGCCTGGATCTGGCCAGGGAGCGTCCTGAGCTGGCCGACGAGCTCACCGACCTGGTCACCGCGGTGGTGGACCCGCGTCTGCTGCCGCCGATGCCGTCACGTCGTCGTGACCTGCTGGAGCGCTCCCTGCGGCTGGCGGGCCTGTGCGAGCGGGCGCTGGAGGACGACGGCGCGGCCGCGAGCGCCGCCCAGGCCGCCCGCCGGTCCGCCGTCCTGCGTCCTCTGCTGGCTGTGGCGCGCAGGGGCGTCTGCGCGGCGACCGAGTGGTGGGCCTAGGGGCCGGGGCGGCCTGCCGGGGCGGGGTGCACAAGGCGCCCCGCCCCGGGTCGGTCAGCCGTTCTGGAGCACCCAGTTGTAGACCGCCATCGTCTTGACGGCGATGGACTGCCAGGAGAAGTGCTCCTCGACGCGCTTGCGGGAGGCGGCCCCCATCTGGCGGGCCCGCTCGGGGTCCGTGGCCAGGCTGGTGAGGCGCTCGGCCAGGTCGGACACGAAGATCTCGGGGTGGAGCGGGGTGCCGGTGCCGTCCTGGACCTGCTCGATGGGCACCAGCAGGCCGGTGGTGCCGTCCACGATGACGTCGGGGATGCCGCCGGTGGCGCTGCCCACCACGGGCAGGCCCACGGCCATGGCCTCCAGGTTGACGATGCCCAGGGGCTCGTAGACGCTGGGGCACACGAAGACGTCGGAGGCGGTCAGGACGGCGATGAGCTGGGGGCGGGGCAGCATCTCCTCGACCCAGACCACGCCGGTGCGCTTCTCGCGCAGGCGTGCCACCAGGCCCTCGACCTCGGCCTTGATCTCGGCGGTGTCCGGGGCGCCGGCGCACAGGACCACCTGGACCTCGGCGGGCAGGAGCTCGCAGGCGCGCAGGAGGTAGGGCAGGCCCTTCTGGCGGGTGATGCGTCCCACGAAGACGACCGTGGGGCGGTCGGGGTCGATGCCCAGGCGCTTGAGGGTGGCGGCGGCCTGGGCGGCGGCCTCCTCGCCCTCGGGGCGCTGCCAGGCGTCCAGGTCGATGCCGTTGTGGACGACCTTGACCCGCTCGGGGTCCACGGCCGGGTAGGAGCGCAGGATGTCGGCGCGCATGCCGTTGGACACCGCGATAATGCCGGCGGCGGCCTCGTAGGCGGTCTTCTCCGCCCAGGAGGACAGGGCGTAGCCGCCGCCGAGCTGCTCGGCCTTCCAGGGGCGCAGCGGCTCCAGGGAGTGGGCGGACAGCACGTGCGGGGCCCCGTGGAGCAGGGAGGCCAGGTGGCCGGCGAGGTTGGCGTACCAGGTGTGGGAGTGGACGATGTCCGCCCCCTGGCAGCCCTGTGCCATCTCCAGGTCCACGCCGAAGGTCTTCAGGGCCGCGTTCGCGCCCTCGAGCTCGGCGATCTCGGGGTAGCCGGTGACGCCTGGCTCGGCGTCCTCGCGGGGGCCGCCGAAGGCGTGGACGCGGACGTCGGCGAGGGGTCGCAGGACCTTGGCCAGCTCGTTGACGTGGACGCCGGCTCCTCCGTAGATGTACGGCGGGTACTCCTTGGTGAGCAGGTCAACCCTCATAGTCACGTCTCCTCTGTGGGCTCGGGGTGGGGTCGGACGGTGGCGCTCGTGGCCACCACGGCCGACGGTACCCGGTAAAACAGGGTGCGCGTCACATGTTGGGGCGTGGAGGGGGCCCGTGTCGCCCCAAGGCGGGCCCTGGGGGCCCCGGGGGCGCCGTCGCCCGGCCATAGGTCCTAGATCACAGGTCCTGAGGGGCGTGGAGGGGAGCCTGTGGCGCGACGCGCCCGACCCAAATTTTCCGGATTGGTCGCGGACGTGTCTGGGGTCACCGTATGGTTGGCCCATGGCTTCTCCTCGAGTCCTCGCAATCATCCTCGCCGGCGGTGAAGGCAAGCGCCTCATGCCCCTGACCGTCGACCGCGCCAAGCCGGCCGTCCCCTTCGGCGGGATCTACCGGCTCATCGACTTCTCACTGTCCAACATGATCAACTCCGGCTTCCTGAAGGTCGTGGTGCTCACCCAGTACAAGTCCCACTCCCTGGACCGGCACATCGCCAAGACCTGGCGCCTGTCCTCCATGCTCGGCAACTACGTCGCCCCGGTCCCCGCCCAGCAGCGTGTGGGCAAGCACTGGTTCCTCGGGTCGGCCGACGCCATCTACCAGTCCCTCAACCTGCTCGACGACGAGCGCCCGGACTACGTGGTCATCACCGGTGCGGACAACATCTACCGCATGGACTTCTCCCAGATGCTGGAGCACCACGTCGCCTCCGGGCTGCCGTGCACCGTGGCGGGCATCCGCCAGCCGCGCTCGCTGGCGGACCAGTTCGGCGTCATCGAGTCCGACCCCGAGCGCCGCGGCGTCATCAAGGCCTTCGTGGAGAAGCCCAAGGAGACCCCCGGCCTGCCGGACTCCCCCGACGAGGTCCTGGCCTCCATGGGCAACTACATTATTAGCGCCGACGCCCTCATGGAGGCCGTGACCAAGGACGCGGCCGAGGAGGACTCCAAGCACGACATGGGCGGCAACATCGTGCCGTGGTTCGTGTCCCAGGGCGGCGCGGGCGTCTACGACTTCAAGGACAACGACGTCCCCGGCGCCTCTGAGCGCGACCGCGACTACTGGCGTGACGTGGGTACCGTGGACGCCTTCTACGAGGCCCACCAGGACCTCATTAGCGTCACCCCCGTGTTCAACCTGTACAACGAGCAGTGGCCGGTCTTCGCCGGGAGCCAGAACTCCGTGCCCCCGGCCAAGTTCGTCTACGGCCACCACGAGCGCCTGGGCCACGCGGTGGACTCGATCGTCTCCCCCGGTGTCATTGTCTCCGGCGGCGAGGTCATCTCCTCGGTCCTGTCCCCGGGCGTGCGCGTGAACTCCTGGTCCTCGGTGCGCGAGTCCGTCCTCATGGACGGGGTGAACGTGGGCCGTAACACGGTGGTCAACCGCACCATCCTGGACAAGTACGTCCGCGTGGAGGAGGGCGCCATGGTGGGGATCGACCCCGAGCACGACCGTGAGCGCGGCTTCACCGTGACCGACTCCGGTATCACCGTGGTGGCCAAGGGGCAGGTGGTCTCGCGCTGAGGCCCCCCGGCACCCGTCCGGCCGGCCACCCACCGGTGGCCGGCCGGACTCTGTTCTCGCAGCCGGGCCGGGCCGGCTGCGGGGCGGTGGCCGGCCGGGCTAGCCTGGGGCCATGGAGCGACTTCGTGGCGCGCTGAGCAGCGGCCCCCTGGTGGAGGAGGGGCCCGGCCTGCTGGTCATGGACGTGGACTCCACCCTCATTGAGCAGGAGGTCATTGAGCTCATTGCCGAGCGCGCCGGCACCCGGGCGCAGGTCGCCGAGGTCACGAGGCGGGCCATGCGCGGTGAGCTGGACTTCGCCGCCTCCCTGCGTGAGCGCGTGGCCACGCTCGAAGGCGTGGGCGAGGGCGTCTTCGCCGAGGTGCTCGCCGAGGTCCGCCTGACCCCCGGCGCCCAGGAGCTCATTGGCACCCTGCACGCCACGGGCTGCGCGGTGGGGGTGGTCTCGGGCGGCTTTGAGGAGGTGGTGGGCCCCCTGGCCCGGCGCCTGGGTATTGACCACGTGGCGGCCAACCGCCTGCAGGTCGCCGACGGCGTCCTGACCGGGAGGGTCCTGGGCCGCGTCGTGGACCGGGGCGTCAAGGAGCGGTGCCTGCGCGCCTGGGCCGCCCGGCACCGTGTGCCCCTGGAGCGCACCCTGGCCGTAGGCGACGGCGCCAACGACCTGGACATGCTCCGCGCGGCGGGGCTCGGCGTGGCCTTCTGCGCCAAGCCGGTAGTGGACCGGGCCGCCCGGGCCGCCGTGAGGGTACGTGACCTGGCGGCGGTGCTGGAGCTTATCGGCGCGCGCTGAGGACGTCGTACAGGTGGGCGCTGCGGGCCCCCAGGACCGCCCAGGGCACCGGGACCTCCAGGACGCAGGCGGTGGCCGTGGGCAGGCCGAAGGAGACCTGGCGGGCCAGCTCGTCGTCGTCGGCGTCGTGGAGGGCGTAGGCCAGGGCGCTGATGGTGGGCTCGTGCCCGACCACGACACCGGCCCGGGTGGTCTCGTCCAGGGCCCGGATGAGGGCGAGGATACGCTCGATCCCCGCGTGGTAGATGGCGGGCTCGACCACGAAGGCGGCCTGCGGGTAGTAGTCGGCCAGGGGCAGGGCCGTCTGACGGGTGCGGGCCGCCGGGGAGACCAGGAGGGTCTGGACCTCGGGGACGCGGGAGCTGACCTTGCGGGCCAGGGCGTCGGCCAGGTCGACCCCCCGGGGCGTCAGGGGCCTCTCCAGGTCCGTGGGGGCGTCGTGGGAGGCCTTGGAGTGGCGGACGAGCACGAGCGTGTGGGCGGCACCTGGGGTCTGCGGGGTCACGCCCCACACTGTACGACACGTGTGGCCCCGCCCGCCCCCCAGGGGGTGGCACTCAACGTCAGGACGGCGAGGTGCCCCCCATCGCGTTGACCGCCAGCGGCACGCCCCGGCACGTCAGGACGGCGGCCGGAAGCCGAGCTCCCGGTACAGGTGCGCGGCGGCCGCGGAGGTCCCCTCGCCGGTGCGCAGGGAGAGGGTCTTCTCCCCGGCACGGGCGCAGGCGCGCACGGCGCCGCCCAGCAGCGCCCGCCCGGTGCCTCGCCCCCGGGCGCCGGGGACCACGACGAGGTCGATAATGAAGGGGCCGGGGAGGTCCGCGTCCCAGATCGAGCGCTCGACGGTGAAGACGGCCCCGACGGCCGCCCCGCCGTCGTACGCCACCAGGCTGGCGTCCGGCCGCAGGACGCCGTACCCACCGGTAAGGGTCAGGGCCATCTCGGCACGGGCCTGGGCCAGGTCCGCGGCCGCCACGCCGGGAGGGTAGCCCTCCAGGTAGATCCGGGCCAGCTGGTCCGGGTCCTCCCCCAGCAGCGGGCGAAGATCCGCCTCCCCCGTGGGCGGGGCCGGGATCCTCAGGAGATCCAGTACCAGGAGGTCGTGGGCAAGCACTGTCCGCTCCTTATCGTTCTCTCAGCCGCCGGAGGCGTCGGACTCGGCCTGCCCCAGCAGGGCCCGCTGGTCCGGGGACAGGTATTGCCTGCCGCGTTCACGCCAGTGGACAGTGTAGCAGGGCCCGCTGGTCCGGGGACAGGTAGGGTGAGTCCAGCCAGCCGTCGGGCAGGTGGGGTCGTCGGGGCGCCCCGGCCCGGCCCCGCGGCCCCTCGACGGCCTGGCCCGGGTAGGGCACGACCCGGGGCAGGCCCGAGCGCACCTGCTCCAGGGCGGCCTCCAGGCCGGCCAGGGAGCCCACCCGGGCCAGGGCGGCGCGCCCGGCCCCGCCCACCGGGTAGCCCCTGAGGTACCAGCCCACGTGCTTGCGCAGGTCGCGTACCCCCCGGTCCTCCCCCAGCTCCGCGGCCAGGAGGCGGGCGTGCTGCCGGAGCGTGTCCAGGACGGCGTCCAGGTCGGGGCGGGCGCGCTCCCCCGAGCCGGTCAGGGCGTGGACGATGTCGGCGAGGAGCCAGGGGCGCCCCTGGCAGCCGCGCCCCACGACCACCCCGTCTGCCCCCGTGGAGCGCATCATGGCCGCCGCGTCGTCCCCCGTCCAGACGTCCCCGTTGCCCAGGACCGGGATGTCCACGGCCTCCTTGAGGGCGGCGACCCGCTCCCAGTGGGCGTGCCCGGAGTAGTGCTCCTGGGCGGTGCGGGCGTGCAGGGTGACGGCGGCGATACCGGCGTCCTGGGCGGTGCGCCCCGCCTCCAGGAAGGTCTCGTGCTCGGGGTCGATGCCAATGCGCATCTTCATGGTCACCGGGACGGCGTCGCGGTGGGCGGCGCGCGAGGCCGCCTCGGCGGCACGGACCGTCTCACGCAGGATCGCGGCCAGCAGGTCGCGCTTCCAGGGCAGGGCCGCGCCCCCGCCCCTACGGGTGACCTTGGACACAGGGCAGCCGAAGTTGAGGTCAATGTGGTCCGCCAGGTCCTCCTCCACCAGGATCCTCACCGCCTGCCCCGCCACCACCGGGTCCACGCCGTAGAGCTGGACGGAGCGGACCCGCTCGGCGGGGTCAGGGCGGACCATGGCCAGGGTCCTCTCGTTGCGCTCCACCAGCGCCCGGGTGGTGACCATCTCGGTGACGTACAGGCCGGCCGGGGCCGTCAGGGACCCGTCAGGCGCCCTCAGGGGGCCGGGGGCGCCCGGGCGCAGCGAGGCGGGCAGGGCCGACTCCCCCTGCTCGCGGCACAGGCGCCGGAAGGAGGCGTTGGTGACCCCGGCCATGGGGGCGAGCCCCACGGGGACGGTGACGGTGAGCGGCCCGATGCGCAGCGGAGGGAAGGGGCCGGGCGCCGGGGCCGGCACGGGGGCGCGCTCAGGCGCTGTGGCGTCCACGCCGCACCTCCCGCGGCCCGGGATCCGGCACGGGGGCCGGTGCGGGGGCCGCCGTGGTGGGGCACAGGGCCGCGGCAATGGCCGTGGTGACCGGGATGGCCAGGACCAGGCCGATGGAGGACACCAGGGTACGCACCACCTCCTCGGCGATCTCCCCGCTCAGGACCGTGTCCACCACGGCCCGGTCGATCAGGGAGGCCGTCAGGATCAGGGGCAGGGCGGTGCCCGCGTAGGCGAAGGCCAGGGTGTACACCGTCGAGGCGATGTGGTCCCGCCCGATCCTCATACCGCCGGTGAACAGCCGCGCCCGGGACAGCCCCGGGTTGGCGGCGTGCAGCTCCCACACGGCCGAGGCCTGGGTGATGGTCACGTCGTTGAGGACGCCCAGGCCGGCTATGACCATGCCGCAGGTCAGCAGGGAGGTCAGGCTCAGGCCCGGCACCAGGCTCATGAGCGTCACGGAGGTCTCGTCGCTGGCCCCGGTCAGGTTGGCTGCCCCGGTCCCCCACAGGGACAGCCCGACCGTGATGACCACCCCGGCGAAGGTGCCCAGCAGCGCCGTGGTGGTACGCACCGATATCCCGTGGGCCACGTAGACGGCCACCAGCATCATGGTGGTGGAGCCCACCAGGGTCACCGCCAGGGGGGAGCGGCCGGAGAGCAGGGCCGGGATCATGAAGAGCACCAGGACCGCCGTGGCCAGCAGCAGCCCGACGACGCTGAGCGCCCCGCGGCGGCCCGCCACCGCCACCACCAGGACCAGGTAGACGACCCCCAGGGCCGCCACCGGCAGCTGGTGCTGGTAGTCCACGAACACGTAGGGGGTCCCCCCGGCCAGGGCCGAGGGCGTGTACATGACCTGCAGGCGGTCGCCCACGTCAGCGACCCGGCGGGACTCGGTGGGCACGTGGACGGGCAGGACCAGATCCTTGCCCGCCCCGGAGGTGATCCTGGCGCACAGCGCGTCGGCCAGCAGGGAGGCGTCCGCGCTGCCGCCCAGGGAGGCGGCAGCCTGGCGGCAGTCGCCCACGTCCAGGGAGGTGACCGTGGCGGTCTCCAGGCTCGCCCCCGGGGCGGCGAAGGGCCGCGAGCCGATCGGGCTGCCCTCCCCCCGGGGCCAGAGCACCACCATGCCGACGACGGCGGCCAGGACCAGGGGCACGATGACCGCCGCCAGGACGAACCGGACCCGCCGGGCCTCGTGGTCGGGCAGGACCAGCGGCCCCGACGCGTGGGAGTGGCCGTGTCCGTGGCCCATTACCCCGCCCCCGCCTCAGGCGCCCACGAGGCGCTCGGCGAGGTAGCGCTCCACGCCCTCGAGCGGGACGCGCTCCTGGACCATGGTGTCGCGCTCGCGCACGGTGACCGCGCCGTCGCCGGGCGAGTCGAAGTCGTAGGTGACGCAGAAGGGGGTGCCGATCTCGTCCTGGCGGCGGTAGCGGCGGCCCACCGCCCCGGCGTCGTCGTACTCCACGTTCCAGATCCGGCGCAGGCGCGCGGCCAGCTCCCGGGCCGGGGCGGTGAGCTCCTCCTTACGGCTCAGCGGCAGCACGGCGGCCTTGACCGGGGCCAGACGCGGGTCGAGCCGCAGCAGCACCCGCCTGTCCACCCCGCCCTTGGTGTTAGGGGCCTCGTCCTCGGTGTAGGCCTCCACCAGGAAGGCCATGAGGGAGCGGGTCAGCCCCGCGCTGGGCTCGATGACGTAGGGGGTCCAGCGCTCGTTCCGCGTCTGGTCGAAGTAGGACAGGTCCTTGCCGGAGTGCCTGGCGTGGGTGGACAGGTCGAAGTCGGTGCGGTTGGCGATGCCCTCCAGCTCACCCCACTGGCTGCCGGCGAAGCCGAAGCGGTACTCCAGGTCCACGGTGCGCTTGGAGTAGTGGGAGAGCTTCTCGGCGGGGTGCTCGTAGAGGCGCAGGTTGTCCTCGCTAATGCCCAGGCCGGTGTACCAGGCCCTGCGGTAGTCGATCCAGTACTGGTGCCACTGCTCGTCGGTGCCCGGCTCGCAGAAGAACTCCAGCTCCATCTGCTCGAACTCCCGGGTGCGGAAGATGAAGTTGCCCGGGGTGATCTCGTTGCGGAAGGACTTGCCCACCTGGCCGATGCCGAAGGGCGGCCTCTTGCGGGCGGCGCTCATGACGTTGGCGAAGTTGACGAAGATGCCCTGGGCGGTCTCGGGACGCAGGTAGTGCAGGCCGGCCTCGTCGTCGACCGGGCCCAGGAAGGTCTTGAGCAGCCCGGAGAAGGCCCGCGGCTCGGTCCAGGAGCCGGCCTGGCCGGTGACCGGGTCGGGCACGTCGGCGAGCTGGACGGTCTCGGGGTCCAGGCCCTTGCGCTCGGCGTAGGCCTCGATGAGCTCGTCGGCCCGGTAGCGCCGGTGGGTGTGGAGGGACTCCACGAGCGGGTCGGTGAAGGCGCTCACGTGCCCGGAGGCCACCCACACCTCCCGGGGCAGGATGACCGAGGAGTCCAGGCCCACGACGTCGTCGCGGGAGCGGACCATGTACTGCCACCACTGGCGCTTGATGTTCTCCTTGAGCTCGACCCCGAGCGGCCCGTAGTCCCAGGCGGCCCGGGTGCCGCCGTAGATCTCCCCGCAGGGGAAGACGAAGCCGCGGCGCTTGGCCAGGTTGATGACGCGCTCGAGCGTGGAGGGTGTCTGTGCCACCGGTGATCTCCTGGGTCGTTGTCCGCACCTGGTTGGTGGGAACGAGTGCGGTCAGTGTACGCCGGGTGCCCGGGCTCACCCCGACCCCGTTTGACGGCACCCCACCCTTAAGTGAGAATCATTCCCATGCGGACCCTCAACCTGAGGCGCCTGACCGCCGTCGGCGCCGCCCTGACCCTGACCGCCGCCCTGACCGCCTGCTCGGCGCTGTCCTCCGACTCCCCCTCCACCTCGGGGGCCTCCGCCGACCCCTCCTCAACGGCCTCCCAGGGCAAGCTGGCGGTCTCGGTGTCCTTCTACCCCATCGCCTACCTCGCCGAGGCGATCGGCGGGGAGCACGTCTCGGTCACCTCCGTGACCCCCGCCAACGTCGAGCCCCACGACTTCGAGCTCTCCCCCAAGGACGTCACGTCCCTGTCCTCCGCCAAGGTGGTCCTCTACGTCGCGGGCTTCCAGGCCTCCATGGACGACGCCGTCAGCCAGGTCTCCGGCCCCTCGGTCACGGACCTCTCCGGGGTGGTGGACCTGCGCCACCACGACGGCGTCGAGGAGGAGCACCACGACGACGCCTCGGCCACCGAGGCCGACCACGACCACGACGCCAGCGCCCTGGACCCCCACTTCTGGCTCGACCCGTCCCGGATGCAGAAGGCGGCCGACGCCGTGGAGAAGGCCCTGGCCGCGGCCGACCCGCAGCACGCCGGCGACTACGAGGCCAACCTCAAGGCCCTGACCGCCACCCTGACCGACGTGGACACCTCCTACACCCAGGGCCTGTCCCAGTGCGAGCGGACGACCTTCATCACCTCCCACGCCGCCTTCGGCTACCTGGCCGACCGCTACCACCTCACCCAGGCCCCCATCTCCGGCATCGACCCCGAGTCCGAGCCCAGCCCCGCCGACCTCGCCGCGATCAAGCAGGTGGTCCAGTCCACGGGCACCACCACGATCTTCACCGAGGAGCTCGTCTCGCCCAAGACCGCCCAGGCCCTGGCCAGCGAGACCGGCACCACCACCAAGGTGCTCAACCCCCTGGAGTCCGCCCCGGACTCCGGTGACTACGCCTCGGAGATGAAGAACAACCTCTCCGAGCTGCGTACCGCCCTGGCCTGCAAGTAGCCCCCCGCCCGCCGACGGCGCCGCGCCGTCCCCACCACCCACAGGACACGGTCTATGGCACCCTCCCCCACCGAGCCGGCCCAGGCCCGGGCGCCCCGCGCCCCCGGCAGGCCCCCCGACCCGCCCGTCAGGGTGCAGGACCTCAGCGTGGTCCTGGGCACCAGCCTCATCCTGTCCGGCATCGACCTGACCGTGGGCGCCGGGGAGTCGGTGGCCCTGCTGGGGGCCAACGGCTCGGGCAAGTCGACCCTGGTCAGGACCCTGCTGGGCCTGAACCCGGTGGCCGGCGGCAGCGTGCGCCTGTTCGGCGCCGACGTCCGCCAGCGCTCCCGCGTGCCCTGGGACCGGGTGGGCTACGTGCCCCAGCGGGTGGGGGCCGCCGCGGGGGTGCCCGCCACCGCCCTGGAGGTGGTGCGCTCGGGACTGCTGGGGCCGCGCCGGCCCTGGGCGGACCGGGGGCGGCGGGCCCGGGCGCGGGCCGAGGAGGCGCTGGAGGCCGTGGGCCTGGCCCACCGCGCCCACGACCACGTCCAGGTCCTCTCCGGCGGGCAGGCCCAGCGGGTCCTCATCGCCCGCGCCCTGGTGCGCCGCCCCGAGCTGCTGCTGCTGGACGAGCCCCTGGCCGGCATCGACCGGGAGAGCCGCCAGGGGCTGGCAGGCATCCTCACCGCCCTGAGCGCCTCGGGCCTGACCCTGGTGACCGTGCTCCACGAGATGGGTGAGCTCGCCCCGGTGGTCCACCGCGCCGTCGTCCTGGCCGAGGGGCGCCTGGTGGCCGACCGGCCCGCGGCGGACCTGGCCCCCACGCAGTACGACCCGGCCGACCCCGTCGGGCACGACCCCGCCCTGGGGTGCGAGCACGAGCACGTCCACGGGAGCACCGCCCCCGTGGTCCACCACGCCCCCCGGCTCCTGGACCACGACACCTGGAGGGACCGCCCATGACGGACACGCTCTACGACATGCTCTCCAGCCCCCTCATGCAGCGGGCGCTCATTGTGGCCGTGCTCGTGGGCCTGTCCGCCCCGGTGGTGGGCACCTACCTGGTCCAGCGGGGGCTGGCGCTGCTGGGCGACGGGATCGGGCACATCGCCCTGACCGGGGTGGCCCTGGGGTGGCTGGCCGGGGCCGGGGCCAACGTCACCCCCAACGACGCCTGGGCCGTGCCCGGGGCGATCCTGACCTCGGTGGCGGGCGCCGTCCTCATCGAGGTCATCCGCGCCCGGGGCCGCACCCGCGGCGACGTGGCCCTGGCGATCCTGTTCTACGGGGGCATCGCCGGCGGGGTCATCCTCATTAAGCTCGCCGGGGGCACGACGACGAACCTGACCAGCTACCTGTTCGGCTCCATCGCCACGGTCAGCGTCCCGGACGCCTGGTTCACCATCGCCCTGGCGGCCCTCGTGCTGCTCGTCGGCCTGGGGCTGCGCGGCCCGCTGTTCTGCCTGTGCCACGACGAGGAGTTCGCCCGCTCCATCGGCCTGCCCACAGGGGCCCTCAACGTCCTGGTCGCGGTGGTGGCCGCCCTGACCGTCTCGGTGTCCATGCGGGTGGTCGGGGCCCTGCTGGTCAGCGCCGTCATGATCGTGCCGGTGGCGATCGCCCAGCTCGTGTCCGGCTCCTTCGCCCTGACCATGCGCCTGGCCATGGGGATCGGGGTGGTCTCCTGCGTCCTGGGCCTGGTGGTCACCTACGTGGTGTCCGCTTCGCCGGGCGCGATGATCGTGGTCATCCTGGTGGGCGCCTACGCCCTGACCGCTATGGTGACCTCCATTGTCCGGTTGGCGGTGCGTGGGCGCCGCCGTGAGGAGGTCAGCACATGAGCACGGCAGCCAGGCAGGACGGACCGGCCACGCCCGGCGTCCGCAGGCAGCGGGCCACCAGGCAGCGGGCGGCGGTCGCCGACATCCTGTCCCGCACCGAGGAGTTCCGCTCCGCCCAGCAGATCCACGCCGCGCTCGACGCCGAGGGCACGCGGGTGGGGCTGGCGACCGTCTACCGCAACCTCACGGCCCTGGCGGGGAGCGGGGAGGTGGACCAGATCCGCAACGCGGAGGGCGAGACCCTCTACCGGCGCTGCGACGCCCACAGCCACCACCACCACCTCGTGTGCCGCTCCTGCGGCACCACCGTGGAGGTCTCCGCCGCCCCGCTGGAGACCTGGGTCGCCAGGATCAGCCAGAAGAACGGGTTCACCGACGTGGAGCACACCGCCGAGCTCTTCGGCCTGTGCGCCGCGTGCTCGGCGAGGCAGGGCTGACGCCCCTGGCTGGCCAGCCGAGGCCGCTCGCCGGCCTGCGCCCCTAGCCGGCCTGGGCCGCGTGGTCCACGGCCCCCCCGAAGCGGCGGTCGCGGTTCACGTACGCCTCGACCGCCTTCCACAGCTGGACGCGGTCGAACTCCGGCCAGGGCAGGGGCGAGAAGTACAGCTCGGCGTAGGCCGACTCCCACATGAGGAAGTTGCTCGTGCGCAGCTCGCCGGAGGTGCGGATAAAGAGGTCCACGTCGCGCATGGTCGGCGAGTAGAGGTAGCGCCGGACCGTCCTCTCGGTGATGGAGGAGGCCTTGAGCCGCCCGGCGGCCACGTCCTGGCCCATGGCGCGGGCGGCGTCGGCGATCTCCGCCCGGCCCCCGTAGTTCAGGCACATATTGAGCACCGTGCCGGTGTTGGCGGCGGTAATGCGCTCGGCGCGGCGGACCTCGGAGAGGACCGACTTCCACAGCCGCGGCTCCCGGCCCACCCAGCGCACCCGCACGCCCCAGCGGTCCAGGTCGTCGGTCTGGGAGCGCAGGACGGTACGGGTGAAGCCCATGAGGAAGCGGACCTCGGCCGGCGAACGCCTCCAGTTCTCCGTGGAGAAGGCGTAGACGCTCAGCTCGGGGATGCCCAGCTCCACCGCCCCGGCGATGACGTCCATCATGGTGGCCTCCCCCACCCGGTGGCCCTCGGTGCGCGGCAGGCCCCGGCTGTTGGCCCACCGGCCGTTACCGTCCATGACGCAGGCCACGTGCTGGGGCAGGGCCTGGGCGTCCAGGTCCGGGGGCGTCAGCCCCGGGCGGTGCAGGGGCACGTGCTCGACGGCCAGCCGGTCGGTGTCAGCCATCTCAGGTCCTTTCCACGAGGCTCAGGGAACGCAGCCTACGCTCCAGGTGCCAGGTCAGGTAGGCCGAGACCACCCCCGAGGCCTGGGCCCGGTCGCGGGCCGTGGAGGCGTCCGCCACCGCCCAGTCCCCGGACAGGAGCGCCCCCAGGAGCGCCATGGCGCCGGGCTCGACCTCCACGGCCCCGGCGGTGCGGCAGGAGGCGCACACGGCCCCGCCGTTCTGGACGTGGAAGGCGGCGTGGGGCCCCGGCGCGCCGCACCGGGCGCAGTCGTAGCACGACGGCGCCCACCCGGCCAGGGCCAGGGCCCGCAGGAGGTAGGAGTCCAGGACCAGGCCGGGGGCGTGACGGCGTCGGGCCATGGCCGCCAGGGCCCCGGCCAGGAGGAGGTACTGCCGGGGGCTGGACTCGGTGCCCAGGTCCCCGTCGTCCCGGGTGAGGCGCTCGGCGGTCTCGGCCATGGTGGTGGCGCAGGTGAACATGGCGTAGTCGGCGCACACGACGCGGCAGAAGGGGTCGATGGTCTCCACCTGGGTGACCACCTCCAGGCTGCGTCCGGGGCGCAGCTGGACGTCGACCATGCTGAAGGGCTCCAGGCGGGCCCCGATGCGGGAGGTGGTGCGCCGCACCCCCTTGGCCACGGCCCGGACCTGGCCGTGGTGGCGGGTGAGGGCGACCACGATCCGGTCGGCCTCACCCAGCTGGTAGGTCCGCAGGACCACGGCCTCGTCCCGGTACAGCCTGACGCCCACGTCCGCCTCAGCGCAGGGCGCGGTTGACCGCGGAGATGACGGCCCTGAAGGAGGAGGTGGTGATGGAGGGGTCGATACCCACGCCCCACAGGACCTGGCCGTCCACCTCGCACTCGACGTAGGAGGCGGCCAGGGCGTCGCGCCCCTGGCTCAGGGCGTGCTCGGCGTAGTCCAGGATGCGCACGTCCACCCCGGTGGACTCCAGGGCGAGGACGAAGGCGTCCAGGGGGCCGTTGCCCGAGGCGGTCAGCAGCCGCCGGGCGCCGCCGTCGCGCAGGGTGACGGTGAGGACGGAGTCCTCGTCCTGGCTCTGGGTCAGGGTCGCCCCCGTGAGCGCGAAGCGGCCCCAGGGGGCCAGGTCGGCCCCGGGGGCGGCCTTGGCGGGCAGGTACTCGTCGGTGAAGATCGTCCACAGGGTCGCGGCGTCGATCTCCCCGCCGTAGGTGTCCGCGTGCCGCTGGACAATGCGGGAGAACTCGATCTGGAGGCGGCGGGGCAGCTCCAGGTTGTGCGTGGTCCTCAGCAGGTAGGCCACGCCGCCCTTGCCGGACTGGGAGTTGACGCGCACCACGGCCTCGTAGGAGCGGCCCACGTCGTGGGGGTCGATGGGCAGGTAGGGCATGGACCAGGTCACCGCGGTCTCGGCGCCCTCGGCGTCGAGCCCCTCGGCCCGGGCGGCCTCGACCTGCTTGGCGCGGGCGGCGAAGCCCTTCTTAATGGCGTCCTGGTGGCTCCCGGAGAAGGAGGTGTAGACCAGCTCGCCGACGTAGGGGGTGCGCGGGGGCACGTCCATGCCGGTGGAGCGCTCCACGGTGCGCCGGATGCCGTCGATGTCGGAGATGTCGAGCATGGGGTCCACGCCCTGGCTGAAGAGGTTGAGGGCCAGGGTGACCAGGTCCACGTTGCCGGTGCGCTCGCCGTGGCCGAACAGGCAGCCCTCCACCCGGTCGGCCCCGGCCAGCAGGCCCAGCTCGGCGGCGGCCACCCCGGAGCCGCGGTCGTTGTGGTTGTGCAGGGACAGGCACACGTGCTCCCGGTGGGGCAGGTTGCGGCTCATCCACTCGATCTGGTCGGCGTAGACGTTGGGGGTGGCCCGCTCCACGGTGGCCGGCAGGTTGATAATGATCTCCCGGTCCTCCCCCGGCTGCCACACCCCCATGACGGCCTCGCAGACCTCCAGGGCGTACTCGCGCTCGGTGTCCACGAAGATCTCCGGGGAGTACTCGAAGCCGAAGACCGTCTCGTCGCCCAGGACCTTCTCGGCCCGGGCCAGCACCTGGCGGGTGCCGTCCACGGCGAGCTCGCGGATGTCGTCCCGGCCCATGCGGAAGACGACCTCGCGGAAGAGCGGGGACAGGGCGTTGTAGAGGTGGACGGTGGCCCGGGGCAGGCCCACGCAGGCGTCCAGGGTGCGGTCAATGAGGTCCTCACGGGACTGGGTGAGCACCGAGACGGTCACGTCCTGGGGCACGGCACCGTCCTGGACCAGGGAGCGCACGAAGTCGTAGTCGGTCTGGGAGGCGGCGGGGAAGCCGATCTCGATCTCCTTGAACCCCATGTCCACCAGCAGGTCGAAGACGGCGCGCTTGGCGGCGGGGCCCATGGGCTCGATGAGGCTCTGGTTGCCGTCACGCAGGTCGGTGCTCAGCCACCGGGGGGCGTGGGTGATGCGCCTGGTGGGCCAGGTGCGGTCGGGCAGGTCCGTGACCACCGTGTCCAGGAAGGGCCTGTACTTGGCGTACGGCATGCCGGAGGGCTGCTGGGGGGCGGGGCGGGCGGTGCGCATCGGGGACTTCTCCTGTGACGTGGTGCTTGTGGGCCCGTGGCAGGCGCCTGCCACGGGCCTGGCCGGGCAGGGGGCGTCAGCCGCGGTCGGGGTGCCGGCCGTTCAGACCCCGCCGCGGCGACTAAGCAGGAGGCCCGCCCCCGGGCGCGTGGTCGCTCGCACGGAGACGACGTTACCGCAATGACGCGCCGCGCGTCGCGTGGCCGGGGCCGGGCCCCACCGGGAGGCAGGCGGAGGGGGGCAGGGACACACAGGAGGTAGCGGACTCCTCCGTCATTCTGTAGCATGTGTACTACATCCAATGGCATACCTACTGAGGAGGTTTCTGTTGCCCCCTGCTATCATCACCACGGAGAGCCTGGAGTTCTCCTACGGGGCGGAGCCGGTCCTGCGGGGCCTGAGCCTGTCGGTCGAGGCCGGCGAGGTCGTCTGCCTGCTGGGCCCCAACGGGGTCGGCAAGACGACCCTGGTGGAGAACCTGCTGGGCTCCCTGACCCCCACCGCCGGCTCGGTCCGGGTCCTGGACACCGACCCGCGCCGGGCGGGCGCCGCCTTCTGGGCGCGCGTGGGCCTGGTCCAGCAGAACTGGACCGACCACCCCAAGTGGCGGGTGGTGGACCAGCTGGAGTGGATCCGCGCCATCCAGCTGACCGCCTCCCCCGACGTCATGGGCACCTCCGAGGTGCTTAACGCCGTCGGGCTGGCCGACAAGGCGACCTCCCGCCTGTCCCGCCTCTCAGGCGGGCAGCGGCGCACCATCGACTTCGCCGCCGCCCTCATGGGCCGCCCCGAGCTGCTCGTCATGGACGAGCCGACCACGGGCCTGGACCCGGCCTCCAAGGCCCACCTGCACGACCTCATCCTCCAGTGCGTGGACGACGACAACGCCACCGTCCTCATGACCACCCACGATCTGGCCGAGGCCGAGCGCATCGCCTCGCGCGTGCTCATTATGAGCCGGGGGCGCGTGATCGCCGACGGGACTGTGACCGCCCTGCGCGAGCGCCTGGGCCACGACGCCGAGGTCACCTGGGTCCAGGACGGGGAGCACCACGTCCACGCCACCGCCGCCCCCGAGCGCTTCCTGGCCCAGCTCGACCTGGGCGCTATCACCGACCTCACCATTACCCGCCCCACCCTGGAGGAGACCTACCTCGCCCTGGTGAACAAGGAGGAGCAGTCATGACCATGCGCACCGTCCCCGCCGTCCTGCACGCGGCCGCCCGGCAGGCGGCCAGCGACCTGCGGCCGGTCATCCTGGGAACGGGGGCCGTCTCGCTGCTGTTCACGGCCGTCCCCGTCATCCTGGTCGGCAGGCTCAGCAACGGCGCCGTCGACGCGGCTACGGCGTTCGGCCCCATGTTCGTCGCCGGCAGCATCGGCGCGTTCGGCTGCTTTATCACCATGCAGATCGTCGGGGAGACGTACGGCGACCGCGTCGGAGGCGCCCTGCTGCGGGTGCGCATCCTGCCCCACGGCCCGGCCGTGTGGGCGCTCGGCAAGACGATCTCCACCATTGCGAACACCATGGCGATCCAGGCGGTCATGCTCCTGGCCGCCGTGCTCTTCGTCGACCTGCCCCTGAGCGCGTCCCAGATCCTGACCTGCCTGCCGCTCATCGCGCTGTCCGCCGTCGCCTCGGCCCCCCTGGGCTTCCTCATGGGCGCCCTGGCACGGGGCGTCTACAGCATGCTGGTCACCTACCTGGTCATCTTCGCCCTCGTGCTCACCAGCGGCGTCCTCTTCCCCCTGTCCTGGCTCCCGGGCTGGGCCCAGGGGGTCCAGCTCGTGCTGCCCACGTACTGGTCGGGGCACCTGAGCCGGTGGGCGCTGGCGGGCGACCCGGCCTGGGAGATCGGCGGGGCCTTCGCCCCGGCCCTGGCCGCAGGGGTCCTGGCGGCCTGGGCCGTCGTCGGCTTCGCGGCGGTGCCCGCGGTCGTCCGCCGCTCCTTCCGCAGGGAGAGCATCGGTACCCTGTCCCGTATGCAGTCCACTATCCGCTCGCAGTCGGGCCTGTAATGGCCGAGGAGAGCGTCCACAACCGGATCGCGGTCCTACGCGCCGACCGCAGGGTCAGCCGCCGCGAGCTCGCCCAGGCCCTGGGTGTGCACTACCAGACGGTGGGCTACCTGGAGCGCGGCGAGTACGCCCCCTCCCTGCACCTGGCGCTGCGCATCGCCCGGTACTTCGACGTGCCCGTGGAGTCGGTGTTCTCCCTGGAGGAGTTCCCCCGCCTGAGGTGAGACCAGGCCGCCGAGCGCCCCCGCGGGCCGAGCCAGGATCCGTCCCCCGCCGCGTGCCGCCCTGCCGACCAGGAGGGCGGCACGCGCGCGTGCCCGCCGCCTGGTCCCCTTAAGACGCACACCGCTACAACTTGACATGTGTTGCGCACCATATTTTACTTACTGGTATGTCCCTCCCGACGTCGGGAGGGGACCCGCCCCAGCCGTGCGCCCACCGCGCAGGGCCCTCGGTGCCGGTCACCGGCACCCTCGCGCGGGGAGACTACCAACGGCACGCAGGACCGTCGGCACCTCCCCCGCCCCGTGTACGCCGACGCCTGCGCGCAGGCCCGCTGACTCCTATCGGCCCAACTCTCTCCGGCGTGCTGCACAACAGCGTGAGCACGCACCACCCCACCCCAGGAGAAGTCACAACTATGAACCCACTCGTCCTACGATCATCCATTGTCGCAGCAGTCGGAGGACTCATCTTCGGTTTTGACACCGCGGTCATCTCCGGAGCCCAGAGAGGCATTATCGCGCACTTCGGCATCACCGAGACCCGGTACGGTTTCGTGGTGGCCACCGCGCTCATCGGCACCATTATCGGGGCCGTGATCGCCGGCAGGCCCGCCGACCGCTACGGGCGCAAGCGCGTCCTGGTGTGGATCGGCTTCCTCTTCCTCGCCGGGTCCCTGCTCACGGCCATCTCCCCCAACCTGTGGCTCCTCATGGCCTTCCGGCTCCTGGGAGGCGTGGGCGTGGGCATGGCCAGCGTCCTGTCGCCCATCTACACCGCGGAGATCGCCCCGCCCTCAAAGCGCGGCCGCCTGGTGGGCCTGGTGCAGCTGTCCGTGGTCATCGGTATCCTGACGGCCTACCTGTCCAATGTCGTGGTCCTCAAGCTCGTCCCGGCGATCGTGTCCGGCGACCCGACAACGGTCGAGTGGCGCTACATGCTGGCGGCCATGGCCATCCCCACGCTGATCTTCCTGGCCCTGCTGCCCACCATCTGCGAGACCCCGCGCTGGCTCATCGGCCAGGGCCGCATCGCCGAGGGCGAGGCCGTCGCCCAGCGCCTGACGGACGACGAGGAGGAGGCCGCCACCATGGTCGCCGAGGTCCGCGCCCAGATCGAGCAGGACCGGGCCCTCAACGCCACCAAGGCGCCCTTCTTCGTCAGGCAGAACCGCAAGGTCATCCTCCTGGCCATCGCCATCGCGGCCTTCAACCAGCTCTCGGGCATTAACGCCGTCCTGTACTACGCCCCCGAGATCTTCAGGCTCGCCGGCTTCGACACGACGGCCTCCTTCCTGCAGTCCGCCGGCATCGGCCTGGTCAACCTGGTGGCCACCGTGGCGGCGGTCTCCATTATCGACCGGGTGGGCCGGCGCAGGCTCATGCTCATCGGGACCGTGGGCTACCTGGTCTCCCTGGGGACCCTGACGGTCCTGTTCTTCACCGTCATCAAGAACAACGGCGCCGAGAGCACCGGCAGCCCCGGCGGGGCCTCCTACCTGGTGCTCGCGGCCCTGGCCCTGTTCATCGCCTCGCACGCCTTCGGCGAGGGGTCGGTCATCTGGGTCTTCCTGTCCGAGATCTTCCCCTCGCGCATCAGGGCCCGGGGACAGTCGCTGGGCTCGCTGACGCACTGGACCGCGGCCGCGATCATTACCTGGCTCTTCCCCGGCGTCGTGGCCAGGATCGGGCCGGCGGCCGGCTTCGGCTTCTTCTTCGTGTGCATGGTGGGCCTGCTGTTCTGGGTCATCCTCGTCATGCCCGAGACCAAGGGGGTCGCCCTGGAGGACATGGACGAGTACCTGGGCCTGGAGGAGCCCAAGACGGCTGGCGCGAGCCGGTAGCGCGCGCCACGGGCCGACAGACCGGTAGCGGGGGCGGGAGGCCGATCGGATCGGCCTCCCGCCCCCGCTACCGCTTAAGGGCCGGCGCCCTAGAGCAGCCCGGCGGCCAGGTCCAGCGGGGTGCCGAAGCGGTGGGCGGTGACCGACACGGCCTGCTCACGCAGGAAGGGCAGCAGCTCGGTGTGCGGGCAGGCGGTCACCGCACCGGTGTACAGGGCGACGTCGGGGCTGCCGGAGGTGGCCCGGCAGGCCTGCTCCCACCGCTCCCGGGCCGACTGGGTGCGCGGGCCGAGGATCCGCACCCGCGCCCCCTGGGGGCCGCAGGCGGCCGTGTCGGCCAGGCGGGCGCTCCACACCCGGCCCCGCTCCACGGCCACCACCACCCCGGCACCCGTCAGGGCGGCGCCCAGCTCCGGGGGCAGCGGCTCGGCCACCGACAGGCTCAGCGGCCCCGCGGCGCGCACGCCGGCCGCCAGGACCCGGACCAGGTCGGCCAGGTGGGTGCCGGCCTCGGCCCGCACGACCACCGCGGTGGGCCGGTAGCGCAGGACGTTGCGCTCGCACACCAGGGCGCCCACGTCCCGGCTGCGCCCGTAGGCGTTCTCCCAGGCCTCGGCGTCGGCCAGCAGCGCCTGGTGGAGGAACACGGAGTCCTCACGGCCCAGGCCGGAGCGGACGGCGTCGTAGACGGCCCTGACCCCTCCGTCCAGGTGCGCCCGCAGGTCCCCGGCCCCGGGCGGGGCGGCGTCGGCGGCCACGACCTCCCCCAGGCCCAGCAGGTAGCTGGGGCCGCCGGCCTTGGTGGTCGCGCCGATCGCCGAGCGCTTCCAGCCGCCGAAGGGCTGGCGGCGCACAATGGCGCCGGTAATGCCGCGGTTGACGTAGAGGTTGCCGGCCTGGACGCCCTCCAGCCAGGTGGCCAGCTCGTCGCGGTCAAGGGTCTGCAGGCCCGAGGTGAGCCCGTAGTCCACGGCGTTGACGACGTCCACGGCCTCCTGGAGGGTCTCCACGCGCATGACCCCCAGGACCGGGGCGAAGTACTCGGTGAGGTGGAACTCGCTGCCGGGGGCCACCCCCACGCGGATGCCGGGGCGCCACAGCCCGCCACCCAGGTAGCGGGGCTCGAGCACCCAGCGCTCACCGGGCCCCAGGGTGGTCAGGCCCCGCAGGGCCTTGGGGTCGTCGGGCACCACGGCCGGGCCGACCTGGGAGTCCAGGTGCGCGGGGCCGAGCACCCGCAGGGAGGCGGTGGCGTCAATGAGCTGTCGGGCCAGGCGCGCGGAGCGGCCCGCCGAGCCCACCAGGACCAGCAGGGAGGCCGCCGAGCACTTCTGCCCGGCGTGGGCGAAGGCGGAGGCCACCACGTCGCGCACCGCCAGGTCCGGGTCGGCCGAGGGGGTGACCACAATGGCGTTCTTGCCGCTGGTCTCCCCCAGCAGGTGCATGTCCGGCCTCCAGGAGCGGAAGAGGCGGGCGGTGTCGTAGGAGCCGGTGAGGACCACGCGCCCCACACCCGGGTGGGTCACCAGGTGCCGGGAGACCTCGCCGTCCTCCACGGGGGCCAGGACCAGGACGTCAGCGGGCACGCCCGCGTCGTGCAGGGCCCGCACGAGCTCGGCGGCGCAGCGGCGGGCCGGGGGCGCCGGCTTGAGGACGACGCCGCTGCCGGTGGCCAGGGCCGCCACGGTGCCGCCCACGGGGATGGCCAGCGGGAAGTTCCAGGGGGAGGCGACCACGGTCACGGCCACGGGCTCGAAGCGCGCCCCCACCAGGTAGGCGGGGTCCTCCAGATCCAGGGCGGCGGCCGCGTAGTGGTGGCAGAAGTCAATGGCCTCACTGACCTCCGGGTCGGCCTGGTCAATGGTCTTGCCGGCCTCGGAGGCGGCGACCTCGATGAGCTCGCCGCGGCGGGCGGCCAGGACGTCCCCGGCGTGGTGGAGGACGGCGGCCCGCTCCCGGGCCCCCAGCGCGGCCCAGTCGGCGGCGGCCCGGGCCACGGAGGCGAGGACGGCGTCGACGTCGGCGGTGGTGGCCCAGGCCCCCTGGGCGTCCTGGACCGCCTGGGCGCCGCGCGTGGAGGTGGGCACGGCCTCGGCGATGCCGCGGGCCCAGCGGCGGTTGGCCTCCAGGGACGGGTCGGAGTCGGGGGTGGAGGCAAAGGGGCGGCGGGCCCGCTCCTCCAGGCTCCCGGTCGGCTCGGGCACCCCGGCCCCGGCCTCGGCCAGGCGGTCCTGGACCCGGCGGGGGGCGGGTGAGGGCGCACCGGGGTCGAGGTCGGCCAGGGAGGCCAGGAAGCGGTCGCGCTCACGGGCGAACACGGACCCGTCGGTGGCCAGGGAGAAGACCCCGGACATGAAGTTCGCGGGGGCGGCGTTCTCCTCCAGGCGGCGCACCAGGTAGGAGACGGCGACGTCGAACTCGTGGGGGTGGACCACGGGGACGTAGAGCAGCAGGTGCCCCACGTCACGGCGCACCACCTCGGCCAGGTCGGTGGCCATGCCCGAGAGCATCTCGAACTCCACGGCGTCGGCGTCCTCCAGGCGGGCGGCGCGCAGCTCGTAGGCGAAGGCGATGTCGAAGAGGTTCTGCCCGGCCACGCCCAGGCGCACGTTGGCGGTGCGCTCGGGGGTCATGGCCCAGGTGAGCATGCGCTTGTAGTTGGTGTCGGTGGCCTGCTTGGTGGGCCAGGTGGTCAGCTCCCAGCCGTGGATCTCGGCGTCCACCCTCTCCATGGACAGGTTGGCGCCCTTGACCACGCGCACCTTGACCCGGGCCCCGCCCCCTGCCACCCTCCGGGCCGCCCAGGCCTGGAGGCGCTCCATGGCGGCCGGGGAGTCGGGCAGGTAGGCCTGCAGGACGATGCCGGCCTCGTAGTCGCGCAGGTCCTCCTGGTCGAGGATCCCGGTGAAGACCGCCAGGGTGAGGTCGAGGTCCTTGTAGTCCTCCATGTCCAGGTTGACAAAGGTGCCGTGGTCGCGGGCCAGGCGGTACAGGGGGCTGAGGACCTCCACGCCGTGGGCGACGACCTCGGTAAAGCCCCAGGGGTTGTGGGGGCCGGTGACGGCCGAGACCTTGACGGAGACGTAGTCCACGTCCTCGCGGGTGACCAGGCGGGAGACCTCGGCCAGGCGGCGGGCGGCCTCCCTCTCCCCCAGGACCGCCTCCCCCAGGAGGTTGACGTTGAGGCGGTTGCCTCCGGCGCGCAGCCTGGCCAGGGCGGGGCCCAGGCCCCGGTCGGTGGCGTCGACCACGAGGTCGCCCACCAGCTCCCGGAAGGTGCGGCGGGCCACGGCGGCCACGGCCCTGGGGGCCAGGCGGGCGGCCGCGCCCCCCAGGCCCATGGCGGCGGCCAGGGGGACGGGCAGGAAGTCGGTGCGCCCGGCGGCGAGCCTGGTCAGGGCCGCAGCGGCCACGTCGAGGTCGGCGGGGCGCACCACGTCGTCCACGAAGCGGGTGGTGAAGCCCAGGCCCTCGGGGTCGGCCAGGACGGAGGACAGGAGCCTGGCGGTGCGCGGCGTGGGCTCGTTGACGGACTCGTCGGCCCAGCGGCGGGCCCGCTCCACTGCTTTGAGACCAAGGTCCCACAGGTGATCGGGGCAGCGGCGCTCCCGGGCGGAGGGCGGACAGGTGGGGCCGGAGACGGGGGCCTTCATGGGGGGCTGCCTTTCGCGAGGCGTGCGGTGACCCCCACAGTGTGCGTCATTGCGGCGTTCTACGCACCTATATTACGAGGTGTCGCCTCGGGGGCGCCCGGGCGGAACCAGGGCGCGGGGCCTGGGGGCGACGGGCAGGGAGATGGCGCAGACGCCGACACGACTAGGACTAAAGTCCCCGCCAGGGGCGCTGACCAGCGGTGTCAGTGGGCGGGCCCGCCGCCCGCGCTCAGAAGCCGAGCCGGGCCAGGGCCCTGGGGTCGGACTGCCAGTCCCTGGCGGTGCGCACGTGCAGGTCCAGGTAGACCCTGCGGCCCAGGAGCCGCTCGATCCCGGCGCGGGCGCGCACCCCCACCTCCTTGAGGCGGGCCCCGCCCCGCCCGATGACAATGGCCTTCTGGGAGTCACGCTCCACGACCAGGCTCACCCGCACCTGGAGGCGGTTGCCCGACCCCTTGACACGGCTGCCCCGCTCGCGGGCGGAGCGGGGGTCGACGATCTCGTCCACGACCACCGCCAGGGAGTGCGGCAGCTCGTCACGCACCCCCTCCAGGGCGGCCTCGCGCACGAGCTCGGCGACCATGACCTCCACGGGCTCGTCGGTGACCTCCCCGGTGGGGTACAGGGGCGGGGAGGGGGGCAGGTGGGAGACGAGCACGTCGGTCAGCACGCCGACCTGCTCGCCGCGCACGGCCGAGACCGGGACGATGTCCGCCCAGTCCCCCAGCGCGTCCACGGCCAGGAGCTGGGCGGCCAGGGCCTGGCGGCTGACGGTGTCCGTCTTGGTGACCACGGCGACCACGGGAGCGCGCAGCCCGGCCAGGTCGCGGGCGATGTAGCGGTCACCCGGCCCGATCCTCTCGTTGGCCGGCAGGCAGAAGGCGATGACGTCCACGTCCGCCAGGGTCTCGCGGACCAGGTCGTTGAGCCGCCTGCCCAGCAGGGTCCTGGGACGGTGGAGCCCGGGGGTGTCCACCAGGACCAGCTGGGCGCCCTCGCGGTGGACGACGCCGCGCACGTTGTGCCGGGTGGTCTGGGGGCGGCCGGAGGTGATCGCCACCTTGGTGCCCACCAGGGCGTTGGTCAGGGTGGACTTACCCGTGTTGGGGCGCCCGACCAGGCACACGAAGCCGGCGCGGAAGCCCTGAAGGGCCTCGGGGACCTCCACGCGCGCCGAGGCGGGCAGGGGGTCGTGCGCGCCGCCGGGAGGGCGGACGGGCTCACCGGCGGCGGTGGTGTCGGTGCCGGCACCGCCGTCGCCGGTCTGCTCGCTGGCTGGGTCGCTCATGGGCGCTGTCCTCTCTGGCCTCTCTGGGGGCTCCGCCACGCGCCGTGCCCGCGCTGCGGGCGGCCCGGCGCCGAGGCGAGGTCTTACGGGTACCACCCGGTAGTCTGCCACGCCCTCGGCGCGGCAGGCGCAGCCGGTCCCGGGGGCAGGCGGCCGGGAGGCGGGGCGCGCCGGCGGGCCGCTACCCGGAGGCGGGCCCGGGGTCGCGGCTGGCAAGGAGGGTGGCGACCTGGCGGCGTCGCCCCATGGCCTGCTCGGCCTCCAGGCGCAGGCCCTGGGCGTAGCCCACCGCCCCGGGCAGGGGGACCCGGCCGACGGCCTTGGTGAGCAGGCCCCCGGCGGTGTCCACGTCGTCGTCCTCGACCTGGGTGCCGAAGAGCTCCCCGAGCTCGTCCAGGCCCAGGCGCACCGGGACCCGGTAGACGCCCCCGCCCAGGTCCTCGGCCTCCGGCTCGGCGTGGTCGTGCTCGTCGGTCAGGTCGCCGACGACCTCCTCCAGCAGGTCCTCCAGGGTCACCAGCCCGGCGGTGCCCCCGTACTCGTCCACGGCCAGGACCATGTGGACGTGGCTGACCTGCATCTCGCGCAGGAGGTCGTCGGCGAGCTTCGTCTCCGGGACGTAGACGGCCTCCCTGGCGTAGGAGCCCACCTCGTGGTGCTCGCGCCCGGGGTCCTCGGTGACGTGGCGCAGCACGTCCTTGAGGTAGAGGATGCCGCGCACGTCGTCGGCGTCCTCCCCCACCACGGGCACGCGCGAGTAGCCCGAGCGCACGAACAGGCGCAGCGCGGAGGCCATGGTCTTGGCGGCGTCGATGGTGACCATGTCGGTACGGGGCACCATGACCTCGCGCACCAGGGTCTGCCCCAGCTCGACCACGCTGCGCAGCATCTGGCGGTCCTCGTCCTCAATGGACTGCGGCTGCCCGATCTCGTCGATCATCTCACGCAGCTCCTGGCCCACGACCTCCCGGGCCTCGGCCTGGGTCAGGGTGGAGGAGCGCCCGAAACGCTGCTCCAGCCAGCGCCAGGGGGCCCCCAGGGAGTTGACCCGCAGCAGCAGGCCGGCCAGGACCAGCAGGACGCCCTCGGGGTCGCGCCGTCCCAGGGTGCGCGGGGACAGGCCCACGACCCCGCCCAGCAGCAGGGTGTTGAGCACCAGCGCCACCCCCAGGACCTGCCACCAGGAGGTCAGGACGCCGGCGACGGCCAGGGTCAGCAGGATCGCGGCGAGCATGTAGACCGCCACCCGGGTGCTGCCCACGGTGGTCAGCACCTGGCTGCGGCGTCGGGTCAGCTCCACGACCTGCTCCGCCCCCCGGTGCCCCTGGTCCACCAGGTCCTCGGCGGCGGCCCGGGTCATGCGCACCAGCGCCGACTCCCCCGCGGCCAGGACGGCCCCGAGGGCGAGCGCCACGACGGCGCAGAGCACCAGGAAGGCGACTGGCACGTGGCTCATGCCTGCCGCTCCGCCAGGAAGGTCAGCAGCAGGGTGCGCTGGAGCTCGAACATCTCCTGCTTCTCCTTGGGCTCGGCGTGGTCGTAGCCCAGCAGGTGGAGGATGCCGTGGGTGGTCAGCAGCAGCATCTCCTCCACCGTGGAGTGCCCGGCCGCCAGGGCCTGCTGGGCGGCCACCTGGGGGCAGATGACAATGTCGCCCAGGGTCCCCGGCGGGGTCTCGGAGCCGGGTGTGCCCGGGCGCAGCTCGTCCATGGGGAAGCTCATGACGTCGGTGGGGCCGGGCAGGTCCAGCCAGCGCAGGTGGAGCTCGGCCATGGGGTCGGGCTCAATGAAGATGATATTGAGCTCGGCCATGGGGTTGACGTGCATGGCCCGCAGCACGTGGTCGGCCAGGGCGGCGAACTCGGCGCCGTCGATCTGGACGTCGGTCTCGTTGTTGACCTCAGTGGTCATACGCGGTTCTCCTCACGGCTGCGGCGGGCTGGTTGCGGGGGCGGGCCCCGGGACGGTAGCGGCCCCCGCGGTGGCGCCCGCCCTCCCCCGCCGCCAGGGCGGCCGCCTCGGCGTCGTAGCGGGAGTAGGCCTCGATAATGCGGCCCACCAGGCGGTGGCGCACGACGTCGGCCGCCCCGAGCTCGCAGAAGCGCACCCCCTCCACGTCCTGAAGGATACGCCGTACCACGACGAGCCCGCTGGGGCGGCCCCCGGGCAGGTCCACCTGGGAGGTGTCCCCGGTGACCACCATCTTGGAGCCGAAGCCCAGGCGGGTGAGGAACATCTTCATCTGCTCGGGAGTGGTGTTCTGGGCCTCGTCCAGGATGACGAAGGCGTCGTTGAGGGTGCGTCCGCGCATGTAGGCCAGGGGCGCCACCTCGATGGTGCCGGCGGCCATGAGCCGGGGCAGGGCCTGGGGCTCGAGCATGTCGTGCAGGGCGTCGTAGAGGGGGCGCAGGTAGGGGTCGATCTTGTCGGTCAGGCTCCCGGGCAGGAAGCCCAGGCTCTCCCCGGCCTCCACGGCGGGGCGGGTCAGGATAATGCGGGAGACCTGCTGGCGGGCCAGGGCGTCCACGGCCTTGGCCATGGCCAGGTAGGTCTTGCCGGTCCCGGCCGGGCCGACGCCGAAGGTGATGGTGGACTCCTCAATGGCGTCGGTGTAGGCCTTCTGCCCCAGCGACTTGGGGCGGATGGTGCGGCCGCGGGCGGTCAGGACGTCCTCGGCCAGGACCTCGACGGGGCGGGCGGCGGCCTCCAGCAGGCTGATGGCGCGCTCGACGGCGTCCGCGCCCAGGGGCGTGCCCGTGCGGGCGACGTCAATGAGCTCGCTGAGCAGCACCATGACGGTGTCCACCCGGGGCGCCTGGCCGCTGACGGTGACGGCGGTGCCGCGCACATGGATGTCCACGTCCGGGAACCCCTTCTCGACGGCGCGCAGCACCTCGTCGCGGGCGCCGAGGATCTGGACGGGGGCGAGGTCGCCGGGCAGGACGAGGGTGCGGGTGGTACCGGTGGCGGGGCTGTCTGTCATTGTGGCCTGATCCTATGCGTGAGGCGCCCAGAAGCGCGTGCGCCGCCCCCGCGCCACGGCCCTGCGGGCCCCACTACCTGGCGCCACCTGCGGCCCCGCGCCACCTGCCGGGCGCCGGGCGGGGGTCAGGCGGGGTCGAACTGGCTGTTGTACAGCGTGGCGTAGGCCCCGCCGCGCTCCAGGAGCTCGTCGTGGGTGCCGGACTCCTTCACGTCCCCGCCCTCGAGGTAGAGGATGAGGTCCGCGTTCTTGATCGTGGACAGGCGGTGGGCGATGACGAAGCTGGTCCGCCCGTGCATGAGGCGGTCCATGGCCGCCTGGACCTGGAGCTCGGTGCGCGTGTCCACCGAGGAGGTCGCCTCGTCCAGGATGAGCAGGGGCGCGTCCTTGACCATGGCCCGGGCGATGGTCATCAGCTGCTTCTGGCCCGCCGAGAGGGTGACCGTCTCGTCCAGGAGCGTGTCGTAGCCCTGCGGCAGCTGGCGGACCAGCTCGGTGATCCCGGTGGCGGCGCAGACCTCGTCCAGGCGCTCGTCGCTCACGCCCTCGACGTTGTAGACGAGGTTCTCCCGCAGGGTCCCCTGGAAGGTCCACGTGTCCTGGAGGACCATGCCGAACAGGTCGCGCAGCTGGGCGCGGGTCATGGCCGTCACGTCGTGCCCGTCGATGCGGATCCTCCCGGAGTCGGCCTCGTAGAAGCGCATGAGGAGGTTGACGATGGTGGTCTTGCCCGCCCCGGTGGGTCCCACGATGGCCACCTTCTGGCCGGGCTCCACCCGTGCGGACAGGTCGTGGAGGATGACGCGGTCCCTGGTGTAGCCGAAGCGCAGGTGCTCCACGTCCACCTCGCCGCGCACCACCTCCCCCGGGCGCGGCGCCCCCGCCGGGTCGTCGCTGGTGATCTCCGGCCCCATCTCCTCCTCGTTCAGCAGGGTGAAGACGCGGCGCGCCGCCGCCGTCATGGGCTGGATGGAGGCGGCCACCTGGCCGACGGTCTGCAGGGGCTGGGTGAACAGGCGGATGTAGACCATGAAGGCCACGATCGTGCCGAACTCGATGGACCCGTTCATGGTCAGCACGGCGCCCACCACGCAGACCACCACGTAGGAGAGGTTCCCGACGAAGATCATCAGGGGCATCATGAGACCCGAGAGGAACTGGCTCCTCCAGGCGGAGTCGTAGAGCTCGTCGTTGCGCTCGTGCATGACGCGGCTGGCCCGCGCCTCGCCCCGGAAGGCCTTGACCACGGTGAAGCCGTCGTAGGTCTCCTCCACGTGGCCGTTGAGCGCCCCCAGCTGCTCGGCCTGGCGCTGGAAGTACACCTGGGACCTACGCACGGTCCCCATGGTCAGGGTCATGCCCAGCAGGGCCGCGGCAATGCCGGCCAGCGCGAGGACCCAGTTCGTCCAGAGCATCATGACGGTGCTGCCCACCAGGAGGGCCGCCGAGGAGACCAGGGAGGACATGGACTGGTTCATGGACTGGCTCATGGTGTCCACGTCGTTGGTGACGCGGGAGAGCACGTCGCCGGTGGAGCGTGAGTCCAGGTAGCTCAGCGGGAGCCGGTTGAACTTGCGCGACAGGTCCTGGCGCACGGCGCGGGTGGTGGACTGGACCACGCCGGCCATGAGGTAGCCCTGGACGTAGTTGAGCACGAGCCCCAGGGCGTAGAGGAGGGCCAGGACCGCGGTGAGGCGCCCGACCCGGGCCAGGTCGACGCCGCCCGTGAGCCCCTCGGCCACGATGTTCGTGATCCTGGAGAGCTGGGAGGGGCCGACGAGATTGAGGACGGAGCCGCCCAGCGCCATGAGCGCCGAGAGGCAGATCGTCCAGCGGTGGGGCCGCAGGTAGGCCTTAAAGCCCTCCCGGACGGTGTGGCGGGCCACGAGGCGGGGACGCAGGGCCAGGGCCGCCTCCGCTACCTCCTCCGCCTCGGGCCGGGCGTCGGTCCGGTCGTCGGCCCGGCTGGTGGCCAGGCCGGTGGGGCGGGCGTCGGCCCGGCCGGTGGGGCGGGCGGTCCTGTCGGTGGTGTCAGGCACGGAGCTCCTCCTTGCTGAGCTGAGAGCTGGCGATCTGCTGGTAGGTGGGGCAGGTGGCGAGGAGCTCCGCGTGGGTCCCCTGGCCCACCACCTGGCCGTGCTCCAGGACGATGATCTGGTCGGCGTCGCGGATGGTGCCAATGCGCTGGGCCACCACGAGGGTGGTGGCGCGCGGGTCGCGCCGGGCCAGGGCGCGGCGCAGGGCGCGGTCGGTGGTGTAGTCCAGGGCCGAGAAGGAGTCGTCGAAGATGAGGATCCCGGGGCTGGCGGCCAGGGTCCGGGCAATGGACAGGCGCTGGCGCTGCCCGCCGGAGACGTTGGTACCGCCCTGGGTGATGGTGGCGTCGGCCCCGCCCTCCATCTCGGCGACGAACCCGGAGGCCTGGGCGGTCTCCAGGGCCCGCCCCACGGCGTCACGCCCCTGCTCGGTGAGCTCGTCCCCATGGGGGTAGGCGACGTTGGAGGCCACGGTCCCGCTAAAGAGGTAGGAGCGCTGGGGCACGTAGCCGATACGGTCGCGCAGGTCGCTCAGGGCGTGGTCGCGCACGTCCCGGCCGTCCACGAGGACACGTCCGGCAGTGACGTCGGCGAAGCGGGGGACGAGGTTGACCAGGGTGGACTTGCCGCTTCCGGTGGCGCCGATAAAGGCGACCGTCTGGCCGGCCAGGGCGGTGAAGCTGATGTCAGTCAGGGCGTCGTCGCCCGCCCCCGCGTAGCGGAAGGACACGTTCTCGAAGGTGACGCTACCGGCCTCCTGGCCGGTCCCCTCCTGGCCGGTCCCCTGGCCGGGCGCGGCCGATGGGGCCCTGTCGGCCGTGGCGCCGTCGGCGACGCTGGGGACGGTGCGCAGGACCTCGGTAATGCGGCGGGCGGAGACCTGGGCGCGCGGCAGGAGGATAAAGACCAGCGTCAGGAGCATAAAGGCCATGACGACCTGCATGGCGTAGTTGGAGAAGACCACCATGTCCGCGAAGAGGGCCACGCGGTCCGCTCCGGCGGCGGCCTCGACGAGGTGGGCGCCAATGGCGTAGACCGACAGGGTCAGGCCCGAGGAGATAAAGATCATACCAGGGCCCATAATCGCCATGACCCGGTTGGCCACGAGGTTGTTGCCGGTGAGGTCGTCATTGGCACCGGCGAACTTGCGCTCCTGGTACGCCTCGGCGTTGTAGGCGCGCACCACGCGGATGCCGGTGAGCTGCTCGCGCGAGACCCTCCCCAGGACGTCGGTGAGGCCCTGGATGCGCTGGAAGCGCGGGATGGCCACGACGATAATGACCCCGAGCATTGTGCACAGGACAATGACGGCCACGGCCGTGGCGGTGGTCCACTCCCAGGCCTTGCCCGAGATCTTAATGACCGCCCACACCGCGAGGATGGGGGCCTTGACCACGGCCTGCATGCCCATGGCGATGACGCCCTGGATCTGGGTGACGTCGTTGGTGACGCGGTTGATCAGGCTCGGTGCCGAGAACCGGTCGACCTCGGCGTCGGAGAAGGCCAGGGAGTGGTCAAAGACCTCCTCGCGCAGAGAGCGGGCCAGGCCCGCGGCGGTGCGGGCGGCGAGGTAGCCCACGGCGACCGCGCAGGCCATGGAGCCCAGGGCGCAGGCGAGCATGTAGCCGCCCTGCCTGAGCACCTCGCCCATGGCCGAGTCCTGGGTGGTCACCAGGGTGGTAATGGTGGACATGTAGTCCGGGAGCCTCAGATCCAGCCAGACCTGGAGCACGATAAAGACGAGGGCGGTGCCCGCCATACGCCTCTCCCTGGGGGGAAGACGTCTCAGGACGTTCAGCATGTGCTGCTCCTTAGCGTACGGCCCTGCCTCCAAGGGGCAGGGCGGAAGGTGGTCTGGGGCGCGGTGGGCCGGCTGGCTGCGCGGGCCAGCTGCGTGTGCGGGCCAGCTGGTGGGCTGGCTGCGTAGGCCAGCTGGCTGCGTGCGTGGCCGGCCAGCTGCGCGGTGGGCCGGTGGTCAGGTGTCCGCAGGCGGCGGGGGCGGGGGGAGGGCCCCGGAGTCCACGAGCTCGCGGATCCGTCCGAGGATGCGCACCGCGGCGCGCCCGTCCTCAGGACCCAGGGCCGTGAGCAGGCAGGTGGTGCTGGCCAGCATCTCCTCGCCCCGACGGCGGACCTCCTTCTGCCCCGCCGGGGTGAGCCGGACGAGCACCCGCCGGCGGTCCACGGTGTCGTGGAGACGCTCGACCCGTCCCTTGCGCTCCAGGCTCTTGAGGATATTGGCTACGCGGGCGCTGCTCAGGCCCAGGGCGGCAGCCAGGACGCCGGGGGTGAGACAGGCGTCCGTCTCCGGGCGCCCCGGTCCGCCACGCCGGTGGGACAGGAAGAGCAGGACGGCGGTCTCACCCCGCGTGCCGGCCTGGATGTCCTGGCTCCTGCCGTGGTGCATCGCCCCCAGGTGACGCAGCACCTGGCCGGCCAGGTCACGGGCCTCGGCCTCCCACGCCGGGCTGGTGGCGGCCCCGGTTCCCGGGGAGCCGGTCCCGGCAGCCCCGGTGCCAGTGGGCCGGGTGCCTGAGGCGGGGCCGGTGTCTGAGGTGAGCTCGGCGCTCGGGGCGGGCCCGGCACTGGGCGTGGGCCCAGCACCAGGGGTGGGTTCCTCGGTTCCCGGGGCGGGCCCGGGATCCGGGGCCCTCAAAGGGTCCGACGGACGCGGCAACCCGACCACCTCAATCCTGCTAGCACTGGAAGAGACTATGACACGATATATCTTCTAGTGCAAGCAATCCGGGTGTCCGCTGCCTCTCAGACCTGTGGACCAGGTAGGCGGCGGTGGGCGCAGTGCCGAGGCGGCCGCCTGCCGCGGCAGGGGCCGGGTGTCAGTGCCGACGTCGCCTCACGCGACGCCGACGGCCGGTCCGCTACGGCAGGGGCCGGTGCTCGCGCCCCGGCGTCGGTGACGGCGGGGCGCCTGCCGCGGCAGGAGACGAGGGACGGGGCCCGACCGGTCCTACCGGCTCAGGCCTCTCTGCCGCGCGGCGTCGTCCCCGGCGCCGGAGGCGGCACGCACCTCCTAGGCGTCCTCGTCCTCGATCCCGGCACTGATCACCTGGGCCACCTCCTCGCGGATCCTGTCCCCGGCGTCGTCGCTCGCGACCAGGTCCTCCTGGGGCTCGGGGCTGACGGCGGCCACGATCTTGCCCCGCCCGTGCCCGGTGGCCAGGCGCTCCAGGCCGCGGGGCACGTCCTCCAGGTCGACTACCTCCTGGACACAGGGGTCGATGCCGCCCTCCAGCAGCAGGGAGAGCAACTCGGCGAGCATGACAGACAGGTCGCGCACGGCGACCTCGTCCCCGTGGGAGTAGGCCGCCCCCAGGGAGATCTCGTGCAGCGAGGGGGCGACCCCGAAGGGGGGCAGGACGTCCAGGTCGGGGCGGCCGGCCGTGTACGCCAGGGCGCCGTTGAAGGCCAGGGCACGCAGGTTGTCGGTGGCCGACCGGCTGCCCACCGTGTCCAGGACGGCGTCGACCCCGCGCCCGTCAGTGCGCTCACGCACCTGGGCCACCACGTCCTGGGCCTGGTAGTCAATGACCTCGTCCGCGCCCAGGGAGCGCACGTAGTCCAGGTTGGCCGCCGAGGCCGTGGCAATGACCCGGGTCCCCAGGTGACGGGCCAGCTGGACGGCGTAGCCCCCCACCCCTCCGGCGCCGCCGGTGACCAGGAAGCTGCTGCCCGAGGTCAGCGCCAGGCGGGTCAGCGCCTGGTAGGCGGTCATGGCGGCGCAGGGCAGGGCGGCGGCGTCCTGGGCCGAGACCCCCTGGGGGATCCGGGCCAGGGCGCAGGCGTCCACCACCACGTAGTCGGCGTAGCCCCCGCCGCGGCGCAGGTCGTGGTGGAGGACCACGCGGCTGCCCACGCCCAGCTCGGGGATGGTCGCGGCCTGCTCGGCCCCCTCCCCCACGGCCTCCACGGTCCCGGCCACGTCCAGGC